>NZ_JAWUEB010000010.1:0-209477 GCF_036663535.1 Pantoea sp. T14
TTGGTGGAGATAAGCGGGATCGAACCGCTGACCTCTTGCATGCCATGCAAGCGCTCTCCCAGCTGAGCTATACCCCCACATCTGAACATCGTTTTTACCGCGCCAAACTCTTGGGAAGAAGTTTGGTGGAGATAAGCGGGATCGAACCGCTGACCTCTTGCATGCCATGCAAGCGCTCTCCCAGCTGAGCTATACCCCCGAGCCGTAAAAACTGTCGCGTGAAGCGACGGACGGCATAATATGAAACCCCCTTCGGAGTGTCAACGGCAAAATCACTTTCTGTGTTCGATCGCTGAAAAAGGCGGCAATCATCCCGCAATGGCGCGCTACCGCTGCAGTAAGCGCCTCACTCCACTCAATTTTCTGCTTACATAACTGCAAATAAAGACAGAATATTCCAGCTACCTCAAGTTAAATAGCCGTTAAATATGTTATGGGAATTTTCTTGTTTTCACCGAAATGACATGTGAAACTTAGCGTGCTAATTAAGCGGCTGCTGGGAAATCTTCCTGTGCACCGCGCTTCTACCAGGCGTTTGACGCTCCACTATTCAAAAAACGATTGAGATAATATGTCGCTGCATACACCAAAAGAGATCGCTCAACTGGCGATTCAAGCCGGCGTGGTTAAAAGCCGTGCATCCTTCAGTACCTTAATGCTTTTAGGTTTCATGGCTGGGGCCTTCATCGCCACCGGTTTTCTACTTGATCTGCATGTTATTAACTCTTTACCCGCAGATTGGGGTTCGTTTGGCGGCTTTTTAGGCGCAGCCGTCTTTCCGGTAGGATTGATTCTGACGGTGTTGGCGGGCGGAGAACTGTTAACCGGCAACATGATGCTGCTGCCAATGGCGTGGTTCGCTCGCCGTATTAGCTTAGCCAGCGTACTGCGTAACTGGTTGTGGGTGACGTTGGCCAATTTCCTTGGCAGCGTTGCGGTTGCCTGGTTCTTTGGTCACATGCTTGGCATGACTGAGGGAGACTATTTAAAGAAAACCGTCGCCATCGCCACAGCGAAGGCCAATGCTGATTTTCTGCACGCCTTTATTTCTGGTATCGGTTGTAACTGGCTGGTGTGTCTTGCTGTCTGGCTGGCTTTTGCCAGCAAAGATGTTGTTGGCAAAATCTTTGGCATGTGGTTTCCGGTCATGGCATTTGTCGCCATCGGTTTCCAACACGTTGTCGCCAACATGTTTATCATTCCTGCGGCTATCTTTGCAGGACAGATGAGCTGGGCTGAATATTTCCCTAACTTTATTGCCGTGTTTTTGGGTAATGGCGTAGGGGGTGCAATTTTCGTTGGCCTCACTTATTTCCTTGCTTTCCGCCCTGCAAGCGAGCAAGCCAGCGCTGCTCAATAAATATTCCTGCCTTTTGTCGACAGGCAAAAGGCAATTTCCTCTTGAGTTACTTTCACACGTTACGATTTGCTGTAATATGTAGAGCTAATGTATTGAACAGGGACAGCATCGTGAAAAAGGAATGGCTAACCCCCGAAGAGCTTGCAGTTGAAACGGGTTACAGTCGGCAGACGGTGAATAAATGGATCAAGCGTGAGAACTGGACCACTACACCAAAGCCGGGTGTACAAGGCGGTAAGGCGCGATTGATTCATATTGATGAACGCGTTAAAAGCTTTATCCAGTCAACACGTAACCTGAATGAGCCCGCCGCCATTTATGGTGCTCAACCTAATTCATTACCTGCGTTATTAATAAGTTCTGTCCAGCAAATGACGTCAATTGAACAAGATATGTTAGCTGCATTGATTTTGCGGGAAGGAATAAAAGGCGTTTTGCAGCGTCTTGGAATTAGCGAAGAGTGAAAGAAGCCGGAAGCATGATGCTTCCGGCTTTATTTTTAGGCTTGTGCCTCGCGCTCACGAATAAAGGCCAGCGCTTTTTCGATACGCTCTACGCTACGACTACGACCAATCGCTTCTACGGTCACATCAAGACCCGGTGATTGGCCCACGCCAGTAACAGCGACACGCAGCGGCATACCTACTTTGCCCATACCCACTTCCAGTTCATCAGCGGCATCCTGAATCGCCTGATGGACATTCTCAGCATTCCAGTCGCTAATAGCAGCCAGTTTATCGCGAACCACTTCCAGCGGCTGACGCGCTACCGGACGCAGGTGTTTTTTGGCAGCATCAGCATCAAACTCAGCGAAATCTTCATAGAAATAACGGCAAGTGGCCGCCATCTCTTTTAGCGTCTTGCAACGCTCACCCAGCAGCGTCACCAGTTTCGCCAGTTCAGGGCCGGTACGCGTATCAATTTTCTGCTCTTCAATATGCCATTGCAGATGTGTCGCCACATATTCTGGCGCCAGCGTATTAATATAATGGTGATTCAGCCACTGGAGCTTTTCCGTATTGAAAGCGCTCGCTGATTTGCTAACAGCATCCAGAGTAAACAGCTCTTTCATCTCTGGAATGCTGAAAATTTCCTGATCGCCATGTGACCATCCCAGGCGCACCAGATAGTTGAGCAGCGCTTCAGGCAGATAGCCATCATCGCGGTATTGCATAACACCCACAGCACCGTGACGTTTTGACAGTTTTTTACCGTCGTCGCCCAGGATCATTGATACGTGCGCATAAACAGGTACTTCTGCGCCAATCGCTTTCAGGATATTGATTTGGCGTGGCGTATTGTTGATATGATCTTCACCGCGAATAACGTGCGTGATCCCCATATCCCAATCATCTACCACCACACAGAAGTTATACGTCGGTGATCCGTCAGTACGACGAATGATCAGGTCGTCCAGCTCCTGATTACTGAACTCAATCGGTCCACGAATCTGATCGTCAAAGATCACTGAGCCGTCTTGTGGATTGCGGAAACGCACTACGCAAGGTTCATCCGCAGCGTGATGATCATGACTGTCGCGGCAGCGGCCGTCGTAACGCGGTTTTTCACCGTTCGCCATTTGCGTTTCACGCAGCGCTTCCAGACGTTCTTTCGAGCAGTAACATTTATAGGCCGTGCCCGCTTCCAGCATTTCATCAATTACCGCGTTGTAGCGGTCAAAACGTTTGGTCTGATAATAGGGGCCTTCATTCCAGTCGAGGCTCAGCCAGTTCATACCATCCATAATAGCTTCGATGGCTTCCGGCGTTGAACGCTCAAGATCGGTATCTTCGATACGCAGAACAAACTCGCCTTGGTTATGACGAGCAAAAAGCCAGGAATAGAGTGCGGTACGAGCGCCGCCCACATGTAAATAGCCGGTCGGGCTTGGCGCGAAGCGAGTTTTGATTTTCATTGAGTATTGCCTTAAATGCGCGGGTTCTCTGTCTGAATGACAAAAAACGGGTTAGACGCGAAAAACAGTGCGCACATTCTAGCATCTGGTGGTGAATCCTCAATGCATGCGAGCTAACTGGGCCTGATGAAAGGGTTCCTTTCTGCTAATAAAACCAGCACATTGGCTAAAAGCGCTCCAGGATGTTTAAATTTAAACCGAACGAACATTTAAGTTTTAAAAACCGTTGACTCAAAATCAACTATCCCTATAATGCGACTCCACACAGCGGGGGTGATTAGCTCAGTTGGTAGAGCATCTCCCTTACAAGGAGGGGGTCGGCGGTTCGAACCCGTCATCACCCACCACTCTTTAATTAACGTTTAGAGTTGGCCCGCAGTGAACAAGAGATAAGATATGGGTGATTAGCTCAGTTGGTAGAGCATCTCCCTTACAAGGAGGGGGTCGGCGGTTCGAACCCGTCATCACCCACCATATCTTAGTCAGATGACGCTCTTGTTAAGCAGTACCGAAGTGGGTGATTAGCTCAGTTGGTAGAGCATCTCCCTTACAAGGAGGGGGTCGGCGGTTCGAACCCGTCATCACCCACCATATCTTAGTCAGATGACGCTCTTGTTAAGCAGTACCGAAGTGGGTGATTAGCTCAGTTGGTAGAGCATCTCCCTTACAAGGAGGGGGTCGGCGGTTCGAACCCGTCATCACCCACCACTTCGGGTCGTTAGCTCAGTTGGTAGAGCAGTTGACTTTTAATCAATTGGTCGCAGGTTCGAATCCTGCACGACCCACCAATTCAGAGAAAAGCGCCTTTCAGGCGCTTTTTTCGTTTCTGCTGCACAGGTCTTAAACGTGCAGGATGAGAACCTGCAGCAGGTTCGACTGAATCGCCGGGAGCGATTCAGGCTGATGCGTCAGCATCACCCGCAGGGCGAGGCCCCGGATGGGCCGAGGCATATCCTGCACGACCCACCAATTCAGAGAAAAGCGCCTTTCAGGCGCTTTTTTCGTTTCTGCTGCACAGGTTGTGCAGGTTCGACTGAATCGCCCTTCCCCACCTTTTCCAAATCTTAACACTCCAGGCACTCAAGCCATGATCGCCCTCGCCGATAACGATAATGTCTATTTGCAAGGAGAAAACCATGTCCTCAATATCTGGCATTTTAAGCAGTGCCGTTAGTACCGGCAGCAGTGGCGGTGGAAGTGTCACCTCTCAAATCTCAGCGTTGAACAAACAAATCCAAAGCGTCACCAAACAGATAAAAGAGTTATCTGACAATCAGGATCTTACTGACGACCAAAAATCTGAAATGGAGCAGATGTATGAGTCGCAAATTGCCATGTTGGAAGCGCAAATTGCACAGCTTGAGCAAAAACAGGCTGAACAAGCGCAGCAGCAAACCGACAGTGCAAAGCAAAGCAGTGAAATAAAGGCGGACGGTGTAAATCGCCCGACAAGCAGTAATCAGATAGATGTCTACATTTAAAACGCCGGCTTAAGCGCGCGTTGTTGCGTCAGCAGCGTGGCCTGCTGACGCACTTCTTGCCATATCGCTTCCGCCGCAGGTGTTAACGAACGGTTTTTACGTTTAATGAGCGTCAGGCTGCGATTAATCTCGGGATATAAGCGTCGTACCGTTAATGCACGTCCTGCGGGTAAAGGCAAAGCAAGTGCAGGCAAAATGCTAATGCCAATGCCTGCTTCTACCATGGGGAAAAGTGTCGCGGGATGGCCAATCTCCTGTACTACCTCGACATCAACACCTTGTGTACGCAGCGCTGCATCAATTAACACACGACTTCCCGAGGCATAATCCTGCAATACCATTACGCGCTGATTGAGCATCGCCCACTGCGCTTGTTCAACACTCGCAAGTGGATCGTCATTGCGGCACAGTAATAAGAAAGGTTCATCAAGAATCGCCAGACAGCTAAAATCCGCATCGTTAAGTGGACCAATAACAATACCGAAATCAACTTCTGCGTTACGAACACTTTGTAAAACCCATTGTTGCACGCGGTCATGAAGGATCACTTTGATGTCAGGAAAGTTTTCCTGACTCGATGCCAGGCATTGCGGCATCAAATGCGCGGAGATAGTTTGGCTAGCGGCTATGCGTACAGTTCCACTACGTTGCTCGCCATAACTGCGAATATCTAACAGCGTCGTGTTCATCTCTTCCAGCAAGCGCTCCATGCGTGAAGCCAGTTGGTGTCCCGCCTCAGTCAACTTAACCTCACGCGTGGTGCGGTCCAGCAAACGCACACCAATTTCAGCTTCTAATTCTTTAATGCTGTGGCTCACTGCAGACTGGCTCAGTCCGATCGCCTGTCCCGCCTGACTAAATCCGCCGTGATGGGCAACAGCGACGAAGGTGCGAAGTTGACGTAATGTGTAATTCATAGAAATTACTCATAGATTGATGCAATAAATCAATTTTATTTCTAAACCCAGTTATCGCACAATCGGTTCATTGTAATTTTAACCGAGTTTTAACAATGGGATTTTTACGCATCGACCCGATGATGATCAAACTCATCATTACCGTGCTGCTCGCCTCTTTCTTACCGGCAAAAGGAGGCTTTGTTGATTTCTTCGAATACCTGACCACCGCTGCAATCGCCCTGCTGTTCTTTATGCATGGCGCGAAGCTTTCACGTGAAAAAATTATTGCAGGTAGCAGCCACTGGCAGCTTCACCTGTGGATCATGTGTAGCACTTTTGTGTTATTTCCTGTTCTCGGTTTACTGCTGGTGTGGTGGCATCCGGTCAATGTCGGTCCAGAAATTTATACCGGCTTCTTATATTTATGTATTCTGCCGGCAACAGTGCAGTCGGCTATCGCCTTTACTTCTATGGCGGGCGGCAACGTGGCTGCAGCGGTTTGCAGCGCATCAGCGTCCAGTTTACTGGGTGTCTTTATCTCCCCGCTGTTGGTGAATTTGGTGATGGATGTTCACAGCAGCGCGCCAACCGACGGTCTGGAACAGATTGGCAAAATCATGTTGCAGCTGCTGGTACCGTTCGTGTTAGGTCATCTGTCGCGTCGCTGGATTGCGGGTTGGGTCGAAAAACATCGTGGTTTGATTGGAAAAACTGACCAGACATCCATCTTGTTGGTGGTCTACTCCGCCTTCAGTGAAGCGGTTGTAAACGGCATTTGGCATCGCGTGGGTATTGATACGCTGCTGTGGATCCTTGCAGGTTGTGTGCTGCTGCTGTTCTTTGCACTACTGATCAACTACTTAGCGTCACGCCTGTTTGGCTTCAGCCGTGCCGACGAAATTGTAGTGTTGTTCTGTGGTTCGAAAAAGAGCCTGGCGAACGGTGTGCCAATGGCCAATATTCTGTTCCCGGCCAGCGCAATAGGAATGATTGTACTGCCGCTGATGATCTTCCATCAGGTGCAGTTAATGGTCTGCTCGTTTATCGCCGGACGTTATAAGAAAACCAATGAAAAACAGCTGGCGCAGCAGGTTAAAGCGACGGTTGTTGAATCTCAGAAATAATGACGCCAATAAAAAGCCCGCAGAAGCGGGCTTTTTTTATTCACTGCGTTTTAACGGCATCACCAGCCCTTCTAAACCTTCAATCTTAATCGCTAGCGTGAACTGCATCATTTCACCCAAGCGACCTGAAGGAAAGTCACCGCAGCGGGCAAACCACAGCAGATAAGGTTCGGGCAGATCGATCAGCATCCGGCCTTTATACTTGCCGAACGGCATGGCGGTATTGGCAATCTCAACCAGTTGCTGTTTGTCCAATTTATACTCCTAGCAGGCGAATCATTTCAGCTTCGTCAATGATCTCAATGCCCAGCTCCTGTGCTTTAGCCAGCTTAGAACCCGCGGCTTCGCCAGCAATCAGCAAGTCGGTTTTCTTCGATACGCTGCCGCTTACTTTGGCACCTAACGCAATTAAACGCTCTTTTGCATCGTCACGGTTCATCTGTGAGAGCGAGCCGGTTAAAACCACCGTTTTTCCGGCAAACGGGCTGTCGATCTCTTCAGCGTTGACCACTTCAACCTGCGGCCAGTGAATGCCAATATCATCAGTTAGCTGGCGAATAACCTCCCGGTTACTCTCCTCTTCCATGAAATTGCGCACATGTGCTGCCACCACTTTACCGACATCCTGCACGGCAATCAGTGCATCCAGATCGGCATCCATGACTTTCTGCAGATCGCCAAAATGGCCTGCCAGGTTCGCCGCTGTGGCTTCACCGACTTCACGAATCCCTAAGGCATACAGGAAACGCGCCAGCGTAGTGGATTTGGCTTTTTCCAACGCATCAACCACGTTCTGTGCCGATTTTGGCCCCATACGATCAAGGCCAGTTAATTTACCGGCGGTAAGGCGGAACAGATCGGCGGGCGTTTTGACGTACTCTTTTTCCACCAGTTGATCGATGATCTTGTCACCCATTCCATCAACGTCCATGGCACGTCGGGACACGAAATGCTTAAGCGCCTCTTTGCGCTGCGCCCCACAAATCAGGCCGCCGGTACAGCGGGCCACTGCTTCCCCTTCAACACGTTCTACGTCGGAGCCGCACACCGGACAGTGGGTTGGGAACGTCACCTCACGCGCATCATCAGGACGCTCGGTTGTCACGACATTCACGACTTGCGGAATAACATCACCCGCGCGGCGAATCACCACTTTGTCGCCAATGCGTAAACCGAGGCGCTCAATCTCATCGGCATTATGCAAGGTAGCGTTGCTGACCATCACGCCCGCTACCTGGACCGGCTCAAGGCGCGCAACCGGCGTAATTGCGCCAGTGCGCCCCACCTGGAATTCCACGTCACGCACAAAGGTCATCTGCTCTTGCGCCGGGAATTTAAAGGCGATCGCCCAACGCGGCGCACGCGCCACAAAACCTAAACGCTCTTGCAACGCCTGTGAATCTACCTTGATGACGACGCCATCAATATCAAAACCCAGCGACGGACGCTGCTGCTCGACTTCGCGGTAAAATGCCAGTGCTTCTTCAGCATTACGTGCAAGGCGAATGCGATCGCTGACCGGCAAGCCCCAGGCTTTAAATTGTTGTAGCCGCTCCATGTGGCTGTGCGGCATTTCCCCACCCTCTAACAAGCCAAAACCGTAGCAGAAGAAGGTGAGCGGGCGTTTAGCCGTAATGCGCGGATCAAGCTGACGTAACGAGCCCGCAGCTGCATTGCGCGGGTTGGCAAACACTTTGCCATCGGTGCGGCGCGCTTCGTTATTCAACTTCTCAAAACCGCGCTGCGTCATGAAAACTTCGCCGCGCACTTCAAGACGTGCCGGGATGTTATCGCCTTTGAGACGTAACGGAATGGCGTGGATGGTGCGCACGTTGGCCGTGATATTCTCACCAGTGGTGCCGTCACCGCGCGTTGCCGCCTGGATCAACAAACCGTTTTCGTACAACAAACTCACTGCCAAACCATCCAGCTTTAGTTCGCAGCAGTAAGTAATGTCATCGCTGCTTTTTAAGCGATCCTGCACGCGTTTGTTGAACGCGAGGAAACTGGTTTCATCGAAAGCGTTATCCAGCGACAGCATGGGAACTTCATGACGCACTTGCTCAAATACGGTCAAGGGTGCAGCACCAACGCGTTGCGTGGGCGAATCAGGTGTAATCAGGTCGGGATGCTGCTCTTCAAGCGCTCGCAACTCACGCATTATGCGGTCGTATTCAGCGTCCGGCACTTCCGGCGCATCCATAACGTGATAAAGATATTCGTGATGGCGCAGCGTAGTGCGCAGCTCGGTGATGTGATCCTGAACAGATTTCATAAAGCCCCATCAGATAAAAAACCCCCGACAAGCGGGGGTTTGCTAAAAACGTGTGTTAATTGTGCGCGTCGAACCTAAACGTCTACCACTTCGCGAATGCGAGCTTTGTAAGTTTCCAGCTTTTGCGGTGTCATCATGCGACGTTCATCATCCAGAACCACACCACCAACATCGTCTGCGATGCGCTGTGCTGACTGCAGCATCAGCTTAAAGTTCTGATGTGCGTCGCCATAGGACGGCACCATCATAAAGATGGAGATGCCTGGCGTGGAGAAGTCAGTCATGCCATCGGGATTGAATGAACCCGGTTTCACCATATTCGCCAGGCTAAACAGCACAGGGCCGCTTCCCGCTGGACTCAAATGACGATGGAAAATGTTCATTTCACCAAACTGGAAGCCCGCCTGCAAAATACCCTGCAACAGCGCTTCGCCGTTTAACTCACCACCAGAATGTGCCGCTACGTGCAGCACTAAAACTGCTTCTTTCGGTTTGTTCGCCGGCGCTTTCGCCGGTTCAGGCGCAGCAATCACTTCTGGCTCTGGCTCCGCCTGATAGGCAGGTTCAGGTTGTGCAGCTTCAAGTGGATCTAAATCCAACAGCGGATCGGCCTGAATTGATTGCGGAATGAACGGCGACTCAGCAGGCTGCTGAGGAACCGGTTCAGGACGCGGCTGCGGTTTTGGCTGCGGCGCGGGTGCCAGAAGCGGATCGCTTTCAGGCTGAGGCGCAACAGGGCGTGCCGCAGGTTGGCGCACAGGCTGCGTTGGCGCTGGCTTTTGCGGCGCCTCCGGCTGTGGCTCACGAATAGTGTCAAAACGCGGTTCCTGATGGCTTGGGCGCTCGTTGCGCACACGCACTTCACCGACGCCTTCTTCATCGTCGTCGCTCAGGTTCTCATCATCATGTTCGTCACGTTGTTTTAGACGTTTGTGCGGGCGATCGCGGAACACTGACGAGCGCTCTTTACGGCTGGTCCACAGCCCGTGAAGAAGGAGCGCTATAATGGCGATCGCGCCAACAACGATTAATATCAGACGCAAATCCTGCATCATTGTATTCTCTGTTGTTCCAATACCTTGCCACCGCGGCAAACTTTATCCTCTAACTGTATTTGCCCTGCTACACAAGTGCAAGTCTGTGCAGTATTTTCTGACAAATAAGTAGGACGCCCACGCTTTTTCGCTGTTTTTTTACCCAAACGGCATCTTACCATGAGAAAAAGCCAGGTTATTATGCTCGTGCCTTAACATCTTCAGGAGAATTGCCTTTATGGATCGTGAGAATTCTGTCTCATCGTTTAACGGCGTGCATTACTTTAGTCGCGGTTGGAAGCTGGTGCGTATGCCAGGCATCCGCCGTTTTGTGGTTATTCCTTTACTCGTCAATATCGTGATATTAGGGGGCGCCTTTACATGGCTGTTCTATCGCCTTGGTAACTGGATCCCTGCGCTGATGGCACAGATTCCTGACTGGCTGCAGTGGCTAAGTTACCTGCTTTGGCCGTTGTCTGTTATTTCCATTGTGCTGGTGTTTAGCTACTTTTTCTCGACCATTGCAAACTTGATTGCTGCCCCCTTTTGCGGCTTGCTGGCCGAACAGTTAGAAGGTCGTTTAACCGGTAAACCGCTGCCGGACAGCGGTTGGCTCGGCATGATGAAAGATATTCCACGCATTATGAAACGCGAACTGCAAAAGCTAGGTTATTACCTGCCGCGAGCTTTGGGATTACTGCTGCTGTACTTTATTCCAGGCTTCGGTCAAACCGTTGCGCCGCTGCTGTGGTTTTTGTTCAGCGCGTGGATGCTGTCGATACAATATTGTGATTACCCATTCGATAACCATAAAGTCAGCTTCCCGCGAATGCGAAATGCGCTACGCCAGCACAAAACGGCCAATATGCAGTTTGGCGCCTTGGTCAGCCTGTTTACTATGATCCCCATTATTAACCTTGTCATTATGCCGGTTGCCGTCTGTGGCGCCACGGCGATGTGGGTTGATCGCTACCGCGCTGACCTGGTTCGCGCTGACCTGCGTTAAACTTATCAGCCTGCCTTATGCATTTTTCTTCAGGGCTTATTGCCACCTGACATATAGATATGCGATTTCTTTCCTTCCGCAGGGGAGCAGAAAAGGTATGCTCTGAGGGTTCCCAATAATTCATACAGTTAAGGGCAGGCTATGAGTAAGATCTATGAAGACAACTCTTTGACAATTGGTCATACGCCATTGGTTCGACTGAACCGCATCGGTAACGGCCGCATCCTGGCGAAGGTAGAATCCCGTAACCCGAGCTTCAGCGTAAAATGCCGTATCGGTGCCAATATGATTTGGGATGCAGAGAAACGCGGTATTTTAAAACCGGGTGTTGAATTGGTTGAACCCACCAGCGGCAACACGGGCATTGCGCTGGCTTACGTGGCTGCCGCTCGTGGCTATAAGCTGACACTGACCATGCCTGAAACCATGTCCGTTGAGCGCCGCAAGCTGCTTAAAGCGCTGGGCGCAACGCTGGTGCTGACCGAAGGTGCCAAGGGTATGAAAGGTGCAATTGGTAAAGCGGAAGAAATCGTAGCCACCGATCCCGATAAATATGTGCTGCTGCAGCAGTTCAGCAACCCAGCCAACCCAGAAATCCATGAAAAAACGACCGGTCCAGAAATCTGGGAAGATACCGATGGCGACGTTGATGTGTTCATCGCCGGCGTGGGTACAGGCGGTACATTGACCGGCGTAAGTCGTTACATCAAAAACACCAAAGGCAAGAAAGAGCTCATTACTGTTGCTGTAGAGCCAACCGATTCACCGGTTATCGCTCAAGCGCTGGCAGGCGAAGAGATCAAACCAGGTCCGCATAAAATTCAGGGTATTGGCGCGGGCTTTATCCCAGGCAACCTTGATTTGGATTTGGTTGATCGCGTGGTTGCCATTTCTAACGAAGAGGCGATCAGCACGGCGCGTAAGCTGATGGAAGAAGAAGGCATTCTGGCAGGTATCTCTTCGGGTGCCGCGGTTGCTGCAGCACTAAAACTGCAAGAAGACGAAGCCTTCGCCAACAAAAATATTGTTGTCATTCTCCCCTCTTCCGGCGAGCGCTATCTTAGCACCGCATTGTTTGCCGATCTCTTCACTGAAAAAGAGCTTCAGCAGTAAGGCTGATAGTCTGAAATTGCCGAAAAAAGCACCCAAATGGGTGCTTTTTTGTGGTGTAGATCTCACTTTCACTACCCTGCAGATTGATTTCAATGATGCGGCTCTGGTATTTAGACAGCCAATTATTTCGATGCCTGAAATTAATCCATTCTTGAAATGGATCAAGCTGAATCGATTTACGGATTTGGCGAAACGGCGAATCACGGCATAATTAAAAACAGAAAAGCCCTCGACTTGTTTTGTGATGCTTTTCTGGAATGAATAACTCATTCATGCGCATTAATTGGTCAGCTTGACGCTATACCAGCGCACCTACACAGGCTAAAGTGTTGGCTCCAGGCTAGACTTTAGATTCATAACACCAATCCTGATAACGTTGGGGAAATAGAATGTTTCAGCAAGAAGTTACCATTACCGCGCCAAACGGTCTGCATACTCGCCCAGCTGCGCAATTTGTTAAAGAAGCCAAAGCTTTTCAGTCAGAAATCACCGTGACCTCTAACGGTAAATCAGCGAGCGCAAAAAGCCTGTTCAAACTTCAGACTCTGGGTTTGACTCAAGGCACCGTTGTTACTCTTTCCGCGGAAGGTGAAGACGAGCAGAAAGCAGTTGAGCATCTGGTTAAATTGATGGCAGAACTGGAGTAATCTCCTTTTCGCTTTCAGAAAACTGACTCCTCTGCGCCATTGAGTGCAAACATCTTGATCGCGGACAACTTGTCCGCGATATTGCTTCCGTAGAGTACGTGTCCCGTGACAATGGCACCGCAAAGAGTCAATCAGCCATCGTGATTAAAAGGTAGGGTTATGATTTCAGGCATTTTAGCATCACCAGGTATCGCTTTCGGCAAAGCTCTGCTGCTGAAAGAAGACGAGATCGTCATCAACCGCAAAAAGATTTCTGATGACCAGGTTGAGCAGGAAGTTCAGCGCTTCCTCGAAGGACGCGGCAAAGCGGCCATTCAACTGGAAGCTATTCGAGTCAAAGCGGGTGAGTCCCTCGGTGAAGAGAAAGCTGCCATCTTCGAAGGCCACATCATGTTGCTGGAAGACGAAGAGCTGGAGCAGGAAATCATTGACCTCATCAAGAAAGAGCACGCCAGCGCAGATGCTGCGGCTTATTCGGTGATTGATGGCCAGGCGAAAGCGTTAGAAGAGCTGGACGACGAATACCTGAAAGAGCGTGCCGCTGACGTACGCGATATTGGTAAGCGTTTACTGCAAAACATCTTAGGTCTGCACATTGTTGATCTGAGTGCTATTCAAGACGAATCCATTCTGGTGGCTAAAGATTTGACCCCATCAGAAACCGCGCAGCTAAACCTGAAAAAGGTGCTGGGCTTTATCACCGATCTGGGTGGTCGTACTTCACATACCTCAATCATGGCGCGTTCTCTCGAGATCCCAGCGATTGTGGGTACTGGTAATGTTACCACTTCAGTCAAAAACGGCGATTTCCTGATCATTGATGGCGTAAATAACACCATTTATGTCAATCCAGATGAAGCAAAACTGGATGAGCTGAAAGCCGTTCAAACACAATATCTCTCTGAAAAACATGAATTAGCCAAACTGAAAGATCTGCCTGCTATCACGCTGGATGGACATCAGGTTGAAGTTTGCGCCAACATCGGTACGGTACGCGATATCGCCGGTGCCGAGCGTAACGGTGCTGAAGGCGTAGGCCTGTATCGTACTGAATTCTTGTTTATGGACCGCGATTCACTGCCAACCGAAGAAGAGCAATTCCAGGCGTATAAAGCTGTCGCTGAAGGCATGGGTTCGCAAGCGGTAATTGTGCGTACCATGGATATCGGCGGTGACAAAGATCTGCCTTACATGAACCTGCCGAAAGAAGAAAACCCCTTCCTCGGCTGGCGCGCCATTCGTATTGCTATGGATCGCAAAGAGATTCTGCATGCGCAGCTGCGCGCTATTTTACGTGCATCCTCTTTTGGTAAGCTGCGTATCATGTTCCCGATGATCATTTCGGTTGAAGAAGTTCGCAGCCTGAAAGCGGAACTGGAGCTGCTGAAAGCGCAATTGCGTGAAGAAGGCAAAGCATTTGATGAGACCATTGAAGTCGGCATTATGGTCGAAACACCCGCTTCTGCGGTCATTGCGCGTCATCTGGCGAAGGAAGTCGATTTCTTCAGTATTGGGACAAACGATCTGACGCAGTATACTCTGGCGGTTGATCGTGGTAATGATTTGATATCGCACCTGTATAACCCAATGACGCCGTCCGTGCTGAACTTAATCAAGCAAGTCATTGATGCTTCTCATGCTGAAGGCAAGTGGACTGGCATGTGTGGTGAGCTGGCAGGTGACGAACGTGCTACACTACTGTTACTGGGAATGGGGCTGGACGAATTCAGCATGAGTGCCATTTCTATCCCAAGCATCAAGAAAATTATTCGTAATACGAATTTTGAAGATGCGAAGGAGTTGGCGGAGCAGGCTCTGGCTCAACCTACAGCGGAAGATTTAATGAACCTGGTTAACAAGTTCATCAAAGAAAAAACGCTCTGCTGATCCGCTAGATGCTGGCCCCAAATTACTGCTTAGGAGAAGATCATGGGTTTGTTTTCTAAACTTTTTGGCGATAAAACAGATAGCGCTGGGACAATTGACATCGTAGCGCCTCTGTCAGGCGAAATCGTGAACATTGAAGACGTACCAGATGTGGTGTTTGCTGAAAAAATTGTAGGCGATGGAATCGCAATCAAACCGAGCGGCAACAAAATGGTTGCACCGGTTGATGGCAAAATCGGCAAGATTTTTGAAACTAACCACGCTTTTTCAATCGAGTCTGAAAATGGTATCGAGCTGTTTGTTCACTTCGGCATCGACACGGTTGAACTGAAAGGTGAAGGCTTCAAACGTATCGCTGAAGAAGGCCAGCTGGTCAAAAAAGGCGATGTGATTATTGAGTTCGATTTACCGTTGCTGGAAGAGAAAGCAAAATCAACCCTTACACCTGTTGTCATCTCCAACATGGATGAGATCAAGGAAATGATCAAGCTGACTGGCCAGGTCACCGTAGGCGAAACGCCGGTGATTCGCATTAAGAAGTAAGCGACATCAGAATTGAAAAACGGCACCTTCGGGTGCCGTTTTTGTTCATAATAAAACGTGACTACGCTTTATGCTGGGTTAACGCAGCAAAGAGAGTTTTAAAGCTGCCAACGCGGTAGGCGAATCGTTAATTCCAACCCGCCCTCTGGGCGATTCAGCGCTTTGATTTCACCATGATGCGCCAGAACGACTTTGCGGACGATCGCCAGTCCTAAACCATATCCTTTGCCCATCAGCGGTGAATTTACCCGAACAAAGGGATCGAAGATGCTAGAGAGTTTCTCTTCATCAACGCCCGGCCCTTGATCGCAGACGCGAATCGCCAACCATTGGTTTTCGGCCTGCAAACGCACCTCAATATGTTGTCCCTTCATTGAAAAGCGCAGCGCGTTTCGTAACACATTCTCCACTCCGCGCCGAACTAACTCAGCATTGCCGCGCACGGTATAATCTGCATTTTCATCGACAAAAAAATCAACTTTCACGCCAGGAATCTGCGCTTCATAACGCACATCCGTCACCACGGCATGCAGCAGTCCGGTCAGATCAAAGTACTGCTCATCCGGCATGCTTTCATGCTCAGCGCGCGAGAGCGTAAGCAGCTCGCCGATCATTTTATCCAGCCGCCGCGCCTCTTCATCAATGCGATCCAGCGATGCGTTAACGCTTTCAGGCGTTTGTCGCGCCAGGCCGGTTGCCAACTGCAAGCGCGCCAGCGGTGAACGCAACTCATGAGAAATATCATGCAGCAACTCTTCGCGGGTACGCACCAGGGTATCAAGCCGCTCTACCATCGCGTCAAACGCCTGCGCTACGCTTGAAAGTTCGTCATGGCGCTTACGCATTATCGGATAGAGTCGCACGCTTAAATCGCCGTCTGCGACGCGGGAGAATCCTTCCCGCAGTTGACGCATTGGTCGTGTCAGGTTCCACGCCAACAGCAAACTGAACAGCAGCCCTACCGCGCCGGCAAAAATAAACATCGGTGTGGGGATATTCAGAATACTGTGCGGCATATCCATTCGGCTATCTTCGCGCATGCCTTTGACGTCGTAGCGCAGCTCGTACTGTTTACCGTCTGCGCCTTTTACCCAGCGCACAATCACATCAGGAATATGCCCTTCAAAGGGTGGGTTGAATCCTTCCGGCAACATTTCACCTTGTACCGGTTTGTCATGCTGAAGGATTTTAAAGAACTGGCGATCGTTGGGTTCCCAATCCGCCATCATGTCATTCAACGAGCTTGGACCACCGCGCTCAAGCACTGAAACTACCGAGGCCATCTGCAAATTCACAATACGACGAATAGCGATGACTTCTGGCGGTTCATGATGATTACCCGAAATGGAAAACCCAAGCCATATCAACTGACTAATAATAACGAACACCACCCAGAAGCCGATGAGGATCTTCCAGAACATGCGTCCGCGATAGCTGTATTTCATCGAATGCGATAACCAATGCTGCGAACGGTTTCAATATTGACGCTATCTGCGGTTAATGCGCTGAGCTTCTGACGGATATTGCTGATATGCACATCAACGCTGCGATCATAAGCTTCACGCGGACGCCCTAATCCCTTCTCTGATAACTCATCTTTTGACACCACACGATCGGGCGCACGCAACAGCAGATCGAGCAGATTAAATTCTGAGGCCGTGAGATCGAAGGCATTGCCCTGCCATTCGGTCATGCGCGTAGCCGGATTCAGCGTCAACTCGCCCCAGCGCAGCAGCTCCTTTTTATCCGGCAAGGGTGCCTGCTCTTCAAAGCGACGCAGCACGGCGCGCAGTCGCGCAACCAGCTCGCGCGGATAGCATGGCTTGGGTACATAATCGTCAGCGCCCATTTCCAGGCCAATAACGCGATCAATATTATCGCCCTTGGCGGTTAGCATGATCACTGGCATGCGGCTGTTCTGGCGAATTTGGCGTAACACATCAATGCCGCTCATGTCTGGCAGCATGATATCGAGAATAATGGCGGTATATTGCCCAGAAAGCGCGCCTTCAACACCCGCACTTCCGGTTAAAACCAGATGTGCATCAAAGCCTTCCGTAATCAGATATTGGCTCAACATGGTGCCCAGTTCTAAATCGTCATCAACAAGCAGAATTTTCATTTTTATCTCTCGTACAAAATTGCGGCTATTCTGTCCTGAACCAGCCTCGGACGCAGCTGGTTTTACGCGATCCTTACGGATTTAGCGCCAGAAGATTCTCAAGCTGACTATAGACAAAAAAGGCTTGTTGGCCCTAATTGAGCCAACAAGCCTTTTTAGAAAGCGGGAAATTAGCGATAAATGCCGGTTGAAAGGTAACGATCGCCACGATCGCAAATAATCGCGACCACGACGCTGCCAGGATGCGCAGCGGCAATGCGTAAAGCGCCGGCTACTGCGCCACCTGAGCTTACACCACAGAAAATGCCTTCTCTTCTTGCCAGCGCACGCATGGTTTCTTCGGCTTCCTGCTGCGACATGTCCATGACATCATCCACTAAATCGGGACGATAAATACCAGGCAGATACGCCAAAGGCCAACGGCGAATACCGGGAATACTGCTGCCCTCGCTTGGCTGAAGACCAATCACTTGCACACCGGTTTTATGTTCTTTGAGGTAACGTCCCACACCGGTAATAGTACCCGTGGTGCCCATGCTGGAAACAAAATGGGTCATGCGTTGGTGTGATTGTTGCCACAACTCCGGGCCGGTAGTTTGGTAATGACCCAGTGGATTATCAGGATTGTTGAACTGATCGAGCACCCTACCCTCGCCGCGTGCAGCCATTTCTTGCGCTAAATCACGCGCTCCCTCCATGCCCTGCTCGCGGCTAACTAATATTAACTCCGCACCGTAAGCACGCATCGCATCTTGCCGTTCCTGACTCATGTTTTCGGGCATCAGCAGACGCAGCGCATAACCTTTCATGGCGGCAATCATCGCTAAAGCGATACCGGTATTGCCGCTGGTGGCTTCTATCAAGCGATCGCCTGGTTTAATATCCCCACGCAATTCGGCCTGATTAATCATCGACCAGGCGGCGCGGTCTTTCACCGAGCCAGCGGGATTATTGCCTTCCAGTTTAAGCCAAACTTCGCTGCCGTTGGCGGGTGTGAGGCGCTGCAATTTAATCAACGGCGTGTTGCCGATGGTATTTTCGAGAGTTGTCACGGTGCATTTCCCGGAAAAAAAACCTTTTATATCCAAGTCACAAACGCGTTTTTTGCGCATGCTGATTCCAGCCAGTGGCTTCCGTCAGCTAACTCGCTTGCCGCCTTCCTGCGACTTGAATGGTTTAGGTTTTAAAGAAGAAAAGTAAAAAAGGGCGGGATTCGCTCCCGCCCTGTGTTGAAAAGAAAATATCAGGCGCTCTGAGCAAAGGCAACAGCGCGCAGCGGCGTTTTGTCTTGATAGAGACGCGCCTGTTGTAATCCGACAAACAGGCGTTCGCCACGGATTGGCGCCGTTTGGTCACCTTCAAACACCAGCGCGAAAGGCTCACTCTGCCAGCCGCTCGGCTGCACCACCAGCTGCCAGAAATGGCCGCGTGGGCTGACTTCTAAAATTTGTACCGGCAGCGGCGTTTCAAGGCTGCTCTGACGAGAAACGTCAATTTCCCATGGACGCAGGAACAGATCGACCTTGCCTTGATGCGCTGGCGTGTAGCCCAGCGGCCAATGATGCGCACCCACATGGAACTGCGAGCCGTGGATTTCGCCATCAAAGCGGTTCACTTCACCCAGGAATTCCAGCACAAAACGGGTCGATGGATCGCGCCATACGTCGTCTGGCGTACCCACCTGTTCGATGTTGCCTTGGCTCATCACCACGACACGATCGGCCACTTCCATCGCCTCTTCCTGATCGTGAGTCACGAACACGCTGGTAAATTTCAATTCTTCATGCAACTGACGCAGCCAGCGACGCAACTCTTTGCGCACCTGCGCATCCAGCGCGCCGAAGGGTTCGTCAAGCAGCAGGATTTGTGGTTCAACTGCCAGCGCACGCGCCAGCGCCACTCGCTGCTTCTGACCACCCGACAGCTGAGCCGGAAAACGGTTTGCCAGATGAGCCAGTTGCACCATCTCCAGCAAACGCGTCACACGCTGTTTAATCTCTGCCGCAGAAGGACGCTCGCGGCGCGGCAGCACCGTCAGGCCAAAGGCGATATTGTCGAACACCGTCATGTGGCGGAACAGCGCATAGTGTTGGAACACGAATCCCACTTGACGATCGCGCGCATGCAGCGTGCTCACATCTTTGTTATGGAACCGAATTTGTCCGCTGTTTTGATGTTCTAACCCGGCAATAATACGCAGCAGCGTCGTTTTGCCTGAACCGGACGGCCCCAGCAGCGCCATCATCTCGCCAGAAAGAATATCCAAAGAGATATCGTTCAGCACCGATGTGCGACCGAATGATTTATTGATCTGTTTAATCTCAATGCTCATGATTTTCCTCCTGTTGCGAGCGGTTGTGCTGATGCTCTAAGCGCCATTGCACAATGCTTTTCAGAAACAGCGTCACTATCGCCATCAGGGTCAACAGCGCAGCAGCCGTAAATGCGCCTACCGTGTTGTAATCCTGATGCAGTAATTCAACCTGAAGCGGCAAAGTATAGGTTTCGCCACGAATCGATCCCGAAACCACCGAGACCGCACCAAATTCTCCAATTGCGCGTGCGTTGGTCAGCACCACGCCGTACAGCATTGCCCAGCGAATATTGGGCAGCGTTACGCGGCGAAACATCTGCCAACCGGACGCGCCCAGTAACACCGCCGCCTCATCTTCGTGGCTGCCCTGGCTCAGCATCACCGGCACCAGTTCACGCACCACAAACGGACAGGTGACAAAGATTGTCGCCAGCACCATGCCAGGCCAGGAGAACATGACCTGGATATTATGCGCATCCAGCCAGCCGCCCGCCGGGCCGTTAACGCCCCAGAACAGCAAATACATCAGCCCCGCCACCACCGGCGAAACTGCAAACGGAATATCGAACATCGTCAGTAACAGCTGGCGACCCGGAAAGGTAAAACGCGTTACCAGCCAGGCCAGCAGCGTGCCGAAGACCAAATTAACCGGCACGGTAATCAGCGCTACCAGCACCGTTAACCAGATGGCATGCAGCATGTCGCCATCCATCAAGTTGCTGAAAGTCAGTCCCAATCCTTTATGGAGCGCTTCGTAGAAGATTGAAGCCATCGGCACCACTAACAGCAAAATGGAGATCAGCGCACCTGTGCCAATCAAAAACCATTTGCCCCAATTCACCGGCTGACGGTCGGCTCGATTGATTTGCGTAATCTCTGCCATTACTGACCTCCCAGACGGCGACCAAAGCGGCTCTGCAAGGTATTAATACCAAACAGCAGCAGCAGCGACGCAGCAAGAATCACCGAGGCGATAGCGCTGGCCGCAGGATAATCAAACTCCTGTAAACGCACAAAAATCATCAGCGAGGTCACTTCGGTTTTCCACGCGATGTTACCGGCGATGAAAATCACGGCGCCAAACTCGCCGAGGCTACGGGTAAACGACAGCGCGGTGCCGGCCAGCAATGCGGGTGCCACTTCGGGTAGCACGACGCGGCGAAAGCTCTGCCACGGTGTTGCGCCTAAAGTTTCTGCCGCTTCTTCATATTCCGGGCCTAACTCTTCCAGCACCGGTTGCACTGTACGAACAACGAACGGGATGCTGGTAAACGCCATGGCGATGGCAATACCAATCCAGGTGTAAGAAATTTTGATATCAAACTGAGCAAACCATTGACCGTACCAGCCGTTGACCGAGAAGAGACCAGCCAGGGTTAAACCCGCCACCGCTGTTGGCAGCGCAAAGGGTAAATCCATCAAGCCATCAAGAATGGTGCGTCCTGGAAAACGGTAGCGCGTTAAAATCCACGCCATCAACATGCCAAACACGGCGTTAAACAGTGATGCCACACCGGCTGCAATTAACGTGACTTTATACGCCGCGATCAGCTGCGGATTAGTAATCACATCCCAATATTGCTGCAGCGTCATGTGAGATAGTTGCATGATCACTGCACTGATCGGCAGCAGTAGAATTAAACAGGTGAACAGCAGGCTGGTGCCGAGGCTGAGTCCGAAGCCGGGCAGAACCCGTTTTTGGCTAGCTGCAAACATTATCCACGCCCCGCCGCTAACAGTTTGTCCAGTTCGCCACCGCTGACGAAGTGGGTTTTCATTACGTTATCCCAACTGCCGAACGCATCCTCAACCCGGAACAGATCGGTTTGCGGAAAGCGGTCTTTCTGTTCAGCCATCAGCTGTGGATTGCTCACGCGATAGTAATATTGCGTGATGATTTTTTGCGCTTCCGGCGTGTACAGGAAGTTCAGATAAGCTTTAGCGGCCTCTGCGGTGTTGTTGTGCTCGACATTTTTATCGACCCACGCCACCGGAAACTCCGCCAGAATATTGGTTTTTGGCACCACGACGTCGTAGTCATCTTTGCCATATTGATTGCGAATGTTGTTCACTTCAGATTCGAAACTGATCAATACATCACCCAAGCCTCGCTCAGCAAAGGTGGTTGTCGCCCCGCGTCCGCCGGTATCGAACACTTCTACATTCTTCAAAAACTGGGTCATAAATGCTTCAGTTTTGGCTTTATCACCGCCGTCCACTTTATTCGCTACGCCCCACGCGGCCAAATAGGTGTAACGCCCGTTGCCTGAAGTTTTAGGATTAGGAAAGATCAGCTTTACGTCTTTACGGGTTAAATCGGACCAATCATGGATTTGCTTTGGATTTCCCTTGCGGACCAGAAACGCCATGGTGGAATAAAACGGGGAACTGTTATTTGGCAGACGGGTTTTCCAGTCGGCTGGGATCAGATTGCCTTTGTCATGTAACACCTGCACGTCAGTGACCTGATTGTAAGTCACGACATCAGCGCGCAGACCTTGCAGAATAGCCAGCGCCTGTTTGGATGAGCCCGCATGTGACATCTTGATCGACAACTTATCGTTGGGGTGAGTAGCATCCCACTGTGTGGCAAACGGCGCATTCAGGGCAACAAACAGCTCACGTGAAACATCGTAAGAGCTGTTAAGCAATTCAGTTGCGTTAGCTGCGCCTGCCAGGCTCAGTGACAACGCGATACCGCTAACGATTTTTTTCATCGCTTTAAGAGTCATTTGGCACCCTGAAAAAGTTTGATGCGGATCTCGCCCGCTGAGGCACCAGTTTATTTATAACTCAGTGAAAACCTGTAACGGTTTTATATATCGTTTGATGATTTCAAAGTCGAAAAAAGCATAAGACACTGGCAAAGTTTATGTGGGATTCAGTAATGCCTGGCGGGGAATGAGGCTTTGCGCTTTTAATGCGGCGATATTGCAGACAGCGGCGATGTTAGTTCAGTGATTCAGTCCTTTCTGCACTGAATCACTGTTGAACAGTTTTAGTTGATTAAAGCATCAGCGCTGCCAAATTATTTTGCTCAGCTTCCACTTTTTCAGCGTGTCGTCTGACGGCATCAAGCCTTCTGGACCGTGCCCTTCACCGCTATAAACATAGCGTAAATGCTGGCCGGCCGGTGCGCGACACTCAACATCCCGGCTATCCAGACCGGAAGCCAACGCACAGTTGTTGAAGGCTTTGCTGTATTTATCGCTGAAAGCATCACCGATTTTGCTGCCATCGCTGCTAACGATATTGGCGTCCATGACTTCAACGCGCTCAACACGACTCTGGCCGTAAATCACCAGCTTAACCTGGCCTTCATCCAGCGCCTGCCAAAAGGAAACAACCTCACCATTCTGACCGCGCATGCCCTGACGCAAGTCGTAATTGCCGTTCAGCCCCTCTTTAATGGCGCTTTCGGTCATGGGTGTCGCGGCATTAAGGCCGCCGACGCCTTGTTCGGTAGCGGTTAGCGATGCGCCAAACCAGTTCCACGGCAACGCCGATGACCAATGATAACTCAGCGGATTCCACCAACTTACCTGCTGGCTGCTGTTAGCGCCGGAGCCGGAACTGGCGCAGCCGCTCAGCATAACGGCGACAATCAGTAGCGTGGAACGAACAGCTTTCATGCAAACTCCTGTTAATGAAATACTCAGTAAATGAAATGCTCAGTGGCGGAACTGATTGGAGTCGTAAAGCGGCAAAAAGTTTATTCGAGATGATGTTCAGGTGAAAAGCAGTCGCGCAGCCGGGTATTGAACTGGAGCCAGAGCAGCGCCAGCAGATCAAACAGCGTTAACAGCAGCGGCAGCGGAGAACTCAGTAGATCGCCCTGTGTGAACTGAACACCTTGCCACAGCAAATTAATCCACAGTGATAACAGCAGCACGTTGCGCCAGTATTGCCACAGGCGCGGCCAGCGGGTGCGATAACCGGTCAGTAGCATACCGAGCAGCGCCGGTGTGCCTAACGCCAACCCGATCCAAAAAGCCTGTCGATCGGGATAAAATAGCGCCAGGAGATCGTTACCTTGTTGTCGTGAAGCGCCCGCCATCACCAGCAGCAGCCAGGTTCGCGCCAGCAACAGCATTATCGGCCAAAAAAGAAACGGCAGCCGAAGCTGCCCTTTGCCGTCATATTCATCCGGCAGATATTTCAGCACATTAATACTCACGATCTTCTATCAATCGTTTGCCCAGCAGCATCGCGTCAACCGGTTCGTAATCCAGCTTCTCGTAAAACGCTACCACCTGATCATTCTCTTCGCGCACCATCAGATGGATTTTCGGACAGCCGCGCGCAATCAGTTTTTTTTCCAGGCGATTCATCAGCGCATTGGCAAAGCCACGTCCCTGATAATCGGGATGCACGGCCAGGTAATAAGCAGCACCACGATGGCCATCGTAACCGCCCATCAGCGTGCCAACCACTTCCCCACCCACTTCGGCCACAAGGAAAAGTTCGGGGTCGTGATTCATCTTACGTTCGATATCCATTTCAGGATCGTTCCATGGACGTAACAAATCGCAACGTTCCCAGAGCGTAATCACTTCTTCAAAATCTTCCTGGCGGAAGGCGCGGATTTCCATCGTCTTTACCTGCAATTAAGCACAATTTGCTGATTATCACGCATTCTTTGCGCTGCGCAACCCTGGAAAAGCCGAGCGCGGAGAAAAACAACGGTTTTTTCTGTTCGCGAGCTGAAATACAAAGTAAAGCCCTGAAATAGTTCCGTGCTCGCGAGTGGCATAACGTTACGATATAACACTGGGCACTATTTTCGCTGTTCTCGCTACGCTAATGGATTTGCACATGAAATTGCTCAAGCATTTGACCAACCGCCGCCAACTGTTGCTTTCCGGCATCGCGTTGGCCATTTTGTCGCCGCGCGGCGTAATGGCGAAAGAACAAGAGACGACGCTGCGCACCTCATCGCGTCACTCGCAGCCGACTCCATCCGCTAAAAACGGCAAGCGTATCGTGATGATCGATCCGGGCCACGGCGGCATCGATTCCGGGGCGGTCGGCGGTGAAGGATCTGAAGAAAAACATATCGTGCTCGAAATTGCTAACAATGTACGCCGCCAGTTGCAGGATCATCCGCGCATCGAAGTACGTCTGACGCGCGACAGCGATCACTTTATTCCGCTTTATCAGCGCGTGGAAATTGCCCATCAACACGGTGCCAATCTGTTTATGTCGATTCATGCCGATGGCTTTACCAGCCCAGACGCCAACGGCGCGTCGGTTTTCGCGCTCTCGAATCGCGGGGCCAGCAGCACCATGGCGCGCTATCTGTCAAAAAGAGAAAACGACGCTGATAAAATTGGCGGCGCGCAAGTGCAGCAGCAGGATCACTATTTGCAGCAAATTCTGTTCGATTTGGTGCAAACCGACACCATAAAAAATAGCCTGACGCTGGGTAAACACGTGCTCGATCAGATTCGCCCTGTGCATCATCTGCACAGTCAGCATACTGAGCAGGCGGCTTTTGCGGTGCTGAAATCGCCTTCTATTCCCTCGGTGCTGGTCGAAACATCTTTTATTACTAATCCACGCGAAGAGCAGTTACTCGGCACCAGCGCGTTTCGGCAAAAAATTGCCAGTGCCATCGCCAATGGCATCGTCAACTACTTTGATGAGTACGATCGTCGCCCGGCTTAGGTATAATCACGCCAAATTTTTTAACAGTAAGCGATATGCATGTCTGATATTTCCCGCGTAAAAGCCTTTCTGCTGCAGCTGCAGGAAGATATTTGTCACCGTCTCGCCGCTGAAGATGGCAGTGCCAAATTTGTCGAAGATAGCTGGCAACGCCCAGGCGGCGGCGGCGGACGTAGCCGTGTGCTGCGTAATGGCGCGGTATTTGAGCAGGCGGGCGTCAACTTTTCCCATGTACATGGCGACCAAATGCCCTCTTCGGCAACCGCACACCGCCCTGAACTGGCGGGACGCAGTTTTGAAGCGATGGGCGTTTCGTTAGTGGTCCACCCTAACAATCCCTATGTTCCTACCAGCCACGCCAATGTGCGCTTTTTTATTGCCGAAAAACCGGGTGCCGAACCGGTGTGGTGGTTTGGCGGCGGCTTTGATCTCACGCCCTTTTACGGTTTCGAAGAGGATGCGCTGCACTGGCACCAAACTGCCTTTAATCTGTGCCAGCCGTTTGGTGAAGAGGTCTATCCACGCTACAAAAAATGGTGCGATGACTATTTTTACATCAAGCACCGTGACGAGCAGCGCGGCATTGGCGGGCTGTTTTTTGATGACCTGAATGCGCCTGATTTTGAACACTGTTTCAACTTCATGCAGGCGGTTGGCAACGGTTTTCTTGACGCCTATCAACCGATTGTGGCACGTCGTAAAGATCATCCGTGGGGCGATCACGAGCGCCAGTTCCAACTGTACCGCCGCGGACGTTATGTCGAGTTCAATCTGGTGTGGGATCGCGGCACGCTGTTTGGTTTGCAGACTGGCGGTCGCACCGAATCGATCCTGATGTCGATGCCACCGCTGGTACGGTGGGAATATGATTACCAACCTGAAGCGAACTCGCCAGAAGCGGCGCTGTACCGTGATTTCTTACCCGTTCGCGACTGGCTTTCGCTTAATCCGCGAAAGTAACGGCATCGCAGCTTGCCATTGCGCGATTCACTTGCGCTCAGCCTGCCAAAATAATGGGCGCTGTATCAAGGCGGCAAAAAGCAATCATTCCGATGCGCTTACTGATGTCAGTGATTCGGATGATTGCTTGCAGCCAATGCAGAGACAGCGCCAAGTATGAAGGCAGGTTATAAAGGTTGGGTCTGTGCTTCTACCACCGCCAACGCCACCATATTGACAATCCGCCGCACCGAGGCGATGCGCGTCAATATATGCACCGGCTTGGTAATGCCCATCAACACCGGCCCGACCGTGACACCTTCCGAACAGGATACGCGCAGTAGGTTGTAACTAATACGCGCCGCTTCGACGTTCGGCATGATCAACAGATTCGCCGTCCCTTTCAGCGGGCTATCCGGCATTACGTCGCGGCGGATGCTTTCAATTAACGCCGCATCGCCGTGCATTTCACCGTCAATTTCTAGCTCTGGCGCGCGCTGTTTAATCAGCGCCAGCGCGTCACGCATTTTACGTGCGCCTGGCGCATTGGAGGTCCCATAGCTGGAATGCGACAGCAGTGCAATCCGCGGTTCAATACCAAATCGCCGCACGGTTTCAGCGGCCATCAAGGTGATATCTGCGAGCTGGTCTGGCGTTGGATCTTCATTGACGTAGGTATCAGCGATAAACGTATTGCCGCTGGGCAGCAGCAATGCGTTCATGGCACTCGCCACCTTCACGTCATCACGAAAACCAAATACATTTTCAATCACCTCATAATGCTTACGATAATCGCCGATAGTGCCGCAGATTAACGCGTCGGCTTCACCACGATGCACCATGATGGCCCCAATCAGTGTGGGATTGCCGATTACCGCGCGCTGCGCCTCTTCCGGTGAAACCCCACGCCGCTTCATGATCTGGTAATACTCATTCCAGTATTCTTTGAAGCGCGGATCGGATTCATTATTCACCACCTCAAAATCTTTACCCGCCTCAATTTTCAGGCCCTGCTTTTGTAGGCGCATCGCAATGACGTTAGGACGCCCAATGAGAATCGGCTTTGCCATGCCAAGCGACACCAGCTCTTGCGTTGCATGCAGCACACGAATTTCCTCTCCTTCGGCTAACACCACGCGTTTTGGCGCTTTGCGTGCCTGGGAAAAAATCGGCTTCATGAACAGGTTGGTTTTATAAACAAACTCAGTAAGCTGTTCGCGATAGGCATCAAAGTCTTGAATGGGCCGTGTCGCAACCCCAGACTCCATCGCCGCTTTAGCCACGGCGGGCGCGATTTTCACGATTAAGCGCGGATCAAACGGTTTGGGGATCAAATATTCCGGGCCAAAGCTCAAATCCTGATCGTCATACGCCGACGCGACGACATCGCTCTGCTCAGCCTGCGCCAGCGCCGCAATGGCATGCACCGCCGCCAGCTTCATCTCTTCGTTGATGGCCGTGGCTCCGACATCAAGCGCCCCACGAAAGATAAAGGGAAAGCACAGCACATTGTTGACTTGATTAGGGAAGTCAGAGCGACCGGTACAGATAATCGCGTCAGGCCGCACCGCTTTTGCCAGCGGTGGCATGATTTCGGGTTCCGGGTTTGCCAGCGCCAATATCAGCGGATCTTTGGCCATTTTTTCCACCATCTCTGGCGTCAGTGCTTTTGGTCCTGAACAGCCAAGGAAGATGTCTGCATGAGTAATCACCTCTTCCAGCTTACGCTTGCCGTTGTCCTTGATGGCGTACTCCGCTTTGGTCTGCGCCATGTTCTCTTCGCGACCTTGATAAATCACCCCTTTTGAATCGCAGACCACAATGTTGTGCTTCTGCAATCCCAGCGCCACCAGCAAATTCAGGCAGGCGATAGCAGAAGCGCCCGCACCGGAGACCACCAGTCGTACATCAGAAATGGCTTTATTGACGATGGTTAAGCCATTGATCACCGCGGCGGTACAGATAATTGCAGTGCCGTGTTGATCGTCGTGGAACACCGGAATCTTCATCCGTTTACGCAGCTGCTGTTCAATATAAAAACATTCGGGCGCTTTGATATCTTCAAGGTTAATGCCGCCAAATGTCGGCTCCAGTGCGGCAATCACTTCAATCAGCTTGTCAGGATCCAGCTCGTCAATTTCGAGGTCGAACACGTCGATGCCCGCGAATTTCTTGAACAAGACGCCTTTACCTTCCATCACTGGTTTACCCGCCAGCGCGCCGATGTTACCCAAACCCAGCACTGCGGTGCCATTTGAGATCACCGCCACCAGATTGCCACGTGCGGTGTATTTGTGCGCCGCCAGCGGATCTTTAGCGATTTCCAAACAGGGTGCTGCCACGCCTGGCGAGTAGGCCAGCGCCAGATCGCGCTGCGTCGCTAACGGTTTAGTGGGTGAAACCTGAATCTTGCCGGGGGTAGGAAATTGATGAAAATCGAGCGCGCTTTGCTTCAGTTGATCATCCATTTGGCATCCTTAGTCGCCAGGGAAAGTCGCACCAGTATAGGAATCATTACGCAGCAAGACGGTGAAGGCGCTCAAAGAAGCTCATTGTTAAACGGCACAGATTGTCACAGCTCCCCCAGCGTCATTTGCTTCGGCTGCTATGCTTATAGGTGGAATAAGGCGCACCCCACGGTTTAACACCGCATGACGGCAATTTCGCTCCATTCCCCTGGCAACAATCAGAGAAACCGCATTTTCATACGAAAGTGTCTGTTGCAAGGTTATGAGCCTGTGTTACCGGAAACAGAACGGCTGCGAGGCCAAAGGTGTCCCCTTTTCGCTTTAATGATTTCTTTTCAAGGAGTTTAGAGATGAACCAGCTAGAAGCCCTAAAACAGTTCACCACCGTCGTGGCGGACAGTGGCGATATCGAGTCGATTCGCAACTACCATCCTGAAGACGCTACGACCAATCCTTCCCTCATCCTTAAAGCTTCCGGTCTCGACGCCTATAAACATTTGATTGATGACGCTATCGACTACGCCAAAAAGCAAGGCGGCAGCAAAGAGACGCAGATCATCAATGCCAGCGACAAAGTGGCCATTAACCTGGGTATGGAAATCCTGAAAAGCATACCAGGCCGTGTTTCGACCGAAGTGGATGCGCGCCTCTCCTTCGATCGTGGCATGTGTGTCACCAAAGCAGAAAAACTGGTTCGCCTGTACGAAGAGTATGGCATTGATCGCTCTCGTATCTTGATCAAGCTGGCGTCAACCTGGGAAGGTATTCGTGCCGCAGAAGAGCTGGAGAAAAACGGCATCAAATGTAACCTGACGCTGCTGTTCTCTTTTGCTCAAGCGCGTGCCTGTGCCGAAGCTGGCGTGTTCCTGATTTCACCGTTCGTGGGACGTATTTATGACTGGTACAACAGCCGTAAACCGCTGGACCCGTATGTAGCCGATGAAGATCCCGGCGTGAAATCTGTGCGTCGTATCTACGACTACTACAAAAAGCATCGCTATAGCACCATCATCATGGGCGCGAGCTTCCGTAAAGTAGAACAGATCATCGCACTGGCAGGTTGTGACCGCCTGACCCTTTCACCCAACCTGTTGGAAGAGCTGCAAAACAGCGATGCGCCGTTAGAACGTAAACTTGAACCTTCTACTGAAGGCTTCCACCAGCCGGCGTCGCTCTCTGAAGCGGAATTCCGTTGGGAACATAATCAGGATCCTATGGCAGTAGAAAAACTGTCTGAAGGCATCCGCCAGTTTGCTGTCGATCAGCAGAAACTTGAAGATGTGTTGGCTGCTCGTCTGTAGTTTTCATCACATTATTCGTGGGCGAGACCTTTCTCGCCCGCAGGTATAACAAGGGAGAACCCTATGTCATCACGCAGAGAGTTGGCGAACGCGATACGTGCATTAAGTATGGATGCGGTACAGAAAGCAAACTCAGGCCATCCCGGCGCACCCATGGGCATGGCGGACATCGCGGAAGTGTTATGGCGCGATTTCCTGAAACATAATCCAACCAATCCCGCTTTTCTTGATCGTGACCGTTTTATTCTCTCCAACGGTCACGGCTCAATGCTGCTTTATAGCCTGCTGCACCTGAGCGGCTACGATTTACCGATTGAAGAGCTGAAAAACTTCCGCCAGCTGCATTCAAAAACGCCGGGCCACCCAGAAATTGGTTATACACCGGGCGTAGAAACCACCACGGGCCCGCTGGGTCAAGGTCTGGCCAATGCCGTGGGCCTGGCGATTGCCGAGCGCACCTTAGCCGCCCAGTTTAACCGTCCCGATCATGAGATTGTTGACCACTTCACTTATGTGTTCATGGGCGACGGCTGTTTGATGGAAGGCATCTCACACGAAGTGTGTTCACTGGCCGGCACCTTGGGTCTGGGCAAATTGATTGGCTTCTACGATCACAACGGCATCTCCATTGACGGTGAAACAGAAGGCTGGTTTACCGACGATACCCATAAGCGCTTCGAAGCCTATAACTGGCATGTGATCGGCGATATTGATGGGCACGATTCCGAAGCCATCAGCAAGGCGATTAAAGAAGCGCAGAGCGTTACCGATAAGCCATCGCTGATTATTTGCCGCACCGTTATCGGTTTCGGTTCACCGAACAAGGCAGGTAAAGAAGAGGCGCATGGCGCGGCGCTGGGCGAAGAAGAAGTCGCGCTGACACGTAAAAAGCTCGGCTGGAACTATCCGCCGTTCGAAATCCCACAAGATATTTATCAGCAATGGGATGCGAAAACAGCCGGTGCAGAGCACGAAAAAGCGTGGGATGCCAAGCTGGACGCCTACAAGCAAGCCCACCCGGAGTTGGCGCAGGAATTTCTCCGCCGCATGAATGGCGAAATGCCATCGACTTGGGAAGCGGATACCGCGAAATTTATTGCTGACCTGCAGGCAAATCCGCAAAAAATCGCCAGCCGTAAAGCGTCACAAAACTCGCTGGAAGTTTACGGCAAGCTGCTGCCAGAATTCCTTGGCGGTTCTGCGGATCTCGCGCCAAGTAACCTCACCATTTGGTCAGGTTCCAAATCGATTAAAGAGGATCACGCCGGTAACTACATTCACTACGGCGTGCGTGAATTTGGTATGACCGCGATTGCCAATGGTATCGCCCATCACGGCGGTTTTGTGCCGTACACCGCCACCTTCCTGATGTTTGTGGAGTACGCACGTAACGCGGCCCGTATGGCAGCGTTGATGAAAGCGCGTCATATCATGGTTTATACCCATGACTCCATTGGCTTGGGTGAAGATGGCCCAACGCACCAGCCGGTTGAGCAGCTCGCCAGCCTGCGTTTGACGCCTAATATGAGCGTCTGGCGTCCTTGCGACCAGGTTGAAACGGCTGTGGCGTGGAAAGCCGCCGTTGAGCGTCATCATGGTCCAACCGCGTTGATTCTGTCGCGTCAAAACCTGGCGCAACCGGAGCGTACGCAAACGCAGATCGACAACATTGCGCGCGGCGGTTACGTACTGAAAGATTGTGACGGTACGCCGGAGGTGATCCTGATCGCAACAGGTTCCGAGATGGAAATCACGCTGGGCGCTGCGGAGAAGCTGACAACGGGCGGCCACAAAGTTCGCGTGGTGTCGCTGCCGTCAACCGATCTGTTTGATGCCCAGGACAGCGCCTATCGTGAATCTGTGCTGCCATCGACGGTGAGAGCGCGTGTTGCCGTGGAAGCCGGAATTGCCGATTACTGGTTCAAATACGTGGGTATTGATGGTTCCATCGTCGGCATGACCACGTTTGGTGAGTCTGCGCCTGCCAGCAAGCTGTTCACGGAGTTTGGCTTCACGATTGAAAATATCGTTAGCCATGCCGAAGCATTACTCAAGCCGGTTTAATGCTTTCGCCCTTCCCGCTTAGCCGGGAAGGGCCATTTCAGTTCATAGCCTGAAACATAAAAAAATCTTTTCTCCCCTCTTCCTGTCTCGCCCAAACTGATTACTATAGATTTCCATCCGATTCTTATAGCGAACTCTCGTCTGTTGAAAATGCGCACATCTTATTTACTGGCCTTAATGGTTTCTCTGCTTCCATTAAAAAGCATGGCGCAGGTCGCGCCCGATCCATTACTGGCTTCGCAGATCGTTGATCGCTATGCCGAACACATCTTTTACGGCAGCGGCGCAACCGGCATGGCGCTGGTGGCCATTGACGGTAATCAGCGCGTATTCACTAGCTTTGGTGATACCCGTCCGGGTAACAACGTTCGCCCACAAAAAGATTCCCTGATCCGTATCGCCTCGCTGAGCAAACTGATGACCAGCGAAGTGATGGTAAAAATGGCGGAGCGCGGTCAAATTCGCCTTGATGATCCGCTGAGTAAATATGCACCGCCCGGCACGCGCGTACCCAGCTACAACGGTCAACCTATTCGTTTGATCAACTTATCGACTCACACCAGCGGACTGCCGCGTGAGCAGCCAGGCGGGAAACCTCATCGTCCCGTATTCGTCTGGCCTACGCGCAGCGAACGCTGGAACTGGTTGCCACAGGCAAACCTGAAAGCGGCACCGGGTACCGATGCAGCCTACTCCAATCTCGGTTACGATTTGCTAGGCGATGCGTTGTCACGCGCCGCAGGCATGCCCTATCCCGCGCTGTTTCAGCAATTGATTACTCGCCCGCTGGGCATGAAGGACACAACGTTTACGCCTTCACCAGAGCAGTGCGGACGTTTGATGGTAGCCGAGAAAGGTGCCAGCCCCTGTAATAATACGCTGGCGGCAATTGGCAGCGGCGGCGTTTACTCCACGCCCGATGATATGGGGCGCTGGATGCAGCAGTTCCTGAATTCAGCGGTCAGCCGACGTACGCCGCAGGTTGATCGTATGCAGACGCTGATTTATCAGCGCAGTCAGCTGCAGAAAGTGCAAGGTATGGATGTGCCGGGCAAAGCCGACGCGTTGGGCATGGGTTGGGTTTATATGGGTCCAAAAGAGGGTCGTCCGGGTATTATTCAAAAAACCGGCGGCGGGGGTGGCTTCATTACCTATATGGCGATGGTGCCGCAGCATAACATCGGCGTGTTTGTCGTGGTTACGCGTTCTCCGCTGACCCGCTTTACACCCATGAGTGATGGCGTAAATAACATGCTGGCTGAACTGGTCGGCAACCAAATCGGTTCACCCATGATGGTTCAAGCCATTCCTTAACGCTGCTGAGGAGTGGAACGCGACTGGCTCACCCACAACGTGGGCCAGTCATCGCTGCTGTGCCACGCGTCGCACGTTGATTCCTCAGCATATTCCGCCAGCACGAAACTGTTGCCATCGAACTGCCAGCGCGATGCTGAACCGCAATCGCCCAAACCGCGACCTTTTCCGAAGGTATAAAGCTGTCCAGTTGCCGCATCGTATTCGGCATTGATCAATTCAAGTTGACGTTCATTAATGGTTGGCGGTGTAAACGGCAGCGTCAGGCTAATTCCCCGCGCCACATAAGGCTGCTCGCGCGTCACTTCGAAAGCTAAATCAATCACGTTATATGCCCCCATTTCACAGCTCACCAACAGCAATGCCTTGGTATCAGTGAGCGGCGACACGCTGACTTCACGCCGCATCGGATCAAGCGAACAGGAATCGGTGTTAACGCGCCAGGTGCCGTAATCGATTAAACCGCTGGTTTCTTCTCGCGTCAGCGCCGCAGGTTGCGGTAGCGCCTCTGGCAGCGCAGGCACTTTAGGCTGCGGCGGCACATCCCAGATTGCGCGATCGCCGCGCTTTATCCAGGCGCTCATGCCGTTAACACGCCCTTGCACATCATCCATCAGCAGCAGCGCCGCCTTCATGCCGCGCAGGGAGATAAGGGCTTTGGGATCAAACGTGAGTTGCAGGCTTTTGGCTTCCATGACCAGATCAAGAAATTCGTCGATCGCGATGGCGTTGCTGGTAGCGAGATGATGGGGTTCGACCGTCCAGTGTTTCAGGTCGGGTTTCAGGCGGCGTTGATCAATCAGCAGGTTGTCTTTCAGATCACCGCCAGGCAGCTCACCGCTGTAGGCGCTGCCGTAGTCGATGCGCAGCAACGGGCGATCGTTCACCCCGGCGTGGCGCGAAATCGTCATGACTAATCCATTGTCGCCCGGAATATTGCGTGCCACGCAAAATGCCGCATTGTTGCAGGTCATCTGCCAGTCAGAAAATGACTTTTGCAGTGGATCGGCCCGCACGCTGGCAACAAAAAGAAAAGACAACACTAACAGCGATTTAATCCAATGCAACATTAAGAAAACCGGTCCCCAAATCTTTAAAGTGGAGATGATAACGCAACGGCGAACCCAAAGAAGACCGGAATCTGTGACCGCGCCCAGAAAGCGTTATTAACTGGCTAAAAAGCGTTCATCATCGTGATAAGCCGTAAAGAGTGAAGCTTAGGAAAACATCATCGTTTTTGCAGCGCTTTCGCTCAATCAGATTCATCGGACAATTTGCTCTGTTCTCGAATCGGTCAAATACACAGAAACGGTCAAATACGGTCATGCTATAGTCATTGCCCCTTTCTCGCTTATAACGTGAGTCGATCATGGACATCGCCGTTAATACCGCCTTTTTCGTGATATCAATCACATTTTATTTGTACGCCCCCTCCAAATTTTCATAAAAAATTAATAAACATCACTTTGCTCTCGCACAGCAAATATTGCCCTGTGGAGTCGTGTCCAGGACACATTTTTGCCGTGCGCCATCCAGTACTTTATTGTCATCGGAGGCCAGCATGTTGCCGATTGAACGCCAGCAGCGAATTATTGATGAATTAACAATTAATGGTCGGGTTATCGTCACCGAATTAGTTTCACTGTGTCATGTTTCGCAGGAAACCATTCGTCGAGATTTAAACCAATTAGAAAAACGCGGCCTGTTACAACGTAGCCATGGCGGTGCAGTACTGCCTAAAAGGCAAGCAGCCAATATTCAGGGAAATATCCGAGCCATAAATGAATATGAATTATCTTTTCGCCAAAGAATAAATGAACACGTCGATGCCAAAATGGCGATTGCCAAACGTGCGCTCGATTTTATCAGCGTGGGAGATTGTTTATTACTCGATAGCAGTACCACCTGTTTTTATTTGGCTCGGCAATTACCCGATATTGAATTAACGGTATTAACCAATTCATTACGTATTGTGCAGACGCTGGCAGCACGCGGCAGTATTCGCACCATTTGCTTAGGCGGGGAATATTCTGACCGCTATGAAGATTTCCACGGCATTGTTGCCGAGCAGCCGTTAAAAGAGTTTCAAATAAACAAGATCTTTTTTTCCTGTAGCAGTTTAGGTAACGACGGTTATTTACGTGAAGGCAATGAACATAACGCGCATTTAAAACAGCAAATGATTCTGGCAGCAGAAAGAAAACATCTGTTGATGGACAGCAGTAAATTTTTACGACCCTCATTCGCGCGTATTTGTCATTATCGCGATGTGGATTTTCTCATTACTGACCAATTAAAAGATAAAGAGCTGGAACAAGAACTGGCGTGGAACGGCGTGAATATTATTGATTGTTCACAACGCTCGCAGTCAATGCAGCTAATAAAAAATTAAACGGAGTCTTTATGAAAAAACATCTTATCGCCTGTTCTCTCATCGCCTTGTTTGCTGTTCAGGCTCAAGCTGCGGACAAATTACGCATGGGCATCGTCGTGAAAATTGGTGGTATTCCCTGGTTTAACGCCATGGAAGCGGGCATTAAAAGCCAGGCGGAAAAAAGTGGCATTGATGCCTGGATGGTTGGCCCAACGGCGGCTGACCCAGCGTTGCAGGTACGTGCAATTGAAGATTTGATTGCGCAGAAAGTCGACATTATTGGTGTGGTACCCAACGATCCGAAAGTACTGGAGCCGGTGCTGCAACGTGCCCGTGACGCCGGAATAAAAGTGATCACGCACGAATCACCAGGTCAGAAGTATGCCAACTGGGATTTCGAGTTGGTTGACGCACCCACGCATGGCATCAACCACATGAAAGCGCTGGCACAGTGTATGCACGAAGAGGGCAAATACGCCATGTACGTCGGCAGCCTGACCGTGCCATTGCATCAGGAATGGACTGACGCTGCGCTGAATTACCAAAAAGAACACTATCCAAAAATGCAGATGGTGACCGACAAGTTTGGTGTGGGCGAATCGCTGGATGACTCAATTCGCACCACCAACGAGCTGATGTCTAAATATCCCGATCTGAAAGGCATCATGGCCTTCGGCTCACAAGGCCCAATTGGTGCCGGTCGGGCCGTGATGAACCGCAATAAAATCAATCAAGTTTGCGTTATTGGTGCGTTTAGTCCGGGGCAAGGCGCGCAGTTGGTAAATCGCGGTGCGATCAAAGGTGGCTATATCTGGAACCCGGAAACGGCTGGCGAAGTGTTTGTACGGATCGCCGAAATGATGCAGAAAAACCAGCCGATTAAACAGGGTATGACTATCGAAGGCTTGGGCAACGTCAACGTGGATGAAGCTAATCACACCATCATCGGTAACAACACCGAAAGCCTGGACAAAGCCAACCTGCCGAAACTGATCAAACTGGGGCTGTAACCATGGAACGTGTCGAACCACAGACGCTCATCGTCCTCGACAATCTGTCAAAGACGTTTGGCGGTAACCGCGCACTGAGCGATATTTCGCTAACACTACTGGAAGGCGAAGTGCACTGCCTTGCCGGAACCAACGGCTGTGGCAAGAGTACGTTAATCAAAGTCATTTCCGGGGTGCATGCCCCGGACAGTGGCAGCCAGATCCGCCTTGGCAACAGCAGCCAGGGTTTTTCCAGGCTGACATCGCGTCAGGCGCGTGACTTTGGTATCCAGGTGATTTATCAGGATCTGTCACTGTTTCCGAACCTAAGCGTCGCCGAAAACATCGGTTTCGAACACAATCTGCGTGGTCTGTTTGGCTGGCATCGCGCAGGAAAACTGCGTGCCAGCGCACAGCGTATTGTTGAAGAGCTAAATTTCGACCTGAATTTAGATCTAAAAGTGGCGGAGCTTTCCATCGCTCAGCGTCAGCAGGTGGCGATTTGCCGCGCGCTGGTCGCAGATGCCCGATTGGTGATTATGGATGAACCCACCGCGTCGCTGACGCGCACCGAAGTCAACCAGCTGCTGCGCACCGTGCGCTATCTGAAAGAGAAGAACATTTGCGTGGTGTTTGTCAGCCATCGACTCGATGAAGTGCTGGAAATATCCGACCGCGTGACGGTTATCCGAGATGGTCGCAAAATGGGCTGTTGGTCAGCGCGTGATATGACTCCGCACCATCTGACCGAACTCATGACCGGCCTAAAGCTGGATTACTCGTTGAAATCCCCTTCTCACAATCCTGACCGCGTGATGCTCGAAGTCGAGCGACTAAGCCGCGCCGGGCAATATCACGATGTGAGTTTTCGTCTGTACGAAGGCGAAGTGTTGGGGTTATGCGGCCTGCTTGGCTCCGGGCGCACTGAACTGGCGCTGTCACTGTTTGGTATGACCAAACCGGACAGCGGTAAAATCTGGCTCGACAGCAAACCAGTACGTTTTCGTGGGCATGAAGATGCCATCAAAGCCGGAATCGGTTACGTATCCGAAGATCGGCTGACACTGGGTTTAGTGCAGCAGCAATCGGTGGCCGACAACATGGTGCTGCCGATCCTCGACAAGCTGCAAAACCGTTTTCACATTATTGACGAATACCGCAAGAACAAGCTGATCTTACAGTGGATTCAGCAGCTCGGCGTACGCGTGACCGATCCCAACCTGGCCATTTCCACCCTTTCTGGCGGTAATCAGCAGAAAATCGTGTTGGCAAAATGGGTGCTGACGCAACCCCGTATTCTGATCCTCGACTCGCCAACCGTTGGCGTAGATGTCGGTGCAAAAGCCAGCATCTATCAATTAATCCACGAACTGGCGCGTGAAGGATTGTCGATCATCCTGATTTCCGACGAAGTACCGGAAGTTTGGTACAACTGCGACCGTATTCTGCACTTTCGCGACGGCACCATTCATGCCGAATATCAACCCGATACCGTTGAACAACAACAGCTGGCGGAGGTGATCAATGCCTGACTTCTCTCGTTTACGCCCACATTCCAGTCAGGGTTGGCTCACTTGGGTGCTGCTGGCATTTATTGTTTTTTTCTCAGTGGCCAGCGACCAGTTTCTCAGCGTGCAAAATTTGTTAGACCTGGCGGAAAGCTACGCCGTAACCGGCATTTTCGCCCTCGGATTGTTTGTTGTCTTGGTCACTGGCGGCATCGATATCTCCTTTGCTGCGGTGGCTTCGGTGGTGCAGTACCTGATCGCCTCCCTGTTTGTGCACTACCAGTTTGATAACGCCCTTTTGAGCATTGTGCTGGCGGTCGTCTGCGGCACGCTGTTTGGCGTGCTCAACGCCTGGCTGATTACCACGCTGCGAGTGGTGTCGATCATCATCACCATCAGTATGCAATCGCTGCTGTTTGGCCTGCTGATGTGGATGACGGGCGGACGCAGTCTGTATGCGCTACCGGATTGGTGGATCACGTTGCGTAACGTGCTGCCGTTTGAATGGCAGGGTCAAACTTTCCAGGTCGGTTTGCCGCTGATCACCATGCTGGTTATTGCCGCACTCACCGCCGTGATGCTGAACAAAACCCATTTAGGCCGTCAGCTCTATGCGGTGGGCGGTGATGCCGAATCGGCGCGGCGCGTGGGTATTCGGGTTGGCCTGATTCACCTGTTCGCTTACGGCTGGCTGGGTGCAATGGCGGCGATTGGCGGATTGGTACAGGTCTATCGCATGGGTGAAGTGGTACCGAATGCGTTGGTTGGCGGTGAGCTGGATGTACTGGCAGCAACGGTGCTGGGCGGCGCGAGCCTGATGGGCGGCAAAGGCACGGTTAGCGGCACACTGATGGGCGTGTTCCTGATCGCCATCCTAAAAAATGGCCTCAACCTGATTGGCGTCTCTAACTACTTCATGAACATTGTGGTCGGCAGCGTAATCATGGTGGCGATTGCTGTCACTCACTACAAAAAACGCAAAGAAACTGACGTTAGTTTTGTCTGACGGAAGGAGGCGCTATGAAAAGATTTTCTGCATCGTTATCGGCATTGAAACCGGACGGCACCAATATTGGACTGATGTTACTGATCGCGTTTGCACTGGCGCTGTTCAGTATCTTGCTGCCGGGCCGTTTTCTGACTGACTCGACCTTCCTCAGCATGGCGTTTCAGCTGCCGGAGCTGGGCTTGCTGACGCTGGCCATGTTCATCGCCATTTTAAGTGGTGGCCTGAATCTGGCGATTATTACCACCGCTAACCTGACCAGCTTATTTATTGCGTGGGTGCTGTTGAGCATGCTGCCAGAGGGTGCCAGCACAGGTCAGCAACTGTTATGGCTGGCGCTGGCGGTGATTGGCGCGATGATCATCGCCCTTGTGATTGGCGTGATAACTGGCGTGATGGTAACGCGTATTGGCGCTCATCCGATTCTGGTTACGCTCGCCACCATGATGACCATCAACGGCATTGGTATTTGGCTGACCAAAGGTGCAGCGGTAAGCGGTATGCCCGCCGTGGTGCGCGCCTTGGGTTCCAACACCTTGCTGGGCGTGCCGTTGCCGCTGTGGGTATTCCTGATTGCCGCCGCGCTGCTGGCTCTGTTCCTTGGTAAAACCCGTGCAGGTAAATGCATTTACATGGGTGGCAGCAATATCAACGCCACCTGGTTTAGTGGCGTGAATACGCATCGCATGGTGGTGCTGGTGTATGTCATTTCTAGCCTGCTGTGCGTGCTGGCCGGGCTGATCATGATGGCACGCTTCAATTCGGCGCGAATGGGTTACGGCGACGCCTACTTATTGCTGACCGTGCTGGCCATCATCCTCGGCGGCACCGATCCCAATGGCGGATTCGGACGCGTCACCGGCGTGGTGCTGGCCCTGGTTGCGCTGCAAATCCTCTCTACCGGCTTCAACTTAATGAACATCAGCCAGCACGTCAGCCTCGCCATGTGGGGAGCGGTGTTAATCGTGGTGCTGGCCTTTAAACAGGGTAAAGCCCGACTCAATGAAAGCCGTGCCGTTAAGCGCAGCAAACTGCTGAGCACGGCGTTAAATCCTCTGACTCACAAAAAGGAAGTATGATGCGTATTCAAATCTCTCCGTCATTGATGTGCATGAATTTAATGGAGATCAAGCAGCAATTGTCTGTGTTGAACTCGCGAGCAGACTTCCTGCACGTTGACATTATGGATGGTCACTACGTAAAAAATATTACGCTGTCGCCGTTTTTCATTGAGCAGATTCGCCCCCATACGCCAGTAGCCATTGATGTGCATTTAATGGTGGAGCATCCCAACGATTTTATCGAAGCCGTGGCCAAAGCCGGGGCAGATTATATTTGCCCACACGCTGAGACCATCAACCGCGACGCGTTTCGGGTGATTAATCACATCCGTAGCCTGGGGAAAAAAGTGGGTATCGTACTGAACCCGGCCACACCGGTTTCGTTTATTCATCACTACATTCATCTGCTCGACAAGATCACCGTGATGACCGTCGATCCGGGCTACGCCGGGCAGCCTTTCATTCCAGAAATGGTGCAAAAAATTCAGGAGCTAAAAGCGCTGAAGCTGGCGCATGGCCATCGCTATTTAATTGAAATTGATGGCTCCTGTAATCAACGCACCTATAGCACTTTGCTGGACGCAGGTGCAGAAGTGCTCATTGTCGGCACATCCGGCCTGTTTACTATTCATGACGATCTCGCTACCGCCTGGACCATGATGCGTGACAGTATCGATACGGCGCAGGGCTTGCAGCAGGAGTCGGCATGAAATCACGCTGGCTTGGCATTGACATTGGCGGCACCAGTACACGCTTGCAGCTGATGGAAGAAGGTCGGGCATGGTCCGGCTTTCGTAAAGTGTCCACCGCCAGCTGGGCGCAACAACCGGATGCGCTCGCCGCGCTGGGCAATGTCATCAGTGAAACCTTAGAACAGCAGCCGGTTAGCGGTGTGATGCTCGGTTTACCCGGCATTCTCAGTCGCGACCGGCAGCAGGTTATTTCACTGCCCTTTATTCAGGCGCTGGATAACCAGCCGGTTGCCGCCATGCTCAGTCACAGGCTCAAGGTTCCAGTGGCAATGGATAAAGACGTTAACCACCTGATGCTATGGGATTTAATGCAGCTCGATCCCGTGCCAAACTGCGCGGTAGGTTTGTATCCCGGTACGGGTATGGGTAACAGCTTGTGGCTGGAAGGTCGGTTTTATCACGGTCATCATGGTGGCGCAGGAGAATTGGGGCATGTGCCGTTGTCCGGTAATTCCCTGCCCTGCCCTTGCGGCAACATGGGATGCGCGGAAACCTTAACCTCCGGGCATTGGCTGAGCCGCTGGGCCGCTAAATATGCGGCTGAAACCGACATGTCGCAACTGTTCACCCTACAGGGCGCTCACCCGGATTTGCAGGCGTTTGTGCAACGCTTAGCGGAACTCATTGCTACAGAGATGAATATTCTCGATCCAGAATATCTGATTCTTGGCGGTGGCGTGCTGTCGATGACAGATTTCCCGCTGGCTAGCTTGCGCAGCCGTATTCAGCAACATCTGCGTCCACCGGTAACGCGCGAGGGTCTGAAGATTATTTTCAGCCATGCTACCGATCATACCGGTTGTCGTGGCGCCTGCCTCGCAGCCGAACGGCGCTTCAGGAGTGAAGAATGAAAGGCAAAGTCTGTGTTTTTGGATCGTTCAACCTTGATGTTGTCGCCGGTATGACGCGCTTTCCGCTGCCGGGTGAATCACTGATTGCGCAACACAGCATGATGGGGCCCGGCGGTAAAGGCGCAAATCAGGCCACCGCCGCGTTGCGGGCAGGCGCTCGGGTGCATTACATTGGTAAAGTCGGCAATGATGATTTTGGCACGTTTGCCCGACGCCATCTGGAAAAGACCGGCTTTGATGCGATTACGCTGTTTACGTGTAAAGAAAAACCCACCGGCAATGCGTTGATTTACGTCGCCGGTAACGATGCGGAAAATATGATTTCGGTTTATCCGGGCGCGAATTTAACCGTGTCCGCCGCCGAAGTGACGCGCTGTCAGCCAACGGTAGCCGCGGCAGATATTCTCCTGGTGCAGCTGGAGAATAATCTTAGTGCAATAACCCGCATGATTGATAACGCCCGTGCAGCGAACACGTTCGTCATTCTGAATCCAGCACCGTTTCAGAAGATCAGCGACAGGCTGCTCGCCAAGGTTGATTTACTGACGCCCAACAGCACGGAAGCGACGCTGTTAACAGGCGTGACGATAACCGATATCTCCTGTGCACAACGCGCCGCAGAAAGATTGCATCGCAAAGGTGCGCGTCAGGTGATCATTACTTTGGGTACCGCAGGCGCGCTGCTTTCTACGGAAACACAGCAGTTACGTATTCCCCTGTTTCCCGCCACGCCGCAGGACACTACCGGTGCAGGCGATGCATTTAACGGTGCGCTTGCTGCACGTTTGGCGGCGGGCGAATCGCTGGAACAGGCGGCTTTATTTGCGGCGGCGTTTGCTTCGGTGTGCGTAGAGCGCGCAGGCGCGGCACATTCTATGCCGTCCTACGCGGAAGCCTTGTCGCGTCTGCACGCGCATCCGGAATGCCAACCTAATCTGCTGGCCGAAGATGTTAAGGCTTAAGCCAGCCCGCAATCTGGGCGTGCTGCAATAGCATGATAGTTTTGCCGTCGCGGATGCGCCCATCTTTCACCATCGCGAGTGCATCAGGGAATGTCATTTCCAGCACATCAATATCTTCATCTTCTACGCCGCCGCCCGCGTTGTCGCGCAGCGAATCATTATATTCAGCAGCAAAGAAATGAATCAGTTCCGTTACGCCGCCCGGCGACATATAGCAGGCATAGAGTTTTTCTACCTGGCCCACCGCGTAACCGGTTTCTTCTATCGCCTCTTTACGAATGCAATCTTCCGGCGAATCGTCATCGAGTAATCCTGCGCAGGCTTCAATCAGCATGCCGCTTTCATTACCGTTGATGTAGGTCGCGATGCGAAACTGGCGCGTCAGCACCACACTGTTTTTATCACGGTTGTAGAGCAGAATTGTGGCGCCATTGCCTCGGTCGTAAACTTCGCGTTTGTGGCGTAGCACTTCACCTTTTTTATCGGTGAGTTCATAGGTGAAGTTGCGCAGAACAAACCAGTTCTCAGACAGCAACTTATCTTTGATGATATTGATCTTTAACGACATGAAGTCTCCGCTACGTCTTTAAGGGGAGCCTGACATCATAGGACGGTGCCGTTCAGAAAACTATCTGAAACTGGTGCTGAAAGAGAATTTAGCGCACCGCGAGCGGCGATGCGCTAATGGGGTTAAAAGCCGTTTGGCTGATCTTTCATATCTGGCAAGTGGTGTGCGATGCCTTTGTGACAGTCGATACAGGTTTGCCCGGTTTCTACCGCTTTAGCATGCATTTTCGACGCAACGGTTTTCTGCTGGGTGAAATCCATGTAATCGAAGTTGTGGCAGTTTCGACACTCCTGCGAATTGTTGTTCTTCATCCTGCGCCATTCGTTCTGCGCCAACTTGATACGGTGATCCTCAAACTTCTGTGGGGTATCAATCAGGCCAAAAATCTTGGCATAAACCTCTTTGCTCGCCTGAATTTTACGGATCATTTTCGGGCCCCATTCATGCGGCACGTGGCAATCCGGGCAGGTTGCGCGTACACCGCTGCGGTTGTTGTAATGTACCGTTTGCATATATTCCTGATAAACGTTGTTGCGCATCTCATGACAGCCGATACAGAACTGCTCGCGGTTGGTCAATTCCATGCCGGTATTGAAGCCGCCCCAGAAGAGGATGCCTGCGCCAAAGCCAATCAGCAGTAAAGTGCCAAGCGCAAGACGACTTGGACGTCGCCACCAGCGCCACAGGCGTAAAAGTCGCTGTTTCATCCTCGCCTCACCGGCCAAAACCGGCGGCAGGCCGGAAGCTGTTTTCGACAATCGGCTTGGCATCGGTTTGCGGTACATGGCACTGCAAACAGAAGTAGCGACGCGGCGATACACTGCTGCTTACGCTGCCGTCGCGATCGGTGAAGTGCGTTGGGCTGACACGCGGCGCACCGGTGGTTAGATAACTTTGTGTACCGTGACATTGCAGGCAACGGTTCACATTCTTCGTTACCTGATAACCTTCCACGCTGTGCGGGATCACCGGCGGTTGGTTGACATAGTTTAGTGGCATTCTGCCCTGCTGCTTCGGCTGAAAAATCGCGCCACGGTGTCCAGCGTTAACTTCCGGCGAGGAGGAGAGATCGGCGCTTTCGTTAGCCCAGACTGCGCCGCCCAGTAACAGGGTGGCAAGAGTGATAAAGGTAATGATCGTTTTCATTGCGTCCTGCCTTAAATTTTAACCAGCTTAACGGCGCATTTTTTATAATCGTTCTGTTTTGAGAGCGGATCGGTCGCGTCCAGCGTAATGTTGTTCGCCATCACACCCGCATCAAAAAACGGCATGAAAACCAACCCTTGCGGCGGTTGGTTACGACCCCGCGTTTCCACATGAGCGAAAGTTTCCCCGCGACGTGAAACCACACGCACCTGCTCGCCACGGCGTAAACCGCGCGATTTCGCATCCAGCGGATGAATGTAAAGCAGCGCTTCCGGCACAGCGCGATGCAACTCCGGCACGCGGCGCGTCATGGTGCCGGTATGCCAGTGCTCCAGCACGCGACCGGTACAGAACCATAAGTTGTATTCCTCATCCGGCATTTCCGCTGGTGGCTCGTACGGCAGCGCAAAAATCACCGCTTTGCCGTCTGGCTGGCCATAGAAACGCACGCTTTCACCGGTTTTCACGTAGCTGTCGTAACCTTCGCGGTAGCGCCAGCGGGTCTCTTTTCCCTCCACCACGGGCCAGCGCAAGCCACGTGCTTCGTGATAAGCATCGAACGGCGCAAGGTCGTGACCATGACCGCGACCAAAGCTGGCGTACTCTTCAAACAAGCCTTTTTGCAGATAGAAGCCAAACGCACGCGCTTCATCATTCAGGCGATCGTCTGCCACTTCACTCAGCGGAAACCGGTCAACCTGACCATTTGCGTAAAGCACGTCATAAAGTGTTTTGCCACGCAGACTGGGATCCTGCGCCAGCAGTTCTTCCGGCCACACCTCTTCTAACCTGAAGCGTTTAGAGAAATTCACGATCTGCCAGAGATCAGATTTTGCTTCGCCCGGCGCTTTGACCTGCTGATGCCAAAACTGCGTGCGGCGCTCGGCGTTGCCATACGCGCCCTCTTTTTCTACCCACATTGCGGTAGGCAAAATGAGGTCCGCAGATAAGGCGCTGACGGTGGGATAAGGATCGGAGACCACTACGAAGTTTTGCGGATCGCGCCAACCTGGCATGCGATCTTCAGTGAGGTTTGGCCCGGCCTGCATGTTGTTGTTACACATTGACCAATAGGCGTTGAGCTTGCCATCTTTCAGTGCGCGATCTTGCGCCACTGCATGTAAACCGATTTTGGCGGGAATGGTGCCGCTCGGCAGCTTCCACAGCTTTTCAGCCAGCGCCCGGTGCTTATCATTGTTCACCACCATATCAGCGGGCAGCCGATGGGAAAACGTACCCACTTCACGCGCTGTACCGCAGGCGGAGGGCTGGCCGGTCAGCGAGAACGGGCCGGTGCCGGGACGCGAGATTTTACCGGTCAGCAAATGCAGGTTGTAGCAGAGGTTATTTGCCCAGACACCGCGCGTGTGCTGGTTGAAACCCATGGTCCAGTATGAAACCACTTTCACGTTTGGATCGGCATAAAGTTCAGCCAATGCCAGCAGTTGATCCTGCTCCACGCCGCTCATCTGGCTGGCTTTCTCAACGGTATATTCGGAGACGTGTCGGGCAAATTGATCAAAGTTGATCGGCGTTGAATCACCGCTGTCCGGGTTTTTTGCCGTGCTTTGACGTGGATCGCCAGGACGCAAACCGTAGCCGATATCCGTTGCGCCTTTACGTAAGGTGACGTGACGTGCCAGGAAATCTTTGTCGACCCGATTGGTTTGAATGATGTAGTTGGCGATAAAATTCATGATCACCAGATCGGTCTGCGGCGTAAAGACCATCGCATTGTCGGCTAATTCAAAGCTGCGGTGACGGTAAGTTGAAAGCACCGCCACTTTGACGTTTTCATTACTGAGGCGGCGCGCTGTCAGGCGTGACCAGAGAATCGGATGCATCTCGGCCATGTTTGAGCCCCACAGCACAAAGGCGTCGGCCTGTTCGATATCATCGTAGCAGCCCATTGGCTCATCCATGCCGAAGGTGCGCATAAAACCCACCACCGCTGATGCCATGCAGTGACGCGCGTTAGGATCAAGGTTATTGGTACGAAAACCGGCTTTCATCAATTTAGAGGCGGCATAACCTTCCCATACCGTCCACTGACCTGAGCCGAACATGCCTACCGATTCTGGCCCCTTGGCTTTCAGCGCTGCTTTGAATTTTTCCTCCATGATATCGAATGCTTGATCCCAGGAAACCGGGTAAAACTCGCCGTTCTTGTCATAACGTCCGTCGATCATGCGCAGCAAAGGCTGTGTCAGACGATCTTTTCCATACATGATCTTGGGCAGGAAATAGCCTTTGATACAGTTCAGACCGCGGTTCACTTCTGCTTGTGGATCGCCTTGCGAGGCCACCACACGCCCATTCTGCGTTCCTACCAGCACGCCGCAGCCGGTGCCACAAAAGCGGCACGGCGCTTTTTCCCAACGAATCGGTTCACCCATGCCAGGCGTGGCTTGCGTCACCGTCGGGATGGTTAAACCGGCGGCCATCGCGGCCGCGGCCGCCGCGTTAGCTTTCATAAAATCACGACGACTTAAGCTCATGATGCTTCCTTACTCTGTTCCAGCTCTTCGTCCTGCTGGTGATAGACCAGCGAAACGGCTAACACGCCGGGAATCTCTCGCGTTGACTCAATATTTCTCAGCAGGCTGGCGGCATCGGGTGCGCCCAACGTCACGGCCAGCGAGCCTTTCTCTTCTGATGCCGCCGCGACTGCCGCGTCATCCATTGCCAGTAACGCTGACTGCACTGCGGCGATATCCGCCGCGCGCGCCTGAATTACCAGGCCGCAAACATGCCAGCTATTTTCATTACGCATGCGCTAATCCTGTTGCAGAGACCGGGCAAAGCGCGATGCAGGCGCCGCATCCGGTACAGTTTTCGGGGTGAACTTCCGGTTGCGCTACGCCCAACCTGTTGAAGTGGAATGTGATGGCTTGCTGCTCACAACTCTCCTGACAGCTGCGACAGTTCACGCCCTGAAAAGCGATACAGCGCTCATCAATTTTTATTCTGAGTGGCCAAGGCTGAGCATCACGTAAGGTGAATAACGGCTGTGGGCAAGCATCCGCGCAGGCACCGCAAAAGGTGCATTCACCTTGTGAAAAATCTATCTGCGGCTCGCTGCCAGAAAGCAGAACAATAATTTGCGTGTCGCACGCGTCAACACAGCGTGCGCAGCCATCACAGCCGGGTTGATGACGCCACCAAGGCAAAGTGAAACCGTTCGGCCTACTCGTGTGTCGTTGCCCGGTTAAAAATCCTCTGCGTGACAGCGCCATTGCGCCCTCGTCGAATGAACAGTGTGTTGGCGCGTAAAATAGCCCGAGGGTTTACAGGGGTATATCACTCGAAGGGAGTAATTCCTGAAGGTGGATCAAAGGAAGGGGAAGCAGTATGAGGCGAGATCAAAAAAGCCAGCCCGAAGGCTGGCTTTAACGGAGGATCAACGCAAATTAGTGCGAGGATTCATCGGCCAGTTTGCTGGGTTTAACATCATCATCATGGCTGTGCAGATGATCATGTTCGGTCTGAGCGATGGCATTAACGCGCTTGCGCACGCCAAACCAACCAAGCACCAGCACCACAGCAATCAACGGAATTGAGGCGATGGTGTAGGTACCGTTTGGATAATCGAATGCCATTAACACCAGGACGCTGAACAGGAACAGCAGCGTCAGCCACGAGGTAAACGGCGCGCCTGGCAGCTTAAAGCTAACATCATCCGCTTTGCCCTCTTTGATCGCTTTACGCAGGCGCAACTGACACACCACGATAAACGCCCATGAAGAGATGATGCCCAGCGAAGCGATGTTCAGGACAATCTCAAACACCTGCGACGGCACATAATAGTTCAGCACCACGCCAATGATGTAAACGCCAATGGTGACCAAAATGCCGGCGTAAGGGACTTGCTGTCCACTCATCTTTGACATGAATTTTGGCGCCGAGCCGCCCATCGACATAGAGCGCAGAATACGGCCAGTTGAATAGAGGCCCGAGTTCAGACTCGACAGCGCGGCACTCAGCACGACGATATTCATGATGCTACCAATGTAAGGCATACCGAGTTTCGAGAAGAAAGTAACGAACGGGCTTTGACCCGCCTGATACGCATTCCACGGCAGTAATAACACCAGTAAAACAACCGAGCCAACGTAGAACAGGCCAATACGCCAAATCACGCTGTTGATCGCTTTAGGCAGCATGGTCTGTGGATCTTTACATTCGCCAGCGGCCGTTCCGACCAACTCGATAGAAGCGAAGGCAAAAACGACACCCTGAATCAAGACCAATGCAGGCAGCAAGCCGTGCGGGAACATACCGCCATTATCGGTGATCAAATGGAAGCCAGTGGTATTGCCATCCAACGGTTTGCCGGTGCCCAAAAACACCACACCAACCACCAGAAAAACCACGATCGCCAGCACTTTGATCAGCGCAAACCAGAACTCCATTTCAGCGAACCATTTCACACCAATCATATTCATGGTGCCAACAATGGCCAGCGCGCCAAGGGCAAATACCCATTGCGGCACATCACCAAACGCGCCCCAATAATGCATATAAAGCGCCACGGCGGTGATGTCCACGATACCGGTCATTGCCCAGTTAACGAAGTACATCCAGCCAGCCACATATGACGCTTTCTCACCGAGAAATTCGCGTGCGTAAGAGACAAAACTGCCGCTGCTTGGACGGTGTAAAACCAGTTCGCCCAAAGCACGTAAGATAAAGAAAGAGAAGATACCGCAGACTAAGTAGATGATGGCTAACGCCGGGCCAGCCGCTTGTAAACGCGCACCAGCACCGAGAAACAAGCCGGTACCGATGGCACCACCAATCGCAATCATTTGAACGTGACGGTTGCCCATCGCTTTTTGGTAGCCGGTGTCATGAGAGTTCAGCCAGCGTCTTTTCGCAGCGCGCATCTCGGCTGCTGATTTTTTTGTAGATTTCATAGCTTTCCTGTTTGTCCTGACCATCAATCCACGGCAAACCAATCGTTTGCGTTAAACCGTGCGAAATGGGGTATTTTCCTCTGTGCGCCAGCCTGTGAGTGAGAAGAAAGCGGCGCGGGAATTTACGGCGATGAATCCTACCCGTTCTGCGTGAACGAAGCAAAATATACCGCTGGGATGCACAGGTTGAATTGTAAGAAGGGTTTTTAACGCACAAAAAAACCGGCCATTGGCGGGCCGGTAAAAGCTACAGGGATGGAAAGCGGATCGAGATTAACGATAAATTTCTGCGGTGCCGGTCCACAAGCTGGAATCGCCTGGATTATCAACACCTATAACACGGTAATGGCTTGCGCCCATCTCTTCGGCTTTTTGTGAAAGTTGTTCTGTGGCGTCATCCATAGAACCTCTTACACTGGAGACAGAAACGCTACCTAAACTTTGCATGCCTTGCGCCTGCTCTCGATCAATAGGCGCGGCCGCCAGGGCTGTAAATGAAGCAGAAGCCAGCAGGGCACCGGCCAGAACTGCAGTCAGTTTTTTCATGGGATGCTCCTAAGCAAGATGATTTCGGTTATTACGGTATGAATTATTAGCGCCATAATGAAAGCCAACATGGTCACACTGTAAACTTGTTTAATCTTTAACCACCACCAGGTTTTTAATCCTGGATACTGTCAGTTTAGGTTGTTTTTTGTACAACCTGTAACAGTCTGTCTGAATATTGCGGGGCGTTGCTTGGCGCGGTACGCCGACTCTTTTATAATCCCGCGCTCAAACCAGGGATATTAAGGTGATTGTGAAACGTTCTGTTACTCGCAGTATTGCCCAAGCGCTTACCGCTATCGTTCTGCTATCACTGTTGAGTACTGGCTTGGCCCTGATCACGCTTTCCAGCAGCCTGCGCGACGCGGAAGCCATCAATCTGGCCGGTTCTTTACGTATGCAGAGCTATCGTTTGGCGTGGGACGCCACGCGTGAACCGCAACAGCTCGCGCATCATTTAACTCTTTACCAGCAGACGCTGGACGCACCGGCATTACACAATCTTGATCGCCCTTGGGTACCGCAAGAAGTCATTAATCGCTATCACCGACTGCGCAGCGCCTGGCCGCAGCTGCAACAAAATCTGCAACAGGGTGATGCCAACCTCTACCAACAGCAGGTCGCAATTTACGTCAACGAAATTGATCGTTTCGTGCTGGGATTGCAGCATTACGCTGAAGTGAAGATGCATTTGGTCGCTGTCAGTAGCCTGGTGGGCTTGATCGCCATTGTGGCGCTGGCATTGATGACGATTCGTTTTACCCGCCAGCAAGTGGTTGGCCCGTTGAACGCACTGGTTACTGCCAGTCGCTACATTGAGAGCGGTAATTTCGCTTTTCCTCCACTGAATGTCGTGCAGGAAAATGAACTCAAGGTGCTGTCGCAAACCTTTAGCGGCATGGCATCACGGTTGCAAACGCATTATCAGCTGCTGCAAAGCACGGTACGGACGAAAACAAGCGATCTAACCGAAGCTAATCGCACCCTTTCGCTGCTGTACAACAGCTCGCAAATGTTGACCGCCAGCCCGCTGCATCCCGCGCTATTTGAAAGTGTGCTAGCGAACGTGCTGGCGAATGAAAAGGTAGAGGCAATTCGGCTGGAAAGTGACAAGTTTTTGTTTTGCGCGGGTGTGAGTCGCAGCGAAAAAGCGTGGCAGCGCGTGCCATTGCAGCAGGACGAGCAGCAAATTGGCGAACTGCGCTGGCAAGCGTCTGATAGCGAACCACCTGAAGCGTTAATGCGCAGCCTGGCGGCCATGTTGGGGCGCGCCATCTGGATTTGGCAAACTCAAAAGCAATATCAACAGATGCTGCTGATTGAGGAGCGCGCCACTATTGCACGCGAACTGCATGATTCGCTGGCGCAGGGGCTTTCATTTTTACGTATCCAACTTACGCTGTTACGCCGCACCGTGGATAAATCTGATCAGGCCGCACATACAATCATCGCAGACTTTGATCGTGCGCTAGCCGATGTTTATCGTCAGCTGCGAGAATTATTGGCGACCTTTCGTCTGACTATCGAACAAGCCGATTTAGTCGCAGCAATGCAGGCGATGATTTTACCGCTGCAAGAGCAGGTTGATACGCAAATCAGTTTTGATTATCAGCCGGGATTACAAAGCCTTGATGCACAGCAGCAGGTGCACGTGTTGCAGATTGCACGCGAAGCAGTCGTGAACGCCATTCGTCATGCTAACGCGAGCAAAATTGCGGTGGAGTATCAGCGAACCGACGAGGGCGAGCATCTGCTGACCATCACCGATGATGGCGTCGGCATTGCCAGCCTCGATGAACCGCCGGGACATTACGGCTTAACCACAATGGCAGAACGGGCTGCACGACTATCGGGCAGCTTAAGCATCAATGCGCAAGCGCAGGGAACACAGGTGGCGTTGCGCTTTTCGCCGCGTCCGCCTCATCCGCTTGAATAGCGAGATAAAAAGCGTAACCGCAAACAGACTGTTCAAGGCACGACAGCGCCTTTTTACCGGGAGTAAACATGCTGACCTTAATGATTGTGGATGATCATCCGCTCATGCGCCGTGGCATCCGCCAACTGCTGACGCTTGAGCCTCGGCTGGAAGTGGTAGCCGAAGCAAATAACGGCACCGAAGCGCTGGCCGAAGCGCGTCGCCTGACACCCGATGTCATCCTGCTCGACCTGAACATGAAAGGCATGTCGGGGCTGGATACCTTAAAAGCGCTGCGCCATGAAGGGATTTCATCACGTATTTTGGTGCTCACCGTTTCGGATGCCCGTAGCGATATTTACGCCATGGTGGATGCGGGTGCTGATGGTTATCTGCTGAAGGATAGCGATCCCGACATGTTGCTTAGTCAGATTATGCAGGCGGCGCAGGGGCAAAAAGTTTTCAGTGAAGCGGTTGAAAATTATCTCGCTACGCGTCAATACAGTGCCAATCCGTTTCGCCAGCTGACAGAACGTGAACTTGATGTGTTGCAGGAAGTGGCGCGCGGATTATCAAACAAAGAAATCGCTACCACCCTGCATATTTCTGAAGAAACAGTGAAAGTACATATCCGCAATATGCTGCGCAAACTTGATGTGCGCTCACGCGTTGCGGCTACTGTGATGTGGCTGGAGAGCAGAAATAATTAACCTACCGGGCTGTTTTACACTTTCTCCACAATTTCTCCACGATTTACCATAATGTCGCACGTAGAGTAGGTTACGGCAGGAAATCGTGGATGATAGCGTTTCCCTCCCCCCTGCTTCGCGTCCTTTTCATTAAGGAACCGTTTTTTATAATAATGACGATACGCTGCTAAGGAGTGTCGATTCGATGTCGAATTTTTTCATCGACCGTCCCATTTTTGCCTGGGTTCTGGCGATTTTGTTGTGTCTTTGTGGCACGTTGTCCATCATTTCACTTCCTATTGAGCAATACCCCGATCTGGCTCCTCCTAACGTTCGTATCACGGCTAACTATCCCGGCGCATCCGCAGAAACGCTGGAAAACACCGTGACGCAGGTGATTGAGCAAAACATGACAGGCATCGATAACCTGATGTACATGTCATCCAACAGCAGCAACACCGGCCAGGCACAAATCACGCTGACGTTTACCGCCGGGACCGATCCTGATGAAGCCCGCCAGCAGGTGCAAAACCAGCTGCAATCTGCGTTACGTAAGCTGCCGCAAGCCGTTCAATCGCAGGGCGTTACCGTCAATAAAACCGGTGACAGCAATATATTGATGGTCGCTTTCGTCTCAACCGATGGCAGCATGGACAAGCAGGATATTGCAGATTATGTCGCCAGTAACATTCAGGACCCGCTGAGTCGTATTGACGGTGTGGGTCAGGTAGATGCTTACGGCTCACAATATGCGATGCGCATTTGGCTTGATCCCAATAAATTAATTGCCTATTCCCTGACGACAGATGATGTTGTTAGCGCCATCGAATCGCAGAATGCCCAGGTTGCCGTGGGCCAGGTCGGCGGTTTACCGGCGGTGGATAAACAAGCCCTGAACGCCACGGTGAATGCGCAATCAATGCTGCAAACGCCCGCGCAATTCAAAGCGATCACGTTGAAGAATAATCCTGATGGTTCAGTCGTCACGCTGGGCGATGTTGCAAGCGTCGCGTTGGGCGCGGAGAAGTACGATTACCTCAGCCGTTACAACGGCCAACAAGCTTCTGGCCTGGGCGTTAAGCTCGCTTCCGGTGCCAATGAGATGAATACCGACAAGCTGGTGCGCGCGCGTATTGAAGAACTGTCGCACTATTTTCCTCATGGGCTTGAAGCCAAGATCGCTTATGAAACCACCCCGTTTGTCAAAGCCTCGATCACAGACGTAGTAAAAACGCTGCTTGAAGCGATCGTGCTGGTGTTCGCGGTGATGTACCTGTTTATGCAGAATTTTCGTGCCACCTTGATTCCCACCATCGCCGTGCCGGTGGTGCTGTTTGGCACATTCAGCGTGTTATACATCTGTGGGTTCAGTATCAACACATTAACCATGTTTGCCATGGTGCTGGCGATTGGTCTGTTGGTGGATGATGCCATCGTCGTCGTGGAAAACGTTGAGCGCATCATGAGCGAGGAAGGCTTATCGCCGCGGGCCGCCACGCGAAAATCGATGGGGCAAATACAGGGCGCGCTGGTCGGTATTGCTCTGGTGCTGTCGGCGGTGTTTGTGCCGATGGCTTTCTTTGGCGGCACCGTAGGCGCGATCTATCGTCAGTTCTCGATCACTATCGTGTCAGCGATGGTGCTGTCGGTTTTGGTGGCAATTATCCTCACACCGGCACTCTGTGCCACGTTACTGAAGCCAATAGCGCAAGGCGAAACCCATGAACGCCGTGGCTTCTTCGGCTGGTTCAATCGTCACTTCAACACCAATGCTGAGCGTTACGAACGTGGCGTGGCCCGCATCCTGATGAAAGGCGGCCGCTGGTTAGTGTTATACCTGGGCATTATTGGCGTGATGGCGTTTCTGTTTATTAAATTACCGACCTCGTTTTTACCGCTGGAAGATCGCGGCGTCTTCCTGACGCAGGTGCAATTACCCGCGGGTTCAACTTTGCAGCAAACCGCTAACGTGGTGGCCCAGGTTGAGAACTACTACATGACGCAAGAAAAAGAGAATGTGTTGTCGGTGTTTTCAACCATCGGTGCAGGTCCCGGCGGAAATGGTCAAAACGTTGCGCGTCTGTTTGTCCGTCTAAAAGATTGGGAAGCGCGTCCGGGCGCCGATCGCACCTCATTCGCTATCATTGAACGCGCCACTGCCGCATTCCAGAAAATCAAGGAAGGTCGCGTGATAGCCAGTAGCCCTCCAGCGATTACCGGTATGGGCAGCTCATCAGGCTTTGACATGCAGTTGCAAGATCATGCAGGTGCCGGACATAGCCAGTTAATGGCCATGCGCGATAAATTGCTGGAGATGGCGGGTAGCGACAAATTGCTTTCGCGCGTACGTCATAATGGTTTGGATGACAGCCCGCAGCTGCAAATTGATGTAGACGAGCGTAAAGCTCAGGCGCTGGGTGTTTCAATCGATACGATTAATGACACGCTGACCACCGCGTGGGGTTCAACCTATGTTAATGACTTCCTTGATCGCGGTCGCGTTAAGAAAGTCTATGTGCAGGCCGCACCTGAATTCCGCATGCTGCCCGGTGATATTAACAAATGGTATGTACGCAATAGCAGTGGGCGCATGGTGCCCTTCTCTGCTTTTGCCACCAGCCGCTGGGAAACCGGCTCACCGCGACTTGAACGCTACAACGGCTATTCCTCGCTGGAGATAGTCGGCGAAGCGGCTTCTGGCGTCAGCAGCGGTGCGGCAATGGACCAGATGGAAAAGCTGGTGAATGCGCTGCCGCTGGGCGTTGGCTTTCAGTGGACTGGCGCATCCTATCAGGAACGCTTGTCCGGTTCGCAAGCGCCAGCGCTGTATGCCATTTCTCTGTTGGTGGTGTTCTTGTGTCTGGCGGCGCTGTATGAAAGCTGGTCGATACCTTTCTCGGTCATGCTGGTGGTGCCGCTTGGTGTGGTGGGTGCGTTAATCGCGACCTGGATGCGCGGGTTGGAGAATGACGTTTACTTCCAGGTCGGATTATTAACTGTGATTGGCTTATCGGCCAAGAATGCCATTCTGATTATTGAGTTCGCTAATGAGATGAACAGCAAAGGCCGAGAGCTGATTGAAGCGACGCTGGAAGCCTCGCGGCAGCGCCTGCGTCCTATTTTGATGACCTCGCTGGCGTTTATTTTTGGCGTGCTGCCAATGGCAATCAGTTCAGGTGCGGGTTCCGGTAGTCAGCACGCGGTCGGCACAGGCGTGATGGGCGGGATGATCTCAGCCACAGTGCTAGCGATATTTTTTGTCCCGCTGTTTTTTGTTGTGGTGCGTCGCCGTTTTCCGGCGCGTGATAAACCGCATGATTAACGTCTGGCCAGCGTAAAGCGGCATCGTGAAGTAAATTCGAGACAGAGCTCAGCGAGCAAGATCAATGTGACCTGAGTTGTGTCATGAAAAAACAAAGGCAGCCATTATCATGGCTGCCTTTTTATGTGTGTAGTCAGAATTTCAGCAAGGGGGGAAATACCCTGCTTTTTTCATCACGTGTTACTTGTGGCGTAACATCGCTTCGATAAATTCTTTCCAGTTCCCCATTTCTGTATCAATCATAAAAACCTCTCTTATTGTGCTGATAATTTTACGCCTGTTTTTTCTTCAAGTGAATACGTTTACACCTGTTATCACTATCGGCAGAGGCGAATAAAAGCTTTACTTTGCTGGATATGATTGCTGACGCACATTTCAGCAACTTATTAAGGCGACAGGATTTATTTATTTTTAACCCAGCGGTAGCATAAATTTTGTACATGAGGAAATTCTTAGAATGATAATGATGAGGTAAGTAACAATTTAGGACGATATTGAAACCGCTTTCGCAGGGTTAGTTAAGCTTTGTTTTCCCTTCTCTAACAGAGGTCAGATGCCGCATAGGATCACACTATGTTAAACTCGCGCTTTACTTTTATGACAGGAACCAGCGATGACAGCGCATTGGACGATGTTTGGAATAAAAAATTGCGACACGATTAAAAAAGCCCGCCGCTTTTTAGAGGCTGCCAGCATCGACTATCGTTTTCATGATTACCGCGCAGATGGCCTGAACGATGAGCAGTTACAGCAGTTTATTGACACGCTGGGGTATCAAGAGCTCCTGAACACGCGCGGCACGACCTGGCGTAAGTTACCGGAAGCCGAACGTGAAGCGATCACGGATGCTGATAGCGCCAAAGCGTTGATGCTGGCGCAACCCGCCATTATCAAGCGTCCATTGTTACGCGCGCCAGAGGGTTCGCTACTGCTCGGCTTTAACGAAACTACTTACCAGAACTTTATCCAGGAGAAGTCATAATATGTTTTGTCCGGTCATTGAGCTGACACAGCAGCTTATCCGTCGTCCTTCTCTCAGCCCAGATGATGCCGGATGTCAGGCGCTGCTGATTGCGCGCCTGGAAGCGATTGGTTTTCATATCGAAACCATGAACATTGATGACACCCTGAACTTTTGGGCGACGCGTGGACAAGGCGAAACGCTGGCGTTTGCCGGCCACACCGATATCGTTCCGCCGGGTGATGCGAACCGTTGGATTAATCCTCCTTTTGAACCGACTATTCGTGACGGCATGCTGTTTGGACGCGGCGCAGCAGACATGAAAGGCTCGCTGGCCGCAATGGTGGTGGCGGCTGAACGTTTCGTCGCCGCGCATCCGCAGCATAAAGGGCGTCTGGCGTTTCTGATTACTTCCGATGAAGAAGCCAGCGCGGCCAACGGCACGGTGAAAGTGGTTGAACGCTTGATGGCACGTAACGAACGCCTGGATTATTGTCTGGTTGGCGAGCCGTCCAGCACTGAAGTCGTGGGTGATGTGGTTAAAAATGGGCGTCGCGGTTCGATTACCGCCAACCTCACCGTTCACGGTGTTCAAGGCCATGTGGCGTATCCGCACCTGGCGGATAACCCGGTACATCGTGCCCTGCCTGCACTCGCTGAACTGACGGCCGTGGAATGGGATCGCGGTAACGAATTTTTCCCGCCAACCAGCATGCAGATTGCCAATGTGCAGGCCGGAACCGGCAGTAACAATGTGATCCCTGGCGAGCTGTTTGTGCAGTTTAACTTCCGCTTCAGCACAGAATCGACCGACGTGACGATTCGCCAGCGCGTCGCCGAACTGCTGGATCGCCATCAGCTGCGTTACACCATTGAGTGGAAATTATCAGGCCAACCGTTTCTGACCTCACGCGGCAAATTGGTCGATGCCGTGGTCAACGCAATAGCGCACTATAATGAGATTAAGCCGCAACTGTTAACCACCGGTGGAACCTCGGATGGTCGTTTCATCGCCCGCATGGGCGCGCAGGTGGTTGAGCTGGGCCCGGTAAATGCCACAATTCATAAAATTAACGAGTGCGTGAAGGCGTCCGACCTACAAATGTTGAGCCGAATGTACCAGCGCATCATGGAACAATTGATCGCCTGATCGCGATCGTAAGGAGTGGGGAAATGGAGTTTATTAAAGATTACTGGTGGATCTTAGTGATCCTGCTGATGGTCGGCGTGCTGATGAACGTCTATAAAGATCTGAAGCGCATTGATCATAAGAAATTTATGGATAACAAACCGGACCTGCCGCCGCATCGTGATTTCAACGATAAATGGGACGACGACGACTGGCCCAAGAAAAAGTGATTCAACAGCCCTCGCCAACGCGAGGGCTGTTTCACATCATCATGATGACATCATCATCACCCGGTTTCGCCCCACTTAACGCTTCATCAAAATAGCGCTTCGGTACGGTATAACGCAGATGATTTAATGCCAGCTGCATACTGCGATCGTCAATGGCATGCGCCAAATCCTCCACAATATCCAGAGTGACATCGCCACCCAACGCGGTCAGGGACTGCGCCGCTTTTTCGGCATGTTGCACTGGAATGACGTCGTCATCTTCTCCATGAATCAAATGAATCGTGGTGCGGGTGCTGGCCTTTTCCGGCAGGCTCGTAAAACGCCCACTGAAGATAACCGCGCGCCCCGCTAAATCGGTATGGGCTTTCACGCCTTCCAGCACCATGCTGCCGCCCTGCGAAAAACCGATCAGCGCCGTTGCTTCCGCGCGTACGCCGCTTTCCTGCTGCCAATGACGAACCGTATCCACAAATTGCGGCAGTGCGGCATTCACTCGCTGCTGCTCGCTTTGATCGTGGGTTGGCGCTTCAGCGAACCATTGACGACTCAAGCCTGGCGAACCTACCGATACGACCAAGGCTTCCGGGAACGTTCGGGCAAACCAGTTGCCGATTTCACCCATCGCATCAGGATTGTCGCCAACGCCGTGATAAAGCAAAAAGAGTTGTGCAGCCTTAACCGGCTGCTGAACGATAACGTATTGCAATGCCATATTGACCTCCTTCATTTACTTTACGCCGCGGCGCAGTAAATGATATTGGGAATATTTGAACGAGTCTGTGGAATTATTGCCATTGCTGACGCAGAGCCTCCGCGCTTTTTGCATCCAGCGCGACAAGCGCATCGGCTGCCTGTTGGCGTAACGCCGAGACGATCGCTTTGCGTCCGCTTAATCCAGCTTGCTTTGCCAGTGCGCTTAGCGCATCAGGCGTCTCAACGGCAGCCCGAAGCAGTGAAACCGGCTGATCCGTCGCGCTGATTAAACGCTGCAATACCGGCAAACTGGCTTCGAAGGGACGCAGCGCCCATGCAAAACCGGCGACCAGCGGTAAATCTTGAGCAGTAATCCTTTGCTCTATGGGCACCAACGCGAGTTTGATATTGATATGGCGCTGTAAAACGGGCCAGTCGCGCGCAAGCTGCAACGCTGCAGCATCTTGCAAATTTTGCCCCGCGGGTGTGATGGCACGAATCGCCATCGCCGCATAGCAGCCGCTACTGGCCTCGCGCTGGCTACCGATACGCACCAAGGTAAAACCGCAGGCGCGCCAAAAAGCCCAGAGAGATTCAGTGTAGCCGAAGCTGACCGAAAGGTAATCGCAGCCCATTTCGGCAGCGCGCGCTGCCTCAACCAAGGCCAGCCCGATCTTTTGACGGCGACATTCTGCCGCGACGGCGATACGGCTAATGCGTAATGAATGCAGCGTGGCAGCCTCGACAAATCCGCTGTGTGCAGCCAATGATTGTGCGATCAGGTTGCCGCGTGGTCGCCGTCGCCCCGCCCAAACAGCGCGCGCAAGATCGACAGATAAACCGCCCTCCTCCACCAGCCATAATGCGCCGGTTAAACCTGGCGCGTCACCGGCTAGCCACAAATGCATGCCGGGAGCATCAAGCAGTCGCCGTAAATCTACTGGCGAAGTGCGATAGTGCGCGCTGGTCAGCAAGCGGTAAGCCGTCTCAAGCAGCGTTTGGTTTTCGGGCCAGCTCGCCATGTTGAGCCGTTGAATGGATGCATCACGGTTTACTGGCGCCGGTAACGCATCTTCAAACATCAGCGCCTGATTAAGCCATTTTTCGAGCGGATCGGCACGCGACCAGCGCAACGGCTCATCCAGCGTGAAATAGGTAACGTGCGCCAGTTCGGCACAAAATTTCAGTATAAAACCCCGACCTGTGCCTTCGTAGCCTTGCACCGTGGTCGTCAGCAATACCCGCGGAAAACGCGCCAGCAGCGCATGCAGCAGCGGCGCAGGAATAGCAGCGGCCTCATCGACAATCAGCCAGTCAGCGTCTGGCGTTGTCGCCTGTTCGAGAATGGCGTCAGGTGCCATGAAGTGGTAATGCTCGCCGGCAAAACGCGCCAGCACCTCGGTGGACGCTTTTGCCGGCGCGGTGATTAAACAGCGGGTATTTTGCTGTGCCAGCATGCCTGCTAAGGCAGATTTACCGCGTCCGCGCGCTGCAGTGATAACCGCGACGCCACTGGATTGATTAATAAGCTGCGCGAGAATAGCTTGCTGTTGCTGCGGTGCCTGACATTGCCAGTTGGCTAGCATCGGCAAGGGGGTAATCTGCAGGTTCTGTTCTTGACGATGCAGTACAATATGCTCGTTTACGTCAATAAGCTGCTGCAGGCGATGAATGAAATTTGGCGTCGCAATCGGTTCTGCTACATCGCCCCAGCGCACGCTGTCATTGTCAGTGTGCCCGGGCCAATCGCGCCAGGCGGGCGCCAGCAGTAACAGCCAGCTTCCTGCTTTCAGCGTACCGACGAGGGCAGCAAAGGCTTCAGCATGAAATCCCTGACGGGCATCAAACACAGCGTGAAGAAATTCGCGGCCCAGCAAGGTACGTAGTGCGCCGGGCGCGCAGTGTAGCGTGGAAAACAGCGGCGACGCGCTGATACACAGCCAGTCACCGGTTAATCTGTTGAGCCAGTTTTGTGCCGTAGATAAACACCAATCCGCTTCGCCGCTGATAACGCAAAGCCGCCGAATGCCTGCTTGCTGCATCTGGCGGCTGATTTCCTCAAGCGTCATTTATTGTTCGCGAACGTATTACACTGGCCGGGATTGCCGCTGTCATAGCCATTTTTAAACCAGGTGTAACGTTGCTGCGACGTACCGTGCGTAAAGCTGTCTGGCACCACGCGGCCCTGGCTTTGCTGCTGTAAACGATCGTCGCCAATCGCTTCGGCTGCATTCAACGCTTCTTGCAGATCGCCCACTTCGAGGATTCTTTCCTGCTCCATGTAATGACCCCAAACACCGGCAAAACAGTCAGCCTGCAGTTCCATTTTCACTGACAGCTGATTAACCTGCGCCTGACTGGCATTTTGCTGCATTTCGCGCACTTTGGGTTCAATGCCAAGCAGTTTCTGCACATGGTGGCCGACTTCGTGCGCAATGACATACCCTTGCGCAAAGTCACCGCCCGCGCCGAGTTTGCTTTTCATCTCATCGTAGAAAGAGAGATCGATATAAACCGTTTGATCAGCGGGGCAATAAAAGGGGCCCATCACGGATTGGCCCGTGCCGCAGCCGGTACGGGTAGCACCGCGATACATCACCAGTTTAGGCGGTGCATATTGCTTGTTCATCTGCTTGAACAGCTTGCCCCACGTGTCTTCTGTGGTCGCCAGGATCACTGAAGTAAATTTTGCCGCCTCATCCTGATTGCTGTTGATGCTGCGCTGCTGTTGCTGACTGGATGGCGCAACTTGCTCACCCGTTAACAACGCTGTCAGGTCATAACCATAATATCCTGCCACTGCGACCACAATCAGCAGCACAATACCGCCTTTGCCGCGCGGGATTCGAATTTGGCGTCCTGTTCCATAACCCGACGACTGATTACGTCGATCTTCTACATTGTCACTTTCGCGACGCCCTTGCCAGCGCATGCTTCACTCCATTTCGCGTTTTGCTTAGATGGCATGATTTTAGTTGCACGCCGGAGCAATCACCAGCTTTGCTGCAAAATGAAAAAGAGGAGCCGAAGCGCCTCTTTTTACCGCATCAGATCAACGTCACTCAGTCGAGTTTCACGCCCAGACGCTGTGCAACTGCTTCATAGGCTTCAATCACACCGCCAAGGCTCTGACGGAAACGGTCTTTGTCCATTTTATCCAGGGTCTCTTTGTCCCACAGACGCGCGCCGTCTGGCGAGAACTCATCGCCCAGCGTCACTTCGCCGTTGAACAGACCGAACTCCAGTTTGAAGTCGACCAGAATCAGGCCAGCATCATCAAACAGTTTGCTCAGGACGTCGTTGGCTTTAAAGGTCAGTTCCTGCATGCGAGCCAGATTCTCTTTGCTCACCCAGCCAAAGGTTTCGCAGTAAGATTCATTGACCATTGGGTCGTGCTTGGCGTCATCCTTAAGGAAAAGATCGAACAGTGGCGGATTGAGTACCATGCCCTCTTCCACGCCCAGACGCTTAACCAGTGAACCTGCCGCACGGTTACGCACTACGCACTCAACCGGCACCATTTCCAGCTTTTTCACCAGCGCTTCGTTGTCAGAAAGCAGCGCTTCCATCTGGGTAGGAATGCCCGCTTCCTGCAGCTTGGTCATAATAAAATGGTTAAATTTGTTGTTTACCATTCCTTTACGATCGAACTGCTCGATTCGAGCCCCGTCACCTGCTGACGTATCGTTGCGGAATTCGAGTATCAGCAGATCCGGATTGTCGGTGCTGTATACGGTTTTCGCTTTACCGCGATACAACTCAGCTCGCTTTTGCATTTTGTTAACTCCAAACATGAAATAACCGGTGTTCAACGGCTTGAGCCGCTGCGGCGATTGCGCCTACGCAATCGTTTACTTCGCCGCGCGCTATTATGCCAAAAACAAAATAAAAAGGCCGGAGAATCTCCGGCCTAAAGCAATTTATTTGTTTAGCGCGCCTTGGAACACCGCGACCAACGCATCGTTTTGCGACTGGGTTAGCACGTGCCCTTTTGGATCGATAAACTGCAGGCTGCTGCGGTTGTCGAGATCGCCGACCTGCACTTTGTAATCACCGTTTGGCAGTTCAGGATCTTTGGCACCTACTTCATCCCACGTACTGCTGCCCGGCGCTTTGTAAGTCACGTTCAAGCTGCCTTGTGAGCGATTGCTGTCGGTGACCTCCATGCCGACGCGTTTCATCGCATCTGGCAGACGCTGCCAGGCTACGTTGAATGGCGTGCGCAGAACCAGCATGGGTAAACCGGTGTCATCGGCGCCGCTTTGCACATCGATGGCACCATTGACACGACCTGCGGCAGCATTGGCACTGGCGGTGTCAATTTTGTCCAACCCGGTGCTGATGTCATTTAACATCTGCGCGGTATAACGCTGGACTTGTACTGGCGAAGTGATGGTTTTGCCGTTCTGCTGCAGTTCGAGCAGACGCACGGTCAACACTTGCTGATAGCTTTGTGACTGAACGCTGATCTGGTAACGGCCACGATATTGTTCGTCTTCGTCGGCACGATTCCACTGTACCCAATCAGTGCTCAGCTCCTGACCCGCATCGTTACGTGAGGCAATCGGGAATTTGTAAGACTGCACCACGTTAACCACTTGCGGCCAGACCGAGCCACGGCTGTTTTCAATCATTAATGCGCCGGTATTGCTGCTGAACTGGGCACGCGTGCCGTTCATCAACGCCAAAGGCTGTGCCGGTGGACGAATATCAAGCTGTTTGCCAACAGCCGCATTGCTGGTCGTGCGTGGAACGTCGTAGTCACCACGCTGAACCGGCAAAATCATCCCGGCTGGCGCTTTAAGTTCGTGCAATTCGCTGGCCTGCAGATAGGATTCATCCCCACTGACCTGACGCTTATAACGCTGATCGCTCGAACATGCCGACAACAGCATCAGGGTGGAAAGCCCCACCACTGTGGCAACTGTTGACCGCTTAACTGAGTAATTCATTCATTCTCCCTAAATTATCGCAAACCCGCTTTAACCAGCGCCTGCTCCACCTTCGGCTGGCCTGCTGCTGTCAGTGGCGTCATCGGCAGACGCAGCGTGTCGTTAGCGATTAATCCCAGCTGTTTTGCAGCCCATTTCACCGCAATCGGATTGGGTTCACAGAAAAGCGTCTGATGCAGGTGCATCAGACGTTGATTCAAATGGCGTGCTTCAGCAAAGTTGCCTTGCTGCGCCAGGGTGCAAAGTTCAACCATTTCACGCGCAGCGATGTTCGCCGTCACGGAAATAACGCCTTTGCCGCCCAGTTGCATGAAGTCCAGTGCAGACGCATCGTCACCGCTGACCAGGATGAATTCATCATCAACCAGCTCTTGGATCTGACTAACACGCGATAAGTTCCCGGTCGCCTCTTTGATTCCGATAATATTTTTAATTTCAGCGAGGCGCGCCACGGTTTCCGGCAGCATGTCGCAGCCCGTTCGCGCAGGGACGTTATACAACATCTGCGGCAGGCTGGTGCTTTCGGCGATAGCTTTAAAGTGTTGATACAACCCTTCCTGCGTAGGACGGTTGTAATAAGGCGTGACGGTCAGGCAACCAACAACGCCGGAATTTTCGAAGCGTTTGGTGAGAGAGATACCTTCTGCGGTGGCATTTGCCCCGGTTCCGGCAATCACCGGGATACGTCCATCAGCCAGGTCAAGCGTCTGCAGAACCACATCTCCATGTTCGTCATGACTTAACGTGGCGGATTCACCGGTAGTGCCTACAGAAACAATCGCCGCAGTTCCGCTGGCGACATGATAATCAATCAGTTTTTTCAGACTCGCACGGCAGACATTACCTTTGTCATCCATCGGCGTGATGAGTGCAACAATACTTCCCGTAAACATTGGCGATCCCCTCGACAAACAAGTGCTTCATGGTACGTTTTACGCTTAGTGAAAAGCAAGCAAGCCACGCCATTCCGGCGCTTGTCAGCAGTTTTTTTTATGTTTACCTTATAGTTATTAGCGAATGCATAGGAAAACCCATTTTGCCGCAATCTCAGCCCCACCATTTGGTCATCACTGCGTTGGGTGTTGACCGCCCGGGAATCGTCAATACGATTACCCGCCATGTCAGCAGCTGCGGTTGCAACATCGAAGACAGCCGTCTTGCCATGCTTGGGGATGAATTCACTTTTATCATGCTGCTTTCGGGCAGTTGGAACGCCATCACGCTGATTGAATCGACTCTGCCGCTTAAAGGCGCGGAGCTGGAATTGCTGATTGTGATGAAACGCACGAACGCAAAGGTGCGTCCGCCGATGCCGGATACTGCGCTGGTACAGGTTGAAGTGCCCGACTCGCCACATATCATCGAGCGCTTTACCGATTTGATCGATAAACACCAGATGAATATTGCTGAATTGGTTTCGCGCATTACACCCGCTCAACACAATCAGCCGCCAACGCTCTATATTCAAATGACTGCCCACAGCCCAACGCGAACCGAAGGTGCGCCATTTGAACAGGCGTTTAACGCGCTTTGTCAGGAGCTGAATGCCCAAGGCACGCTGCGACTTTACAGTATGTCGGATGTAGAAAGTGTCGAGCAGGTGACGTCCACGCGCTAAGCTGTGCACGTGCTAAACCGGAGCTATTTCTCCGCATTGCTGTCGCTTAGCGGCCTAAAGCTATGTGGTGAAATACCCCCTGATGGTAATTTCCATTTGGCAGTTTCTCGTCAGATGGTGTATTACCCACAGCATGATTAAAAAATGGAGAGATGTGATGAATCCACTGAAAGCCGGTGATACTGCACCGAAATTTAGCTTGTCCGATCAGGACGGCGAACAAGTAAATTTGACCGACTTCCAGGGACAGCGCGTTCTGGTCTACTTCTACCCGAAGGCAATGACGCCAGGTTGTACCGTTCAGGCCTGCGGTCTGCGCGACAACATGGATAAGTTGAAAATGGCGGGTGTGGAAGTGTTGGGTATCAGCACCGACAAACCGGAAAAGCTGTCACGCTTTATCGAGAAAGAGTTGCTGAACTTCACGCTGCTCTCTGATGAAGATCACCAGGTAAGTGAGCAATTTGGCATTTGGGGTGAGAAAACCTTCATGGGCAAAACCTATGATGGTATTCATCGCATCAGCTTTCTGGTTGATGCGAATGGCAAAATCGAAAAAGTGTTCGACGACTTCAAAACGTCAAATCACCACGACATCGTACTGGATTACATTCAGTCTGCCTGATGTACTGCGGGCGCGGCGATCATCGCTGCCGCGCCCCGTTTCTTACCGTTTATGCTCCTCCAGTAAATCATCGGGCCAGGCATGCACCACCGCCTTCACTAACGTCGCGAGTGGGATAGCAAAAAACACGCCCCAGAAACCCCACATTCCACCGAAAATCACTACCGAAAGAATAATCACCAGCGGATGCAGATTAACCGCCTCCGAGAACAGAACTGGCACCAAAATATTGCCATCCAGCGCCTGAATCACTAAGTAAACAATGAACATGGTCCAGAAATCGCTGCCGAGTCCCCACTGAAACAGCCCCACGCCAATCACCGGAATGGTCACTAACATTGCGCCGATATAGGGAATTAATACTGATATCCCCACCAATACCGCCAGCAACAAGGCGTAATTGAGGCCGAGAAACAAAAATGCCAGCCAGCTGACAATACCCACCACCACCATTTCCAGCACTTTGCCGCGAATATAATTGGTAATCTGCTGGTTCATCTCTTGCCACACCACACCGGCTAAACCGCGATTACGTGGCAGCACGCGTCGCACCGCATTCAGCATCTGATCTTTGTCTTTCAACAGGAAAAACACCATCAGCGGCACCAGCACCAAATAAATCATCAGCGTCATCAAGCCAACCAATGAGGCCAGGGAATACTTGACCAGCGAATCGCCAACGCCGCTTAAGCGGCTACGCAAATTCTCTACGATCAGATCGATAATGCCTGCGTCCACCAATGCAGGAAAACGCTTCGGCAAGCCCGCCGCAAACACATAAAGTTTGTTGAGCATATTGGGCAGATCACGCGTCAGGTTGATGCCCTGTTGCCAGGCGACCGGGGCAACAATCAAGACCAGCACCAGCAAGATACCGGCAAACAGTACCAGCACAATCGTCGTGGCCCAGCTGCGAGTGCAGCCAACACGTTGTAAACGCGCGGTTGGCCACTCCAGCAAGTAAGCCAACACCAGCGCGACCAGCAGTGGCGCGAGTAATCCGCTGAGAAAGAAAAGGATGCAGAAACCGGCCAGCAGGATCACCAACAGGGCAATAGCCTGCGGATCGCTGAAACGGCGTTTGTACCATTGAATCAATAAAGCCAGCATACCTTTCTATCCATGACGTCATAAAGGACGACGATTGTACCGGATATTACTGGCCTGAAAAGGTGCTTAGTGCGGCGTCTGGCTTAACAGCGATACGCTTTTTCCTGATACGCATACGCAGTTACGGCCCGCTTGTTTTGCCTGATAGAGCGCAGCATCGGCTTGCTTAAGCGTGACCTCAAGCGCAACGTCCTCCCCGCACCACGCCGCTACGCCAATGGAAAGGGTAATGTTACCCACTTCTTCTATCCAGGCATTGGCTATGCTTTTACGCACGCGTTCTGCCATGACGCTGGCTTCATCGGCGGCGCTGCCGGGCAGTAGCATCAAAAATTCTTCGCCGCCGTTGCGGCACACTACATCCGTTTGCCGGGCGCTGGCAGTTAATGTGCGGGCGACCTGTTGTATCACGTTGTCGCCAACATCGTGACCCCACGTATCGTTAACCCGTTTGAAATGATCGATATCCAATGCCAGCACCGCAAAAGGTTGGCGCATCGTTTGGTAATAATCTAATACCGCATTGAGTCCGCGGCGATTAAACAGTTGGGTAAGGGGATCGGTTTGCGCTTCCGAGTTAAGCCGCCCGATCTTCTCTTGCACCAGGCCAATGCCGGTTAACAGTGCGCGTTTTACCTGCGCCGCTTCAAAATACCAGGCGCGAATAACGCTGATTTCTGTGGATACGCTTTGCGCATCCATCTTGCTGGCTTTGCGAGCAAGCTGCCACAGCGGCAGCGCAATCAGCCGCGCCAATATTACCGCCACCAGCAGCGTTAACAGCGCAAAGGGTACGGAATGCTTGAGCACCTTCATTAATAAGCCGGAAAGCGGTTCCAATGTGACATCCATTGGTTTGAACGTCACAACCATCCAACCGGTGGTGGGCACAATGGCATATCCCGCTAACCGCGTTTTTTCGTCACGGCTGGAAATCTGCAGCGAGCCGTTGGGTTTCTCTTCTCGTTCGTGCTCGCTAATAATGGCTGGCAGCACTTTGCCAATCAGCTGGCTGTTCTGGTGATAAAGCACCTGATTATTGCTGTCGATAACATAAACGCTGGAGCCATCGCGATAAAATTGCTGGCCCAACAGCGCGTTCAGAATGCTTTTCTTTTTGAGATAAATGGTGCCGCCAATATAGCCAAGATAGCGCCCTTCCCCATCCCATATCGGCCAGGAGACAAAAACGATCAGATTGTTGGCGGCTGAAAGGGTCGGTTTACTGATAACAGGCTGGCGCACAGCCAGCGCTTCTTTTGAGGCATCGCTGGTGAGATGCATACCTTTCAACGTTAGCGATTCGGGAGAGATGGCTTTAACAATGCCATTTGCGTCTACCACCGCCACCGAGTTGAAGCTGCTGGTTTGCTCACGCAGCCGGTCGACCTCAGTCGTGAGCAATTTAACATCATCGAAATCATTGCCGAGCAGTTTCGCACTGTAATGCAGCTGTGACTGCGCCAGTTGGAAAAAGATTTCAGTCGTCGACGCCAGCTTTGCCGCATAAGCGCGATTCGCCTCCAGCGTGCTGTCGATCAACACCATACGCTGCACGCGCCACGTGGCGTACATGGCATTGGTCAAGGTCACTACAATGCTGGCGATAACCAATACCGCGATCAGCGTGCGCAGGTCCGTTTTTGGACGTAGTCGCATTAGCATGGCGTTGCCGCCACAGTGAAATCATTCATTATTGGTCTGCCCGACTCTGTTATTTTTGTTAGTGTTTACAGCGTGCCCTGGTCATTTACGGTGTCAGTGTACACCTTGAAACCCAATAAGAGCACGTCTAAGCCGGACGACGCAGCCCGAAAGCAAGGATTTTACTGGTGCTAATTGCCTGAAGCTCTTTTAGGGCAAAACGTCAGAAGCGGGAAAATAAGGCGAGGAAAGCGTGAAAGGATGACAGCGGCAGTGACGCCGCTGTAGAGGAAAATTACAACATCAAGAAAGCGTAACCACTGTTTTGCAGGGTCGCAACGGTAGTACCGCTGGAAATTGTATGCGTCACCATGGGGTCAATCCAGTCGCGCTGATAGTTGTGGAAAGCCACAGATTGATCGCAAATTGATACCTGAACACCGGCTTTTTTTAGTTCGCTGATCAGTTTGAGGTTTGGGTTATCTACGCCGTAGGTTTTGCGGAACTGATCATTGCTCAACGCCGCAGGAACCGCATCGCTGTTGATTGAGACGACAAATTTCAGTTGATCGAGCGGCACGCCCGCTGCGTAATAAAGATTGGTGACGCGCGCTACGCGTTCCAGACCGAGGTTAGGCTGACGAATATCGCCTTCGCTGCGGTTGATCTGGAAAACAATTTTATTACTCAGGCCATCTACTGACCCAGGTTTAAAAGCTGGCGTGTCAACATAATGTATTTTTCCAAACCCCTCAATTGCCGGTGTGCTCCAAAAATCGGCAGGCTCAGATTTATTATCTGCAAATTTCCCGCTGACCTTATCCACTAATTCCGGTAATTGTAAAACATTGCCACCAATAAATCCGGCTACCGCTGCCACCACAATATACGCTGCTGGACGCATCGCTTACTCTCCTGTTTACTTTACATTTGTAGCCATGCATAACCCTGATTTTGCAGAGTCGACACCGTGGTTGGGCTGGAAAGTGCATGGACGACTGATTTATCAATCCAGTCATTAGGGTAATGGTGGAATGCCACCGATTGATCACAGACGGAAACCTTCACGCCAACTTTATTAAGTTCATTGATCAGTTTGATATTCGGATTATCAATGCCGTAAAACTGTTTGAAATGCGCGTTATCCAACATGGCAGGCGTTGCGTCGCCCGTTACTGATACCACAAACTTCAACTGGTCCGCGGGCACACCCGAGGCGATATAAAGATTAACGACGCGTGCGACGCGCTCCAGACCTAAATTAGGGTCGGTCATTGCGCCATCGCTACGCGTAATTTGGAATACGATTTTATTACTCAATCCTGCGACCGGTTTAAAGGCTGCATCCGCTTCGTAATGTATTTTACCGTAACCTTCTACCGCTGGCGTACTCCAGAAACCTTCAGGGTCGCTGGGTTGTGCCGTGAAATGCCGCATGACCTTTTCATAAATTACGCCACTTTGCGTAACGCCCGCGCCAATAGCACCACCAATAATGGCAATCAGCGCGTAAGATACAGCTGAACGCATAGATATCCTCTCATGCAAATAACGCGTTGCAGATTCATTTTTTGAATAGGGCTTATCTATATCACAGCACAATGAAAGTGAGCGCCCTCACGAAATGCGCAAAATCAAATTATAGTTTCCACTAAATATTATTATCAGCGACAATTAAACAAATTCCTGGATGGCACATCAACCCTTGCTTGTCTTATTCATGGCCCTTAATTTCCCACGCAAGCAAAGATAAACTGACCATCAATTAGCTTTTATACTACCAATTATTATTCCTGATAATTTTAAAATTTGACGTTCACGATAAAAAACAGCAATACAACCTCAGTTAATTCTTTATCTTTTTGCGCTATTTTTTCAGAGTAAACCTGGAAAAAAACATGCCACATTCAATTTTTTTGAGTAAATTTACATAACTTTAATTCGAAGCAATTTCGAAGCTAACGCTGTTACTTGGGCAAGAACGCATATTTAAACTTTTTTGTTAATTAGCGATAAGAATACACCGCAATAATTCTCTGTATTCCTGAATAGCGTTGCAAAATATGACAAGTGTTTAACTTTCGTTGACGTTAGCAAGACATTCAATTTTTTGCTGCAACTTAGCCCATTAGGTTAGCAAGGAGCGCGTGCTTTGGCAGAAAACCACATTTCTTTCTTACCGGGCTGTGGTTAAGATAGGCGCGAAGCGTGATTACCCCCTTAAAAAAAAAGAACATTACCGCTGCGCACCTGTCCAATCTCAGGGCTTCTCTACAGGATTACATCATGTTGAACCGGTTAAAGAAAACGCTGCTCGCCGCGCTCATTCCCACTTTGATGCTGACCAGCCTGGCACCTGCCAGTGCCGATGTCAGTGATTCGTTGCCCGATATAGGCACGACTGCCGGATCGACCCTTTCCATTAATCAAGAATTACAGATGGGCGACTTCTACGTGCGCCAGCTTCGAGCCAGTGCACCGCTGATCAATGATCCTTTGCTTAACCAATATATTAATCAGCTCGGTCAGCGGCTGGTCGCACATGCAGATTCGGTAAAAACGCCGTTTCACTTTTTCCTGATTCAAAATGATGAACTCAACGCCTTCGCCTTTTTCGGCGGTAACGTGGTGCTGCATTCAGCGCTGTTTCGCTATACCGACAACGAGAGCCAGCTGGCTTCGGTGGTCGCGCATGAAATATCCCACGTCACCCAGCGCCATCTGGCGCGAGCTATGGAAGATCAAAAACGCAATGCGCCGCTAACCTGGGTTGGTGCGCTGGGATCGATTCTGTTAGCAATGGCGAACCCGCAAGCCGGAATGGCGGCGCTGACCGGTACGCTAGCAGGCACGCAACAAGGGATTATCAGTTTTACTCAGGGCAATGAGCAGGAAGCCGATCGCATTGGTATTCAGGTATTACAACGCGCCGGATTCGATCCCCAGGCGATGCCTAATTTTCTGCAAAAGCTCGCCGATCAGACGCGTTTCTCCTCCAAACCGCCCGAAATTTTATTGACACACCCGCTGCCCGATAGCCGTCTCGCCGATGCACGCAACCGAGCTAATCAGATGCGTCCGGTCGTTGTGCAATCTACCGAAGACTTTTATATGGCCAAGGTACGTGCGCTGGGAATGTATGCCACGGGGCGCAATCAGCTGACCGACGAACTGCTCAGCCAATATGCTAATGGCAACGCACGCGAACAAATGGCCTCGCAATATGGGAAAGCGGTACAATTTTTACAGGCTAAAAGTTATGGCGATGCGAAAAAGATCATCGCGCCCTTGCTGGCGAAGCAGCCGAATAACGTCTGGTTTCTCGATATCATGTCAGATATCGAAATTGGGCTGAATCAGCCGCAGCAGGCGATAGCCTTACTCAACGGGGCAAGCGGCGCGAAAAACAGTCCGGTGGTACAGCTCAACCTAGCCAATGCCTACGTCGAAGCCAAACAGCCCGCCAATGCCAGCCGCATCCTGAATCGCTATACCTGGGCGAATAAAGATGATCCCAATGGCTGGGATTTGCTGGCGCAGGCCTCTGCACAACAGGGTTTGAATGATGAAGAACTTTCGGCGCGAGCGGAAAGTCTGGCGCTTAACGGCCAGCTCGATCAAGCCATTTCTGCGTTGAGCCGTGCCAGCACCCAGGTTCCACTCGGTAGTCTGCAGCAAGCGCGTTATGATGCGCGCATTGACCAGTTACGTCAGCTGCAACAACGCTTTAAGCAGTATCAAAAAGGATAACGATAATGGTGACCATTTATCACAACCCGCGCTGTAGCAAGAGCCGCGAAACGCTGGCACTGCTCACAGCACGCGGCATTGAACCGGAAGTGGTACTTTATCTGGAGACCCCACCGGATCGTGAAATGCTGCAAATTTTGTTGAAAAAGCTCGGTATGACCAGCGCACGGCAGCTCATGCGCAATAAAGAAGATCTCTATAAAGCGCTGGCGCTCGGTGAGGCTGACAAAAGTGAAAGTGAGTTAATTAACGCGCTGGTGGCGAATCCCAGGCTCCTTGAGCGGCCAATTGTGATCAACGGCGAGCAGGCGCGGCTGGGTCGACCACCGGAAGCGGTGCTCGACATTCTTTAAAAACGGAGTGTTAAAGGCCGAGCGTCTCTTTAACGAAAGGAATGGTCAGCTTGCGCTGTGCACTGATGGAGGCGCGATCAAGCCGATCCAGCGTTTCAAACAGCGTTCGCATTTCACGATCGAGACGCTTGAGCAGGAAGCGTCCCACATCTTCCGGCAGTTCGAATCCACGCAGACCGGCGCGCAATTGCAGCGCTTGCAGCTTATCTTCATCAGAAAGCGGCTGTAAACGGTAGATTTGTCCCCAATCGAGGCGCGAAGCCAGATCGGGTAAATGTAGATTGAGTTGTCGCGGTGGGCGATCGCCGGTGATCAATAAACGCGTATTACCGGTTTCCAGAATGCGGTTATAGAGATCAAAGATCGCCATTTCCCATTCAGCTTCACCTGCAATGCATTCAATATTATCGATACAGACCAGCGCCAACTGTTCCATGCCGTCTAAGACTTCCGGTACAAACCAGGTGCGTTTATCCAGCGGAACGTAGCCAACCGCTTCACCACGCGCAGACATTTCAGCGCACGCGGCGTGCAGCAAATGACTGCGTCCTCCGCCTTCGCGTGACCAGAAATAGAGATAGCTGCCATGATGTTGAGTGAGAGCACCCTTTAACGCAGCAATCAGCGACGGGTTTTCCCCTGGCCAGAAGCTGGCAAAGGTTTCGTCGTCAGGTAAATAAAGTGGCAATGATAATTGTGCCGGCGTGTTCAGAAGCACCTCAGCAAGCGAACAAGCTAAAAACCGGGGAAGTCTACCACAGTTTTTAAAAAGAGATGAATGAGGCTTCCCTGCCCCGCTTTGGTCTTAATGGCCGCTTTTTTCTTCGGCGTCCAGCACCACTTCTTCCGGTCGCAGTAGTGAGATGACGCGGAAAATCAACGCCAGCCCAACACCAACCAGCGTCGCTAATGCCATGCCTTTCAACTCAGCCGCGCCGATGTGCACTTTCGCGCCGCTCACGCCAATGATCAGAATCACCGAGGTGAGGATCAAGTTTTGCGCTTTGTTGTAATCCACTTTGGATTCGATCAACACGCGGATACCTGAAGCACCGATAACACCATAAAGCAGTAACGATACGCCGCCCATTACCGGTACTGGCACTGCCTGAATCGCTGCCGCCAGTTTGCCAACGCATGAGAGCAGGATGGCAAAGATAGCTGCGCCGCCAATGACCCATGTGCTGTAAACACGCGTAATCGCCATCACGCCGATGTTTTCGCCATAAGTAGTGTTAGGCGTAGAACCAAAGAAGCCAGAAATCATGGTCGATAAACCGTTGGCGAACATTGAACGGTGTAAACCGGGATCGCGGATCAAATCCTTTTTCACGATATTCGCTGTCACCACCAGATGCCCAACGTGCTCAGCAATGACCACCAGCGCAGCCGGTAGAATTGTCAGCATCGCCACCCATTCGAATCGTGGGGTATAAAAGGTCGGCAACGCAAACCATGGCGCGTTGTAAACGCTGGTCCAGTCGACAATGCCCATAAAAAAGGAGAGCGCGTAGCCCACCAGCACACCCACCAGAATCGGGATAATGGCGAGAAAACCGCGAAACAGCACCGAACCAAAAACCGTGACGGCCAGCGTAACCAAGGAGATGATTACCGTCTTGCTGTCTGGCGAACTGCCTTCAGCAGGTAACAATCCCGCCATATTCGCCGCTACGCCCGCCAGCTCAAGGCCGATGACCGCAACAATAGCGCCCATGGCTGCGGGCGGAAACATCACATCGAGCCAGCCGGTTCCTGCTTTCTTGACGATCAACGCCACCAGGCAGAATAACAGGCCACACAGGATAAAACCGCCAAGCGCCACTTCATAACCCAACGGTAACAGCAGCAGCACCGGTGAAATAAAAGCAAAGCTCGATCCTAAATAGGCGGGGATTTTACCTTTACAGATGAACAGATAAATCAGCGTGCCAATACCATTGAACAGCAACACCGTAGCCGGGTTGATGTGAAACAAAATAGGCACCAAAACCGTTGCGCCAAACATGGCGAACAGATGTTGCAGGCTGAGTGGAATAGTTTGCAGTAGCGGCGGTCGTTCGCTAACGCCAATGGCGCGACGTGTCATCAGTAATCCCCTGTCTCCTGTATACCGCGCATTGCCGTTGCGTTGGCTGCTCTCGCTCACCCGACCCACTTACTTAAGTAAGCTCAACGGTTTGAGATCGTTTGCCGCCTTGCTGCAGCGCGAGATATTTGGAGATGATGTTGTTTTATTTTTGCCAAAAAAAAGCCGACTCTCTCGCCGGCTGCTTTCTTTATTTGGTTCCGAAAATCTTGTCTCCGGCATCGCCGAGTCCAGGAATGATGTATCCCTTTTCGTTTAATCCCTGATCGATAGACGCGGTGTACAGCTCAACATCAGGATGCGCTTTTTCCAGTGCGGCAATCCCTTCTGGTGCGGCGACTAAGACCAACACCTTGATGCTGCTACAGCCCGCTTTCTTTAACAGGTCGATGGTGGCAATCATCGAACCGCCGGTGGCGAGCATGGGATCAACCACCAGTGCCAGACGCTCTTCAATATTAGAAACCAGCTTCTGGAAATACGGCACTGGCTCCAGCGTCTCTTCATCACGGTAGACACCCACTACGCTGATACGCGCGCTCGGAACATGCTCCAGCACGCCTTCCATCATGCCGAGGCCGGCACGCAGAATTGGCACTACGGTAATTTTTTTACCTTTGATTTGATCGACTTGCACCGGGCCATTCCAGCCCTCAATGGTCACGCTTTCGGTTTCCAAATCTGCGGTGGCTTCGTAGGTCAGCAAGCTGCCTACTTCCGAGGCCAACTCGCGGAAACGCTTCGTGCTGATATCGTGCTCACGCATCAAGCCCAGTTTATGTTTGACCAGCGGGTGTTTGACTTCCACGATCTTCATTGGTGTTCTCCCGGAATGAGTTGAGCTAAAAAAAAATCGCGGGATTATACCGCCTTTTCTTGTTTGCGCCATATGCCCTTGCGCAAAGAGGAAAGTTTTACCGCAATAAAATAAGGATTGATTAAAATCGCATGGCGCGCAATCTGAGACTCGCAAACGTTTGCCTGCGCTGTTAGAATTGCCGCGCTTTATTTTAACCACCAACCGCAACTCGCGTGGGGACCTCGCAGTGACCGACAAGACCTCTCTCAGCTATAAAGACGCCGGTGTTGATATTGATGCTGGTAACGCTCTGGTTGACCGTATTAAAGGCGTAGTGAAAAAGACTCGTCGCCCGGAAGTAATGGGTGGATTGGGCGGTTTCGGTGCGCTTTGTGCGCTGCCGCAAAAATACCGTGAACCCGTGCTGGTCTCCGGCACCGATGGCGTAGGTACCAAGCTGCGTCTGGCGATGGATCTCAAGCGCCACGATGCTATCGGCATTGATCTGGTTGCAATGTGCGTTAATGATCTGATTGTGCAAGGCGCTGAGCCGCTGTTCTTCCTGGATTACTACGCGACCGGCAAGCTGGATGTGGAAACCGCATCTGCCGTGATCACCGGTATCGCCGAAGGCTGTCTGCAATCGGGTTGTGCGCTGGTTGGCGGTGAAACCGCTGAAATGCCAGGCATGTATCACGGAGAAGACTACGACGTTGCGGGTTTCTGCGTCGGCGTGGTTGAGAAGTCAGAAATTATTGACGGCAGCAAAGTGCAAGATGGCGATGTGCTGGTTGCGCTGGGCTCTAGCGGTCCGCACTCCAATGGTTACTCGCTGGTGCGCAAGATTCTTGAAGTCAGCAACACCGATCCGCTGGTTGAACAGCTGGATGGCAAACCGCTGGCTGACCACCTGCTCGAACCGACCCGCATCTACGTGAAAAATATCCTCAGCCTGATCGAGCAGATTGACGTGCATGCTATCTGTCACCTGACCGGTGGCGGCTTCTGGGAAAACATTCCTCGCGTGTTGCCTGACAATACGCAAGCGGTGATTGACGAGAAGAGCTGGCAGTGGCCTTCTGTGTTCACCTGGATGCAGCAGGCGGGTAACGTTAGCCGTCACGAAATGTACCGCACCTTTAACTGCGGTGTGGGCATGCTGATTGCGCTGAGCCCAGCTGATGCTGACAAAGCGGTTGAACTGATGAGCGCAGCCGGTGAGAAAGCGTGGAAAATCGGTGTGATTAACGCCTCTGACTCTGAAGAGCGTGTGGTTATTAACGGATGAAAAAACTGGTTGTGCTGATTTCCGGTAACGGAAGTAATCTTCAGTCCCTCCTTGACGCCTGCGCAAGCGGGCGTGTTCACGGCAGTGTCGCTGCCGTGTTCAGTAACAAAGCCTCTGCCTTTGGTTTAGTACGGGCTAAAGAAGCCGGCGTGCCGACACATGCGTTAGCCGCCAGCGACTTCGCCGATCGTGAAGCTTTTGATCGCCAGCTAATGACAGAGATCGATGCTTACGCACCCGATCTGGTGGTGTTAGCCGGCTACATGCGTATTTTAAGCAGCGCTTTTGTGGCGCGTTATCACGATCGCCTGCTGAACATTCACCCTTCCCTTCTGCCGAAATATCCCGGCCTGCATACGCATCGTCAGGCGCTGGAAAATGGTGATGCCGAGCACGGTACATCAGTGCATTTCGTTACTGATGAACTGGATGGCGGTCCGGTTATTTTGCAAGCCAAAGTGCCAGTGTTTGCTGAAGACAGTGAGCAAGAGATTACGCAACGCGTTCAGCATCAGGAACACGCCATTTATCCGCTGGTGATTAACTGGTTTATCGAAGGACGATTGACGATGCGCGACGGAAAAGCCTGGCTGGATGGCGAACAGCTTCCGCCACAAGGGCACGCCCACGAATGATTTTCCAAGGAGAAGCCCAGGCTTCTCCTTTTGGTTTCCTCAACCGTAGCGCCCGGTAATGTAATCTTCCGTGCGACGCTCTTTCGGCGTAGTGAAAATCCGATCGGTTTCATCAAACTCTACTAATGCGCCGTTGTGCATAAAGGCTGTGTAATCAGATACGCGCGAAGCCTGCTGCATGTTGTGTGTTACCAACACCAGCGTGAAGTGCTGCTTTAGCGTGGTCATCAGCTCTTCAATCACCAACGTGGAGATCGGGTCCAGCGCGGAAGTCGGTTCATCCAGCAACAACACTTCTGGCTCGATAGCAATCGCCCGGGCAATCACCAATCGCTGCTGCTGGCCGGTAGAAAGCTTTAGCGCATTTTGGCCCAGCTGATCTTTCACTTCACTCCACAGTGCCGCCGCTCGCAGCGCGCGTTCGCAGGCTTCATTCAACACGCGCTTATCGCGCACGCCCTGCAAGCGCAAGCCATACACCACGTTTTCATAGATCGATTTAGGGAAAGGATTAGGCCGCTGAAACACCATGCCGACCCGCCGGCGCAAGGCAGAAAGATCCTGGTTAGGATTCATAATCGCCCATTGGTCGAGCAAGATTTCGCCCTCAATTCGGCAGTTATCGATCACATCATTCATGCGGTTGAAGCAGCGCAGCAGCGTTGATTTACCGCAGCCAGAGGGACCAATCAGCGCGGTGATGCGATTTTTAGGCACTTGCAGCGAGATATCTTGCAGCGCCTGGCGCTCGCCGTACCACAGCGAAAGATGGTTTACACGCAGCGCAATGTCAGTTTCGGGCGTCATAGTTATAGCCTGTTATTGAGTCATAAGGCGATAGCGCTCACGCAGACGGTGACGCAGGCCCATTGCCAGCAGATTTAGCGACAGAATGATCAGCACCAGCAGCAGTGCGGTAGCAAACACTACTGGCCGATCGGCTTCGATGTTTGGACTTTGAAACGCTAAATCGTAAATCTGAAAACCGAGGTGCATGAACTTGCGGTCAAGATGCAGATAGGGAAAAACAGCATCTACCGGCAGTTCAGGCACCATTTTTACGACGCCCACTAGCATCAGCGGTGCCGTCTCACCGGCAGCGCGCGCCACCGCTAAAATCAAACCGGTGAGCATTGCCGGAATCGCCATCGGCAAGACCACATGCCACAAGGTTTCGGCCTGCGAGGCACCCAATGCCAGCGAACCTTGGCGCAGGCTGTTTGGAATGCGCGACAAGCCCTCTTCGGTCGCGACGATCACCACCGGCAATGTCAGCAGCGCCAGCGTTAATGCTGCCCACAACAAACCTGGCGTACCAAAGGTTGGATTGGGTAATGCGTTACTGTAAAACAGCTGATCGAGCGTGCCGCCAACGCCCCAGACAAAGAAGCCGAGGCCGAATACGCCATAGACAATTGACGGCACACCCGCGAGATTCACCACCGCAATACGCACCAGACGCGTCAGTGCATTACGTCCGGCATATTCATGCAGCCAGACGGCAGCAACCACCCCGAACGGCATCACCACCACTGACATCAACAGCACCATTAATACCGTGCCAAAAATAGCGGGAAATGCGCCGGTTTCACTTTCGCCGTCTGCGGCTGAATCGCTGACAAAATGCCAGAGCTGTTGCACAAAATGCAGCAGCTTTTCATTAAGGTTGAGGGCATTGGGTGTCCATACGTCAACAATCTGCGTCAACGGAATCACATGATTATTGCCTTCCACATCACGCAGGATCAGCACGTCGCGCTGACTTTCATGCTGCAATCTCCCCAGCGTCGCGCTGAGGTGGTCAAAGCGCCGCTGCAATGCCGCCTGATTAGCCTGGTATTCTGACTGCACCTGCATATCAAACTGATTAGCCTGTCGCTGGCGCTCAGCTTGTTCATCCAACATGTCTAATTGCTTGTTGAGCCGCGCCATATCGATGCGCCGAATCTGGTTTATCTCACGAATCATGGTATGAACCTGAGCCAAACGCTGACGCAGCAGCGCATGGATGTTCTGCGCAGTAAGCACTTCATTATCTTCACGCAGGCCAACTAACCAGCCGTAAGCATTGCCGTGGCTGCGGCGTTGCAATACCAAAATATCTTTAGGTCTGCTCACCTCAGCCGGTTCGCGGCTGTAGGCAACGCGAAAATCGGGCGCATCCCAATCGCGGTTACCGGTTTTTATCAGATAACGATTCACATGGCCTGCGCTATTGCCCTGCTCATCCGCGGGGGCCGGAAACTGCTTTTGATGTTCCACGGTTTCGCCCAGTAAGCGGCTTTCGCTGCCTTCAGGCTGAGTGAAGGTGTAAAGATCCACAGGCTGCGGCCAAAAAACGCGTGCGCCCTGCCATGCCAGCAAGGCAATCAGGAGCGCGAACGCCAACAGGCAAACCGTGACAGCGCCTGCGGTTAGCCAGCGCCAGCGGTTATTTTGTCTTATCGCCCTCATGCTTGTTCCTCATGCTGGCTGTAGCGCTGACGCAAACGCTGGCGGATCAGCTCGGCGATGGTGTTAATCACTAAGGTAAAAATCAATAGCATCAACGCACTTAAAAACAGAATACGATAATGCGCGCTGCCCACCGCCGCTTCAGGCATTTCAATAGCAATATTGGCGGATAAGGCGCGCAGGCCGCTGAATAAGCCACCCTCGCTTTGCGGCGTATTACCCGTTGCCATCAGCAGAATCATGGTTTCGCCAACCGCACGCCCAAAGCCGATCATCAGCGCGGCAAAAATACCGGCTGAGGCACCCGGTAAGACCACGCGGGTTAAGGTTTGCCATGGCGTTGCGCCTAACGCTAGCGAGCCCTGCCCGAGCTGAGCGGGCACGCTGAACAACGCATCTTCGGCGAGTGTGAAGATCAGCGGCACCAGCGCAAAACCCATGGCTAATGCGGCGACCAGCAAATTGCGCTGCTCGTAATGCGGCATCCACTCGCCTGCATCACGCATCACCAGGGTCGGCAGCCACAGCGTCAGCAAGGTGACAAGCAGCAACAACGGCAGCAGCAGCAAGACTTCACGTCCCGGTTGACGCCAGCGCGCGGGTAGACGCGCGCTGAGCACGCCACACAGCAGCAGGCTGGCGGCTAAGGTAAGCGGCAGCAACAGCACGCCAATCAGCGCCTGGCTGATATGCGGTGCCAGCCATAAACCGGCAATCAACCCAATCACCACGCTTGGCAGCGCGCCCATCATCTCAATGGCGGGTTTAACCCAGCGGCGTAGACCCGGCGCCATAAACCAGGCGGTGTACATCGCAGCGGCTAAGGCCAGCGGTGTGGCAAACACCAACGCCAGGCTGGCCGCTTTTAAAGTACCAACCACCATCGGCATTATGCTGAACTTGGCTTGATAACTGTCGCCTGCGGCGGTGGATTGCCATACCCAATCAGCTTTCGGATAGTTTTCGTACCAAATTTTCTGCCAGAAACTCCGCCAGGTGACATCGGGCCAGGGATTATCCAGCTTGACGGTTTGCCAACTGCCTTTGCGTTCTATCAGTAAACTGTTGCCACTCGGCGAGAATTGCGCGTGCAGAATTCCGGGTTCAAGCTGACGCTGCAAAATGGGGCCATTCTGCTTGCTGGCAAACAGCTTCACCCTGCCCGTTTCTGAGTAGGTGGCGAATACACGGCGCTGAGATTCGGTAATGATCTGCGTGTTGCCTGCGCTGTGCTCAAAGGTGCGAATTTGATGCAGACGCGGGCCTTGTTCTCCCGCAATTGAAAACCATTGAGTAATTCCCGTTTCATCCTGAATCAGCAATGTTTTTCCGCCGGTTAATATGTGCAGGCTCTGCGGCACCTGCGACAGCGTTTGGGTTTCACGCAGCAGCGCTTGCTGATTATCCAGTTGCCAGACGCGCAGGACATTGCCTTCGCTGGTGTACAGCAGATCGCCTTGCGGCGAGAGAATAAATTGATCGACATGGGACAGCGGCAAATTGATGGCATTTGCCTGACGATCGGTGCCTAGCGTCAGGATGCTCAGCCCATTTTCGGTCAGGGCCGCAATACGCCATTGGCCTTGATTCAGCGACGCCAGCGACATTTTCTTTACCGCGCCCTGCGGCAGATGAAAGGGTTTATCACCCAGCGGGAAACGCCATTGCGCCTCGCCGCTTTGCATTGTCGGTTGCAGCAGCAATAAATCACCCTGCAGGTTGAGCAACAGTGTTTGCCGATCGGCGCTGGATACCACGTCACGCGGCGCAGGCGTCAATGTCAAAGCATGATCGGCGGGTTGCCCATTGAGCGGAATAAAACGGGCGGTGCCTGAAGTACTGATACGCCAACCATTGCTGCCATCATTACCTATCGCCAACGCAGGCGCACGATCCCATAACTGTTGCGTATTAGCCGGCTGCATGCTGGGCGCGCTGAACAGCGGCGTCACCACCCAAATCAGCCAAAAGAACAGCAGCAACATCAGCAACAGGATTGCGATGCCACAAGACGTGACCAGTCGCCGCGTTAAACGGTCGATCGCACGACGTCGGCGGTCGCTAAACTGGACGGGTATGTGGTTTACGCTCATGCGGTCCTAAATGCAGCGGAAAATAAGCCGCTATGTTGCCCGTAGCTGGTTGATAAGACAACTATTGACGTTGGACAAGCTTGCCATACTCTCGCCATAATGATGTTGGATACTGGATCTTCAGTCCTGCAACCGCGATACGGAGTAAGAATGGGTCAGGTAAAGCTATATATTGAAAAAGAATTAAGCTGGTTATCCTTCAATGAACGTGTCTTGCAGGAAGCAGCGGACAAAAGCAATCCACTGATCGAACGCATGCGGTTTTTGGGCATTTACTCCAACAATCTTGATGAATTCTATAAAGTGCGTTTCGCCGATCTCAAGCGCCGCATTCTTATTGGTGAAGAGCAAGGTTCCGCCAGCACGCCGCGTCATTTATTCAAAAAAATCCAACAGCGAGTGCTTAAATCTGACCAAGAGTTTGATACGCTTTATAACGATCTGCTGCTGGAAATGGCACGTAATCAAATATTCCTGATCAATGAACGTCAGCTTTCACCGAATCAACAAGTCTGGCTGCGCCACTACTTCAAACACGAACTTCGCCAGCACATTTCCCCGATTTTAATTACCCATGAAACTGATCTGACCGAATTCCTTAAAGACGATTACACCTATTTGGCGGTTGAAATTATTCGTGGCGAAAACATTCGCTATGCGCTGTTAGAAATTCCATCAGATAAAGTACCGCGCTTCGTTAACTTGCCTGCTGAATCACCGCGCCGACGCAAGCCCATGATTCTTTTAGATAACATCCTGCGTTATTGCCTGGATGATATTTTCAAAGGCTTTTATGACTACGATGCGCTCAACGCCTATTCGATGAAGATGACGCGTGATGCGGAATATGATCTGGTGACAGAGATGGAATCCAGCTTGCTGGAACTGATGTCTTCAAGCCTGAAACAGCGTTTAACAGCAGAACCGGTGCGTTTCGTTTACCAGCGCGACATGCCCGATACCATGGTAGAACTGCTGTGTCATAAACTGTCGATTACCAACTTTGACTCCGTGCTACCGGGCGGTCGCTATCACAATTTCAAAGACTTCATCAGTTTTCCCAATGTCGGTAAAAACAATTTAGTCAACCGACCGTTGCCGCAAATTCGCCATATTGGCTTTGATGGATTCCGCAACGGCTTTGATGCGATTCGTAACCGCGATGTCCTGCTCTATTATCCGTATCACACCTTTGAGCATGTCCTGGAATTGCTGCGTCAGGCTTCGTTTGATCCCAGCGTGCTGGCGATAAAAATCAATATCTATCGCGTCGCAAAACACTCACGCATTATGGATGCGATGATTCACGCTGCTTATAACGGTAAAAAAGTCACGGTGGTGGTTGAGCTGCAGGCGCGTTTTGATGAAGAAGCCAACATCTACTGGGCAAAGCGCCTGACTGAAGCGGGTGTACATGTGATCTTCTCAGCGCCGGGCCTGAAAATCCACGCCAAGCTCTTCTTGATCTCGCGCCGCGAGGGTGAAGATATTGTGCGTTATGCGCACATCGGCACCGGCAACTTTAATGAGAAAACAGCCCGTCTTTATACTGATTATTCTTTACTGACGGCAGATGCGCGCATCACGAATGAAGTGCGTCGCGTGTTTAACTTTATTGAGAATCCCTATCGTCCGGTGACGTTTGAGCATTTGATGGTTTCCCCGCAAAACTCACGTCGGATGTTGTATCAGTTGATCGATGAAGAGATCGCTAACGCGCAGCAAAAATTGCCGTCCGGCATTACTCTGAAAATTAATAATCTGGTGGACAAAGGACTGGTTGACCGGCTTTATACAGCGTCCAGCGTTGGGGTTAAAGTCAACTTGCTGGTGCGCGGAATGTGCTCGCTGATCCCTGATCTGCCCGGCATCAGCGAAAATATTCGCGTCACCAGTATTGTTGATCGTTACCTGGAACACGATCGCGTTTATATTTTTGAGAACAACGGCGATAAGAAAGTGTTCCTCTCTTCTGCGGACTGGATGACGCGTAACATCGATTACCGAATTGAAGTGGCGGTGGCGATTCTCGACCCGCAAATTAAGCAGCGCATCCTCGATATCATTGCTCTTCAGTTAAGTGATACGGTGAAAGCGCGCATTATTGATAAAGAATTAAGTAACCAATACGTTTCGCGCGGCAACCGTCGTAAAGTGCGCTCGCAGCTGGCGATCTATGATTACATCAAGAAACTGGAACAACCTGAATAAATCCTATGCCAATTTCCCAGAAGAGTACGCCTAAACCTCAAGAGTTTGCGGCGATTGACCTCGGTTCGAACAGTTTCCACATGGTTATTGCCCGTGTGGTTGATGGCGCTATGCAGGTGCTGGGCCGCCTGAAGCAGCGCGTGCATCTGGCTGACGGGCTTGACGCGAATAATCGTCTGAGCGAAGAGGCAATGGAGCGCGGCCTGAGCTGTCTGGCGCTGTTTGCTGAGCGTTTACAAGGCTTCAGAGCCAGCAATGTCACCATTGTCGGCACCCACACGCTGCGTCAGGCCGTCAATGCGGAAACCTTCTTGCAGCGCGCTGCGGACGTGATCCCTTATCCGATTGAAGTGATTTCCGGCCATGAAGAGGCGCGTCTGATTTTCATGGGTGTGGAACATACCCAGCCGGAAAAAGGCCGCAAGCTGGTGATAGACATCGGTGGTGGTTCAACAGAACTGGTGATCGGAGAAGATTTCGAACCACAGTTGGTGGAAAGTCGCCGCATGGGTTGCGTCAGTTTTTCTCAACTCTATTTCCCTAAAGGGGAGATCAATCGCGACAATTTCCGCCGTGCGCGTTTAGCCGCGGCGCAAAAGCTTGAAACGCTGGCGTGGCAATATCGCTTGCACGGTTGGCAGTATGCGCTGGGCGCATCTGGCACCATAAAAGCTGCCTGTGAAGTGCTGCAAGAGATGGGCGAGAAAGAGAAATTGATTACGCCTGAACGCCTTGAAATGCTTTATGACGAAGTCATGAAGCATAAATCTTTTGCAGCCTTGAGCCTGCCCGGTTTATCCGAAGAGCGTAAAAGCGTTTTCGTACCGGGACTGGCGATTATTTGTGGTGTGTTTGATGCGCTGGCGATCCGCGAATTGCGTCTTTCTGATGGTGCGCTGCGTGAAGGCGTACTGTATGAAATGGAAGGACGCTTCCGTCACCAAGATATTCGCAGCCGCACAGCGCAAAGTCTGGCTAATCACTATGCAATAGATAGCGATCAAGCTCGTCGCGTACTGGAAACCACCGAGCAGCTTTATCTGCAATGGCGCGATCAGCATCCCAAGCTGGCTAATCCACAATTAGCTGCGCTACTGAAATGGGCGGCGATGCTGCATGAAGTCGGGTTAACCATCAACCACAGCGGCTTGCAGCGCCATTCGGCCTACATTCTGCAAAACACCAATATGCCGGGTTTTAATCAGGATCAACAAATGTTGCTGGCTGCGCTGGTAAGGTTTCATCGCAAAGCCGTCAAGGTAGATGAATTGCCGCGGGTGACGCTGTTTAAGAAAAAGCAGTTTGTTCCGCTTATCTTTCTGCTGCGCCTGGGCACGCTGCTGAACAATCAGCGCCAGGCGACAACCCGCCCAGATTCACTCAAACTACGCTGTGATGATGGACACTGGACCTTAACGTTCCCGACGGGCTTCCTTAGCCAAAATAATCTGGTACAGCTCGATTTAGAGCGCGAACAGATTTACTGGAATGATGTAACCGGCTGGAAGCTGATTCTCGAAGAAGCCTGATGATGTGGGCGTTTAGCGCCCACAACACTAAAATAATGACTATGACGACATTAAAACAGAACATTTTTACTGAAAAATATGGCTTGACGCCAACCCACTCCGAAGTGCTGGAAGCCTTTCCTCAGCTCAAGGTTGGTAAAGCGTTGGATCTTGGCTGTGGCAATGGCCGCAACACGCTGTTTCTCAATCAGCAAGGCTTTGATGTCACCGCCTGGGATCATAATCCGCAGAGTCTGGCGCGCCTGAATAGCATCATCGCGGAAGAGGGTTTACAGGGGATTCATACCGAACAGCGCGATCTCAACAACACGCGTTTTAATGGCGGCTACGACTTTGTGCTGTCTACGGTGGTGATGATGTTTCTTCAACCAGAAACCATTCCGCAGTTGATCGCAGACATGCAGGCCAGCACGGTAAAATATGGCTTCAATCTGATTGTGGCAGCCATGAATACTGATGATACGCCCTGCCCGGCTGATTTTTCCTTTGCCTTTAAATCGGGTGAACTCAGCAATTATTACCGCAACTGGCACATTCTGAAGTACAACGAAAACCTCGGACAGCTGCATCGTACTGATGAAAATGGCAATCGCATTAACTGCCGTTTCGCTACGCTGCTGGCACAAAAAGCCAGCTACTGATTATTTTCGCTGTTTTTTTAGACAGCGATTGATTTCATCCGGCGACTGTGACTAAATATTGCAATCGCCCATTTGGGTCATTACAGGAACCACCCGCGTGAACAGCGCTTTATCCCCTCGAAGACGTCAGAAAACCGGTACCATGACCCGGATTGTTCTGTTGATCAGTTTTATCATCCTTGTTAGTCGCCTGATTTTTCTCCTGCCTGCTGCTTTCGAACATCATCAGCAAAAAAAATCCATGCATGAACCGGTAAGCCTTAGCGTCAACAATTCCCGTTAGCTAAACGTGTTTTTCACATGAATAAGTAAAACGCTGTCCAAATGACAGTGTGATTTTTTGCATCCCTTTTGCAAACGAAACGCTACACTTCGTGCTGGTGCTTTCAGACAAAAGGGACTCAATGTGTCTGCCTCTCACTCTCAACTTTTAAGTGAAATACGTCATCGTATTCTGACGCTGCTGCTCAATGAGCACGATCTGGTTGATGCGCTGCTGGAGAAATCCACCGACTTCAGCCCTGAACAGCAACGTGAAAATTCGATTCAACGCGAAAAGCTCGAACAGGATATCATCCAACTGCATGCCGCAGATTTGGCCGATATTCTTGAAGCGTTACCCGAAGAAGAACGCCAGGCGTTGTGGCGTTTAGTGCCGAATGAACGACGCGGTCATGTGTTAGTTGAAGCCTCCGAAACGGTCTGGGCCAGCCTGACCGAAGAGATGAGCGATCGCGATATTTTGCGCGCCATTGAGCCGCTGGATATTGATGATCAAGTCTGGCTGGCACGCTATCTGCCGCGCGATCTCACTGGACGCCTGCTCACCAAGCTGGAACCCGGATTGCGCGCTCGCATGCTCAACGTGGTGCAGTTTGACCGCGATCGCGTCGGGCGAGTCATGGATTTCAATATCCTGACGGTCCGTGCCGATGTCACTTTAGCCACCGTGCAGCGTTTCTTACGTCATCGTAAGAGCATGCCGACCGGTACCGATAAACTGTTTATCACGACCAAAGAAAATCAGTTACTAGGCGAGTTGCCATTAACTGATATTCTGCTTAATCAACCGCAAAAGCGTGTTTTTGAAGTGATGAACACGCACCCCACGACCTTTCAACTCAATGACAAAGCCGAAGACGCTGCCAGCGCCTTTGAACGCTATAATTTAATATCCGCAGCGGTCATCGACGCCAAAGGCAAGCTTATTGGCCGCGTCACCATCGAAGACGTTATCGATTTGGTGAACGAAGAGAACGAAAGCAATATCCGTAAAATGGGCGGTATCAGCCAGGAAGAAGACGTTTTCGCGCCGGTGCGTAAATCTGTTCGCAATCGCTGGGCGTGGCTGGCACTTAATCTGTGTACCGCCTTTGTCGCCTCACGCGTTATCGGCTTGTTTGAGTCAACTATTTCACAACTGGTTGCGTTGGCAACGTTGATGCCAATTGTTGCCGGCATTGGCGGCAATACCGGTAATCAGACCATTACCATGATTGTTCGCGCCCTTGCTCTGCACCAGGTTGAGCCTGGTAACTTCTCTTTTCTGATTGTCCGTGAATTGGGCGTTGCCTTGATTAACGGTCTTTTCTGGGGTGGCATCATGGGCCTGGTAACGTGGCTGATGTATGACAATGTTGCGCTGGGTGGCGTGATGATGCTGGCGATGGTGCTTAACCTGCTGCTTGCAGCATTAATGGGCGTGCTGGTGCCCTTGGTGATGACCAAAATGAAGCGCGATCCGGCGATTGGTTCCAGTGTGTTGATTACCGCTATCACCGATACAGGCGGCTTCTTTATCTTCCTTGGCCTGGCAACCGTTTTCTTAATAAACCATTGATTCACATAACAACAGGATGGAGAAATGATGTTTAATATTGATGATTTTGTACAAGCAAAAACCGGTGGACCAAAGATGTTAGTTCTGCGAGTGGAAGGCGATACGTTATGGTGCGCACGCGTAGACGACGCGACAAAAAAGGAAATTGAAGTAAAGGCCGACAGCGTGAATGTGTATCACGAAGACGGTGATTTCGGCGTCTGTTAATCAAAAAAGCCCCGCTTTTACGGGGCTTTTTGCATTACGGATTATCTTGCTGAAGGTTGTCATTACCTATCCCGCCAATGAACGGTAAACGCAGACGAAATGGCGTAAAATCCAGCCCCATATTCAAGCCTAAAATGTTAAGTTCAAAGCCCTCTTCCGCACCAAGCGTAATGCCCGCCACGCCCAAAACAGAGACTTGCACACCTCTGCCAGAAGGCGGCAAGCCAATCGGGCGCCACAGCGGACGGTAATCTTTTCCCAACGCATTAGCGGGCAGATCCAGTTTTAGCGCAGGAACGTCGCGGCCAATGTGCGCCAGAAAAGTGTTGCTGTTGGGCCCAGGCCACGCATGATATGTCTGCGGCCAGGGATACGATTTAATGGCTGCTTCAATCTGAGGAATCATCGCTTCAGCCTCAGGTCCGCGATGATTTACCAGCAAGCGCGGTTTCGCACCGTACCAATATCCATCGGCGATGTTGGTGTTGCGTCGTACTTTATCCCCGCTGCCCCAACTGATCACCTCGTAGCGGTTGTATTGCGTTTCCCCGGCACGTTTAAAGATAATCCATGGATGCACCGCCACCGCGCCCTTCCAGCCATAGGTCGGCGCAGCATAAACCTGCACAATCGCTAAGTTGGCGTAAGCACGTGGATCGGGCGCAATCCCGGCAGAATCACGTCGTGCAGACCACCAGCCGCCCTGACTTGGCGCGTCACTATGCCGTGTCGCCTGCGCAATACTTGCACCCAGTGATAGCAGCAATACAGCAAGAAAACAGAGACTGAACACTTTTAGTGGAAGCATGAAGTTATCCCGGTAAGTAAAGGCAGAGAAAGAAAATCGCCAGTCAATCTGGCGATTGAACTGGCGATTTAATCATCAACACATCTCAGGATAAGTCAGAAACTTATTCCCATTCAATGGTTGCCGGCGGCTTGCCGCTAATATCGTAAACGACGCGGGAAATACCGTTAACTTCATTGATAATGCGGTTGGAAACGCGGCCAAGGAACTCATAAGGCAGGTGCGCCCAATGTGCGGTCATGAAGTCGATGGTTTCAACAGCACGCAGCGAAACAACCCAGTCATATTTACGGCCATCGCCCATCACACCCACTGAACGTACCGGCAGGAACACGGTAAAGGCCTGGCTGACTTTGTTGTAGAGATCGGCTTTGTGCAACTCTTCGATGAAGATCGCATCGGCACGACGCAGCAGATCGCAATACTCTTTCTTCACTTCGCCCAGTACGCGCACGCCCAAACCTGGACCCGGGAACGGATGGCGGTAAAGCATGTCGTAAGGCAGGCCCAACTCCAGACCAATTTTGCGCACTTCGTCTTTGAACAGCTCTTTCAGCGGCTCAACCAGACCCAGCTTCATCTCTTTCGGCAGGCCACCCACATTATGGTGTGATTTAATCACATGGGCTTTACCGGTAGCAGAAGCAGCAGACTCGATAACATCAGGATAAATGGTACCCTGCGCCAACCATTTCACTTCAGTCAGCTTGGTCGCTTCTTCGTCAAACACTTCAACGAACACGCGGCCAATGGTTTTGCGTTTAGCTTCTGGTTCGTCAATACCTGCCAGCGCGTCAAGGAAGCGCATCTCAGCCGGTACGTGAATGATGTTCAGACCGAAGTGGTCACCAAACATATCCATTACCTGCTCTGCTTCATTGAGGCGCAGCAAACCGTTGTCGACAAATACGCAGGTCAGGCGCTCGCCAATGGCGCGGTGCAGCAGCATAGCGGTAACGGAAGAATCCACGCCACCTGATAAGCCAAGAATGACTTTATCGTCACCAATCTGCACACGCAGACGTTCAACAGCGTCTTCGATGATTTTTGCCGGTGTCCACAGCGCTTCACATTCACAGATATCGATGATGAAACGCTCAAGCATGCGCAGACCCTGACGCGTGTGCGTCACTTCTGGATGGAACTGCACGCCGTAAAAACGTTTCTCTTCATTGGCCATGATGGCAAACGGACAGGTTTCAGTGCTGGCAACGGTCACGAAGTCAGCGGGGATTGCCGTGACTTTGTCACCGTGGCTCATCCACACATCCAACAGCGGCTTGCCTGTGGCGCTGATCGCATCTTCGATGTCGCGAACCAAGGCACTTTTGGTGGTCACTTCAACCTGAGCATAACCAAATTCACGCTCGTTAGACCCTTCAACTTTGCCACCCAGCTGAATCGCCATGGTCTGCATGCCGTAGCAAACGCCCAGCACCGGTACGCCAGCGGTGAAGACATATTCAGGTGCACGTGGGCTGTTGAGTTCGGTGGTGCTTTCCGGGCCGCCGGAAAGGATGATGCCGCTGGGATTGAACTGGCGGATCTGCTCTTCGGTGACATCCCATGCCCAGAGTTCGCAGTACACGCCCAGTTCACGTACGCGACGTGCAACCAGTTGAGTATATTGAGAACCAAAATCGAGAATTAGAATGCGGTGCTTATGGATATTTTCCGTCGTCATTGAGGTGTTTCCAGAACGGTGACTTGATAATAAAAGCGCCCGGCTTGAGCCGGGCGGGAAATCTTACGGGATTATGAACCCATGCGGTAGTTCGGTGACTCTTTGGTGATGGTCACATCATGTACGTGGCTCTCATTGATGCCCGCGCCGCTGATGCGAACAAATTCAGCTTTGGTACGCAGATCGTCAATGGTTGGGCAACCGGTCAAACCCATGCAAGAGCGCAAGCCGCCCATCTGCTGGTGAACGATCTCTTTCAGACGACCTTTATAAGCTACGCGACCTTCGATGCCTTCCGGCACCAGTTTATCTGCGGCGTTGTCAGTCTGGAAGTAACGGTCAGATGAGCCTTTAGACATCGCACCCAGTGAACCCATACCACGATAAGATTTGAATGAACGGCCTTGATACAGCTCGATTTCACCAGGTGATTCTTCAGTACCCGCCAGCATGGAGCCGACCATCACACAAGATGCGCCCGCTGCGATAGCTTTCGCAATGTCGCCTGAGAAGCGAATGCCGCCATCAGCAATAACAGGAATGCCGGTCCCTTCCAGGGCTTCTACTGCGTCGGAAACTGCAGTGATCTGAGGTACACCCACACCGGTAACGATACGCGTAGTACAGATTGAGCCAGGGCCGATACCGACTTTTACTGCGCTCACACCTGCTTCTACCAGCGCTAATGCGCCCGCTCCGGTTGCCACGTTACCGCCAAGAATTTCGAGATCGGGGTATTTTGCGCGGGTTTCGCGAATACGCTGAAGTACCCCTTCAGAGTGTCCATGGGAGGAGTCGATAAGCAGCACGTCAACACCTGCCGCCACCAGCGCATCAACACGCTCTTCGTTGCCAGCACCGGCGCCAACAGCAGCACCCACACGCAGACGGCCTTGAGCGTCTTTACAGGCGTTTGGTTTACGTTCCGCTTTCTGGAAGTCTTTGACAGTGATCATGCCCAGCAGGTGGAAGCTATCATCCACCACCAGCGCTTTCTCAACACGTTTTTCATGCATTTTTTGCAGAACCACGTCACGCGCTTCGCCCTCTTTCACCGTCACTAAACGCTCTTTCGGCGTCATGACCGCAGAAACAGGCTGCGTTAAATCAGTCACAAAGCGAACGTCACGACCGGTAATAATACCGACCAGTTCGTTGCGGGTGTTTACAACCGGGTAGCCTGCAAAGCCATTGCGCTCAGTCAACGCCTTCACGTCTGCCAGCGGGGTAGTTGGCAGCACGGTTTGTGGTTCGGTTACTACGCCGCTTTCATGTTTTTTAACTTTGCGAACTTCATCCGCCTGGCGTTCAATCGACATATTTTTGTGAATGAAGCCCAAGCCACCTTCCTGCGCCAGCGCGATGGCCAAGCCCGCTTCAGTCACGGTATCCATGGCAGCGGAAAGCATAGGAATGTTTAAACGGATATTTTTGGTCAGCTGAGTGCTGAGGTCAGCCGTATTTGGCAAGACGGTGGAGTGTGCAGGAACGAGCAAAACGTCGTCGAAAGTGAGTGCTTCTTTAGCGATTCTTAACATGGCAATACTCCACCTCGGGTGAATGAGAATAGATAAAATATTGCCGCGGCATTATACAGGGCGTAATCGATTGCCTCCAGCTTTATTTAAGAAAAAGTCTTGATCCGCTGTATCAGCCCTGTAGTATCGACTAATTAACCTGCTGATTTGGAATTTGATCTTCGTCACATGTCGCTACCTCAAACTGCCAATATTTTTACTGTCAGCCGCCTCAATACCACGGTGCGTCAGCTACTGGAAAAAGAGATGGGCCTGGTTTGGCTGAGCGCGGAGATCTCAAACTTCACTCAACCCGCTTCGGGTCACTGGTACTTCACGCTTAAAGATGACGGCGCCCAAGTACGCTGCGCCATGTTCCGTAACAGTAATCGTCGCGTTACCTTTCGTCCGCAACACGGACAGCAGGTTTTAGTCCGCGCCAATATCACGCTGTATGAACCACGCGGCGACTATCAGCTCATTATCGAAAGCATGCATCCCGCAGGTGAAGGTTTGTTGCAGCAACAATTTGAGCTGCTGAAAACCAAGCTAGCGAGTGAAGGCCTGTTTGAGCCACAGCATAAACAAGCCTTGCCGGACCCGGCGAAACAGGTTGGCGTGATCACCTCTTCCACCGGCGCAGCGCTGCATGATGTGCTGCGTGTGTTGCATCGCCGCGACCCTTCCTTGCCCATTGTGATTTATCCGACCGTCGTTCAGGGTGTAGACGCCCCCGCCGCGATTGTTCGTGCGATTGAAGTAGCAAACCTGCGCAACGAATGTGATGTCTTGATCGTGGGCCGCGGCGGTGGCTCACTGGAAGATTTATGGAGCTTCAACGATGAGCGTGTCGCACGCGCTATTTTTGCCAGTCGCATTCCTATCGTCAGCGCAGTAGGCCATGAAACTGACGTGACCATTGCCGATTTTGTTGCCGATCTGCGAGCGCCAACGCCTTCTGCTGCCGCAGAAATTGTCAGCCGCAATCAGATTGAACTGCTGCGTCAGTTGCAGGCTCAGCAGCAGCGGATGGAAATGGCCATGGATTATTATCTGGCTCGTCAGCAGCGCCTGTTTAGTCGGCTGGATCATCGCTTGCAGCAGCAACATCCACAGTTGCGTCTGGCGCGTCAGCAAACGGCCCTGTATCGCCTCCAGCAGCGTTTGGATGATGCCATTGACACACGTCTGCGTACGGCGACGCGCCAGCAAGATCGCTTAACGCAGCGGTTAAATGCGCAGCAACCTCAGCAGCGTCTGTTTCAGGCGCAGCAATCATTGCAAAACTGCCATTATCGTCTGCAACAAAGCATGGAAAAATTGCTGAACCGCGATAAACAGCGCTTCGGCACCTTAGCCGCTCAGCTTGAAGGCGTTAGCCCTTTGGCCACGCTGGCACGTGGTTTTAGCGTCACCACCGATACCGCCGGCCAGGTAGTAAAAAACCGTGGTCAGCTTCATGAAGGCGATTTGCTTCGCACCCGACTCGATGATGGTTGGGTAGAAAGCCAGGTCACAAAGCTTCTGCCCGAAAAACCGCGTCGCCGCAAAACAACTTCCTGAGGTCGTTACTATACTTTTTGGCACATTCATCGTGCCAAGGAGTTGGAAATGGCTTTCAGTGTTATTCCCCCTTACATCTTAAGCAAAATCATTGCGCACGGTTCTGGCCATCAGCAGGAAGAAGCGCGCCGTACATTAACCCATGTCCAACATTTGATGGCTGAACCCTGGCATAAACCCACTGGGGTAAAAACCGCTGTAGGCGGTCAGGTCGAACGTGAAATTTACGACGCGCAAAATGAGCAAACGCTGCCAGGCAAACTGATTCGTCAGGAAGGTCAGTCGTCAAATGGTGACATTGCGGCTGAAGAAGCCTGGAATTATCTGGGCACCACCTATGATTTTTTCTGGCAGGTTTATAAGCGTAACTCCCTCGATAACCAAGGGCTTAAGCTGCCAGGCACCATTCATTACGGCAAAAATTATCAGAACGCCTTCTGGAATGGTCAGCAAATGGTGTTTGGTGATGGCGACGGTGAGATTTTTAATCGTTTCACCATCGCTATTGATGTGGTCGCCCATGAACTGGCGCACGGCGTGACTGAAAATGAAGCCGGGTTAATCTATTTTGAGCAGGCTGGCGCACTGAATGAGTCACTTTCAGACGTGTTTGGCTCACTGGTCAAACAGTTCAGCAAGAAGCAGAGCGCCGATCAGGCTGACTGGATTATCGGTGAAGGCTTGTTGGCAGAGGGCATCAAGGGTCGTGGATTACGTTCCATGTCAGAACCCGGCACGGCTTATGACGATCCGATGCTTGGCAAAGACCCGCAACCCGCACATATGAATGATTACATTCAGACCCGCGATGATAACGGCGGCGTGCATCTCAATTCTGGTATCCCTAATCGCGCTTTTTATCTCGCGGCAAAAGCGCTGGGTGGTTATGCATGGGAACTGGCTGGTCAGGCCTGGTACGACACCTTGTGCGATAAAGAGCTGCCACAGGATGCCGATTTTAAAACCTTTGCTCAATTTACTGTGAAGCACGCTGAAAAGCGTTTCAATCGTTCAGTTGGCAGCGCAATTGAGAATGCATGGAAAGAGGTTGGCATATTATGAGTGACCTTCCCCCACTCACCGACGATGCGGTCATTGTCGTGGCACGTGAAGGCGGCATCGCTTTTTTCCCGGGTCTACGCGGTGAGCGACGTTTCACGCTAGGCCAGCTTCCTGATCCGCAAAAGCAGCGCGTGTGTCATGTGCTTGAACAGGCAATGCCATTGGGCGAGCCGGAGGAGAAAGCCGCTCAGGTTGGGCGCGGGGATCAGCGCTATTTTCGTATTCAAATTCACTATGCCACGCATCAAGAGGTCGGTACCCTGGTCCTGTTGATACCGGAACAGGTTGCGCCACCCGAACTCGAATCGCTCTGGCGTGACGGCGAATAGCCATAAAAAAAGGCCGACATTGCTGTCGGCCTTTTCATTACTTCACATTACTTGTTATCAGGTAATGCGTAAGCAATTACGTAATCACCACGATCTGGCGACTGGCGTGCGCCACCGGCCGAGATGAGGATGTACTGCTTACCGGTTTTCGGTGAAACGTAGCTCATTGGGCCGCCTTGGCTGCCCACTGGCAGACGTGCTTTCCATACTTCTTTACCGGTTGAGCTGTCGAAAGCGCGCAGATAGTAATCCTGCGTACCGGCGATAAACACCAGCCCGCCCTGCGTCGCCAGCGTACCACCCAGCGTTGGCATACCGACTGGCATTTTCACGCGCATTTTGATGCCAAATGGACCGGTATCCTGCACGGTACCCACTGGCACCTGCCAAACTATTTTCTGCGTTTTCATGTCAATCGCAGAGAGCGTACCGAATGGCGGAGCCTGGCACGGAATGCCCAGCGGTGACATGAAGCGGTTTTTGTTAACCGCATATGGCGTGCCTTTCAGCGGAACCGCGCCCATACCCGTATTGATGGCTTCACCGCCGTTGCTACCGCGTGAAATCTTACTGGTATCAGCTGGGATCATCTGCACCCACAGGCCCAGACGCATATCGTTAACGAACAACAGATTGTTATTCGGATCGGTCGACATGCTGCCCCAGTTCATCCCACCCAGTGAACCTGGGAAGCTCAGGGATTTATCCGTATCTGGTACAGTAAACAGCCCGTTATAACGCATTGATTTAAAGCCGATACGGCACACCAGCTGATCAAACGGCGTTGCACCCCACATGTCAGACTCTTTCAGCGTCTGGTTGCCAATCTGTGGCATACCGGTCGAATGAGGCTGAGTTTTGGTGTATTGCTCGTTCGGGATGTGGCCCTGCGGCATTGGCAGCTCTTCGACCTTGGTCAACGGCTTACCTGTCATGCGATCCAGCACGAAAATCATGCCAGTCTTACCACCGATAACCACAGCAGGTTTCGTGCTACCGTCCTTCATCGGGAAGTCGATCAGGCTAGGCTGCATCGGTAAGTCAAAGTCCCACAGATCGTTATGAACGGTCTGATAAACCCACTTCTCTTTACCGGTAGTCGCATCCAGTGCCAGCACAGAGGCGCCATATTTGTGATCAAGCTCGTTACGGTTAGCCCCCCACAAATCCACTGACGAACTGCCCATTGGGATAAACACGGTGTTCATAGCCGGATCATAGGACATAGGTGCCCAAGAGTTCGGCGTGCTGCGTGCAAAATCTTTACCTGGCATCAGGATCGCATTCGGATCCACATTACCTGGATCGAACGCCCAACGCATTTTACCGGTGATAACGTCAAAACCACGCAGTACGCCACCAGGCATATCGGTTTGAACGTTATCCGCCACGCGACCACCAACGACAACGGTGGTGCCCGCAAGCGTCGGGGCAGAAGTCAGCTGATATTGTGGATCAGGCGCCTGGCCCAGACCCGCTTTCAGATCGACCTGACCGTTGTTGCCAAAGCCCTGGCACAATTCGCCATTGTCAGCATTGATAGCAATCAGGCGCGCATCGATCGTATTCATCAGGATACGGCGCTGACAGGTATCGCCGGTTGGCAAATTCACCGCAGTCACCGGCGTTGAGTCCGGTTTTGACGGCTGCGTCAAAGGTTTGGTCGCATCAAAGTACGCCAGACCGCGGCAGCGAGGCCATACTTCAGCCTGTGCATTGATCTCACGTTTCCAAATCTGCTTGCCGCTGTCTGCTTCTACTGCAATGACGTTGTTATGCGGAGTACAGATATAGACCGTGTTTCCTACCTGCAACGGCGTTTCCTGATCTTCTGCACCGTTACCGGTTGGACTGTCTGGAATATCACCCGTGCGGAAAGTCCAGGCAACCTGAAGGTCTTTTACGTTGTCGCGGGTGATCTGATCCAATGCAACAAAGCGGCTGCCTTCCGGCGTATTGCCATAATTATCCCAGTCTTTCTGTTGTTTCGCTTTATCAACAGGGATAAGCGGCAACTGCTCGCCAGTGGCGGCGACAGTCGGATGAGGCTGGAACATTTGAACAAATGTCACCACCATACCCACAGCTAACACGGCAGACAGCACATAAGAAATTTTAGCCAGCGAGGCTTTGCCTTCACGCTTACGCAGCGCAGGCCACGTTAAAAAGGCCAGGATCATCAGCCCTGTTGGTACCATTAGACGCGAAACCAGCGGCCAGAACACCAAACCAGCGTCAAAAAGCGACCAAATCAAGGTGCCGACAAACATCAGCAGAAACAGCGTCACTGCGGAAGATTTACGGCGGAAGAACTGAATCGCCGACAAAATCGTGACGATACCCGCAATTAAGAAGTACCAGCTTCCGCCAAGACCGACGAGTTTACCGCCGCCGATAGCGAAGAACAGACCGATGGCAAGCAGCACCAGTCCGAGCAGTACAGACCATATTCCCAATCCTTTGCCGGAGCGGGACGATGTTTCAGCCATAACACTAACTCTCCTGAAAAAATAAAGCACCCGCGCCTCAGTAAACGAATGAAGACGTAACTGAGGCTAATGCATTGGATATCACTTTATTTTAAATCGAATTTGAACGGACTCGCGTCCGTGATGCAGGCTATGTGAGCCAGTAGACATAAAGAATCGTCTGGCTCTGCCTCACAAAGCGGCAGGATTGTACCACTTGGTACATTAAGAGGTGAACATCTATAACGCGGTAGTTACGATGCAATAGCATTTTTGCTACAAAGATGAGGTTAAGTGTTTAAAATTACACGCTTCCCGCCAATGGCAGCGTTTTGTTTATAGAAGTAAAAAAATGTGTCACGCGCTAAGGGGTATAAATTTCACTCTTTTTTTGGAAATTAACCCATGACCCTGAGGGCAAAAGTAATCCACTGCACCGCACGCTTTTAGTACGTTCAGTGGCTGGAGACAATCTGGACAGACCGCTTGTGCCGGCAAATGGAAGCCGCATGCTTCACAGATAAACACACCTTCTCTCAGCGTTAGCGTCTGCTGACATTTTTCACACGTTACATTCATAACCGCACCTCGCCTTATGAGTTGGCTGCTCAAACCAAAAAAAGAGGGCCAATTGGCCCTCTTTTATTAACGCTTATTTTTTATTTTTCTTGAGGTGCGCCATCAAACGTTTACGTTTACGCATCTGCGTTGGATTAAGCAGGTTACGTTTACCTTCGTACGGGTTATCACCCTCTTTGAACTGAATACGAATCGGCGTTCCCATCACATTCAGAGAACGACGGAAGTAGTTCATCAGGTAGCGCTTGTAAGAGTCTGCCAGGTCTTTCACCTGATTACCGTGGATCACGACGATTGGCGGATTATAACCGCCAGCATGCGCATACTTGAGTTTCACGCGACGACCACGTACTAACGGCGGCTGATGATCTTCAGCAGCCATGTTCATGATACGCGTCAGCAACGAGGTGTTAACACGTTTAGTCGAACAGTCGTAAGCTTCGGTAATCGATTCAAACAGATTACCCACGCCGCTGCCATGCAGCGCAGAAATAAAGTGGATGCGAGCAAAATCGATGAAGCCCAAACGGAAATCGAGCGTCTCTTTCACTTCGTCACGCACTTCCTGTGACAGGCCATCCCATTTATTGACTACGATCACCAATGAACGCCCACTGTTCAGAATGAAGCCCAGCAGGGAGAGATCCTGATCAGAAATACCGGTACGCGCATCGATCACCAACATCACCACGTTAGCGTCTTCAATCGCTTGCAGCGTTTTAATGACTGAAAATTTCTCTACGGTATCGGAGATTCTGGCGCGCTTACGCACACCTGCAGTATCGATGAGTACGTATTCGCGCCCATCACGCTCCATTGGGATATAAATGCTGTCTCGCGTCGTGCCCGGCATATCGTATACCACCACGCGATCTTCGCCGAGGATACGGTTAGTCAGGGTAGATTTACCGACGTTAGGACGCCCTACAATAGCCAGCTTGATTGGCAAACCGGTTGGGTCGAATTCTTCCTCTTCCTCTTCCGCCAGCTCATCGCTCTCTTTCGCCGCCAATGCTGCCCAGTAAGCTTCGTTTTCTTCCTCTTCCGTGACTTCAACTGGCTCAACCTGCTCCATCCACGGCAACAGCGCGGTTTCTAACAGGCTGGTGACACCGCGGCCATGGGAAGCAGCGATAGCGTGAATCTCACCCAAACCCATCGAGTAGAAATCGACAACGGCTGAATCAGGATCGAGTCCGTCAGTTTTGTTCGCGACCACGAAAGTGGCTTTGCGACGTGAACGCAGATGATTTGCGATCTGTTGATCAGCTGGCATCATGCCTGCACGTGCATCCACCATAAAAAATACGACGTCAGCTTCTTCAATCGCGAGCAACGATTGCCCCGCCATACGCACTTCGACACCATCTTCAGTACCGTCAATACCGCCGGTATCGATGACAATAAATTCGCGCCCTTCCACTTCGGCGCGACCATATTTGCGATCGCGAGTCAGTCCAGGAAAATCCGCTACCAGCGCATCACGTGTGCGGGTTAAGCGGTTAAATAGCGTAGATTTTCCCACATTGGGACGCCCAACTAGCGCGACCACAGGTACCATAACAATGCCTCAATAAATAATTAATCGCCTGAATGGCGTGATTATAACGGTTCTTGCCGCTAAGTTCAGGCTTAAGGCGCAAAGAATACCATGCCTGACTAAAAACGAAACGGCCCCTGATCAGTCAGGAGCCGTTTTCATGGAAGGATTTCACCTACCTGACGCTTACCCTTTAGCGGGTAATCGCATAAACCTCACCATCTTTTGACTGGATCAGTAACTTGTCGCTGGCCACCACAGGTTCTGTCTGGAAGCCAGAGCTGTCCAGCTTCTGCTGGGCAACAAAGCGGCCATCCGTGGTGTTCATCCAGTGCAGATAACCTTCGCTGTCACCCACAACGATGTAGCCGTTGTACAATACTGGCGACGTTAGGTTACGGTGCAGCAGATCGCTTTGACGCCAAATCGCTACGCCACCATCTGTGTTCAACGCTATAACGCGGTCATCCTGATCAACCAGGTAAATGCGGCCCGCATCAACAATCAGATCTTTCACACCGCCGATTTCACGTTTCCACAAAATCTGACCTGAACGCAGATCTAACGCCGTTAAATCACCGTTGTAAGCCAGGGCGTAAACCACACCGTTAGCGACAACAGGCGTAGTATCAACATCGTTGAGACGATCAATTTCAGTTGCGCCACTTGGCTGCGAAATACGTTGCTGCCAAATCAACTGCCCCTGATTCAAGATCACCGCGCTGACGCGGCCGTTATCGCCGCCAACAATCGCACCGCCGAACGCCACGGCTGGCGCAGATTCACCACGCAGAGAGAGTGCAGGCATATCAAGGTTGACGCTCCACTTGATTGCGCCGCTGCTCTGATCCAGACCCTGCAACATGCCGTTGCTGGTATGAACCAGCACTAAACCATCGCTGACAACCGGACGTGATAGCGCTTCGCCAGCCACTTTAGTTTGCCAGGCAACCGCGCCGTCGCTGCTGTTTAATGCATAAACCTGTCCGCGCTCGCTGCCAACATAAACGCGATCGCCATTCGCTGTCAGGCCGCCGGAGAGCAAGGCTGAGCGATTACTGGAAAAGAAGCCGGTTTTCTCAGAAAGATCGATTTTCCATTTTTCTTTCCCGTTTGCTGCATCTAACGCTTTCACGATACCGAAGCGGTCGGCAGCATAAACGGTGCCATCCAGCCAGGCAGGATGCAGATTGGAATAGAAATCACCAATGCCATCGCCAACCGATGTGCTCCACGCTTCTTGTGGTGTGAATTGGTTTTCGACCTTAGGCAACGGGGCCATTTTTACTACATCTTCTTCGCCGCTAAACAGCGAACAACCGCTGAGCAAAGTGACTGAAATCAGCCCCGGCAGCAGGTATTTACGTAATTCCATGCGCTCTCTCTCGACTGGCTTAGCTTAAGTTATTCATCTTCATCTGCATCATTTGCTTCAATGCCGGAGAGGCGTCAGATTCTACCCCTTTACTCCATGCATCGCGCGCGCCCTGCTTGTCGCCTTTGCTCAGCAGCGCTTCGCCGCGAATGTCGGCGACAATGGCTGTCCAGCCATCACCCTTTACACCGTCAAGGGTTTTAAGCGCCGCATCAGCTTGATTCTGTTGCAGTTGAATGCGAGCCAGGCGCAGGTTAATGACTGCCTGCAGGTTGGCATCTTTAGTATCTTTCAGGCCGTTCTGTAACTGCGTTGCCGCTTTATCGAGCTGGTTGCTGTCAACATACTGTTTTGCCACATCCATAGAAGCCAGCGCACCGTAAGTGTTGCTGTTTTCATTGGCAAAGTTGCTGACAGCTTCCAGCGTCTGAGGCTTATCTGCCTGCATAGCGCTGGTAAGCTGCTGATACTGTGCCGAAACGGCTTTGGCCGAGCTTTCTTGCTGACTCGCCCAATAGCGCCAGCCACCCAACGCGGCAATGCCGATCACTACGCCAACGGCTAACGCCTTGCCATTGTTGGCAAAAAAGCGGCGAAGCGCATCAACCTGTTCGTTATCATTGCTATAAACTTCCACGCAATCCTTCTCCTTTCAATGGTCGTTGCTGTGACACGCTTACTGTAACAGCGTGCGCAATGCAGCAGCAGCCTCTGCCTGCGCCAGCGTTTGCTGATCGCCACTGCGCAGATCTTTAATCACCACCTGGCCAGCTTTCACTTCGTCTTCGCCCACGACCAGCGCGACGCGTGCGCCCCACTTATCAGCGCGTGCAAATTGCTTTTTGAAGTTGCCGCCACCGAAGTTGGTCATCAACTTCAGTTCTGGCACTTCATCACGCAGTTTTTCTGCCAGCTGCATCGCTGCTGACTGCACGCCCTGACCCGAAGCGATAACATAGACATCGACAACGCGAGTCGGTTCAAATTCAGGATTAACCGCCTGAACCAGTAACACCAGACGCTCCATGCCCATGGCAAAACCTACGGCTGGTGTAGCACGACCGCCGAGCTGTTCAACCAGGCCATCATAGCGACCACCGCCACATACCGTGCCTTGCGAACCCAGGCTATCAGTAACCCATTCAATCACGGTGCGGTTGTAGTAATCGAGACCGCGTACCAGACGCTGGTTAACGGTATAAGCAATGCCTGCATCATCCAACAGCGCACAGAGACCATCAAAATGCGCTCGCGACTCGTCGTCGAGATAGTCGCCCAGTTTTGGCGCGTCATTCAGTAATTGCTGGATATCAGGGTTTTTGCTGTCTAATACGCGCATGGGATTGGTGTACATGCGGCGTTTGCAATCTTCGTCCAGCGTCTCTTTATGCTGTTCAAGGAAAGCGACTAACGCATCACGATAATTGGCACGCGCTTCAAGTGAACCGATGGAGTTGAGTTCCAGGCGAACGTGATCGGCAATGCCCAACGCTTTCCACCAACGGGCATTAAGCATGATCAATTCAGCATCGATATCCGGTCCTTGCAGACCAAACACTTCGACGCCCATCTGGTGAAACTGGCGATAACGGCCTTTTTGCGGGCGCTCATAGCGGAACATCGGTCCCATGTACCACAAGCGCTGCTCTTGATTGTAAAGCAAACCGTGTTCGATGCCGGCACGCACGCAACCTGCGGTGCCTTCCGGGCGCAGCGTCAGACTTTCACCGTTGCGGTCGTCAAAGGAATACATCTCTTTTTCAACCACATCGGTGACTTCACCGATAGCGCGTTTAAATAACGGCGTTTGTTCAACGATCGGCATGCGAATTTCGCTGTAGCCATAGCTCGCCAGAACCTGTTTCAGAACGCCTTCAATCCGTTGCCAGATGGCTGTATCCGCAGGCAGATAATCGTTCATCCCGCGAATAGCTTGAATATTCTTCGCCACGTTAGAATCTCTTAATGCAAAAAAACCTGTGCGGCATCATACCTTATGAGGATGAAACCGCACAGGTTCAGTCAAAAAAGTCACGCGCGCAGCCTGCGCACGCCATTATTTTTCCAGGTGCTGTACGTCAATGCGACGGCTTTCGTCGAGCATTGAGGCTTTAGCGCGAATGCGCGCTTCCAGCTGATCGATCATATCGTCATTGTCGAGACGAACGCGCTGACGCACGCCATCTTCGTAAAAACCACTCTTCTTGCTGCCACCGGTTACGCCAAGCGTAGAGATAGTCGCTTCGCCTGGACCGTTGACGACACAGCCGATAATCGAAACGTCCATCGGCGTGATCAGGTCTTCAAGGCGTTGCTCCAGCGCGTTCACCGTGCCAATAACGTCAAATTCCTGACGCGAGCAGGTTGGGCAAGCGATGAAGTTAATCCCACGCGAACGAATACGCAGCGACTTCAAAATATCGAATCCGACTTTTACTTCTTCTACAGGATCGGCAGCCAGCGAAATACGCAGCGTGTCACCGATACCTTCTGAAAGGAGAAGGCCTAAGCCAATCGCTGATTTCACTGCACCTGCGCGTGCGCCGCCTGCTTCGGTAATACCGAGATGCAACGGTTGTTCAATTTGTTTTGCCAGCAGGCGATAAGATTCAACAGCCAGGAAAACGTCAGACGCTTTCACGCTGACTTTGAACTGATCGAAATTCAGGCGATCAAGGTGATCAACGTGACGCATGGCGGATTCGAGCAGCGCCTGCGGCGTCGGCTCGCCATATTTTTCCTGCAGATCTTTTTCCAGCGAACCGGCATTTACACCGATACGAATGGGAATGTTGTGGTCACGCGCGCAATCAACAACCATACGAATACGTTCGTTGTTGCCAATGTTACCTGGATTGATACGCAGACAATCGACGCCATATTCAGCGACTTTTAGTGCAATGCGATAATCAAAATGGATATCGGCGACCAGCGGAACGTCGACTTGCTGTTTAATCAGCTTGAACGCTTCGGCGGCATCCATTGTCGGCACGGAGATGCGAACAATGTCCACGCCTACGCGCTGAAGGGCTTTAATTTGATTAACTGTTGCAGCCACGTCGGTGGTGCGGGTATTGGTCATCGACTGAACGGCAATAGGCGCACCGTCGCCGACTGGCACCTTGCCGACGTAAATACGTTTAGATTTACGACGGATAATGGGTGCTTCGTTATGCATATTTCTTCTCCACAATTGCCCGGTACGCAATACGCTGTTATTGCGCACCTAATGTCAGGCGAGCAACCTGGTTAGTACGGATAAAACGACTCAAATCAACAGGCTGGTTCTGGTATTGCACCTGAACTGCTGATGGCGCGCCAATTTTCAGGCGATACGGCGCAGTTCCGGCAAGGCTAAGTTTACCGCCGCTGCGTTGCAATCCGCTGAACAATTTTTTACCGGTCGCGTCTGTGACTTCTAACCAGCAATCCGCGTTAAATGTCATAACAACGGCATTAGGATCGGTTGCTGGTTCACTTACTGCAGCGGCACCCACCGGCATTTGTGGTGCGGTTGGTGCTGCTGATGTGTTTACCGGCGGCTGGCTAGGTGAAACCACAGCATTGTCTTGTGGCGACGGTACCGTGTTATTCGCGTTAGTCGCAGGTGCAGGCGTATTAGCAACGCTGTTTTCTGTTGCGGCAGGCGCGGTATTGCTTTCGTCTGGTGCGGCAGGCGCAGCGGTGTCATCCGCTCCGCCGTCGCCCGCGTTTTCACCCAACGGGATGGATTGACTGTTGTCACCGTTGCTGCTGCCGTTCTGATCGGCCATCGTGACCAGTTCATCTTGCGACGCTTTGTGGTTTTGCCACCACCAGGCGCCCGTCAGACCCACGACCACAAACAACACCAGCCAGGTGAAGATCATCAACCAACCGTCGCGCTTTTTGCGGCGCTTGCCCAAGGAGAAACTTTGCATCGGTTCGATTTTTGCTGCACGCACCGGCGTTTGTTTCGCCATCATTGGCAGCAATTCCTCTTCAGGAATATGCACCAGACGTGCGTAAGAGCGAATGTATCCGCGCAAAAACGTTGAGGCTAAATCAGCAGGCGATTTATCTTCCTCAATGTCTCGTACGGTAGAAAGTTTCAGACACAGGCGTTCAGCAACGTTCTGCTGCGTCAGTCCCATCTGCTCACGGGCCAGACGCAGGCGTTCGCCTGTAGAATGTACTGCAGAGTTCTCTTGAGTGGCTTCAGTATTCATTAGCTAAATAACGCTGGTACTGTATCGATTGTGGAAAACGTCGCGCTAACTGGTCGCCATAACGAGTAATGTCTGCGGCATTTTCCTGTTGCGCGGCGAAACGTATGTGTAACGCCAGACTGCGTGCCGTTTCTGGCAAACGTTGCTGGTAAATCTCTAACAATAACGGTGTGTTAACCGATTGGTGAGTCTCCACCAGCCTTTCAGCTTCGGCCAACATGGACTCTCCTTTGCCCCGATCCGCATCCAGCGCGTGCAGTATGGCTGAACGTGCTGACTCATCGTCGCCTGCCTGCAGATAACAATATCCCGACAGTTCGAAAGCATCGATGCGGGCGTCTCCTTCCTGCGCATCCATTGCCCGTTTAAACTGTTGATGCGCTTCGTCATACTGCCCTAAAGCGCAAAGAAACGCACCGTAATTGTTAGCAACGTATCCATTCTTTGGTGCCAGCCGCTGAGCCACAAGAAACTGCCTGGTCGCGGCAGCAGAATTTCCCTGTAGCCGCGCCAGTCGAGCCAGCGCCAAAGGCACCCGATAATCACGGGGCGCAGCAGCCTGAGCGCGCAGAAAGTTGCGCTGTGCTGCGGCATAATCTTCTACTGCTAAATAATGCATACCTAACTGTAGACGGACTTCTGCCGCGCCAGGTTGTGGTGTATTGCTGACACAACCGCTTACAACAAACAGCGCCACTAATTTTGCTAACACGCCTGCAGGTAATCCTTTACGCATTTTACTTCCCCCATGTCGCTTGATTAGCTGGCAGCAGCCTGCCACGAGCGACACCAACGGGGAATATTATGCGTCAGGGTTTCAGAGCGCCTTCACAGAGATCAGTTCGCCTGCCATTTTTTTCTTCAGGGTACGTTTGGTACGGTCAATGACTTCACCCGCCAGCTGACCACAAGCAGCATCGATATCATCGCCACGGGTTTTACGCACAATAGTGGTAAACCCGTAATCCATCAGGACTTTTGAGAAGCGGTCAATGCGGCTGTTTGAGCTGCGTCCATAAGGTGCCCCTGGGAAGGGGTTCCATGGAATCAGGTTGATTTTACATGGCGTCTCTTTCAGCAGTGCGGCAAGTTCGTGCGCATCATCAGTGCTGTCATTAACGTGATCGAGTAAGACGTACTCGATGGTGACACGTCCCTGGTTAGCATTGGATTTTGCGATGTAGCGTTTTACCGCTGCCAGGAACATTTCAATGTTATATTTTTTATTGATTGGCACGATATCGTCGCGCAGTTTGTCGTTTGCGGCATGCAGCGAGATCGCCAACGCAACGTCAATCATATCGCCGAGTTTGTCGAGCGCAGGCACCACGCCAGAGGTAGAAAGCGTCACACGGCGTTTAGACAATCCAAAACCGAAGTCATCCAGCATGATTTCCATCGCCGGAACCACGTTGTTCAGGTTAAGCAGCGGTTCGCCCATGCCCATCATCACAACATTGGTGATCGGACGCTGGCCGGTCAATTTTGCGGCACCGACAATTTTTGCCGCGCGCCATACCTGACCGATAATTTCGGACACGCGCAGGTTGCGGTTGAAACCCTGTTGGGCAGTCGAACAGAATTTACACTCCAGCGCGCAACCTACTTGTGATGATACGCACAGTGTGGCGCGATCGCCTTCCGGAATGTACACGGTTTCCACCAGCTGATCGCCCACGCGGATCGCCCACTTAATGGTGCCATCGGCGGAGCGCCACTCTTCTGCCACTTCCGGCGCGCGGATCTCGGTCAGCTCCATCAACTTAGTGCGCAGCTTTTTGTTGATGTCAGTCATCTGCTCGAAATCATCGCAGCAGTAGTGATACATCCACTTCATAACCTGATCGGCACGGAAAGGCTTTTCGCCAAGCGAAAGGAAAAATTCGCGCATCTGCGGACGACTCAGATCCAGCAAATTAATTTTTTGGCTTTTTGGGGAAACAACAATGGGGGATGCGGACGATGGCGTCACAATCTGTTCGGACATAATGTTCTCTGGCCTCGTTGTTACACGTTATGGCTCTGGTTAAGAATAGGTAAAAAATTGCGCCCTCACTAAGAAAGCTTAATGAGGGCGCAATATTGTACAACATCTGCTGCCTGATGCCAGGCGGGATCGAAATCCTTGCGCAGATTTTTGTAAAGCCAGCTATCCGTTTATCGCGAAGCGATTAACGAGTGCGTGGGCAAATTTCGTTTTCGCCGAAGAAGTAAGCGATTTCACGTGCTGCGGATTCTGCTGAATCTGAACCGTGAGTCGCGTTCTCAGTGAAGCTGTCAGCGTAGTCTGCACGCAGCGTGCCCGCCAGCGCGTTCGCTGGGTTGGTTGCGCCCATCAGATCGCGGTGACGCTGAACGGCATTTTCGCCTTCCAGCACTGAAACTACTACTGGGCCAGAAGTCATGAACTCAACCAGACCGTCAAAGAAAGGTTTGCCCTGGTGCTCAGCATAAAAACCTTCAGCCTGCTCTTTGCTCAGCTGCAGCATTTTCGCGCCAACGATTTTGAAGCCTGCGCTTTCAAAACGGTTGTAGATTGCACCGATCACGTTTTTAGCGACGGCGTTTGGCTTGATGATAGAAAAAGTACGTTCGATTGCCATGATGACCTCTGTCTTGATGTCCTGAAGAAACCGGGAAGCGCACGCCCCGGCTAAGAAACGGCGCCGATTATAGGGGTTGAGTCAGGCATTGCCTATCAGAGATCCCATAATTTGTTGAAAAATATTGATCTCTGTCGAAGTAATGGCTCAGTAAGTGTGCAATCAGCCGGTTTGCCCTCATTGAACGGTAAAGTTCACCGAGGCGAGTTGACCGGTTTCATCCATCACCACCAATTGATATTCACCCGGGGTGTTCAGGGCCAGCGACTGCGTATTGGTTGGGCTCTCCTCTGCCAACGGCTCACCATTAAGAAACCACCAGCGTTGATTTCCCTGACCGCCTTGCACCGTAACCGGTAAAACCAATGATGTTTTCCCGGGCAGTGGCTGCACGATCTGCCCCTCAATCACCCCGGTTAAAATCAGCGGCAGCACATTTCCCTGCTGTAGCGGTGGGCATTGCAGATCACCAGGCGGCAACCTTTGGCTGCGACGCTCAGCTTTTGCCAACCATGGCTCCAGCGGCAGCGGCCACATAATTTGCTCGTGAGGTGTGGCTTGCGGACAATCCGCAGCAACACGTAACCCTTTGGCATTTTGCCAGTAGCGCAGCCGCAAACCGCTAAATCCCTCCTGGCCGGGCGCAAGCAGCGTGGGTGGCAGCGTATTATCCAGCACCCAGCTTTGTCGCCGTTGTCGGCAGTTTGTGTCACCCGCCGGTAAAGGTTGTCCGCCAGGCCAGCAAATGCTCGCGCTGCTGACGGAGGCAGGACGCGGATCGCCCGGTGCGCGGTTGCCCGATAAGCGGCTCATCAGCACGCTATTCACCTGATTCAGTATCGGAATGGCGGTGGCAACGCCATATTGCCCTGCAACCGGGGTTGCATCGGGCCGTCCAACCCAGATTCCGATTAAATAACGTGGATTAATGCCTATCGCCCATGCATCACGATAGCCATAACTGGTACCGGTTTTCCACGCCAGCGGCACCACATCCGTCACAGTGCCATTTCCCGCAGGTTGTGCTTCACCGGCCAAAATGCGCCTTACAATCCATGCCGCGCCCGGCGAGAGCAAGGGACGCTCATGCAAAGGCTGATCCGCCAGCCAGCGCAAATTTGCCGCATTGCCATGACGAGCGAAAGCGCTGTAAGCCGCCAGCAGTTCATCCATGCGCGTGCCAGTGCCGCCAAGGATCAGCGAAAGATTAGGTTCTGCGGCGGGCGGAAAGCGCAAATTCAATCCTACGTTGCGCAAACGCGCAGTGACATTTTTTGGCCCTAGCGCTTCCAATAGTTGCACTGCTGGCAGATTGAGCGAGCGTTCCAGCGCGTCACTGGCGCTGACCGGCCCATGAAACCCGCTATCAAAATTGCCGGGGCGATAGTTACCAAAACGGCGAGGAACATCCTGCAACAGTGATTCCGCATGGATCAATCCGTCATCCAATGCCATGCCATATATAAAGGGTTTGAGCACCGATCCTGGCGAACGCACGCTGGAAATCATATCCACATGGCCAAAGCGGCTGTCATCGTTGAAATCGACTGAGCCAACGTAGCCACGCACCTTCATCGACGTATGATCCACCACGAGCATCGCTAACGAGCTCCGGGGCGGCAGTTGCGCTTTCAGGTTTTCTGCCACCCTCTCCAGTTCACGCTGCAATGCGGGATCGAGGGTTGAGACGATTTTGTTTTCGTGGGTTTGCGTTAGCAAACGTCGCGCCAGCAGCGGCGCCATTTGTGGCATTTGGCGTGGCGGCAGCCAAACCGCTTCCTGCCTGATTTCTGCCACCTCTTTTGGGGTCCAAACGTGGTATTCAGCCAAACGATCCAGCACTTTGTTACGCGCTTTTTCTGCACGTTGCGGCCAGCGATCGGGACGTAAACGGCTGGGCGCCTGCGGTAATACCGTCAACAATGCCGCTTCGCCTTTGGTCAACTGTGAAGGCGGCTTACCCAACCAGCTCCAGCTTGCCGCACCCACACCTTCTAAGGTGCCGCCGAAGGGTGCTCGATTGAGATAAAGGGTTAAAATTTCCTGTTTAGAGAGATGCCATTCAAGCTGCACGGCACGCCACGCTTGAATGATTTTGCCACGCAGGGTACGCGGTTGAGGATCGACCAATCGCGCCACTTGCATCGTTAAGGTACTGCCACCCGAGATGATTTCACCGCTGGAGAGATCTTGCCAGGCGGCACGAATTAACGCGAATGGATTGATACCCGGATGGTGCCAGAACCAGCGATCTTCATAAGTCAGTAGCGCTTCTACGTAAGCGGGCGCGACATCTTCCGGCGTGACGGGATAACGCCAGATGCCCTGCCGATCGGCAAAGCGCCACAGCGGCGTGCCATCTTCCGCCACGACGACACGTGCAGGTTGCACCTGATGCAAGGGAAGAGGGAATAACCGATCCAACGCCAAAGGAAGCGCGAATAATGTCAGAAAAAAAAGCGGCAGCCCGAGCCACCGCTTGTTGAAGTGCACGCGCTTCACCCGCACGCATCCTGCTTAACGCACATGAAGCATCTCTGCCGTATTGCCCACCGCGCGCCATTCCGGCACATACATTGACTCCACCTGCGGCGGCGGCATTTTATAGCGGCCTGGCGTAACGGCACGTGCCAGATAGATCAGCGTGGCAGGCCGATAGGTATCCACAGCCAACGCCGCCACGAAGCGATCGTCACGAAACTCAATGTGTTTGATGTCTACCTGCTGCATATCCATCATGCTCTCCTTGAGAGCATCGGCGCTGTCGCCGAGGCTGGCACTGCTGTCAGCGAGGTTCTGATTCTCCAGTTCCAGACCCGCAGGCAACATATCGACCACCAGCACATCGTTAACGCTTTTCTTCGCTGACACGGTTAAACGCACCATGATTAATTCACCGCTGTTCAAATTGTCGAGATTGGCGGCTTTGCCGTTGAGTGTGAAATACTCGCGCTTGATACCCAGCACGTTACTCATCGGTGCAGGCGATGAAGCGGGATACCCCACCACGTTGAGACTGGCATACAGCGGCGAACGACTTTCATTGCTAACCTCCACGCCACGCATCAGCTGCGTTTCATTCAGTGCGGTGTTCAGCAATCCGTCACTGCTCAGCGGTTCCCGATGACCGGTCAGTGTCGCCTGCCATTGGTCACCTTTACTGTTTTGCAGCGTTCGTGCCGCCAGGAACAACGCATTATTTTCTTGTGTAGAGAACCAGCGCTTGCCATGAACCGCTTTGGTCAGCGCCAGCAGCAGCGTGTTTTGTAAATCCGGTTGGAGATTATTTTCCGCCAGCAAAGCGATCATTAATGCGCGGTCGCGAACGTCACTGCCGTAATCACCAAATCCATCATTGTCTGGACGATTCATCGCAGCGCCCTGCCCAATGGCCAGCTGCGCACGCTGTTCATCGCCCATCAGTTTTAACGCAATACCCAATTGCATGAGCGCCAGCCCTGATTTCGCCTTGTCGCGTTTTTCATATAGCGCACGCAACGCCCCTAACGGCGCTTTCTGCTGCCGTGCCAGCACCAGTCCCGCGTATGCCTGAACGCTAAAACGCAGCGCCTCAACGTCATTGCTCCAGCCTTTGTCAATTTGTGACGGATCTTGCAGATAGCGCAGCAGACGCTCATCGGCGCGGGCGATGACACCTTCTGGCAGCGCATACCCCGCTTCGTTGGCACGCAATAAAAAGTCAGCGACATACGCTGTCAGCCAAAACTCCTCTTCGCTTTGTTTGCTCCACAAGCCGAAGCTGCCGTTGGGCCGCTGCATTCCCGCCATGCGAGCAATACCGGTATCAATGGCGGCACGACGCGCATCGTCGCTGCTGCTTTTGATGCCCATTGCCATAAGTTGCGCATGGCGGGTAAATACCGACGGCCAGATTCCGCTGGCGGTTTGTTCCAGGCAGCCATAAGGATAAGCGTACAGCTCGCTGATGTAGCTGGCGATGTTCAGCGGTGGACGATTGCTGAGCGACAATCTGCCGCTTAAGGTCTCTTTCTCCATTCCGCTGAACGCAGTTGCCATCACTTGCCACGGCTGATTGGCCGTAATCACTGCATCGAAATTCAGTGTTTCCGCTGGATAAGCGGGCCGCACGCCTATTTTCCACTGCTGCTTGCTGGACTTGAGATTTTCACCCGGCAGATTCAGGCCAGACACTTCAACGTCTACGCTGCCATCACCAAAGCCGTTCAGCGCTTTAACCGGCACTTTCAGCGTGGTTCGCGCGCCTTTCGCCAGCGTCACGTTTTGTGTCACTGCGCCATTCAGTGCAACCAATCCGTTGGCAGAGAAATTCACTTTTAACGTTTGCGGGAGATCGGTGAGATTAGTGATATCCAGCGCCAGGTTCGCTTGGTCGCCGCCCGCCAGGAAGCGCGGTGTGGCGAGTTCGGTAATAAGCGGTGCAGCGACCACCAGCTTGCGCTCTGCTGCGCCAAAACTCTCCTCACTCCAGCCTTGGGCCATCAGGCGCAGCTCACCGTTAAAGGTTGGAATCGGCAGTTCCAGCGTGCCTTCCCCGTTTTCATCCAGCGTGACCGCCTGTAATTGCTGCGCCACAATATTGACCTGTGTGACCGGCTTTTTGCCGCCGCGCCGCATGGCATCTTCGCTGGCATCGCCGCCGAAGCGTAATGCCGCCAGCCGCCCTCCGCCTTCAATCAGCTGGCCAAATACATCATATTGATCGGCGTTGTAACGTTTACGGCCAAAGAAGGCGTCCCACGGGTTCGGGGTTGAATAATCCGTGATGCTGAGTACGCCGCTATCCACGGCCGACAGCAGCAGATGAATCTGCTGCGGTAGTGCGCCACCTTCCCGGCTGGCTTTTATGTTGATTTTCACCGTTTGATCGGGACGAACCTTGTCAGGTGCGTCGAGTGCCAGCGTTAAACGCCGCGCTTCTGTTGCCATGGGTAAATGCAGTAAACCCACCGCGCGTTTTGGCGTAGCACCGCTGACTTTATCCCCTTCACGCACCACGATGGCGCTGAGATAGAGATCGTGGCGCTGCCAGCTTTTATCGATGGGCACAGCGAGGGTGGTACCGCCAGCGGGAACATCCAGTGCCTGCCACCAAAGCGTGCCACTGCTCGATTCAACCAACAGATAACCTTTGCCCGCTGCGGGCGATTCCACCTGTATCTGTGCAGTATCACCCGGTTGATAAGCCGCTTTATCGAGCTTCAACTTGACCTGATCCGGGCGTAATGCGCCAGTGCCGTTGGTGTTATCCTGCCAGCTGTAACCGGCCTGGAATCGCACGCTACTAACAATTTTCTCACCGGCCTGCACTTCCAGACGATAGGCGCCCCACTCCACCGGGAAACTGACTTTGCTGCTGCCGCCAGCAGGAATCGTGATGCGCTGTTCATCTTCCTGCAGATCTTTTTGATCGAAGCGTGATTGCCAACCTTCGCTGTCGGAAAAGCTCCAGTAATAGTCGTGGCGTTCACGAATGAGTCTGACATCCAGATTGTTTACGGCGAGCTTTTCACCCTTGCTGTTGGCATACAGGATATCAAACTCGGCCTGGCTATTTTCTGGCACCGTGGGTTCGTCATGGTAGCTATCGTTGCGGTAGTCATAGACGGCTTTGCTGCTGAACAGCGGGCGAATACCCGGCAGCGCATCGGCTGGCCAAATCGCCTGGGTTACACGACGCGTGACCGGACGACCACCGGTTTCAAGCAGGCTGGCTTGTAGAATCAGATTGAGCGGCGAATGACTTTCTGCCCACTGACTTTCAACCGCCAGTTGCGCCTGACCTTTTGCATCCAGCTTGAGGTCGACGTCACCCAGGCTGCGCGTTAATCCCTCTTCGGTGATATCACCAAACTGATAACCTGGCAGCGCAGCAACTGCTTCACGTGCCGGACGAAGATAAAGCTGGCCTTGCAGCTGATTTCCCGCGGCGGGTGCGCCATAAAGATAACGCCCAGCAATATCAAAAGTAATGTCAGCATCAGCGTGTTGCGGCTTATCGCTGTTTTTCAGAGTAAGCGCCATGCGCTCTGGCAAAAAGTCCTCTACCTGAAATTTCCACTGTCGCGGCAAATTGTCACCGGTATTCAGGCGCAATGACCATTCGCCGGTCATCGCAGAGGCTGGTAACGTCAGACGCTGTTGGTAAAAACCCTTTTCCGTCTGCCAGACAAAGCTGCGCGACACTTCACCATCCGGTTGCAGCAGCTCAGCTTTGATGGGCTGCGCGGGCAACGGATTGCCATAAACATCACGCAGCAGAGCGTTAACTATCACCGTTTCGCCTGGACGATACAGATCGCGTGGCCCAAATACGAACAGCTGTTTTTCGTAACCTTGCGGCCCGGCGACAGGGAATTCAGCCAGATCGAGCGCCGGGCGAGTGAGATCAATTAATGAAGTCTGTTCACCCAGGGTGGCGAGTAGCAGCTTGCCTTTGGGTTGAGCTTTGAAGCGTAAATGCCCGTTATTATCGCTCTCGCTTTTTTCCAGTTGCTGCCCTTTCTCATCCAGCAACTGCACGCTGACGCCTGAAAGCGGTGCGCCAGTTTCCAGGCTTTGGGTAAAGAGATCATATTGCGTAGGGAAGCGATGCAGCGACAGACCAATATCGCTGAGCGTAAACAACGTGGCGGGCGTGCTGTAGTGATAACTGCCAGCCTGTTTCATCACCGCCAGATAAACACCCGGCTGCTTGAGAGCATCCACGTTGCTCAGCGGTAGCTGCAATTTTTCACGTGTATTGCGTGCTGGATTGAGATCAAAGCGGCCGGTATAGACCAAATCTGCGTTTTTCAGTAAATCGTCAGATTGCCAACTCGACAAGTTGCTGCCGTAATTCCACTGAGCCAAAAAATCTGCCAGCGTGGCGTTTTTAACCCGGAAAAAATCCACATCAACGCGCGCAATATTTAGCGCAAGAACCGGTAAACCTTGCGTCAAACGCAGCGGCAACAATGAACCCCGGCTGGCAAATCCCACCATCGGTTGAATATCGCGGGTGGTAAGCTTTTGCGAGAAAGGCGCGCTAAGGCTTTCACCGCTGGCGGCACGCAGCGCGGCATTGACCTTCAGTGACAGCTTACGGGAGGGTTCAGGGTGACGAAAACGCAGCGCTTTACGGTTGTTTGAAAGCTCCCAACCGCCGTCAACTTTTCCGCGTTCATCATCGGTCAGTGTGACCAGGCGAGAGAAATCCTGCTTTTCATCGAGCGGAGCATTGAAGGTCAGCACTAACGTCGCTGCGCCGTCCAGCTGTAATTCAGAGAGATCACTCACCTGAAGCGGCTTGGCTAGCGATGTTGCCGTCACTGACTCAGCGGCAACAGCTGAAAAAGAAGTAAGCGCTGCGGTACTCAGCAGCACACTGCTCAACAGCATGCTGAGCAGCAGCCGGTTAATGCGTTTGTTCATGGTAAATCCTTCACCCAGACCCAGAAGAGGTTGTAAATAACGCTGCGCAATTTCACATCAACGCCGCCATTTAATCAACGCTTTCCCTTGAGATAGCGCGCCCATTACCGGAAACTGGCTCTTCCTGAATCTTGAGAAGAGGTTGCTATGACAGCTCCCCTGTTTGTATCCGCTGACTGGTTGAATGAACATTACACCGACAAAGACCTGCAAGTGCTGGATGCGCGAATGCTGCCGCCAGGCATGGAGGCGGTGCGGGATATTCAAGCCGAATATCTGACAGGCCATTTACCTGATGCGCCTTTTTTCAATATTGAAGCGCTCTCCGATCACACCAGCCCCTATCCGCACATGATGCCGCGCGCCGAAGGTTTTTCAGTGGCGATGCGCGAACTGGGCGTCAGCAGCGATAAACATTTAGTGGTGTACGATGAAGGCAACCTGTTCTCGGCACCCCGTGCATGGTGGATGCTGCGCGCTTTTGGCGTACAGCAGGTTTCTATTTTAGCGGGCGGTTTGCAGGGCTGGAAAGCGGCAGGCTTCCCGGTAGAAGCCGGCCCGGTTACGCTGCCAGAAGGCGAGTTTGAAGCCACCTACGATGAAAGCCAGGTTAAGCGTTTGAATGATGTGTTGCTGATCAGCCATGAAGGCGGTGCGCAGATTGTCGATGCGCGAGCCGCGAATCGCTTCAATGCAGAAGTGGATGAACCGCGGCCCGGACTGCATCGTGGTCATATCCCGCGTAGCCTGAATGTGCCGTGGAACAATCTGGTGGCGAACGGCGAGTTAAAGCCGGTAGCTGAGCTGCGCGACCTGTTTGTTAAAGCGGGTGTGGATATTGAAAAACCGGTGGTTGCCAGCTGTGGATCGGGTGTGACTGCGGTGGTGGTGATTCTGGCGCTGACTGCGCTGGGTGCGCGTAATGTCGCGCTGTATGACGGTTCGTGGGGCGAATGGGGCAGCCGCGACGACTTACCCATTGAGAAATAAACGTATTAATTGAAAAAGTGCGGCCTGTTTAACGATAAACAGTGCCGCACTTTTTTTAGATAATACGCTGGCTGCCCTTGAAGTCGCGCAGGAAACTGCCCCAGCGACGTTCATAAAATGGCGTAATGTGGGCGGTAAAAAAGTGGCTGATGCCGCGATCGTCCAGCGTCACTTCGCAAATATCGATGGGCGCATCATCCGGTAAGGTATCAGTCGCTACGCTGCCTGCAGCCTGAATGATGGCGTCAATATCGCTTTCCGCCTCGATGCCAATCAGCAGATTTGGCTCTTCTTCCGCACTTTCACGAATGCTGGCGACAAAGGCGCGTCGCACCTGTTTGTACTTGCTGAACAGCTGGGTCAGAGAATCGATCATCTGCGCAGGCGGTTCCGCCACTTCTGATAACAGCAGCGCATGCCCGCCTTCCAACACTGTTTGTTGGCTCAGCGCATCGCCCTGCTCGCCCAACAGATGGCTGATCTCAGCCGCAGAAAACTCTTTACCGCTCGGCAATTTTGGGTTCAGAAACAGCGCTTCGCCACGTGTCATTTCGAACAGCGTGCGAACCGGCAAACGCAGATAAGCTTGTTCAGCACTGATGGCTTCGCTCATCGCGTGTTCAGAGGTAAAAAACGGAATGACGCTGCTGCCATCTTCTTTTTCCCAGTGCTGCAAATCGACCGGTGTATTGGCATCCAGCTGCTGTGCAGTGCTTTCACCTGGCACCCAGGCATCTGCTTCCAGCAATAACTGGAAAAACTCGGGACGATGCGCAGGCTCGGTTGCCGCCAGCTTCAGCACTTCTTCAAGACGATTCATAATCTACTCTCAAAAAAGCGGCGGCCTGTTTGCCGCCGCTGGGATCGTTTACTTCAGTAACAGGTTTGCCAGCGTACGTACGCCAAGACCGGTTGCACCCGCAGACCACTGATCCACTGCGGCTTTGCGATAGGTGGCGGAGCAGTCAATGTGCAACCAACCTTGCTGATAATCGCTGACAAAATGCGACAGAAAAGCAGCCGCGCTGCTGGCACCCGCAGCATGTGCTGGGCTGGCAATATTGTTCAGATCGGCAAAGTTTGATGGCAAATGGCTACGATGGAATTCTGCCAACGGCAAGCGCCAGAACGGCTCGTTCTCACTGACTGCGCTGCCCATCAGTGACTGCGCCATGACATCATCAAAGGTAAACAGGGCGTGATAATCGTTGCCGAGCGCCGTCTTTGCCGCACCGGTCAGCGTTGCCGCATCAATCAGTAAAGTCGGCTTTTGCTCGCTGGCATCAATCAGGCCATCGGCCAGGACCAAACGCCCTTCCGCATCGGTATTCATGACTTCAACGGATTTGCCGTTACGATAGCGAATGATATCGCCCAGTTTGAAGGCATTGCTGCTAACCATGTTATCCGCGCAGCAAAGATAGAGTTTTACGCGCTTATTAAGACCGCGTGAAATGGCCATCGCCAGCGCGCCAGTCACCGTTGCCGCACCGCCCATATCGGATTTCATTGAGTCCATGAAGCTGCTCTGCTTCATGCTGTAACCGCCAGTATCAAAGGTGATACCTTTGCCGACCAGACAAGCGTAAACCGGTGCTTTGTCGTCGCCGGTTGGGTTGAAATCCAGGGCAAGAAAAGCGGGTGGGCGATTTGAACCGCGCCCAACCGTATGCAAGCCCATGTAACCTTGCTCGCGCAGATCCTCGCCTTTGGTAATGCGATAGCTAACAGCATCGCCGCCTACTTCACTGATCAAATCCACTGCGCTGTGCGCTAAATCTTCTGGCCCCAACTCTTCTGCTGGCAGGTTAATGGTGTCACGTACCCAATCAACGATTTTCAGGCGGCGAGCAAACTCAGCTTGCTCATGCTCACCCAGTGTCGGCCAGTCAACCTGACGTTTGCCTTTTGGTCCACGATAGCCTTGCCAGAAAGCCCAGCACTGTTCGAGGTGCCAGCCCTCACCGACCAGCGCGACATGGCGAACGCCCTGACCATCAATTTTGCGTGCGCCGCGTTGAATCGTCATCAGCGCATCAGCGCCGGTAATATGCAGCGTCATACCGCTGTCGTTGCTGGTCAGAATGGCTTTTTCGCCCCAGCGCGCATCGGCGGGCTGGTTGCTAAGAGTGATGTTCATCGGTTGCGTGGTCATCGCGAAGCTCCGTATACGTTATAAGTGTCATCCAGGCAAAGTGTAGGTACGGCCTGTGAAGGTGTTACATGGAATGTGCAGACAATCCTGATAACAGATTATTTCAGGCGATGCCAGCGCATCCCGGACAATAGCGCCCTTTCCAGAATCATGCGGCTTAACGATTAGCGTGCAGCAGAATTCAAGGCGCGCAGACGTGTGACCGATTTTTGCACCAATGTGATGGCGTAATCGATCTCTTCTTCAGTGGTAAAACGGCCAAGCGAAAAGCGCAGCGAACTGTGTGCAAGTTCGTCGCTCAGGCCCAAGGCTCGCAGCACGTAAGAAGGTTCAAGACTGGCAGAAGTACAGGCTGAACCCGAGGAGAGCGCTAAATCTTTTAGGGCCATGATCAACGATTCGCCATCAACATTGGCAAAGCTGACATTAAGGATATTGGCAGAACTTTGCTGCAGATCGCCGTTGAGGTAGACATTATCGAGCACGCTAAGCCCTTGCCATAAACGATCGCGCAGTTGCTGCAAACGCGCCATCTCTTGTTCACGCTCTTCATGGGCGATACGGTACGCCTCACCCATGCCGACAATCTGGTGCACCGGCAACGTTCCCGAACGCATACCGCGCTCATGACCGCCGCCATGGATCTGGGCCGCAATTTGAATACGCGGTTTACGCCGCACGTAGAGCGCGCCAATGCCTTTCGGGCCGTAGATTTTATGCGCTGAAAAGGACATCAAATCGACGTTTAGTTTGCTGAGATCAATGGGTAATTTGCCGACGCTTTGTGTGGCATCAACATGAAAGAGAATATCGCGCTCACGACACAACTCGCCCATGGCAGCGATATCCTGAATGACACCAATTTCATTATTGACGTGCATGATTGAAACCAACACGGTGTCATCACGCAGCGCCGCGCGCAGCGCATCCAACGTGATGATGCCATTAGCGGCAGGCGTTAAATAGGTCACGTCAAAGCCTTCGCGCTCAAGTTGTTCACAACTGTCGAGCACCGCTTTGTGTTCCGTTTTGCTCGTGATGATGTGTTTGCCGCGCGCCTGATGAAAATGGGCAGCGCCTTTTATGGCGAGGTTATCTGATTCAGTCGCGCCGGAGGTGAAAACAATTTCACGTGGATCGGCATTAACCAGTTCCGCCACTTGATTGCGCGCAACGTCGACCGCTTCTTCAGATTGCCAACCAAAACGGTGAGAACGCGAGGCCGGATTACCAAAGGTGCCGTCCAGCGTCAAAAATTGCATCATTTTGCTGGCCACACGCGGATCGGCCGGCGTGGTTGCGGCGTAATCCAGGTAAATCGGTAATTTCATTGCGCTACAGCTCCGTATAAAAATTCATACGTATTTATAGCAGAAACGGCCCTGACCGCGTTAGCAGTAAGGGCCGAAGAGGCAGGGATTAAGAGGCGCGTAGGTTAACGTTAATTTCCTGAGCACGCGGCTTCTGGAAGCGACGGTTGTCATTCGCATTTTGACGATCGGCAACATCAAGGATTTCCTGATTGTTGACCAATTCAGCCAGCGTAATGTTGTTCAGGAACTCACTAATGCGCACGCTCAGATCGCGCCACAGAACGTGAGTCAGGCAACGCTCGCCGCCCTGGCAACCTTCTTTGCCCTGACATTTAGTGGCATCGACAGATTCGTCAACCGCCGTGATCACTTCGCCTACCGCGATAGCATTCGACTCTTTACCAAGCAGATAACCGCCACCCGGGCCGCGAACACTGGCCACTAAGCCATTTTTACGTAAACGCGAGAATAACTGCTCCAAATACGACAGCGAAATGCCCTGACGCTCAGAAATATCAGCTAGCGGAACCGGGCCTTCATGGGAATGAAGGGCAACGTCCAGCATAGCAGTAACGGCATAACGTCCTTTGGATGTCAGTCTCATAGCGTACGACCTCAATAGCGTCCGGTTATCGGAGGATTAGCGAAAGATGTCCGAAGTCTGACATTCCCGAGTAAATTGGTCAACTATTTAACCGAGTATTTTAGTCAAGTATTTAACCAAGTAATTTACTCAACTATTATCGTCGCCATCCTTGCTGTTTTTACGCTTCTCAAATGAAGAAAGCATGCCGCGCAAAATATTGAGCTCATCACGTTCTGGACGCGCACGGGTATAAAGGCGACGCAATTTGCTCATTACCTGGCCCGGATTGGCTTCACGAATAAAGCCGCTGCGCAGCATCATCTGTTCCATGTGCTGATAAAAGCGCTCAAGATCGTCGACCAGCGGATAAGGTGACGCTTGATACTCTGGTTTTGGATCGGCTTTTTCTTGCGCCTGCAGCCATGCCATGCGCACTTCATAGGCGATGATCTGTACCGCCATCGCCAGGTTCAGTGAGCTGTACTCTGGATTAGCCTGAATCGCGACGTGATAATGGCATTTCTGCAATTCGTCGTTAGTTAGCCCCACGCGCTCACGACCAAACACCAGCGCGACCGGCGCTTGCTGGCCCTCTTCCACACTTTTGATGCCGCATTCGCGCGCATCGAGCATTGGCCATGGCAGCGAACGTGAGCGTGCGCTGGTGCCAACAACAAGGCTACATCCGGCGATCGCCTCGTCGAGCGAGTCAACGATTTTGGCTTCGCCAATAACATCGCTGGCGCCTGCGGCCAGGGATATAGCTTGGGAATCCGGCTTCACCAGCGGATTAACCAGATAAAGATTCGTTAAACCCATGGTTTTCATGGCGCGCGCAACGGAGCCCATGTTGCCGGTGTGGGAGGTTTCCACCAGCACAATTCGAATATTTTGCAGCATAATTGGGATTGGTCAGAAAATGATGGCGCTCAGCCTAACATAAAAACAGGACATTTACCGAACACGCTGATATACTCCGCGCCGTTTTCCCCGTTCTTTAACATCCAGTGAGAGATACCGATGCATCCGATGCTCAACATCGCCGTGCGCGCAGCGCGCAAGGCCGGAAATTTAATTGCCAAGAATTATGAAACCCCGGACGCCGTCGAGGCTAGCCAGAAAGGCAGCAACGACTTCGTTACCAATGTTGACCGCGACGCAGAACGCCTGATTATCGAAGTTATTCGTAAATCATATCCGCAGCACACCATTATCACCGAAGAAAGCGGTGAACTGGCGGGCGAAGATCAGGACATTCAATGGGTAATCGATCCGCTGGATGGCACCACCAATTTCATCAAACGTCTGCCCCACTTCTCTGTTTCTATCGCTGTGCGCATCAAAGGCCGCACCGAAGTTGCCGTGGTTTACGATCCAATGCGCAATGAGCTGTTCAGCGCAGTACGTGGTCAAGGCACACAGCTTAATGGATATCGTCTGCGCGGAAGCATCGCTCGCGATCTGGATGGCACTATTCTGGCAACCGGCTTCCCGTTCAAACTGAAGCAGCACGCGCCAACTTACATGAACATCGTTACCAAACTCTTTACTCAGTGTGCCGATTTCCGTCGCACCGGTTCAGCTGCGTTGGATTTAGCGTATGTTGCAGCAGGACGCGTTGATGGTTATTTCGAGATCGGCCTTAAGCCGTGGGATTTCGCAGCAGGCGATTTGCTGGTGCGTGAAGCAGGCGGTTTGGTCACGGATTTCACGGGTAATCACGGCTATCTGCACTCAGGTAACCTCGTAGCGGGTAATCCTCGTGTCGTAAAAGCGATGCTTTCCTCTATGCGTGAAGAACTGAGTGAAGCGCTGAAGCGCTAAAAGCAGAGAGGTATCGCGCGACAGCGTGAACGAAAAAGGCGGCATTCCTATGCCGCCTTTTTTATTGCCTTTCAGAGACTAAAGAAAATTAACGACGTTCGTGGCTCAGAACCTGATGCGGCTGAGTACGACGGCCAATCATTCCCATCACACCGGCCAGGATAGCTTCAATAATTAGCATGAAGAAAGCGTACCAGCTGGCTTTTGCCGTAGCAGCGGCAGCCTGCTCAGCCGCTTCACGCGCTTTTTGCTCAGCCTGCTGTTTGAGTTCCTGATATTTCTGCATCGCCTGTTGGTAGCTCTGTTCAGTCTGGGCCACAATCTGATCGACTTCCTGATCGCTTTTCCCAGTACGCGCTTTAATGATATTTTTCAAAGCGTCACGATCGGCTGCTTGTAATGTATCTGAGTGACGATCCATGATGCCGCGCAGCCAGTTTGTTAAGTCAGTATCAGCATTTTGTGGCTGCTTAGCTGTATCCGCCGCTTGGTTCTCTGCATTTTGCGCTTCTTTATTTGCATCCTGCTGTAAGTTCTCTGGCTGTAATTCCGGCTTGCCCGTTTGGCGCAGCGTGGTTTCCAGCTCATTTTGCAGATCGCCTAAATTAATATTATTTTCTTGTAGCTTATCTTTTGCCATTTGCGTAACCGACGGCGCGGCGGCGGAAATACCACTACCCAATGCCTGAAATCCTGAACCCACAATATTCATTGCACCGCCTAATACGCTGCTGGCGAGTGAAACTGCGAGCCAAATGGTAAATAATGTGCTCAGGCCGAACATTAACAAACCATGCATTGCACCTTCACGCTGCGCTAAACGTCCGGCAACGTAACTACCTGCAGCCATAGCCAGCAGCATATTAATGGCGGTCCACACCAACGCACCTGTGCCGAGATGCTGCAGTGGATTCTTTTCTTCCATAGGATCGATGGTGGTGGCGCCAATTGCGGTTCCAAGCAGGGCTAATAAAATGTGCACGATCAAAGCACATATAACCCCTGCGAAAACAGCGCTCCAGGAAATACGTTTCAATGGTAAGCCGGCAGGCGTTGTTGCCACCGTTTGCGTAGTACCATTACTAATCCGAGTTTCAGCCATAATGTATTCTCCTTGCGACAGACGTAAGTAAAAACTTTTAATTATCTAACCGAGTGAGTTAATACCCTTTGGTTGTTATTCAGCGTAGACAGAGAAAACTCATTTCACCAGCAAAGCGTGAAGAGATAAAAATATTACCGAGGCGTGAAAAAATAACTAGCGAGGAGAATAGCGCGTGGAAATATAAATTCCGCTGCGCTTTTTTAATAATTAGAAAGGGCGAATTCCACCGGTTAATGCGGGTTGTGCTGATTGCCATAATAGTGTTCCGGCAAATATTAATAGCAGGCTACACAACAGCGCCAGCAGGGGCATCAAAAGGCGTGCACTTTTCGCTACACCGCTGACGCGTGCCAACCGCTGGGCTAAAGCACGTGATCGCTGCACGAACAAGCCAATGGCGGAGATAGTCAGTGCGGTGCCCACGGCCATTACTGCTGCCGATGCCACGCCCCAGAGATAGACGCCGATGACCTTAGCGAACAGCAGCATCATGATGGCACCCGAGCAAGGGCGTAAACCCATCGACATCACCACCAGTAACTGCGTCTTGCCATTCACCGCCTCAGAAATTTGCTGCGCGCTGGGCAGATGCGCGTGACCGCAGCCGCAATGTGCATCGTGTTGATGATCAGGCCGTAAAGTATAGATTTTTAGTACCGAACGCTGCTGCCGTTGCTGCCAAAGCGACTGTAGCGCGCGATAACCTATCCAAATGCCTAATCCAATCACCAGCAAATAGCTGCCCTTTTCAAGCCAAAAACTGCCGAGATGAAGCTGACGTGACGACGTTTGCAGAATAACTAGCATGAGCGTCACTAACACGATGGCAACTGTACCTTGCAGCAGCGATGCCAGCAGCGTGAGTTTCAAGCTGGTTTTTAGCTTTGCCGGATGGGTTGCCAAAAAAGTGGTGATGACGACTTTGCCATGTCCCGGGCCCAGCGCATGCAGCACGCCATAGAGCAGGCTGAATAACAGCAGTGAAAGGCCAGCCTGATGAGGTTGATCAGCTACCTGCTGCAACAACTGGGTCATTTCGCGGTGCAGCGTTTTCTGCCACAACACGCTCTGCAACAGAATCTGCGACCAGTGCAGCCAAAGGGTCACGCCCAGCACCATCAATAATGCAGCCAGTAACCAAAGCGGCCAGCTGCGCATCACGCGTGGCGACAGAGACATCAATGACATGTCAATATCACCGTTTGGGCAAATTGCCGTCCTAAATCGACTTCTTCCGGCGGCGCGTCTGCTTTGTCCAGAGACAAGGCATATTGCTTCAGTGAATCGTTTGGTTTGGGCGTGTTAAGGTCAAATGCACAGCGCGACTGCAAACGGGCTGGCAAGCTCAACGCGCCTGCATTGTCATAAAACATATCGACAAAATAGGTGGGATCGAATGTCAGGATTTCGAAGCGCTGGCCGCTGAGTATGGGGGGTTCTGCCAGCGGCAGGATGAATTCCAGCACCGCTTTGTGACCGTTACGTGAGAGCTGATACTCTTTTGGTAAATTCAAAAATTTCACCCGCTGTTTATTGTGCCAGATTTCAGAAAAATAGTGCTGGCCCAATACATTAGCCATGACGCCTGCCGCCAACTTTTTCCAGATCACCGAACCCGGTTTCGCGTCACCCGCGTCATATAACAGATCAGCGGAGGTGATCTCATCCATCGTCCAGGTCATTTTCAGGCCGGTAAAATGATCACCATCAACGACTAATTCAGTTTTCATATCGATAAAGCTGTGCGGATGCGCTAAAGCCGTCGAACTCATCAGTATCAGCAAAGCAAAAAGTGTGCGTTTCATAATGTTATAAAGTAACGTTCCTGATGAAAAGAATCCATAAGTAACAAAATTTTGTGACCCGCTTTAAACCTCTGAGCAAAAAACCGGACAATTTACGCGGTGTCGCAGGCGGTTGACTATTCTTAGCTCAAAATTACCCGCTGGAATTTTGATTGATGAGTTCTGCTACATCTTCAGCACCACTCTTCACCCGTTCCCAGCGCCGTTGCCATCTCTTGCTGCTGTTGTTTCTGCCGACTCCCGCATTAACGCTAGAAAAAATTTGCCAGCTTAATGGCGTAGATCCTGCGGTTGCCCGACAGGATATCGCGGATGTCGGTGACGAGATACAGCGCTACCACCAACTTGAACTGCATCAAATGGTGGACGGCAGCTTGCGCATCCATGGCACGGAGTTGGACCGACGTATCTGTTTGCTGCATAACCTGCGGCGTAGCTTGCGCTTGTCGGAAGATTTTGTTCGTGATCATTTCGCTGCGCCGCTGCGTCAACGCTTGAAAGTCATGAAAATTGAGAAAGTGCTCTACGATGAGATCAATTTGCAGGCGCTTATCCAACATTGTAGCCAGCGGCTGGCGCGTGATTTTACGCCACGCGATCGTCTTTTTTTACAGATTTTAATGAAATATGGGCTATGCCAGCGCCAGCCCGCACTTTTCAATGAACAGCAATGTGCATGGCTACTCAATAAAGCTGAACGGGACGTTGCAATGGATGTGATTCATCATTGGCAAAAGCGTTGCCACCTTGCACCGCATCCCTCCGAAGCTGAATTTTGGACGCTGCTGTTTAGCCTGATCCATGCGCCCAATGCAGAATCGTTGAAGCATCCCAGTGAATACCGTTTGATGATCTCCACCGACAGACTGATCGATGATTTTGAGCGCTGCGCCGAAGTCACCTTCGCTGATCGCAGCGAATTGCGGCAGCAGCTTTACACCCATTTAGCTCAGGCGCTGGATCGCCTCCATTTCACGATTGGCATTGATAACAGCGTGGCGCTTGACGTTGCTCACCTCTATCCACGCCTGCTGCGGACCACGCAACAAGCGTTAACTGCGTTTGAGACAGATTATGAAGTGGCGTTTAACCCGGAAGAGATCAGCCTGATTACGGTGATTTTCGGCGCGTGGCTGATGCAGGAAAACGCGTTGCAGGAGAAGCAGGTGTTGCTGCTAACCGGCGAAAATCCTCAGCTAGAGCAAGAGGTGGAACAGCAAATTCGTGAGATTACCTTGTTGCCAATTAATATCAAATATCTGGCAATACGGGATTTCCAGCGCGATGGTGCACCGCGCGAGATCGATATGGTGATCTCGCCCTATGCAACCTCGCTACCGCTGTTTTCACCGCCACTGATCCATGCTGAACTGCCGCTGACCGCACATCATCAGCAGCGGATTCGTTATTTACTGGAGTCGTAACGCGGACGTAAAAACAGAGCAGGCAGTGCTACCAGCGCCATGACCCAAAACAGATGCCCCTGCAAATGTGTGAACAGGACACCGCAAATCATGGTCATTACCGCAATACCGCCGCCCATCGCCAACGCAGAGTAAAGCGACTGCAGGCGGATCACTTCCGCACCTTTGCGTGCGGCAATAAAACGCATCGCGGCCAGATGACACACCGTGAAACTGCCGCAATGAAGAATTTGCGCCACAATGAGCAACGGTAGCGCGGTGCTGGCGCCTAATAAGCTCCAGCGAATCAAGGCGCAAATACCCGACAACAACAATAAATCGCGTGCGCTCCAGCGGTGGAATAATCGATTACTCGAAGCAAACACGATGATTTCTGCCACAACGCCCAGTGACCATAAATAGCCCACCACCGAGGCAGAATAACCGCTTTCTTGCCACCAGATAGCACTGAAGCCGTAGTAAGCGGCGTGCGCGCCCTGCAACAGCGTGACGCATAACATAAAGCGCCAGACTGCATTTTCACGTAATAAAGATCGCCAGGCTTGCCAGCCACCGTCTGCGGCACCTTGTCTTTCGCTGCCCTGCGGTCGTGTAGCGGGTGACAGCATCATGCCCGCCAACATACAAATCCCACCAAGTGATAACAACGCTAAGATTGCCTGTGATGAGTACGCGCTGACCAGCAGGCCCGTTAATGCCGAGCTAATCACAAAGGCCAGCGATCCCCACAGTCTTACAGGGCCGTACGCCAGGCCAATTTGCTGCGTCCAGGTTGCGGCAAGCGCATCGCTAAGCGGCACCAGCGGCGAGAAAAACAGATTGAAGCCCACCATCACCATCAGCAGCCACAGCCATTGCTCTCCTACCCAAAAACCTACCGCAAACAGACAGGTCATTAATGCCAACAAGCGCAGCGCGGTAATGAGTTGAGCGGGATTTCGTACTTGTGAAGCAATCAGCAAGCTGCCGACAAAACGCGCCACCATGCCACAGCCGAGCAGCAGACCAATTTTCTCAGCATCAAGGCCTGTGCCTTTTAACCACACGCCCCAGAAAGGCAGGTAAATGCCATAACAAAAGAAGTAAGTGAAGTAGCTCAATCCGAGCCATTTGGCGGAGCCGATTGCCATATTCCCTCCAGCAAAGATGCTGCGACGCAGCAAGAATGGCCGCTACTTTGGCAGAGCACTGTAGTTGCGGCAATAAAAAAGGATGGCTTTCGCCATCCTTTTTTCTGCTAACCCTGGCGACTAAACGCTTACGCGTAAACCGGCAAACGGCTGCAAATTTCCAGGACTTTCTGCTTGATGCGTTCGATAGTTGCTTCGTCGTTGATGTTATCCAACACGTCAGCAATCCAGCCAGCCAGCTCACGCACGTCCGCTTCTTTGAAGCCACGACGCGTTACAGCTGGGGTACCGATACGCACGCCTGAAGTCACAAATGGACTCTTAGGATCGTTTGGTACGCTGTTTTTGTTCACGGTGATGTTCGCACGTCCCAATGCAGCATCGGCTTCTTTACCGGTCAGGTTTTTGCTCACCAGATCGATCAGGAACAGATGGTTGTAGGTACCGCCAGAAACAATGTTGTAACCGCGTTCAATCAGCACTTCTACCATCGCTTTCGCGTTTTTCGCAACTTGCTGCTGGTACGTTTTGAACTCAGGCTCCATCGCTTCTTTGAAAGCAACGGCTTTACCTGCAATGACGTGCATCAACGGGCCGCCCTGGCCACCCGGGAACACCGCAGAGTTCAGCTTTTTGTACAGCTCTTCGTCGCCGCCTTTTGCAAGGATCAAACCACCACGAGGACCCGCAAGGGTTTTGTGAGTGGTTGAAGTGACGATGTGAGCATGCGGAATTGGCGTTGGATAAACGTCAGCTGCGATCAGACCCGCAACGTGTGCCATATCCACGAACAGATAAGCGCCTACGCTGTCTGCGATTTCACGCATTTTTGCCCAGTCGCAGATACCTGAATACGCAGAGAAACCACCAACGATCATTTTAGGCTGATGGGTTTTCGCCAGCTCAGCCAATTCGTTGTAATCAATTTTACCGGTTTCATCGATGCCGTAAGGCACCACGTTGTAGAGCTTACCGGACAGGTTTACCGGTGAACCGTGCGTCAGGTGGCCACCGTGTGCCAGGTTCATACCCAGAATGGTGTCGCCCGGCTTCAGCAGCGCGGTATAAACAGCGAAGTTAGCCTGGGAACCAGAATGGGGTTGCACGTTAGCGTAGTCTGCACCAAACAGCGCTTTTGCACGGTCAATCGCCAGTTGCTCAACGATATCAACGTATTCGCAGCCGCCATAGTAACGTTTGCCCGGATAGCCTTCCGCGTATTTGTTGGTGAGCTGAGAACCTTGCGCCTGCATAACACGCGGGCTGGTGTAGTTTTCAGAAGCAATCAGTTCAATGTGCTCTTCTTGACGCACTTTTTCTTGCTCCATCGCCTGCCACAACTCGGCATCATAATCGGCAATGTTCATATCACGCTTTAGCATCCGCATCTCCTGACTCAGCTATCTTTTTAACGGCAATTTAAGCCCCGCTAGGGGCGAAGGCCCACAGTGTAAACCGTTTTAACTAGTGACGGTAGCGCGAATCCCCTCTTTTTACGCAAACGTTTGGCCCCGCACTGGCAAAGGTTTTTTACGCCGTTTTACACGCCTTAAGCCTCACTATTTTTCCTCACGTTGTGAGGGAAGTTCTCTGACGATGCAACGAAAAGTTGCCAAATTTATCCCTGTAAAAAAGTAGGGGGTAATTTACAGTTAAACCAAGCGGCTATAAGATGCATTTAAAATACAACTTAACAAACCAAGGGATTCCTTATGCTTGATGCACAAACCATCGCTACCGTGAAATCAACCCTTCCTGCCGTTGCGGCCTGTGGCCCAAAACTTACCGCCCACTTTTATGACCGCATGTTGTCGCATCACCCTGAACTGAAAAACGTGTTCAACATGAATAACCAGCGCAACGGCGCGCAGCGCGAAGCGCTGTTTAATGCTATTTGCGCCTACGGTGCGAATTTAGAAAACCTTGCGGTGCTGTTGCCCGCCGTGGAAAAAATTGCGCAGAAACATACCAGCCTCAATATTCAGCCTGAGCAATATGCCATTGTCGGCGAGCATCTGTTAGCAACCATTAAAGAGCTGTTGAATCCAGGCGAAGAGGTATTGGCGGCTTGGGGACGTGCGTATGGTGTGCTTGCGCAGGTGTTTATCCAGCGTGAAGAGGCAATTTATCAAGAATCTGAGCAGCAGGTGGGCGGTTGGCGAGGTACGCGTGCTTTCCGTATCAGCGCTATTGAGCAACAAAGCGCCGTGATCAAAAGCATCACCTTGACCCCGATTGATGGCGGTGCGGTGGCAACCTTCCAGCCGGGACAATATTTGACGGTACATTTGCATCCTGCGGCGTTTGAGCATCAGCAAATTCGTCAATACTCCCTGACCCACAGCAGCAACGGCAAAGATTATCGCATTGCGGTGAAACGTGAAGCGCAAGGCACGGTTTCTGGCTATTTGCATCAGCACGCTAAAGTAGGTGATGAGGTTCAACTGGCCGCCCCACACGGCGATTTCTTTATGCAGATTGATCCTGCCACGCCGGTTGCGCTGATTTCCGCCGGCGTCGGCCAAACCCCAATGCTGGCGATGCTGCATACCCTAGCCGACCAACATCACGCCGCGCCGGTAAGCTGGCTGCATGCCACTGAAAACGGTGAACAGCACGCGTTCAGTGAGGAGGTTACCACGACGGGCAAACGCCTGAATGATTTCGTTCAGCAGATTTGGTATCGCGAGCCTACTGAACAGGATGCGGATCGTTTTAATGCACCAGGCTTGATGGATGTGACGTTGATGTCAGCACGCTTACAAGATAAGAATACGCATTACTATCTTTGCGGTCCGCTAGGCTTTATGCAGTTTGTCGGCACTCAACTGCGTGACGCGGGTGTAGAGGCCGATCGCATTCATTATGAAGTCTTTGGCCCGCACAAAGTTTTGTAGTGAATGCCTTACAATAAAAAAGCCCGCAGCGTTGACCGTTGCGGGCTTTTTGTTGAACCTGGCTTAAATCGCTTCTTCGTCTTCTTCGCCGGTACGGATACGCACTACGCGCGCAACGTCGAATACAAAGATTTTACCGTCACCAATCTTGCCGGTTTGCGCGGTTTTCATAATGGTTTCGACGCAGGTATCGACGATATCATCCCCCACCACCATTTCAATTTTCACTTTTGGCAGAAAATCGACCATGTATTCCGCACCACGATAAAGTTCGGTATGACCTTTCTGACGACCAAAACCTTTGACTTCACTTACGGTCATCCCGGTGATGCCGACTTCAGCTAAGGCTTCACGTACATCATCGAGTTTGAATGGTTTGATAATTGCATCAATCTTTTTCATATCGGACCCTTTTCTCTCTCCCTCCGTGGTCGGAAGGGTTTCTCAAGTATAAATGTTCCTGGCGGTGCCGCGGGCTTATCGTGCCTTTTGCGGCAGAAAACTACTCTTTAAAATCACTGGCGTCCAGTTCATGGCGCGACAGCAGCTTATAAAATTCGGTGCGGTTACGTCCAGCCAGACGAGCCGCATTCGTCACGTTGCCTTTGGTCATCTGCAACAGTTTACGCAGGTAGTTCAGCTCAAACTGATTTCGCGCCTCGACAAACGTGGGTAGCGCGCTGTTTTCGCCGGTCAGCGCTTGCTCAACTAACGCATCACTAATCACGGGCGAAGAGCTAAGCGCCACGCATTGCTCTATTACATTCACCAGCTGACGCACGTTTCCCGGCCAGCTTGCCGAGATTAATCGTTTCATGGCATCCACTGAAAAGCTGCGAATCTGGGGTTTATGCCGTTCCGCGGCCTGACGTAACAGGTGATTAGCTAACAAAGGAATATCTTCCGTGCGCTGGTGCAGCGTAGGAATCTTTAAATTCACGACATTCAGACGATAGAAAAGATCTTCGCGAAATTCTTTCTTCTCCATCTCTTTCGGCAGATCGCGATGCGTCGCGGAGATGATGCGTACATTGATGGCAATATCATGGTTGCTGCCCAGCGGACGCACTTTGCGCTCCTGCAATACGCGCAGCAGTTTGACCTGCAGCGCCTGCGGCATATCGCCAATTTCATCAAGAAACAGCGTGCCACCTTCCGCAGCCTGGAACAACCCTTCACGTGCACTGACCGCGCCAGTAAAGGCCCCTTTGGCGTGACCAAACAGCTCTGATTCCAGCAACTGTTCCGGGAGCGCGCCGCAGTTAATGGCGATAAACGGTTGCGTCGCGCGTGGACTCGCCGCGTGAATCGCCTGCGCCAGAATCTCTTTTCCGGTTCCGCTTTGACCATTAATCAATATGCTGACATCGGATTGCGCCACCATGTGCGCCTGTTCAAGCAAATGCAGCATTTGTGGATTGCGCGTAACAATCGCTTCGCTCCAGCGGTTATCGTTGATCGGTGCCCGCTGCGCCAGCGCGTCGTCGATAGCCTTGTATAAAGCATCGCGATCCACCGGCTTAGTCAGAAAACTGAATACACCTTGCTGAGTAGCAGATACTGCATCTGGGATCGATCCATGCGCGGTAAGAATGATCACCGGCAAACCGGTATGACGTTTCTGGATCTCGCCAAATAGTGCCAGACCGTCCATCTCATCCATACGCAGATCGCTGATCACCAGCTCGATCTTCTCTTTTTGCAGCAGACGTAACGCTTCAGGCCCACTGGCAGCGGTGGTGACTTGATAACCTTCGCTGCTCAGACGCATCCCTAACAGTTTCAATAAGCTGGGATCGTCATCCACCAGCAACAGGCGCGCCGGTTGTTTTACCATTACTGATCCTCTTCTTGCGGCAAGGCTGTGCCGTGGGTGCTGTCGGAAACGTCCGGTGCTTTACGCGACGAGAGCTGGCGTTCGATGTCGGTCAGTCGCTCCAGCTTGTGCTGGGTGTCGGCTAATTGTTGACGCATTTGCAGTTGTTGCTGTCGCAGATGATCCATCTGCACGTCACTCGATTGTTGCAGATGAGAATAGCGTGTACGCGTCTCGCTTAGATCAAGTTGCCCCGCCTGATTGCTGCGCCAGAGCTGAATAAGGGGACGAACCGCCGCTGGAAAGGTATTACTGAAGGCATCAAGCGTCACGACATAATCGCGTCGTTCTAACGGCGTGACGTTACCGTTAGCCAGTAATACGCCCTGTTTAAAGGCGCGCGACCAGTTTTCAGCTGGCCAGCGATGAGCTTCAGCTCGTGCTTGCGCAGGCGACAAACGTTCAGCGCAATCAATAGCACGCAGCCAGTAAAGTGGATTGCTCATGGCTGCGTCCGTTTCAATCTGCCAGACATTGTCGCAATCTGTAGCAAGGTAATCGGCTAATTTCACATCAGGCTCTGCAACCGGCTGTGTCGAAGCGTGCGAAGGTGAAGCGGGAGCAGTCTGGCATCCGCTGAGCAACAGGCCGCTTAACATGCTTAGCAACAAAGGTGTAAAGAGTTTCATCGATCAGACGTTCCCGGCTGTGGTGTTCAGTTCAATGCGAAAACAAACGTCGGCGTCTGGGCTATCGACCAATGTAAGATCGCCAAACATGCGACGAACACAATCTTTGGCGATGCTCAGTCCCAGTCCGCTGCCTTTGATCGGCCCCTGACGCTGTTGGCTACCTTGAAAAAAAGGCTCGAAAATCATTTTTTGCTCTTCTGCGGGGATCGGCGTACCGGTATTTGCGACCTCAATCCAAATTCTGTCGCCCTGCTGCTGGCTGCGCAGCCAGATGTTACCGGATTCGCTGCCGTAGTTTACGGCGTTGGAATAGAGATTATCAATAACGCGCATTAGCAGCATCGGCTCCGCCAGACAACGCGTCACCTTAAGCGCGATTTCGGTGTGCATCAGTTTAGTTCGGGCGGGCAAAGCATGTGCGCTGACGACCATATCGATGATCTCATCCAACGCTACCGTTTCAAGCGGCGTTGGGCTGTCGGCCAACTTACGATTGTAGTCGAGCAATTGTTCAATCAGTTGCTGCAAATGACGGCTGCTGCCATCCAATATCGCAACAACCTCTTTTTGATCGGTATTGAGCGAGCCGACCACTTCGTCAGCCAGCAGTTCGGCACCTTCGCGCAGGCTGGCTAACGGCGTTTTCAGTTCGTGGGAAAGATGGCGTAAAAATTCGTGGCGTTGGGTTTCTAGCCATGCCAGCCGTTCGCTTAGCCAGACAATACGTTGACCGAGTGAGCGCAGCTCACGCGGCCCACGAAAAACCACGCTGCTGCCCAGTTCTCGCCCTTCGCCAAGTCGATTGATCATACGTTCAACGCTTTTCACTGGGCCGATAATCATACCGGTAAACAACAGCATCAACGCCAGGCTGATGATGAATAAAATCAGCGCCTGCCAGCCGAAAAACTGTCCACGATCGGCAATTTCACGCTGCAGTTGTAAACCCCGCGAGAATACAACCTGTCGCGTGTCCTGCACTAACTGCGCATTAGTGGCTGAAAAGCGATCCAACGCTTGCGATGCAATCGCAACGGGATTTCCATTGTCGCATTGCAGCTGGGTCAGCTGCGGCATGATAGCCTGCACCGTTTGGAAAGCGGGCAGTTCCGGCAGGCTATTCGCGTGCGAGCTTAGCATTTGGTTATAGCGGGTGAGCTGGGTTTGATAAAGACGTGACAAGGTGGCGTCGTCTAAAACGCAATATTGTCGATAGCTGCGCTCTAACTCCACCGCGGTGCGCGCCATCGCCTCACTGCGACGCACATCGGTAAACGTGTTGCGATTGGTATTAGCCGCCTGCTCGCTCAGGGCTGAAAGGCTTTCCCATGCTTGCCATGCCAGCACCAACAGCGGTAAAAGCACCAGCAAAAATGCCATCAACACCAGTTGACGCAGTGAACGGGGAAATAAACGCCATTTTTTCACGCAGTCGCTTCCTCTAAAAAACGCTTATCGGATGCTAGCGGACTCTGCTAAGGGAAGGAAGGGAAACAAATGAAAACGGCAGGCGCTAAGGCCTGCCGTTAACGCGACGCCGGGACATCGCGGTAAGAATAGGTGGAGCCTAACTCAACGTTGCGTCCGATGCTTGATAACGTTGCTAAGCAAGCGATTATCGGTGGGGTGGACGACAGGCTCCGTTTGGTGCGTCATTCGATTTTTATGAGCTCTGGGCCGTGAAGCCTGGCAATCATAAACAGGTGAATGAGCCGCATGTAAATATAAGCAATTTGCGTGCCAATATAATTAATCACTTTATTATCAGATAATTACCACAAGCTGGTTCGCGTCGCATCGCGAAGTGTTCCATTTGGTCTGAAAAAGTGTCGCCAATAGCCAACACTGAAAACCAAGAATGAATTTAACATTTAAAATCAAAAGGATATGTGTCGCTGTTTGGAGACGCAACAAGTTGCCGTTTGTCGCCTTTTTCCTACAATTGCGATATTAAAAACAAGGAGGCATCGCTGCCTCCTTGTTTTCTAACGCTTTTATAATCAGCCCAACTGCTTACGCGCGTTGCGGAAAATGCGCATCCATGGGCTGTCTTCGCCCCACTCTGCCGGATGCCATGAATTGCTTACCGTACGGAATACACGTTCCGGGTGTGGCATCATGATCGTAACGCGACCACTTTCGTTGGTCACGGCGGTGATGCCGTTTGGCGAGCCATTCGGGTTAGCCGGATAGGTTTCTGTGACTTTGCCGAAGTTATCGACAAAACGCAACGCAACCTGACCTTTCGCTTCCAGCGCCGCGAGGTGTGTGCCATCACGCACTTCAACAAAACCTTCACCGTGCGAAACGGCGATGGGCATATGAGAACCGACCATGCCATCCAGCAACAGCGATGGGCTTGCTGCAACTTCAACCAGACTAAAGCGTGCTTCAAAACGCTCTGACTGGTTACGTACAAAGCGTGGCCACAGCTCACTGCCTGGAATCAGTTCACGCAGATTGGACATCATCTGGCAACCGTTACACACGCCCAGCGCTAAGGTTTGCGGGCGATGGAAGAAGTTTTCGAACTCATCACGCACGCGGGTGTTGAAGAGGATTGACTTCGCCCAGCCTTCGCCTGCGCCCAGTACGTCACCGTAAGAGAAGCCGCCACAGGCAACTAAAGCCTGGAATTCTTCCAGACCGCGTCGACCTGCCAGCAAATCGCTCATGTGCACGTCAACTGCCGTGAAACCTGCGCGATCAAAAGCGGCTGCCATCTCAACATGTGAGTTAACGCCTTGCTCACGCAATACGGCAACACGCGGACGCGCTCCGGTAGCGATCATTGGCGCAGCAATATCCTCTTCCGGTTTGAAGGTCAGATGGACGTTCAGGCCCGGATCGTTGTCATCTTTCTTGGCTTCATGCTCTTGATCGGCACAAACCGGGTTGTCACGCAGGCGCTGCATCTGCCAGGTGGTTTCTGCCCACCAGGTACGTAACGTCGTGCGGCTTTCGCTGTATACGGCGCTGTCACCCGCGCGGATAACAAAGCGATCGCCCTGCTGTGCGCTACCCAATACATGGCTGCAAGCGGCTAATCCGTGAACGGCAAGAATCTTCTCTACCGCAGCACGATCGGCAGCATTAATTTGAATCACCGCGCCCAACTCTTCAGTAAACAAGGCCGCCAGCGCATCGCTGCCCAGTGCAGCAATATCAACATCCACGCCGCAATGCCCTGCAAACGCCATCTCTGCCAGCGTTACCAGCAAGCCACCATCGGAACGATCGTGATAAGCCAGCAGTTTCTGCTCAGCCACCAGCGCCTGAATAGCATTAAAGAAGCCCGCCAGCTGCTGCGCATCACGCACATCTGCGGGTTTGTCACCTAACTGACGATAAACCTGCGACAGCGCCGTTGCGCCCAAGGTGTTCGCGCCATTGCCCAGATCGATAAGCAGCAGCAGGTTATCCTGCTCTACCTGCAGTTCTGGCGTTACAGTGCGGCGTACATCATCAATGCGCGCAAATGCGGTGATCACCAGCGACAGCGGTGACGTCATTTCACGCTGCTCGGTACCTTCTTGCCAGCGGGTTTTCATCGACATTGAGTCTTTACCCACTGGAATAGTGATGCCCAGCGCCGGACAGAGCTCTTCGCCCACCGCTTTAACCGCTTCGTACAAACCGGCATCTTCACCCGGATGGCCCGCTGCAGACATCCAGTTTGCTGAAAGCTTAACGCGCTTCAGTGAACCAATCTGCGTGGCTGCAATGTTAGTCAGTGCTTCACCTACCGCCAGACGGCCAGACGCGGCGAAGTCTAGCAAGGCAACCGGCGCACGTTCGCCAAGGGCGAAAGCTTCACCGTGATAGCTGTCGAGGCTTGCAGTGGTGACCGCGCAGTTCGCAACAGGGATCTGCCAAGGGCCGACCATCTGATCGCGCGCGACCATGCCGGTAACGCTGCGGTCGCCGATCGTGATAAGAAAGGTTTTTTCAGCCACGGTAGGCAAATGCAGTACGCGATTGACCGCATCAGTCAATGTGATGCCATCGCGCTGTAATGCAGTGCCTTGCGCCTGCTGCTTAACCACATCGCGAGTCATTTTGGGCGTTTTGCCCAGCAGCACATCCAGTGGCATATCGATTGGCGTATTATCGAAATGGCTGTCAGCCAGACTCAAATGCAGTTCTTCGGTGGCTTCACCGATCACCGCATAAGGAGCGCGTTCGCGCTGGCAAATAGCAGCAAACTCAGCCAGTTTTTCTGGTGAAACCGCCATGACGTAACGCTCTTGTGATTCGTTACACCACACTTCCAGCGGGCTCATACCTGGCTCATCGCTGAGAATGTCGCGCAAATCAAAACGCCCACCGCGACCACCATCGCTAACCAGTTCAGGCATGGCGTTCGATAATCCGCCCGCACCGACGTCGTGGATAAACAGAATCGGGTTGTCATCGCCCAGCTGCCAGCAGCGGTCGATCACTTCCTGACAGCGACGTTCCATTTCTGGGTTGTCACGCTGTACAGAGGCAAAATCGAGATCGGCGTCAGACTGACCCGATGCCATCGAAGACGCTGCGCCACCGCCCAAACCAATATTCATCGCCGGTCCGCCCAGCACAATCAGTTTGGCACCCACGGTGATCTCACCTTTCTGTACATGATCGGCACGGATGTTACCGATGCCGCCTGCCAGCATGATCGGCTTGTGATAACCGCGCAGCTCAGTACCGTTATGGCTATTAACTTGCTCTTCGTAGGTACGGAAGTAGCCATTTAACGCCGGACGACCAAATTCGTTGTTAAAGGCTGCGCCACCCAGCGGGCCATCGGTCATGATGTCCAGCGCGCTTACGATGCGCTCTGGCTTACCAAAATCCTCTTCCCATGGCTGTTCAAAGCCGGGAATACGTAAGTTCGATACCGAAAAACCAACCAAACCGGCTTTAGGTTTGGAACCTCGTCCCGTTGCGCCTTCGTCACGGATTTCACCACCGGAGCCGGTTGCTGCACCCGGCCACGGAGAAATGGCGGTTGGGTGGTTGTGGGTTTCAACTTTCATCAGGATGTGTGCTGCTTCCTGATGATAGGCATATTCGCCTTTATCGGCGTCTGCAAAGAAACGGCCCACTTCGGAGCCTTCCATCACAGCGGCGTTATCTTTATAAGCAGAAAGGACATAATCAGGCGTCTGCTCAAAGGTATTTTTAATCATCTTAAACAGCGATTTTGGCTGTTTCTCGCCGTCGATAATCCAGTCAGCGTTGAAGATTTTATGACGGCAGTGCTCAGAGTTGGCCTGCGCGAACATGTACAGTTCGATGTCGTTTGGGTTGCGACCCAATTTTGTGAAGGCGTCGAGCAGGTAATCAATCTCATCTTCTGCTAACGCCAGGCCCAGATTAATGTTCGCCTCAACCAGCGCCTGACGACCCTCACCCAGCATATCCACGCTTTTTACGGGCTGTGGCTCATGATGCTCGAACAGCTGCTCGGCCTGCGCCAAGTCACTGTAGACGGTTTCCATCATGCGATCGTGTAGCAGCGAGGCCAGTGTTTGCCACTGCGCTTCGGTTAATTGCGGTGCTTGCACATAAAAGGCCATACCGCGCTCAAGACGACGCACCTGCGGTAAATCACAGTTATGGGCAATATCGGTCGCTTTAGATGACCACGGCGAAATAGTACCTGGGCGCGGCGTGACCAGCAGCAGACGCCCTTGCGGCGCATGTTCAGCGAGAGAAGGACCGTATTTAAGCAGGCGCTGCAAGCGGGCTTTTTCATCGGCACTTAGCGGCGCGCTGACATCGGCAAAATGGACGTACTCAGCGTAAATATCACTCACCGGCAGATGAGCGTCCTGAAAGCGGGTCAGCAATTTGTTTACACGAAAAGCCGACAGGGCGGGCGAACCACGCAGAATTTCCATCATTAAAGATCTCTCGTCTTCGAAGCGCCGGGCGACGCTTCATTGGGCGCAACAGGGAAAACGGGGCACATTATAGAGAAACAGCTCTCTCGACGAAACCGTTTGCGCAAAATTAATAGCCCACCGGATTTGCCTGAATTTTGCACAAAAGCTGCTTTATGAGTTGCTCTGCTTCGCTTTGTTGCGCAAAATGCCCCTCGCTCGGGGAGATCAAAAAAGATCAATACTGCCTATAAAAGACAGAGGCCTTAGAGCCATCGAGAGATAACTATTTGAAACGCCTAAAATTTAATTATCTGTTTATCGGTCTGGTTGCTGTGTTGTTAGCGATGGCTTTGTGGCCATCCATACCCTGGTATGGCGGCGGACAAGACACGATTTCACAGATTAAATCACGGGGAGTACTGCGTATCAGTACCATTAACTCCCCGCTGACTTACTACACCATCAATAAATCTCCGGCCGGAATGGATTACGAGCTGGCAAAACGCTTCGCCGACTATTTGGGCGTGAAACTGAAAGTCACTGTACGTCCTAATCTCAGTGACCTGTTTGACGACCTTGACGATGGCAAAGCGGATTTGCTCGCGGCGGGTCTGAACTACAACAGCGAACGTCTGGCTCGTTATCAAACCGGGCCAAGCTACTACAACGTTTCGCAGCAGCTGGTGTATCGCGTGGACAAACCGCGCCCTAAAAACCTCGGTGATTTGAAGGGGCGACTAACGGTTGCTTCGGGTTCAGCCTATTTATCGACATTGAAGAACGCTAAATCCAATCAATTTCCCGATCTCGACTGGGCAATCGCCACCGATCAGAGCCCGAAAGCCCTGCTTGAAGCAGTGGCTGACGGTAAACTCGATTACACCGTAGGGGATTCTGTCACTATCGCTTTGCTGCAGCGGATCCATCCTCAGCTGGCAGTGGCCTTTGATGTAACCGATGAAGAGCCGGTAACCTGGTATGTGCCACACAGCGATGACGATAGCCTGAATGCCGCCCTACTCGACTTCTTTAACGGCATGGGCGAAGAAGGTGCGATGGCGCGGCTGGAAGAGAAATATCTCGGCCACGTTGGCACGTTTGATTACGTTGATACGCGCACCTTTCTACGCGCCATCGACAGCACCTTACCAGACATCAAACCGCTGTTTGAAAAGTATGCAACCACTATCGACTGGCGTTTACTGGCGGCCATCTCTTATCAAGAGTCGCACTGGAATCCGCAGGCCACCTCGCCCACCGGCGTGCGCGGTATGATGATGCTCACACGTAACACTGCCGACAGCCTGAATGTGGATGACCGTACTGATGCTGAACAAAGTATTCGCGGTGGTAGCCAATATTTACAGAATATGATGGAAAAAGTGCCGCCGACAATTCCTTCAGATGAGCGCATTTGGTTTGCGTTGGCCGCTTATAATATGGGCTATGCGCATATGCTTGATGTGCGGAAACTCACCGCCAAACAAGGCGGTAATCCAGACAGCTGGGCGGATGTGAAGCTGCGATTACCCATGTTGAGCCAAAAACGCTATTACGCACAGACCACATATGGCTATGCACGCGGTCACGAAGCGTATAACTACGTTGAAAATATCCGTAAATATCAGATCAGTTTAGTGGGGTATTTGCAGGAACAAGACCGACGCATTGCCCAGCAAGCGGCATTGGAAGCAGAGCTGGGCAAAGGTTATCCGGCCGTCGAGCCGAAAATAGCGATGAACTAAACCTCGCGCTGCGCCAGTCGCAGCGCTTTTTTTTGCTCACGCCGCATGCGGAAGAAATCACTGAGCATGCCAGCACATTCATCAGCCAGCACGCCGTTGACCATTTCGATTTGATGATTCATTCCCGGATGGCCCAGCACATTGATTAATGATCCTGCTGCACCGGTTTTCTCATCGCGAGCGCCAAACACCAAGCGAGTAATGCGGCTATGTATCATTGCCCCCGCACACATTACGCAGGGTTCAAGCGTGACGTAGAGCGTGGTATCAAGCAGTCGATAGTTTTCCAACACTTTCCCGCCCTGACGCAGAGCCATGATTTCAGCATGCGCAGTAGGATCCTGTTGTCCGATGGGTCGGTTCCAGCCTTCGCCGATAACCCGATCGCCTTGCACCAGTACTGCACCAACCGGAACCTCGCCTTGCTCCCAGGCTAAACGCGCCAGCCCCAGCGCATGCCGCATCCAGTATTCATCTTGTTGTTGGTTCACGCTGGTCACTCCCGGCTGCAGAAAAGCGGCGCATTATAGCGATCTCTTCACCAGATTCGAAGCAGCTTATTCGAGTTGCTGCAACTCACCGCCTGGCGTCACGCGCCAGCGATGTTGGCAGAAAAACAGCAGTGGGTTATCTTGCTTGCTGTCGCTGTAACCGCTGTAAAGTTGTAGCGGTGTGCCAATCTTTTCTTCCAGTTGTGCCACTTTTTCATGGCCGAGACAGCGCATCGCGAGCACACGACCACCCAATCCACGCTGCATTTGGCTGGCGATGAGTTTAACCCGTGGCAAGAAAGCAGAGTCGAAGTAGACCTGCTCGACCAGCGATTGTGGCGAGCCGGTAATTAACCACACGTCTGCATCATCGCTGCTGAGATAGTCAGTCAACCGCTGCTGTACCACCGGAAAAGCTTTTACCCGCAGACGAAACCATTGCGCAAACTCTGCTTCCAGACGTAATAAGGTGTTTTCAGAGCGACCAAATGTAATTGACCATAGCAGCAGGCTCATCGGCCAGCGCGCTGCCCGCCCTTTAAAAAGCAAGCCCAGTCCTACCACCGGCAGCAATGGCACCACCAACAATACATTTAGCGGCTTACGCCGCAGCAAATAACGCATAAAGGTGCCGAACATGTCCTGTTGATGCAGAGTGCCATCCAGGTCAAAAAACACCACGCGACGTTGTGTACCTTTGGTCAAACAACTCTCCTTTTCGCTGATTTTGCGTTAACAGCCTTTATTGTAGCTATCATCAGGCGACGCGGCGATGACTGTCATTTTTAATTCCAATGACTACAATCCACGATGAATAGTTTATTCTTCTCAGAATAATTCTTAATACCTTGAGGATCGGGCATGAGTTCATTGCTGCGTATACGCCAGCTCTATCCACGCCTGGCGCTGAACGAGCGCCGACTGGCAGATTTTTTGTTATCGCAACCGGATCGGGCTCGACATCTCAGTTCACAAAAACTGGCTGAAGAGTCGGGTGTCAGCCAGTCAAGCGTGGTGAAGTTTGCCCAGAAACTGGGCTACAAAGGCTTTCCGGCGTTGAAGTTAGCGTTAAGCGAATCGCTGGCAGACAAGGATGCGATTACCGTGCATAACCATATTTTAAGTGACGATCCGCTGAAAACCGTCGGCGAGAAATTATTGGCTGAAAAGCTTTCTGCGATCCGCGCCACGCTGGATATTAATAGCGAAGAGAAGCTTCGTGACGTCTTGCTGTTACTTAAAAATGCCCGGCGCACTTTATTAGTGGGTATTGGCGCGTCAGGTTTAGTGGCAAAAGACTTTTCGTGGAAACTGATGAAGATTGGGATTAACGCAGTCGCTGAGCAGGATATGCACGCATTGCTGGCAAGCGTTCAGGCGATGGGTCCCGGCGACGTTTTATTGGCAATCTCCTATACCGGCGAACGCCGTGAGATTAATTTGGCCGCACAGGAAGCCGCAAGCATAGGGGCAAGCGTGCTCGCTTTTACTGGCTTCACACCTAACACCTTACAACAGTGCGCAACGCATTGCCTTTATACCGTGGCAGAAGAACAAAGCACGCGTAGCGCGGCTATCTCTTCAACGACTGCACAGTTAGCACTCACCGACCTGCTGTTCATGGCGCTGGTACAAAACGATCCAGAACGTGCCTCCAGCCATATTCGTCACAGTGAAGCCTTAGTGAAAAAGCTGGTCTGATCAGACTCAACACGTATAATACCCGCGTTTTTTCTGTTGTTATCAGGTGGGATTATGGCGCTGTTGATCACGGCCAAATGCATTAACTGCGATATGTGCGAACCGGAATGCCCGAATCAGGCCATTTCGTTGGGTGATATGCTTTATGAAATTGATGTCAGCCGCTGTACAGAATGCGTTGGACATTATGATGTACCCACTTGCCAGAGCGTCTGCCCTATCGATAACACAATTATTATCGATCCACAGCACACCGAATCACGCGATGCGCTGTGGGAAAAGTTTGTCGAGCTGCACGGCTAACTTTCGATGATTACCGTGGCGCAAGCATAATGACGCTCATCTGCCAGCGTGACATGCACAGCGTTTACGCCCAGCCGCTGAGCCACTTCGGCAGCATGCTGAAAAAAGCGTAAACCTGGCTTACCCAGGTCATCGTTGTACACTTCAAACTGGTTGAAGGCTAAACCACCGCGAATACCGGTGCCAAAAGCCTTCGCTGCCGCTTCTTTCACCGCAAACCGCTTTGCCAAAAAGCGTACAGGCTGCTGATGCGCCTGATACTGCTGCCATTCTGCTTCACTCAACACGCGACGCGCTAAACGATCGCCAGAGCGTTCAATCACTCCCGCGATACGCTCAATTTCTACGATATCGGTGCCCAGCCCGAGAATAGCCATTAGCGACGCGCTTCTCTCAGCAACTGCTTCATCTCTTTTACTGCGTCTGGCAGACCGCTCATGACAGCGCGTCCAATGATCGCATGACCAATGTTCAGCTCGTGCATTTCCGGCAGCGCAGCAATCGGCAGTACGTTGTGATAAGTCAGACCATGACCGGCGTTTACTTTCAAACCGAGGCTGGCGGCAAAAGTCGCAGCCTTGCGAATACGTGCGAGTTCAGCCTCACGCGCTAAACCTTCTGGCGCTTCGGCGTAGGCACCGGTGTGAATCTCAATATAAGGTGCGCCGCTGGTCACGGCTGCTTCGATTTGACGATGATCGGCATCGATAAACAGTGAAACCAGAATACCGGCTTCGCTCAGCAGCTTAACTGCCGCATTGAGTTTGTCTTGCTGGCCAGCCACATCCAGCCCCCCTTCCGTCGTTACTTCCTGACGTTTTTCTGGAACGAGGCAGCAGAATTGCGGTTTGATTTCGCAGGCAATGCCGATCATTTCATCCGTGACGGCCATTTCCAGATTCATGCGCGTCTGAATGGTATCACGCAGAATACGGACGTCGCGATCGGTGATATGACGGCGATCTTCGCGCAGATGAACAGTAATTCCATCCGCACCCGCTTGCTCGGCAATAAACGCTGCCTGCACCGGATCGGGGTAATGAGTGCCACGCGCGTTACGTACCGTGGCGATATGATCAATGTTGACCCCTAATAGCAACTCAGCCATGACAATCCTCAGTTCTTTAACGTCGAAATTATGAGTGTAACGTGTTGCAAGCCATAAGCGGTATGACCAGCGCTATTCACTCGCCGCGTCGGGTTTCTTTTTCGGCACAAACTGGCGAAACAGTTCCTGACTTTTTAATGGCTTGCCCCCTAAATAGGGTTTCAGCGCCATGCGAGTAAAACGTTTAGCGGCACGTAAGCACGCCGCGTCGGGGAATTCACGCTCACACAACGCACGCAACTCTCGCCCGGTAAAGCTGCGTTGATTCACCACCAAACTGGCGATAAATCCCTTCTCTTCGCGATAACTGTAGGTCATTGCATCAGCAATAGGTTCGCCGCTACCGGCACAATGCAGGAAGTCCACGCCATAACCAAGATGGCCCAACATCGCCAATTCAAAGCGACGTAACGCCGGCTCCGGCGAGCCGCTGCTAGCAGCCAGTTCCTGAAGACAATTGAGATAATCGAAAAAGAGTTCCGAGAAGGGAATTTCCTGCTCCAGCACGCGAGACAACAGCTCGTTGACGTACAGGCCGCAGTAGAGCGTGGTGCCGTTTAACGGTAAAGCCAGCGACACGGCTTCTGCATTGCGCAGCGTTTTGACCTCGCCACGCCCACTCCAGCGAACTAACAGCGGTGTAAACGGCTGCAACGCACCTTTAAGCTGTGAACGCCGGGAGCGTGCGCCTTTGGCAAGGACACGCACCCGGCCCTGACTCTCGCTAAACAGATCGAGCAGCAGGCTGGTCTCGCTGAAAGGGCGACTATGCAGCACAAAGGCGCGTTGCCAGCCTTCCATCGGATTAGAGATCGTCTACATAACCCAGGCTACGCAGCGCACGTTCGTCGTCTGCCCAACCCGATTTCACCTTCACCCACAGTTCGAGATGCACTTTTGATTCAAACATGTCTTCCATGTCTTTACGTGCTTCGATACCAATGGTTTTGATTTTGGCGCCTTTGTTACCGATCACCATCTTCTTCTGCCCTTCACGTTCGACCAGAATCAGACCATTGATGTCATAACCGCCACGTTCATTAGAGACGAAGCGTTCAATCTCAACGGTGACCGAATAAGGCAGCTCAGCACCCAAGAAACGCATCAGCTTTTCACGAATGATCTCAGATGCCATAAAGCGCTGTGAGCGATCGGTGATGTAATCTTCCGGGAAATGATGCTCAGCGGGCTTGAGGTGCTTGCGGCAAATTGCGGCAATGGTATCGACGTTTTTACCGCTTTCTGCAGAGATCGGTACGATATCCATGAAGTTCATCTGTTCGCTAAGGAACTTCAGATGCGGCAGCAGAATGCTTTTATCCTGAACGTTGTCGACCTTGTTTATAGCAAGCAGTACCGGCACTTTGCCGTCGCGCAGCTTGTTCAACACCATTTCATCATCTGGTGTCCAGCGCGTGCCTTCTACAACAAAAATCACCAGCTCAACATCGCCGATTGAGCTGCTGGCTGCACGGTTCATCAGGCGGTTAATCGCGCGCTTCTCTTCCATGTGCAAGCCCGGCGTATCGACGTAAATCGCCTGATAAGCGCCTTCGGTATGAATACCCATAATGCGGTGGCGCGTGGTCTGCGGCTTACGCGAGGTGATCGACACCTTCTGCCCCAGCAACTGGTTCAGTAAAGTGGATTTGCCGACATTGGGTCGGCCTACAATTGCGACGAAGCCGCAATAGGTAACGTGTTCGCTCATTCGAGTCCTAACTTAATCAGCGCTTGTTCAGCGGCTGCTTGTTCTGCTTTACGGCGGCTGGAGCCTACGCCCACTACCGGTTCGGCCATGCCACTCACCTGACAGTGAATGGTGAATTCCTGATCGTGGGCTTCGCCACGCACCTGCACCACTAAATAACTTGGTAGCGGCAGATGACGACCTTGCAAATACTCTTGCAGGCGCGTTTTAGGGTCTTTTTGTTTGTCGCCAGGGCTGATTTCGTCCAGGCGCGTCTGATACCAGTCAAGGATCAGTTGTTCCACCGTCTGGATACTACTGTCGAGGAAGATACCGCCAATCAGCGCTTCCACCGTATCCGCGAGGATGGATTCGCGACGGAAACCGCCGCTTTTCAGTTCACCCGGGCCCAAACGCAGGCATTCGCCAAGATCGAACTCTCGTGCCATCTCAGCCAGCGTATTACCGCGTACCAACGTGGCACGCATGCGACTCATGTCACCTTCATCTACCCGCGGGAAGCGGTGATAAAGTGCATTTGCAATCACATAGCTGAGAATAGAATCGCCAAGAAACTCAAGACGCTCGTTATGTTTACTGCTTGCGCTACGGTGTGTGAGCGCTTGCTGTAACAATTCCGGATGAATAAAAGTGTAGCCCAGTTTGCGCTGAAGCTTGTTAATCAAGATGGGGTTCATGCGATTCCAGTTCTTTTTTGCGTCTGTGACTCTGCATACCAAACAGGGCTGAGATTCCAACACATTCTGTTTGGTGTGCAGTGGCCTCCCGCTGGAGGCCACTTGATTGCCTGAGGATCAGGCGATTACTGTCAGTGAATGCCGCCAATTCGACTGAGTCGAACACCGGTTGGCCACTGACCTTCTTGTTTATCAAAACTCATCCAGATAGCGACCGCTTTACCGACCAGATTGCGTTCTGGGACAAAGCCCCAGTAGCGGCTGTCGGCGCTGTTATCACGGTTATCGCCCATCATGAAATATTGCCCTTGCGGCACCACCCAACTTGACTGTGGATGGCCTGGCTGCTGGTAATACATCCCCGCCTGACTTTGTGCTTCGTTCACCAGCAGAATGTCATGAGTAACATTACCCAGCGTCTCTTTACGTGTACCCAGGCGCAAACCGCCGCGCATGTTCTCACCCTGAGGGACTTGGTAGAAGCCATTACCGGCTTCGTTACCATCAAACCCGCTGAAGGTCTGAATAAAGCTGCTTGGTGCCACATCGGTATAAGTCACCGGCAACGCAGTCGTACAAGCTTTATCCTGGTTGCAGTTCGGATTCACCGTCAGCGTTTTACTGTAAGGATCGTAAGTGACTTTGTCGCCAGGCAAGCCAATAACACGTTTGATATAGTCCAGGCTTGGATCTTTCGGGTATTTGAATACCGCGATGTCACCACGCTTTGGCTGACCAGTGGGAATGAGTGTGGTTTGCGTAATGGGATCTTTAATGCCATATGCGAACTTCTCAACCACAATAAAATCACCAATTAACAGTGTTGGCATCATTGATCCAGACGGAATCTGGAACGGTTCGTAGATAAACGAACGCACAATGAACACCACCGCGAGAACGGGGAAAACGGACGCTGCCGTTTCAATCCAACCGGGCTGTGGCGACACTTTTGCCAGCGTTTTGCTGTCCAGCGTGTTACCTGTCTGTGCTTGCGCTGCGGCTTGTTGGGCACGACGTGCAGGCGCCCATTTGAACCGATCGATACACCAGATAATGCCTGTAATCAGTGTTGCTATCGCCAGAATCAGGGCGAACATATTAGCCATTGTAAGTCCTTATTTGCTGTCCTTACCGACATGCAGAATGGCAAGGAACGCTTCCTGCGGCAGCTCAACGTTACCGACCTGCTTCATTCGCTTCTTACCGTCTTTCTGCTTCTGCAACAGTTTCTTCTTACGGCTAACGTCACCGCCATAACACTTGGCGAGAACGTTTTTACGCAGCTGTTTAACTGTTGAGCGAGCAATGATGTGGTTGCCAATCGCCGCCTGAATTGCAATATCGAACTGCTGACGTGGGATGAGTTCTTTCATTTTCTCAACCAGTTCACGTCCACGATACGGTGCATTTTCATTATGGGTGATGAGCGCAAGCGCATCTACACGTTCAGAGTTGATCAGAACGTCGACGCGCACCATGTTAGAGGCTTGAAAACGTTTAAAGTTATAATCCAACGAGGCATAGCCGCGTGACGTCGATTTCAATCGGTCAAAGAAGTCGAGAACCACTTCAGCCATTGGAATGTCATACGTCAGCGCAACCTGATTGCCATGGTAAACCATGTTGGTTTGCACGCCACGCTTCTCGATGCATAGCGTAATGACGTTGCCCAGATATTCCTGAGGCAGCAGCATATGACACTCTGCAATCGGTTCACGCAGTTCTTGAATATTGTTCAGTGGCGGCAGCTTGGATGGGCTGTCGACATAGATCACTTCACCACCGGTGGTTTCGACTTCATAGACCACTGTTGGTGCGGTGGTGATCAGATCGAGATCGTATTCACGCTCCAGACGTTCCTGGATGATTTCCATGTGCAGCAAACCGAGGAAGCCACAGCGGAAACCGAAGCCTAGCGCGGTAGAGCTTTCTGGCTCATAAAACAGAGAAGCATCGTTCAGGCTGAGTTTACCCAACGCGTCACGGAAAGCTTCGTAATCATCAGAGCTGATTGGGAATAAACCCGCGTAGACCTGCGGCTTCACTTTTTTGAAGCCTGGCAATGCTTTATCGGCTGGGTTACGTGCGCCAGTTAAAGTATCGCCTACGGGTGCGCCAAGAATGTCTTTAATCGCACAAACTAACCAGCCTACTTCACCGCAGTTTAACTGCGTGCGATCAACCTGCTTCGGCGTAAAGATGCCAAGGCGATCGGCATTGTAAACCTGCCCCGTACTCAGAACTTTGATCTTGTCGCCTTTGCGCATGGTGCCGTTCTTAACACGCACCAGTGACACCACGCCAAGATAGTTGTCGAACCAGGAATCGATGATCAACGCCTGAAGCGGCGCATCAGGATCACCTTCCGGTGCTGGAATATCACGTACCAGTCGCTCAAGCACTTCGGGGACGCCAACGCCGGTTTTAGCTGAGCAGCGAACCGCATCAGTGGCATCGATACCGATAATATCTTCGATTTCTTGCGCCGCACGATCGGGGTCGGCCGCTGGCAAGTCAATTTTGTTTAGGACCGGCACCACTTCCAGATCCATCTCAATCGCTGTGTAACAGTTAGCCAGGGTTTGCGCTTCTACACCCTGCCCGGCGTCCACCACCAGCAATGCCCCTTCACAGGCAGCCAATGAGCGAGAAACTTCATAAGAGAAGTCAACGTGTCCCGGAGTATCGATGAAATTGAGCTGGTAAGTTTCGCCGTCTAACGCTTTATAATCGAGAGTTACGCTTTGCGCTTTGATAGTAATACCGCGCTCGCGTTCCAGGTCCATGGAATCCAGAACCTGCGCAGCCATTTCGCGATCGGTTAAGCCACCACAAATTTGAATCAGGCGGTCAGAGAGCGTCGATTTGCCGTGGTCAATGTGCGCGATGATGGAGAAATTTCGGATGTGCTTCATTTATATGAATATCTTCACGTAGAAAATCAGTTGGAAACCTGAGCACAGACACATTCAGGAAGATCGCTCTTTACCCACAATCCTGTCAGCCTCATTAATGACGACGCATATTACACTGTTAAGGCCGCGCATAAAAGAATGGAACGTGATGGAATCACAACAGATTGTGGCGAGAGGGGACATGACGAAGGCCGCGAGCTATGCGGCCTGGATGAGGATCACGCTTCGCTTTCAACGCGCAGCGCATCAGGCGGTAAAGCGATATTGAGTATTACAGGCTGGAAGGCTTCGCGGTCACCAAATTTCATCGACACACCTTTTGCCACAATAAAACCGCCAATGCCGCCTAATAAGGCCCCACTCGCTGCCGCAAGATCACTATTAAATAGCGCCTGAAATAGGCCAGCAAGAAGGAAAAGGCCAAACAGCGGTGTCATATATACCAGTAACGCTGAACCGAGCAGACTGCTTTCTTTTATACCCAATTCAATACGTTGGCCCGGTTCCAGCGGTTTGCTGCTGGCGATCTGCATGACATGAGCATTCTTTGGGCCAAGCTTGTTAAGCATATGGCTGCCGCAACCTTTACGCGCTGAGCAGCTACTACAGGAGGTTTTCGCCTCAGTATGCAACGTTGCGATACCATCCTGCCATGCCACCACGGTGGCCCATTCTCTCATCATTTTTGTGACCCTAAATCGATGCTGTCCGCAATGCGTTTTGCCGTCGTAGGCGGTAACTCGCCGACGACCGTTATCTCACTATTATTACGCAAAACGGTTTGTACGGTACGACGTCCAGTGCGCAATGTCTGGGTCGTGCTGCTTTTATCGGCTGAGGTAACGTTAATGGCAAAACTGAACAGGCCGTCACTGTAAAGCCGTGATTCGACACTTTTGTTCATTGCCGGGATGTCACGACGATTTTGGGACACAAGCGCCATGCCCGCTGGAATCCAGGAAGGCTGCCACGTCAGCGTCGCTTTATCGCCTTTCGGCACGGAGAGTGATGGCGGTAAATTCGCTTTCTCCAGCCCTTGCATCAGATTACGTACGCCTTCATCAACAGCAAAACTGATTACCCTGAATTGCTCAAGTGTTTCGCCATCACGGTCCAGTAAATCAATTCGCAACGGCAACTTAGTATCCACATCCAGCCAGACTACATAGCTGTAGCGCGTGCCGTCGCGCGAAACAATGCGCAGTACATCGCACATTTGATCGGCGATACGAGAACGGCCAACAGTAATGAAATCGTAAGCGCTGCTGAGTTTTGAGAAGTCGGCGAAAATCAGTGACGGTAACGCATCAATGATGTGATTACCTGGCAGAGAGAAAGGATCAAGGCCGGGCTCAAAATAGCTAATATCGTTACCGCGCTGAATAATTTCACGGCGCGGTCCATCCATCTGCAATAGCTGAGCGAAAACGCGGTTATCAATCACGGCATGACGATAACGCAGCGATTCAATACCGATGCGAGAAACGTTGATATAGGCGAATTCGTAGTTGAGGTTCTGGCTTGCCTGCTCCATCTGTTGTAACAACGCCCCAGACGCAGAGGTTTGCGCTGGGGCGGTAGATGACCAAAGCAGACTGCCTGCCAGCAGGCTAACGGCACACCAAAGCTGCTTCATTACTGCTGCTGAATTCCTAAGGATTGAGTTCCGGGAACATTGGTTTGCGCTTGTTTAGGCGCGTCAGTTTCAAACTGCAGTTGATCAGCGTGCAAACGACGCTGCAATTCATAATCCTGCAGCATGGCATTAACGCGACGACGTTGATCCTGAACCTGTTGATTAGCGCTGTTAGTATCAAATGCATCAGACGGCACACCTAAACTGACGGGGGATGCCTTGCCCATCATGGGCAGCGTATTGAATACCGGCGAATCTGAAGATTCAACGCTGCTGCTTCCTGGCTGATTGTAATGCTGAACACCCACAATCACAGCCAGAGAAACACAAGCTGCAACGCCGACCTGCGTTAACTGTGCAGCCCACGGACGCATCTTGTGCCAGAACGGCATTTTTTCCCAGCGAGACGGTTCTGGCTGCGCTTCAGGAATCAACGTAGTGATTTTACGCAGCGGCTCTTTTTCGATAGCAGCAGCTACGCTTGCAGATATATCAAAATGCAGGACATCGCCAACATCGCCACGCATTGTGTCGCGAATCAGATGGTAGCTTTCCCAGCTTTTCTGTAGCTCAGCATCCTTTGATAACGCCGAAAAAAGTTCGTTATCAAGGGTTTCACCATCCATTAAAGCGGAAAGTTTTTCTTTCTGCATGCCTAAGTACCCTTCCAGTAGCCGTTATCACTGACGTTGGATAAGCGGTTGAACCTTATTATCAATAGCCTCTCGTGCACGGAAGATACGCGAACGTACGGTACCTACCGGACAATCCATGATGGCGGCAATTTCTTCATAACTTAGCCCATCCAGTTCCCTGAGGGTGATTGCCATACGCAAATCCTCAGGAAGCGCCTCAATGGTACGAAAGACAATTTGTTTCAGTTCTTCTGACAACATTAAGTTCTCAGGGTTCGAAATTTCTTTCAGTGCACCTGCACTTTCAAAGTTTTCCGCATCAATTGCATCCACATCACTAGAAGGTGGACGACGCCCCTGAGCAACTAAGTAATTTTTAGCGGTATTGACCGCAATTCGATACAGCCAAGTATAAAAAGCACTATCGCCACGGAACGAGTCCAGTGCGCGGTAAGCTTTAATGAAAGACTCCTGAACTACGTCAGGCACGTCCCCTGAGGGAACATAGCGTGAAACCAGGCTCGCCACTTTATGCTGGTAACGAATAACCAGTAAGTTGAAAGCCTTTTGATCTCCCTTCTGAACCCGCTCAACGAGAACCTGATCCGTTAACTGCTCGCTCATCCGAGGTAATGTCTCCCCAAATTCATTTCTAATGCGTAAAGGAACTGCCAGCACATCTCATTGTTCTGAGCAAGCATGCGCTTAGAGTCATGATATGGCGTAAAGTTCACTTATCGCCCTGATTATTACCGCTCCGCTGCAGATCATGCAGCTTGTTGTTTATCGTTCAATGTAAGGAGCGCAAATCGCTGGCAGAGTAACCCATGACAACGGCTTTTTCATCTTTAAATCCTTACCCACATCTATGTTTGGTATAAAAAACACTTTTTAAACCATGCGTGTACTAACTCGCTGATAAGAAACTATATATTTTAAAAAAGAGATTTTAGAGTCGATAATTTGTTCAAAATACTTCACAGAAATCGACATAAAGCTTATGCTCGGCCCATCCTTGTTTAGTAAATTAAACACTATGAAAACTCACTCACTTCCAGATTATCAGTGCGATGTCATGATTGTAGGCAGTGGCGCTGCAGGCTTATCCCTGGCGCTGCGTTTAGCTCAGCAGTACAACGTCACCGTATTGAGCAAAGCGCAGGTGAATGAAGGGTCTACGCTGTATGCTCAGGGCGGCATTGCCGCAGTCTTTGATGAAAATGACAGTATCGATTCTCATATTGAAGATACATTAATTGCTGGCGCAGGATTATGTGACCGCAACGCTGTCTCGTTTATCGCCAACAATGCCCGTCATTGTGTGCAATGGCTGATTGATAATGGCGTTGCCTTTGATCTCGATCCGCAGGCTGCCGGTGATATGCGTTATCACCTGACCCAAGAAGGCGGGCACAGCCACCGCCGCATTTTACATAGCGCTGATGCTACCGGACGTGAAGTCGAAACGACTTTAGTTAGCCAGGCGCTAAACCATCCTAATATTCGCATACTCGAACGTACCAATGCCGTTGACCTCATACTTTCCGATAAACTTGGCTTGCCAGGGCCACGTCGGGTCGTAGGTGCCTGGATTTGGAACCGTAATCGCGAACAAGTTGAAACCTGCTGCGCGCGAGCGGTGGTTCTGGCGACAGGTGGCGCAGCGAAAGTCTATCAATACACAACTAACCCAGATATTGCTTCTGGCGATGGCATTGCCATGGCCTGGCGCGCCGGTAGCCGCGTGGCTAATCTTGAATTCAATCAGTTTCACCCGACCTGCTTGTTTCATCCACAAGCGCAAAATTTTTTGCTCACAGAAGCGCTGCGCGGTGAAGGTGCTCGACTGGTTCGTGCAGATGGCACTCGTTTTATGCCTGACTTTGATCAGCGCGGAGAATTAGCGCCGCGTGATGTGGTGGCACGCGCAATCGATCATGAAATGAAGCGATTAGGCGTAGATTGTATGTATCTTGATATAAGCCATCAGCCTGAAGAGTTTATCCGCGCTCATTTTCCCATGATTTATGAGAAGTTGCTGACTTTCGGTTTTGACTTAACTAAAGACCCCATACCGGTAGTACCGGCGGCGCATTACACATGCGGCGGCGTCATGGTTGACCAACAAGGTCGTACCGATGTAAACGGCTTATATGCTATCGGTGAAGTCAGTTATACCGGCTTACACGGCGCTAACCGCATGGCCTCAAACTCGTTGCTGGAATGTCTGGTTTATGGCTGGTCTGCAGCGGAAGATTTAATCCGTACGCTGCCTGAAATTAGCCTCGTGGATACGTTGCCAGCGTGGGATGAAAGTCGAGTGGACGACGCCGACGAGCGCGTTGTGATTCAACACAACTGGCATGAATTACGGTTATTTATGTGGGATTACATGGGGATTGTCCGATCCACTAAACGGCTGGAGCGAGCGCTTCGCCGCATTAATTTGCTGCAGCAAGAAATTAATGAATATTATGCTCACTTCCGGCTCTCCAATAACTTATTAGAGTTACGTAATCTGGTGCAGGTCGCGGATCTCATGGTGCGCTGTGCGCTGGAGCGAAAAGAGAGCCGCGGCCTGCACTTCACTCTCGATTACCCTGATCTACTGCCGGAAGCCTTGCCAACGATACTGGCTCCCGATGCTTACATAAACAAATAGAAGTCACGCGTTAAGCCGCACCAATCTTCGGAGTAATGGGTGTCCTTAGCGCGGATAGCGAGGCGTTCAAGTAACGTTTCGCCTGGGCTGGGCGAAAAAGCGAGCAGTACACGATGTGGCGGACGTTCTGCGTATTCCGCCACGTCAAGGCGGAAACGTAAATGCCAGCCATCAGCCAGCGCTAACGCGCTAAAGTCTTGCCCCACCGTTTCTGGCAGCACTACACAAAAAAAGCCATCTTCTTCGATGAGTAACGCTGCGCTACGCAATAATGTTTGATGATCGAGCGTCGCGGTCGAGCGCGCACTGTCACGTTCGGGACTTGAGCACGCAATGCCAGGCGCAAAATAAGGTGGATTACTGACAATTAATGAATAACGTTGTTCGCTGTTTTCAGCCCACGAGGCAATATCTTGCGGGTGAACATGAATGCGTGTTGACCAGGGTGACTGTTGAATATTTTCGCGTGCTTGCTGTGCCGCCTGGCTATCCAGTTCAACCGCATCAATATGAACGGTTTCCGGCGTGCGTTGAGCCAGCATCAGCGCAATAAGTCCGCTTCCGCTACCGATATCTAAAATGCGTTTTACATTGGCAATGGGCGACCATGCACCTAATAAAATGCCATCAGTGCCCACTTTCATTGCGCAGCGATCGTGTGCAACAAAAAACTGTTTAAAGGTAAAACCATTCTTTTTTAACTGGGGCCGCCCAGCCGGTTTGTCCTGCATCATTCTCTGCTACCATTGATTTTTCTGCCGTACGACAGCGCATCAGTGTAACGTGACGTGTAGTGGAATTCACGTAACAGACGATGCCGGACGCAGAGGATGCGGATTAACAGATGAAGATTATGTTTGATCTGTCTATAATCAGCGCCCCAAACTGAGGTAGACCATGACAGTAACCACATTCTCCGAACTCGAACTTGACGAAAGCCTGCTAGAAGCGCTGCAGGAAAAAGGCTACACGCGCCCAACAGTGATCCAGGCTGCTGCTATTCCGCCCGCTCTGGAGGGCCGCGACGTTCTGGGTTCGGCACCTACCGGGACCGGGAAAACCGCCGCATTTTTGCTACCGGCGTTGCAGCATCTACTCGACTTTCCACGTAAGAAATCAGGCCCACCGCGCATTTTGATCCTCACGCCAACGCGTGAACTGGCCATGCAGGTTGCCGATCAAGCGCGTGAACTGGCTAAACATACTCATCTCGACATCGCGACCATTACCGGCGGCGTCGCCTACATGAACCATGCTGAAGTCTTCAGCGAGAATCAGGACGTCGTCGTTGCCACGACCGGACGCCTGTTGCAGTACATCAAAGAAGAGAACTTTGATTGCCGCGCCGTAGAGACGCTGATTCTTGATGAAGCCGACCGCATGCTGGACATGGGTTTTGCGCAGGATATCGAAACCATCGCCGCTGAAACGCGTTGGCGCAAACAGACGATGCTGTTTTCCGCAACGCTGGAAGGCGAGAACATCAAAGATTTTGCTGAGCGTCTGCTTAACGATCCGGTTGAGCTTGAAGCCGATCCAAGCCGTCGCGAGCGTAAAAAAATCCAGCAGTGGTATTACCGCGCTGATGATCTCGAGCATAAAACCAAGCTGCTTGTTCATCTGTTAAAGCAGCCAGAAGCTACGCGTACCATTGTGTTTGTTCGTAAGCGTGAACGTTTACACGAGCTGGTAAGCTGGTTACATGATGCAGGGATTCGTAGCAGCTATCTTGAAGGTGAGATGGTGCAGGCTAAGCGTACTGAAGCGCTGAAACGCTTGGTAGATGGCCGAATCAATGTTTTAGTCGCGACCGATGTTGCCGCGCGTGGTATCGATATTGATGACGTCAGTCACGTCATCAACTTTGATATGCCACGCACCGCAGATACCTATTTACACCGCATTGGCCGTACCGCTCGTGCGGGCCGTAAAGGTATCGCGATATCGTTAGTTGAAGCGCATGACCATATCTTGCTGGGTAAAATCACCCGCTATGTCAATGAGCCGATAAAGATTCGTACCATCGATGAGTTGCGCCCGACTACGCGAGCACCAAGTGCAAAAGCGACAGGTAAACCGTCGAAAAAGGTGCTTGCGAAGCGCTCTGAGAACAAAGATAAAGAAGTTGAAAAGCCACGTGTGAAGAAACGTCATCGTGACATGAAAAACGTCGGCAAACGCCGCAAGCCGAGCGGTGAAGCAGCAACTACCGGTAAAGCTGAATAAATCGACACCCAGACAAAAAATCGCCTCCTAAAAAGGCGATTTTTTTGTTTATATAACGATTAATAACGCGTTGGAGATGAAACTAAGCTCTGATCAGTATAAAGCTAATGTTCACTCACGCTGAAAGGTGTTATTTCTTTCTATCTTTATAATTATAAAAAGAAAACATGCTGTGTGAGTCTTGTCTCTTTTTTCTACCAATGATTCATAAACGCCGGAACGCCGTTATTACAAACTTTCAGTAAAAGTGCGGGTAATCACGTCACGCTGCTGTTCAGGTGTCAGTGCATTAAAGCGTACCGCATAACCTGAAACACGAATGGTTAACTGCGGATAGTTCTCTGGGTGTTTAACCGCATCCTCCAGCGTTTCACGGCTTAGCACATTCACATTTAAGTGCTGCCCCCCTTCCACGCGAACCTGCGGCTTCATTTCCAATGGCACTTCACGATACGCAATTTCACCCAGCTCTTTCACCGCTACAACCTGATCTTCTACATAATCCCCTTTCGCGCACAGGCAACGCGCTTCTGCTTTCTCATCGTCCAGCAGCCAGAAAGAGTTGAGAAGTTGTGGATTGTTAGCCTGAGTAATCTGGATACCAGTAATCATGATTGAGCCTCCAAGGCATTGCATTGACTATTGCCAATCTGGTGAAGAAATCAAATAGAGGCGTTGGTATAGCATTGTTGAAGTGATGAAGATTTGACCTGCATCAATCTCATCGGGGCAAAAAAAATCGCTTTTATTATCTTATTGATTTATCTGAACAACATTGATCAACATTTGTTGTCTTTTTAAAATATTTTTACCCTTCTGCTCTTTAGCGAGAACAGCTAAGCTTAAGACATCGATTTTTGAAGGAGCTAAACATGGCTGAAAAGCTGAGCTGGCATGATGTGCTGGCAGAAGAGAAAGAGAAACCTTACTTCGTTGAAACCTTAAAACTTGTTGCCAATGAGCGTGCTGCAGGGGTAACTGTTTATCCTCCCCAAAAAGATGTTTTTAATGCGTTTCGCTTAACTGAACTGGATGATATTAAGGTTGTTATTCTAGGACAGGATCCTTATCACGGCCCAAACCAGGCGCATGGTCTGGCTTTTTCAGTGTTGCCGGGCGTTCCTACCCCGCCTTCCCTACAGAATATGTATAAAGAGTTGCAGCAAGATATTGAGGGCTTCCAAAAACCCAATCACGGCTTTCTCGAAAGCTGGGCTAAACAAGGCGTGATGTTGCTGAATACGGTTTTAACCGTAGAAGCGGGAAAAGCGCATTCGCATGCGCGTTTCGGCTGGGAAACATTCACGAATAATGTCATTGCAGCCATCAACCAACATCGGGAAGGTGTGATCTTTTTACTCTGGGGCTCTCACGCGCAGAAAAAAGGCAGCATTATCGATCGCGAGCGCCATCACGTTTTACAGGCTCCGCACCCTTCCCCGCTTTCAGCACATCGTGGTTTTTTTGGGTGTCAGCACTTTTCTAAAACCAACGCGATTCTGACTGAAGAAGGCAAAACGCCCATTAACTGGACACCTGTTCTGCCTGAATAAGCCAAATGCAAACGGCCGCGACAATGCGCGGCCGTCTAGCAATTTTCAGACGTAAACTCAGCCTTTGGCTTTTGCTACCGCAACCATTGCCGGACGTAACAGACGACCATTTAAGGTATAGCCGCGCTGCATCACTAACATGACGTGATTCGGTTCGAAATCTTCAGATTCCATCATTGACATAGCTTGATGCACTTCTGGATTAAACGGCACACCCGTTTCGCCAATGACTTCTACACCAAACTTACGTACTGCACCCAATAAGGATTTCAGCGTCAGTTCAATGCCTTCAATCATAGACGCCAGCTTCTCATCTTCTTTATTAGCCACTTCCATCGCACGCTCAAGGCTGTCGATAACAGGCAGCAGTTCGTTAGCAAATTTTTCTAACGCGAACTTGTGCGCCTTCTCTACATCCATCTCAGCACGACGACGAATATTCTCAATCTCTGCTTGCGCGCGCAGCTGCGCATCACGAACGCCGGTCTGAGATTGCGCTAATTCGGCTTCAAGTTGGGCGATACGCTCATCACGAGAATCCACCTCAACCGCTGTCTCCGCGTCCTGTGGTTGCTGCTGATCCTGCTCAATTTCGTCTGAGACTTGCTCGTTAGGGGTGTTATGTTCTTTACTACTCATGAATTTCTCCGCGTTTTGCACATTCATTTCGCTGGTTGGCTTATTATGGGGATCGGTTTGGCGGTTTCAAGGGAACCTATCACATTGCCTTGCCGTTTTAGCTTATAAGGAATACCCATTACATGAACAAACACTTTAACTGCATTGGTATCGTGGGTCATCCACGTCATCCTACTGCGCTCACCACCCACGAAATGCTTTGGCGCTGGCTAACAGCCAAAGGTTATCAAGTGATCGTTGAGAAGCAGATCGCGCAGGAACTTTCCCTGCATGATGTGCAAACCGGTACGCTTGCAGAAATCGGTCAACAAGCCGATCTTGCGGTTGTTGTTGGCGGTGATGGAAACATGCTGGGCGCAGCGCGTGTACTGGCGCGTTATGACATTAAAGTGATTGGTATTAACCGCGGCAATTTAGGCTTTTTAACCGATCTCGATCCTGATAATGCTCAACAGCAATTAGATGAAGTGTTGCAGGGTAATTATTTTGTCGAAAGCCGCTTTTTGCTGGAAGCGCAGGTTTGCAGGCATGACTGTTCACCACGTATTGGTAGCGCGATAAATGAAGTCGTACTTCATCCTGGCAAAGTCGCACATATGATTGAATTTGAAGTCTATATTGACGAAGTATTTGCCTTTTCACAGCGTTCAGATGGCTTAATTATTTCTACGCCAACCGGCTCAACGGCCTATTCACTTTCTGCCGGCGGCCCAATATTGACCCCCTCTTTGGATGCCATTGTTTTAGTGCCTATGTTTCCGCATACCTTGTCCGCGCGTCCATTGGTGATTAACAGCAGCAGTACGATTCGATTACGTTTTTCATCACGGCGTAGTGACCTGGAAATCAGCTGTGACAGCCAAATTGCCTTGCCTATACAGGAAGGTGAAGATGTTCTGATCAGGCGTAGCGAGAATCACCTTAACCTCATCCATCCAAAAAATTATAGCTATTTCAATACGCTAAGCTCCAAACTCGGCTGGTCAAAAAAATTATTTTAAAAAATTGCGTGCCCTCTTTACTGGATAAAAAACCAGTTTATACTGTATGAAAAACCATATCTGTTTTTACATACAGGTGATTCTATGCTGGCACAACTGACCATCAGTAATTTCGCTATCGTTCGTGAGCTCGACATTGATTTTCAACGCGGTATGACAGCAATCACTGGTGAAACCGGTGCAGGTAAATCCATTGCCATTGATGCGCTGGGTTTATGCCTTGGCGGCCGTGCTGAGGCTGACATGGTACGTCAGGGTGCCAGCCGGGCCGATTTATGTGCCCGCTTCCAGTTAAAGTTATCACCTTCAGCCCAGCGCTGGCTGGAAGAGAATGATCTTGATGATGGCAACGAATGTCTGCTTCGCCGTATCATCAGCGCAGATGGCCGTTCACGTGGTTTCATTAATGGTACTGCTGTCCCGCTTTCTCAACTGCGTGATCTCGGCCAGTTGCTAATCCAAATTCATGGTCAACATGCTCACCAGCTGTTGCTCAAAGCCGATCATCAAAAACACCTTTTAGATGCTTATGCTGGTCATGACGATTTGCTACAGCGCATGCGCAGCCACTATCAAACCTGGCATCAGAGCTGTCGCACACTGGCACAGCATCAGCAACTGGCGTTTGAACGCGAAGCGCGTCGCGAACTACTGCAGTATCAGTTGAAAGAGCTGAATGAGTTTGCGCCGCAAGCGGGTGAATATGAGCAGATTGATGAAGAGTACAAACGCCTGGCTAACAGCGGTCAACTTCTTTCAACCAGCCAGCAGGCTTTACAACTGTTGGCTGACAGTGATGACAGCAATCTGAATAGCCTGCTTTATAGCGCTCGTCAGATGTTGTCAGAACTGGTTACGCTCGACGATAAAGTCAGTGGCGTATTCAATTTGCTTGAAGAAGCAGCGATTCAGCTCAGCGAAGCCAGCGATGAATTGCGTCACTACTGCGACAGCCTGGATCTTGATCCAAACCGCTTGTACGAATTAGAGATGCGCATTTCTCGGCAGATCGCGTTAGCGCGTAAACATCATGTCACGCCTGAAGGTTTACCTGAATTTCATCAGCAGTTGTTGGCAGAAGCAGAGCTGCTTTCGCAGCAAGAGAGTGATCAAGAGAGCTTGCAAACTCTGGTAACTGAGCACTATCAAGCTGCATTGCACAGCGCTGAGCAATTGCATGAACAGCGTTTGAAGTTCGCAAATGAATTGCAGCAGTTGATCACCCAAAGCATGCATATGTTGTCGATGCCGCATGGCCGCTTCACTATTGAACTGATGTTTAATCCTGATCAGCTCACAGCTGACGGCGCCAGCCGCGTTGATTTCCAGGTTACGACTAACCCGGGTCAACCTTTGCAACCATTGGGTAAAGTTGCCTCAGGCGGTGAGCTTTCCCGTATCGCCTTGGCCATTCAGGTTATTACCGCGAAGAAAATGGAAACGCCGGCAATGATTTTCGATGAAGTTGATGTCGGTATCAGCGGACCTACGGCCGCGGTAGTGGGCAAGCTGCTGCGCCAGTTAGGCGAGTCTACTCAGGTCATGTGCGTGACGCATTTACCGCAGGTTGCGGGCTGTGGTCATCAACATTTCTTCGTTAGCAAAGAGACGGACGGTGAGATGACAGAAACGCATATGCAGCCGCTGGATAAGCGAGCCCGCCTACAAGAACTGGCGCGTTTACTGGGCGGCAGTGAAGTCACTCGCAACACGCTTGCTAACGCTAAAGAACTTTTAGCGGCCTAAGAAGGCACTTTTTTAACACAGCGCGGTCATATGCATGCTCTGTAGAGGTTCCCAATAGCGAAAAGGTTTATTATCATCGGCACCTTATGTCGCCAAAGTAATAAAGCCTGCCGCAAGCAGAGTTCAGATTTTGATGGCAACAAAAAGCCTGTTGAAAGGCGTTTGGCCCCAGAAAAGGAATGTATAAATGCGCTGTAAAACGCTGACTGCCGCGGCAGTGGTAATGTTAATGATGACCGCCGGATGTTCCACTTTAGAGCGCGTGGTTTATCGTCCGGATATCAATCAGGGTAATTACCTGGTTGCTAATGATGTGGCCAAGATTCATACCGGCATGACTCAGCAACAAGTTGCTTACACGCTGGGTACTCCAATGATGAAAGATCCGTTTGGCAGCAATGTCTGGTATTACGTTTTCCGTCAGGAACCGGGTCATGAAAGCGTAAAACAGCAGACGCTGACGCTTAACTTTGACGGTAATGGCGTACTCACAAACATTGATAACAAGCCGAACCTGACTCCAAAACGCGGTTAGTGTGGGATCAAGAATGATAAAAAAGGCGCATTTAGCGCCTTTTTTCATTTCGCTGGCTCGGGCCTGTTGGGAGTCATGCGGTGAGCAAGAAGATGTTATAGAGTTACTTTTTGCTGCTTGCCCGCTCAGCACGTTGCCGACGCAACTCTTTGGGATCGGCAATCAGCGGGCGGTATATTTCAATACGATCACCTTCGTCCACGCTGTCACTTAGCTTTACAGGACGGCTAAAAATACCCACCTTATTACTGCTAAGGTCGATCTCCTTACGCAACTCCAGTAACCCTGACGCTTTGATGGCCTGTTCTACCGTGCTGCCCTGCTCTACTTTAACGTAACGCAGATACTGTTTTTCAGGCAGTGCATAAACCACCTCAACGGAGATATCAGGCACTGTAAACCTCTTTGGCCCGCTGGGTGAAAGCCTGAACCATGCTATTAGCCAACTCTTTGAAGATGCGTCCAAAGGCCATCTCTACCAGCATGTTGGTAAATTCAAACTCCAGGCTTAATTCCACTTTACAGGCATCATCACCTAATGAGACAAAACGCCAGCCGCCAGTTAATTTACGAAATGGCCCATCAACCAGCTGCATATGGATGCTCTGGTTGTCTGTCAGCGTATTAAGCGTGGTAAACGTTTTGCTGATGCCCGCTTTCGAAACATCGACGGACGCTGTCATTTGATTCTCTGACGCATCCAATACGCGGCTACCGGTACAACCCGGCAGGAATTGGGGATATGCATCCACATCATTTACTAATTGGTACATCTGCCCGGCACTGAAAGGCACCAGCGCCGAACGACTAATCTGAGCCATAATGGTTCCTGTTCGTCACAAAACCGCTAAATAATAGCATTTTCAGCGGTTAAACAAAAATTCCTCGGTGTTTGGGTGTGCTAGAATATCCTGTTTCCTGACGCCCCGCTGGACTGGGGATGCGATAACCGACCAAGTGATGTAAAGTACTCAGCACTATGACAAAGAAAAAATCACATAAATCCGGTTCTGCCACAATTGCCATGAACAAGCGTGCCCGCCACGAATACTTCATCGAAGAAGAATTCGAAGCAGGTTTGTCGCTGCAAGGATGGGAAGTTAAATCACTCCGCGCTGGAAAAGCTAACATCAGCGAGAGCTATATCTTGCTGCGCGATGGCGAAGCTTTCTTGTTCGGCTCGACCTTTCAACCCTTAGCTGTCGCGTCAAGTCACGTTGTTTGTGATCCAACACGCACCCGCAAGTTACTGTTGAAACAGCGCGAACTTGATTCGCTGTTTGGCCGAGTAAATCGCGAAGGTTATACCATCGTAGCCTTGTCGCTATACTGGAAAAACGCGTGGTGTAAATTGAAAATCGGCGTAGCTCGCGGTAAAAAAGAGCACGATAAACGCTCGGATATTAAAGATCGTGAATGGCAAATGGATAAAGCGCGCATCATGAAGAACGCCCGCCGTTAAACGCTGGATTCTGATGCGATTTTTTGCTAGTATTTGAAGTCTTGGGGCTGATTCTGGATTCGACGGGATTGTGAAGCCTTAGGAGCATGCCGAGGGGCGGTTTGCCTCGTTAAAAGCCGCAAAAAAATAGTCGCAAACGACGAAAACTACGCACTAGCAGCTTAATAACCTGCTTAGAGCCCTCTCTCCCTAGCCTCCGCTCTTAGGACGGGGATCAAGAGAGGTCAAACCCAAAAGAGATCGCGTGGACGCCCTGCCTGGGGTTGAAGCGTTAAATCCTATCAGGCTAGTTTGTCAGTGGCGTGTCCGTTCGCAGCTGACCGGCGAATGTAAAGACTGGACTAAGCATGTAGTGCCGACGGTGTAGTAATTTCGGACGCGGGTTCAACTCCCGCCAGCTCCACCAAAATCCTTCGAAGATGATTCCAGAGTCATCCGTAGAAGTCCTAGAAGCCCGCGTGGCATAAGCCCTGCGGGCTTTTTTGTGTCTGTAACCTTCCGAGACGATCCGCCTGAATCCGGAGATAATTGGTATACGAATTGGTATACGCTAGAATGTATGCCAATTCCGTATACCAATTTATGCAGGAAATGTAGACATGGCCAGGACTACGCGCCCTCTCACCAACACAGAAGTTCTTCGCTCCAAAGCCATTGATAAAGATTTGACGCTGCATGATGGCGACGGACTTTTTATGGTGGTGAAAACCACCGGAAAGAAGCTCTGGCGCTTTCGCTATCAAAGGCCAGCAACAAAGCAGCGCACCATGATGGGCCTCGGTGCCTTCCCTGCCCTGTCGTTGGCAGATGCTAGACGCGTGCGTGCTGATTACCTCTCATTGTTAGCTAATGGCATTGATCCACAGACACAAGCCGAACAGGTTACAGAACAGCAGCAGATTGCGTTAGACAGCATTTTCTCAACCGTGGCCGCTAACTGGTTTGCTTTGAAGCAGGCCAGCGTTACGCCGGACTATGCAAAGGATATATGGCGCTCTCTTGAGAAAGATGTTTTTCCTGCTATTGGAGAGATTCCTGTGCAGGAAATCAAAGCTCGTAAGCTGGTTGAGGCGCTAGAACCCATCAAAGCCCGTGGTGCTCTTGAAACCGTTCGCCGTCTGGTACAGCGTATCAACGAGATTATGATTTATGCCGTTAATACCGGGCTAATTGATGCTAATCCTGCTTCTGGGGTCGGTATGGCGTTTGAGAAGCCTAAGAAGCAAAATATGCCGACGCTACGGCCTGAAGAGTTACCGAAGTTGATGAGCTCTCTGATGATGTCTAATCTCTCCGTTCCGACTCGATGTTTAATTGAATGGCAGCTCTTGACCCTTGTCAGGCCATCCGAAGCTTCTGGCGCTCGATGGGTAGAGATTGATCTTGATAGTAAGCTCTGGACAATCCCAGCTGAACGCATGAAAGCAAAGCGTAAGCACGTTGTCCCTTTATCATCTCAGGCGTTAGACGTTTTGGAGACAATGAAACCCATTAGTTCTCATCGTGAGTATATTTTTCCTAGCCGAAATAACCCGAAAATGCCAATGAACAGCCAGACAGCTAATGCCGCTATAAAGCGTATTGGTTTTGGGGGGCAACTGGTAGCACACGGTTTACGCTCAATAGCAAGCACAGCTATGAATGAGCATGCTTTTAACTCAGATGTGATTGAGGCTGCATTGGCTCATTGTGAGAAAAATGAAGTAAGAAGAGCCTACAACAGGTCAACCTACCTTACACAGAGGGTAGCGCTTATGGAATGGTGGGGCAACTTCGTAAAAAATCGATAAGCATCCCTTGTCAAAGTTTATGAATTGTTTTAGCTTATTTTTATCTTTACGCGTGGGTTTAAAGCCTTAAACCTGGTCGGGCGATTAGCCAGACATCTAGCATTGAGGACACTTAGGGTTGCGCAAAAGCACTTCTCTAACGATCCTTGGCAGGAGCGTCAGAGAAGTCTTTTGCGCATCCTTTAGGTAAAGATCAAAACAAAGCGGCTTCCGCTTTGTTTTTTTATGGAGAGAATAAGTTGGGAAAGGCGAACAATGAAAGTTATGAAGAAGTTCTCTGCAATGAGTACGAATCGCTTTCATTTAAAAACTTTTCCCTTTCTCTCTCACCCCACAAAATATTCATTTGTGGTGGTAAAGTTAATACAGGGAATGTATACCCTCAAAGCTTACGAGACAGAATAATAGCTTTTTTTGAAGTCACCGATACTGATGGCTTATCTGACTCTTTCATAATGGCAGAAACCTTCAAAGACTATTTTAGAGAAAACACTTATTCTGATTTGTTCACCTTTGAAGATGACATAGCAAAACTATCAACGTTAGTGATTATCTGTTTAGAAAGTCCAGGTTCGCTTGTGGAGCTTGGTATGTTCGCAAATGTAAGCGACACTAAGAAACTATTAATATTTGTTCCCGATGAACATGTAGAGGCAGAAGATTCATTTATATTTCTTGGCCCGTTATCATTTCTAAAAAGAAAAGATATTGAATCAGTTCACACTTTCCCTTGGCCAAAATCAGATACAGAACATTACGCAGACTTGCCATTAGTCATTGAATGCATAAAAAACAGGTTAAAAACAGCAAATAAAAAGGCGCCCTTCTCCCAATCCAACCCTGCACACATTGCACTTTTGATATTCGACATAATTCTCATCTTTTATCCAATAAAAGATTATGAAATTGAACTAGCCCTCATAGCAATGAATATTGAAAGCTCGAATGAAAATTACATTAAAAGGATTCTTTACTTATTACAAGCAATGGGCATGATAGGAAAGAAAAAATACAGCAACATTACATTCTATTACCCACTTGAAAATAATAAAAGAGTTTACCTAGGCAAGGACAATCAAGGTCGGATCAAGGAATATAAATCCATGAGAGTTAGGGCGGTGACATCATTTGTGCTATCTGAGGATGAATCTTCTCGAAAAAGAAAACTGGCACTAGCTGCTATTACTCGAATTCTTGAGGAGCAAAAAGCAAAATGAGTTTACTTGAACAGTTTTCTTCTGCTCTCTTCATGGATAAAGCATCTTTAAAAAGCTTTATCTATACAGCTCCACGTCGATACAAAAGATACCCCATCCCTAAAAAAAATGGGAATGGGTTCCGCATAATAGCTCAACCCTCTAAACAAATAAAATCATTACAAAGGCTTGGAATTTCACTCTTAGCTATTTTTCTAAAAACGCATTACTCTGCTCATGCGTATGTAGAAGGAAAAGGAATTAAAACCAATGCTGCTGCCCATCAGGGCAACGACCATTTACTCAAAATGGATTTCAAAGATTTCTTTCATTCAATTACACCTGACATTTTAATAAAAACACTGGATAAAAATGACGAGAAAAAGACATTAGATGAGGAGGATAGATATATAATCTCTCACCTATTCTTCTGGAAGTTACGAGGCAATAGCCCGTTAAGACTCAGTATTGGGGCGCCTACATCACCAATAATTTCCAATGCAATTATGTATGACTTTGATGAAGAAATAGCAGACTATTGCGCAGACTTAAATGTCAGATATACGCGGTATGCAGATGATTTAACGTTCTCAGCTAAAGATAGAGAATGTCTTACGACTATACCTAACGAAGTAAACATTGTACTTAGAAAGAACTTTGGCTCTAAAATAAGAATCAACAAAGAAAAAACCTTGCATTGCAATAAGTCAATGAACAGGAGCGTGACAGGAGTTATTTTGAATAATACAAATGACAGCTTGTCTTTAGGTAGGAAAAAGAAAAGAATGATAAGTTCTTTTGTTCATAGGTTTTCATACAGCCTTTTGGATCAACAAGAAATCAACTATCTTAATGGTATTTTAGGACATGCAGCTCATATTGAACCTCAATTTGTTGAAAGATTGAAGGAGAAATACGGACAAGATGTAATTGCCAAAATCAAAGCCTCCATTGAATATTTATAATTCACTCTTCCTATCTTTGCGACATGACTGACAAACTAAGTGCCGTTGCGCGCGCTCGTAGCCCCGCCACGCCTGCCCGCTTTGTGTAGCGGTTTTCATGCGCCTGCATGACGGGTATCAGGCCGTGCCACTGCTGGCCTGAACGGGAGAAAAACAGGTGCATTTATTCATGCGTTTTCATGCAGCATAGACATGCACTGCCGCAACGGCAGGCCAGCCAGAGAAAAGAACGTAAAAAACCCGGCGCGGTGGCCGGGTCAGGAGCTGAATGTTTATGCTCAGACTGGGATGTGCTGACGGTTTGAAAGTTTGCTGGCCGCGCCATAGCGGTTCAGCGTCTGCGGTAGCCGCGCCGGTGCCTCCTCTGCCGGTTCCGCAACCACGGCTGTTTTCTGCGGCTTCATAATAATGGCGTCCAGACTTTCAAGGGTGGTGAAAGTACAGGAGCACTCAATATTCCGGCACTGATACCACGTCTTTTTCAGCGTGCCGGTCTGGTACTCGCTGGTACGCGTGTGTGCGGTTGTGCCGCACTCCGGACATTTCATTGCCATATCAGCCTGCCCCCTGTTGCGCGTTCAGCTTTTTCAGGCGGAACTGATAGCGGAAATGGCTGGCCGGAGTGTAGCCGGTAAAGCAGTCCGTTCGCATTTCCTCATCCGGAAACAGCCCGGTTTCATCCAGAATGGCCTGATAAGGTTTCCCGGCTACAGGCTGACTGTTTTCAGCCTGGCGCACTATGGCTAAACGCAAAACCTGTATGGCCGCATTCAGTCCGGCAGAGCCGTTCAGATAAGGAGCCAGCGCGCTGGTCAGTTCGCTGCCGTGTGCGGCCATAAAGGCGGTCAGCGCCTCATTCACGCAGGCATCCATTACCCGGCGCTGCGTCATAATTCCTTCGCGCGCCGCGCAGTTTATCTGCCATTCCAGCACATCCAGCCATTCGCGGAGATTATCCATCCGTTCGCCGTAATCCGCCGGTTTAACGTCATCTGCTTTCAGCGCATCCACCTGCTGCTGCCTGTCCTCACGGCTTGCGCGTAAGGCACGCCAGTTTTCTCCGGCGCTGCGGCACTGGTTCAGGGCGTTCTGTGGGGTGGTCAGGTTGCTCATTATGCTTTCTTCCCCGCAGCCATTTTACGCTGAACGGTAATGCGGTGGCGTGCCGCCGGGGTGGAAGCATTTCGCGCATCATTATCTGCCGGAGATACGGGATACAGTCCCGCTTCTTTAAGCAGCGTATCGCCTTCCACTGACGGCATCTGGTTTATGGCTTTTGCCGTAATTTCTGACTGAACGAACAGCTTAAACAGCGTGTCGGCGTCGCTCACGCCTTCTAAGCCACCGGCGTGCTCATATCTCATGGCGTGCATTCGCAGGCTGAGTGCATTAATCAGGGCCTGTCCGTGCTCTTTCATAAACTGTGCCCAGACGTGACGGGAATGCACCTTTATCAGCGAATGATGGGCGCTGATGTAGGTTATCGCCCGGTCGCCGGTCGTCCAGGGCAGGGTTTCCGTTTCGGCCTGGTGTACGGCCATCCGGCCCTTACAGCCCAGGCGATACCTTTATCACGCTTATCTGGCGTATATGGAGGCGAACGGCTATAAAAACCCGCTCAGCATGAAGATGTTCAGCCTGGCGCTGGAAAGTATCCTGCGGGAATACGGCCTGCACTACATGAAGCGGCGCACGAAGCTGGGGATACAGACCAACCTCGACCTGACGGAAGAAAGCAGCACCGACTGGCTGCCAAAGTGCGACGACCCTGCAGCGGTATGACTAACCAGAACCGGCGAAAGCCGGTTTTTTATGCCTGAACTTTAGCGGTGATGAATGATATCCTTCACCCTTCACCTGACGTTCACCAAGTAATTGACTGATATATATAAATAAAAAATGAAGGTGAACAGTGTGAAGGGTTTTCTGTAAAATCTTTTTTAAGTAGAACGGTTTTCAATAAAATTACCGTTTGCAGTAAGAATCTCAAAGTAATCTAAAGTGACTATTCAACTGAAGAGCGGACCGCACACTTCTGGCAAGCCATAACATTGAGAAGGACTGATGATATTTACCCTTTCGTCGACTAAATACCAGAAGAATTCATTTATCGAGTTCTACTGCAATGATTTATTCATTTCTAACCAGTATGCTGCCATCAGCAGATGGCTTTTTCTTCATAGATTAAGCGTGATATATTATTATCAAATTTTAATGCGTATAATGTGGACGGCATAAATGATCACTATTGAGCATGCAGTTGATTTAGCTAGACCTTGGGCGGTGAAGTTATTCGAAGAAAAAATACTCCCTTTTATTTTTAATAGAGGCGCTGACTTTTATAAGAAAGAAAAGAATATACTGAAGCTTAAGAGTCAGATGTCTGACTATTTAGCAAAAACAAAAGCGCAATGCTCATTAATTAACTCCCTGGCCTTCCCAAACATTTTAAAAAAGGTTAATGATATATATGTCCCATTAACTCTATCAAAGTTAGACTCTAGAGAAACAAGTGATCATATAGTTCGCAGAGGCGATATACTTTTAGATCAATTTAAGAACATTTTAATAATAGACAATGCCGGAATGGGTAAGTCGACGCTGATGAAGAAAATCGTTGTTGACGTCATAGACAACTCGGGTGAAATCCCCATATATATAGAATTAAGAACCCTTAACAACAGCCCAATCATAGATCAAATTAAAAACCTTATAGGGCTAGATAGCTTCAGTGATGATAGCACATTAAAAAGAATACCTTTTACCTACTTCTTTGACGGTGTAGATGAAATACCTTTCGATATTAAGAACGATCTAATAAAAAGAATAAAAACCTTTAGCGATGAAATGTCTGAATCTAAAATCATTATAACATCAAGGCCAGACCAGTCTCTACTCGAATTACATTCCTTTAGTAGATTTAAAATTCGACCGCTGAATTTAAATCAATCATATGATTTAATAAAGCTGTACGATGTAAACTCATCGAAGATTGGTAATAGCTTAATACTTTCCAATAAACTTATTGCTGAAATAAAAGCAATGAAGGAAGCAGATAATAGCGCCATCATTGAATTCTTAACAACGCCCTTATATGTTTCACTTCTTTTCTGTTCTTACAAATATAAACCCGTAATCCCGAGACGCAAGGACCTTTTTTATAGCCAAGTTTTTGAAGCACTTTTTGAGACTCATGATCTTAGTAAAGAAACAGGTTACGTTAGAAGAAAAGAGTCTGGATTAGACATAACTGACTTCAGCATACTTTTGCGTAGATTAGCTTTCTGGTGTTTAAAAAACAATGGTAGATTAGAGTTTAGTAGAGGAGAACTTGAAAGTGTGCTAACTGGAATCATCGAAAAAATCAAGGGAATCAATGTAAAGCCAATAAAGTTTATAAGCGATCTTACATATTCAGTCCCCTTATTCATTAAGGAAGGTTCGCTTTATCGTTGGTCTCACAAGTCACTAATGGAATATTTCTGTGCTGAGTTCATTTGTATTGAGGTTAAAGATAAGAGAGATGAATTATTACTGAAAATGTATGAAAGCAATAGCTCCGTTAAATTTAAAAATATAATTGAACTTTGCTCTGATATTGATTACGACTCTTTCAGAAAGTCTATACTAAAACAAAGCCTCCATCAATATTTCGAACATTCTGAAAAAATATTATCTTTTGAATCTCTCAATGAAAGTGATAAAGAAATTTGGACGAGCATTAGTTTTTTCTCCGATTTAAACCTACTTTTAACTCCCTACAGTCACGCAAGTTTAGGAGATTTCGATATATTTGAAAATGAAAAATCCCCCAATAACAACTTTGAAAATAGTTTTATAGGGTTTCGTGATTACGTCACTCACATCACATATCCATCCTCTCTTAAAAGCACTGTCTTCGAAATAATCAGGTTAAGAAACCCAGAATATTTCTTTAGAGAAAAAGACTATTACGATAGATTGTACTTTGACGCACTTAAAGTGCCGGAAAACATGATAATTAGGACTAAAAATGGGGAGGTTGTTGCTTTTAATAATGAAATCATCCCCGATATCATAGGTATTATCCTTCAGTTTAGGCATACTTTAACGACTCCTGTAATACACAGACAAGCAGCTAGCAAGATTCTACATGATATTACTTCAGACACATCTAACGGGGTAAATGACTTACTCGAAGGATTTGACTAAAAAACTCACCATCAACCAAATATCATATTTCACGCTTGAATTTTATGACCCAATAAAGAATTAGTGAATATAGGTGTGTTTATGAGAGCTGAATTTTTCGCCAATGAATGCACTCCTTGGCTCTGGAGTCCTTGACACTGAGTACTCGGGTGTAAGAAGTGCAGTAGTTAAAAGCATATCTAACGATATAAGTTAAGCCCTAACAGGTCTTGAAATATAGGTTGATGAATGAGATTGGTATACGCTTAGGTATACCAATTATTAAAAAATATATAAATAATCAACTAAATCATATGTTTGACAAATAAATTCAGACTCCGCCAGCCCACCAAAATTCTCCATCGGTGATTACCAGAGTCATCCGATGAAGTCCTAAGAGCCCGCACGGCGCAAGCCCTGCGGGCTTTTTTGTGCCTTAAATTAGCGCTGCGAAATCTGAATTTTCCTGAATAAATCCAAACTTTTTAGACACCTTGAGAAGTACCTCGTAAAATGTGATTGTTTTCGTGATGCCTAAACGACGAAAACCCAATGATCGCCAATGTCCAAACTCTGCCAATTTTTTCCAGTATCACCGTTTGTGTTATTGATACGAAAAGCGGCTGAAATAAGGTATAAAGCCGCATGAAAATCCCAAACAGAATCCAACCGCTGGTCGATGACGGCCTGATAGACGAAGTGCTCCAGCGTCTAAAAAGCGGCAAAGAAGCAGACGTGTACACTGTCTTATGTGGTGACAAAATCCAGTGCGCCAAAGTGTACAAAGAAGCAACACAACGTAGCTTTAAGCAGGCCGTGCAGTACCAGGAAGGTCGTAAAGTCCGTAATTCGCGTAATAGCCGTGCAATGCAAAAAGGTTCCAAATTCGGACGCAAGCAGCAAGAAGAGTCCTGGCAAATGGCGGAGGTCGATGCGTTGTTCCGTCTGGCTAACGCGGGTGTGCGCGTACCACAGCCTTATATGTGTATCGACGGCGTGTTACTGATGGAGCTGGTCACGGATGTTGAAGGTATGGTCGCTCCTCGTCTTAGCGATGTGACCTTAACAGAAGAAAGTGCCATTGCTGATTTCGATACCATGATTCGCAATATTGTGCGCATGTTGTGTGTAGGCATCGTACATGGCGACTTATCAGAATTTAACGTGTTGCTCGATGCGAATGGCCCGGTAATTATCGACTTGCCGCAGGCGGTAGACGCCGCTGCTAACAACCATGCTCAATCAATGTTTGAACGCGATGTGAATAACATCACCGCTTATTATGGCCAGTTCGCACCACAATTATTGCAAACGCGTTATGCGAAAGAAATTTGGCTGTTATATGAAGATGGAAAATTAACGCCAGAAACACCACTAACCGGTCTCTTCGTCGAAGAGAATCACACAGTGGATATGGATTCGTTGATGGATGAAATCATTGCAGCGGAAGATGAGTTTTACGAGCGGCAGCGCGCAAATAAAGAGCGAGACGATGAATAAATGCCAGAACGATATGCGTCGCTGAGGTGCTTTAGCAGCAGAAAAGAATCGTGGAAAGAGAAGCAGCCAGACGCTGAATACACGCAATCTGCTCCAGTCGAATTAAGCTATCTCATTTAAAAAAGCCCGTGAAAGCGGGCTTTTTTGTCTTTGATACCCACAGTAACTTTTAGCCAAAGCAGCGTTGTAAACTGAGATGTGGGCTTGCTAATACACGAGCATCACCCGTAAAAGCTTTAATCGCTGGTGCCATAGAGACTTGTGCCAATGCAACATTATCTGCCCCCTCATCTAATGCTTTTTTGATCGCTTCAGCTATTAACGCAAGATAGTTATCTCGATCGCCTGATTTAAAGATCTGCCATGCTTCCGATACCAGTCGTACTTCAGGCTGTAACCGTGTCGTATCTCGACAAAAAAGGGCTGTCGTGGTCGCTAATGTAGACGGTGCGGCATAAAGCACCACCGACTTTCCGGGACGATCACCTAATACATCTGCCAACATTTGATCGGTTCGGTACACTGCGCATCTCTTTTCCAAACAAGGGAAATTTTCAGCTACTGCACCCAGCGTTGAACAGGTGATCAAAACGGCGTCAAAATGAGGCATTATCGACTGAATAAAAGAGACCAATTGCTGCTTTAGTTCCACCGTCAATCCGCCTGCCCGCTCAGCTTCAGCCAACCAGTGCGGCATGACAAGATGACTTAAATGAATAGCGGGAATGTTGAGTTTACAGGCAGCGTCGTCAAAAATAGCGATATTACTCGCGGCGGTATGTAAGCAGGCTACAGCCATTAGATTTTCCATTCATTGAGTGCGTTACGCCAGTAAAACATCAATGGACGATATTCAACTTCATCAAAAGTTGCAACAATATTATCAGGTTAACTTTACGCTTTTTAATCAAGCGTAATATTAAAGCCATACCAATGATTAATTTAGAATATCAATTTTATTGTCGTTATTAACGCCTGAACTAACCCCCTAACCTCTTAACGACTGGTAGATAATATTTGTAATTTTCTCGCCTACGGTTACATCATCTATTTGTAACTCTTCCTGTAAAACCTTTTCACGTTTTAACCGCATTGGATCGCGATCGTTGACAATATTTTCCACAAACCGTGCAATATCCTTTTCATTCCTTGCCACATCATAGGCATCATAAATGAAATCTGCAGTTTTATTCAGTCCGTAGCACGTTTTATGGGTTAGATAAAGAATGGGTTTTTTCGAGGGGAGGTATTCAAGTAAAAAAGATCCCATATCAGCAATAAGCGCATCAGATTGGGAGAATGAAGATTTATAATCATGACTGAAGTCCCAGCTAACATTATTCCGGGCCTTTGAGATATCAACGAGCTTTTGGTAGTTATCCTGAGTCTTTTGACTTGCCACATTCAACCACTGTTTTAGCAAAGGATGAGGACGAATGATCACATGAACATCATCACGTTCAATCAGTTTTATGATGGCCGCATGATAAATATTAAATGTGCTGTACATCTTCCGGTTTCCCGGCAGGATAAAATGGGGTGTCCAAAGAAACGTTTTAACCTTCCCCTTCGTTTTATTCTCTTCATCAAAACCATAACGGCGATCGTAATAATCAAATTTAGGATGCCCCGTGACATAGACATGCTTATTACCTGCATGGCATTGAGACGCAAACTCTTTTCTGTGTCTTTCGGAGCGAGAGAAAATCCATGTCGCTAAATTTTGACATAGCAAATTGTATTGATACACCATGGTTTCTTCACCGATGCCTGTATCGAGCGCATAAGGAATATAGGCAATTTTAACGCCACGCTGATACAGATATTCGCTGCGAAAAGCTTCTGGCCTCGCTTCATCATAAGGATTCTGCAGGAAAACGACATCAGGCTGGCGTGAATCCAGCGAATAATCCTCGAAACCAATGTAATCGAGCGACCTCTCTTTGAGTATGCCGCGCTGGATATCACCCCTTAGATCGGTGGCGTTGAAGTTCAGATAGGGCACAACAACAATACGACAATCAAAAGCGGGATTACTGCGCATAGCATCAATCACCGATTCAAAATTTGTCCATCCTGGCGGCCACTGGAAGTAAAAGTCCACTTTGATTGGGCCAGAGGGTGAAGGTGATAATTTTGCAGGAGAGATGATTTCGTGTAATGGCTTGTTAAACTGCGAGCGACAATCACTCTTTTCGCTCATGCTTTTATCAGTAAATGGGCTGCCGCTAGTGGGAAAAATGCCTAGCCATAAATCCCGATGCATACTTGTGTGCCAGTTTACGTCCAAAGCATACTCTTGCTCACTTTTTCCCTGAAGCAAGGCTTGTAATCCACAGCGGTAATTGGTTAATAACGAGGTGTAATAATCTTTATTAACCACGTAGGCACAGGCAGATCCCGCAACATTAACGCGGACCAGATAATCAACCGTTTTAACCGGCGTAACTTTATAGTAATTTGCAGCGAAGAGCGCAACGCTCCATTTTATCTTCGATAACGCATTGAGAAAGCGATTTATATTTTCATAATTATTTTCACACTCATTAAAACAAAAATCATCCTCAATGATAAAAGCGTTATGCCAACCCTGCGCTTGCGCCATCTCTACTGCATTAATATGTGCTTGAGTCCGATGACAAGCTGAAGATTCACCTGATGGCGTTTCAATACGAACAATTTTATCATCAGGTACCCCCAAAGCACGCAATTGGTCAGCGAGGAACGCCCAGCGGCCTTGATCTCCATCAAGTATTATTAATATAAATTTATCAATAACCTGCCAGTTTATCATCGCCATAATACCATCATATCTTTTACAGTTAATAAACATCACCTGCGGGCAAGCCTGATACTGACTTACTCACTGAAATGACGTGCCTATTCACCTAAAGCGACAAAGCGGGTTAAAACTTAAATCCCCTATTAAAAAAGACAAATCCATTCAACCGTTTAAAAGAGTGGAACACGATTTTTTTATTTTAACCACCCTTATTAAATATACGTTCACGCAAAGATCCGAAACTTTTCTATTTACTCAAACTGATTGAAAAAAAAGATCGATAACTCCCCTTAAAATAAAATTGCGTCACCGGATTAGGTTATTAATGCGCTAATAACCGCTAACAGAAGTATGCATTTTTTCTCGGCTCTATTACGCTTGTAGCGTTTGAACGTAATGTCTGCCCACTCGCTTATAACTGCATCGTCAGCCTTATACCTTTTTTGCATATCATTAGCCTATTTTCGACTATTCTTCGTCTCGGCCCTTTCGTACACTCGCGTTACTTTTTTTAGGCAAGGAAATTTCATGAAAAAAATAATTCCATCACTGCTGGCAATGACGCTGGCTGCAGCCTTCACAGCCCATGCCGCCACGCCAAAAGATACGCTGGTGATTGCTCAATCAACTGATGATGCCGACAGTTTTGATCCGGCCAAAGGTTTTGAACTTACCACCGTGCAGGCTTTTACCAATATCTATCAACGTCTGGTGCAGTCTGATCCGCAAAATCCTATCGATCTTCAGCCGACATTAGCCACTTCCTGGCAAGCTGGCAGCGACAATCGCAGTATGACGTTTGAGCTGCGTAAAGATGCGAAATTTGCTAGTGGCAATCCGCTGCGTCCAGAAGATGTGATCTTCTCGTTGGGTCGCGTGGTTAAGCTGAACCTTGATCCTTCTTTTATTCTTACCCAACTCGGCTGGAACAAAGACAACGTTGATACTTTCTTGAAGAAAGTCGATGACAATCATGTTCAGATCAGCTGGAGTGCTAACGTCAGCCCAACATACGTTCTGAGCCTGCTTTCTGCGCCGGTTTCATCCATTGTTGATGAAAAAACGGTGATGGCGAATGCTAAGAATGGTGACTTCGGTAATCAGTGGTTAGCAACACATTCTGCAGGCAGCGGTCCTTACCAGATCCGCAAAGTCGTTCTGCATGAAGTGGTGTTGCTGAGCGCCAACCCAACCTCACCTGCAGGTGCGCCAAAGCTGAAAAACATTTTAATTAAAAACGTACCGGAACCCGCTGCTCGCCGTCTGTTGCTGGAGCAAGGTGATGCGGATATTGCCCGCAACCTGGGTGCTGACCAGATTGCTTCACTTAAAGGTAAAGCTGGCGTGAAGACCGAAGCCATTCCAATGGCGTCGCTTTACTATATTCAGTTCAATATAGGCGCCAATGATACGCTGAAAAATCCGGCGTTTTGGGAAGCAGCGCGTTACCTGTGGGATTATAACGGCATCGCCAATGACTTGCTGAAAGGCCAGTTTGATGTGCATCAGACTTTCCTGCCGAAAGGTTTCCTCGGCGCGCTGAACGATACGCCCTACAGCTATGATCCTGAAAAAGCCAAAGCGATTCTGAAAAAAGCGGGTTTAAACAACGTCTCCTTTACGCTTTCTACCAGCAATCAACCGCCATACCTTGATATCGCGCAAGCGTTACAAGGCAGCTTCGCCAAAGGCGGCGTGAAAGTGGACGTGGTGCCGGGATTAAGCTCTGAAGTCTCTACTAAAGTAAAAGCGCATCAATACCAGGCTACGCTCAATGCATGGGGTTCCGACTATTTCGATCCGAACACCAACGCCGCTTCTTACGCTTATAACCCGGAAGATGGCAGCAAAACCCTGGCTTATCGATCAGACTGGCATATCCCGGAACTGAATAAGCAGGTATTAGCCGCAACCGCTGAAAGCGATCCAGCGAAGCGCGTTGCATTATATGAAGCTATGCAGCGCGAAGTGCTGAAGAACTCGCCGTATGTGATTGGTATGCAGGCGAAAAACCTGATTGCTCTGCGTGATAACCTCAAAGGCTATGTACAGGGCATCAACCCTGACATGGTTTACTACTCGCAGGTTACGAAGTAATGGCAAATTCTGCCCACTCTGCCGGGTTCGCCCGGCATTTTTGGCAGCGTGCCGGGCGCGTTTCCACCAGCTTGCTGTCGCTGCTGGTGACGTTGCTCGGCCTGCTCGCCTTCACCTTTATGTTGTCGCACCTTTCACCGATCGATCCGGTGCAGCAGATTGCGGGCGATCACGCCAGCGAAGCGACCTATGAGCAGGTACGCCACGAGCTGGGTCTGGATCAGCCAGTATTAATGCAGTTCTGGCACTACATTGAGCATTTGGCGCGGGGCGATCTGGGTGTGTCACGGTTGACTAACCAGCCGGTCAGCAATGATTTGATGCAGACTTTCCCGGCGACGATTGAACTGGCCAGCTGCGCAATGATCTTCGCGGTAGTGTTTGGTGTTAGCCTGGCGTTACTTGCGGCATGGAAGCCAGGCAGCATCATCGATAACATCGCTCGCTTTATTTCACTGTTGGGCTATTCAGTGCCGGTGTTCTGGCTTGGCCTGCTGGGCATGCTGCTCTTTTACGCCGTGCTGCATTGGTCAGCCGGACCGGGACGACTGGATGATATCTGGGTTTATACGCTGGAGCCAAAAACCGGTTTTGTGTTGATCGACAGCTGGCTGTCGGGCGAGCCAGAGATGTTCCGTAATGCGATTGCGCACTTATGGTTGCCAGTAGTGATTTTGGGCCTGCTGGCGATGGCAGGTATTACGCGCCTGTTGCGTGCTGCGCTGCTGGAAGAGAGCAGCAAAGAGTATGTGACGCTGGCTCGCGCCAAAGGTGCCGGACGCGTTCGTATCCTGCTGCGTCATATCTTTCCCAACGTACTTGGCACGCTGGTCACGGTGATTGCCCTTTCCTACGCCACGCTGCTGGAAGGTTCAGTGCTAACCGAAACCGTGTTTGCCTGGCCTGGCGTCGGTCGCTACATGACCAACGCGCTGTTCTCCGGCGATGTGCCCGCAATTCTGGGTGCCACATTACTGATTGGCGGCTGCTTTATTTTAATTAATGCGCTGGCGGATGCCCTTACCTGGTTAACCGATCCGAGAACCCGATGACGCAACAACTCTCTGAACTTGAAACTGTGCGGCCTCGACGCCGCCAACGCCGCGTCACCTCATTAACGATTGGTCTGACGTTAGTGGCGATCCTGATCCTGATGGCGCTGCTGGCTCCGCTGCTTTCGCCTTACGATCCCAACCTGCAAACCATATCGAATCGCCTGCTGCCGCCTTCCGCGCTGCACTGGTTCGGCACTGACGGCTTTGGTCGCGATTTGCTGTCCCGCGTGATTTACGGTGCGCGTCCAACGCTACTGCTGGTGTCGTTGATTTTGATTCTGACCATCCCGGTTGGTCTACTGATTGGCATCACCGCAGGTTACGTCGGTGGCTGGACGGAACGTGTGCTGATGCGCATCACCGATATCTTCCTGTCGCTGCCCAATCTGGTGATTGCACTGGCGCTGGTATCAATTATGGGGCCGGGGTTAATGAACGGCGCGCTGGCGCTGGCGCTGACCAGTTGGCCACCGTTTGCTCGCCAGGCTCGTGCTGAAACGCTGGCGCTGCGCCGCAGTGATTACCTTGCCGCCGCACGTATGCAGGGCATTACCGGCTTCCGCCTGATGTTTGGCCATATTCTGCCACTTTGCATGCCGACAGCGGTGGTGCGAGCGGCCCTGAGTCTGGGCGGCATTATTCTTTCTGCTGCTGGCCTCGGCTTTCTCGGCATGGGCGTACAGCCGCCAACGGCTGAATGGGGTTCAATGGTCGCGGAAGGCAGTAAAGTCATTTTCGACCAATGGTGGGTTGCTGCCGCTCCGGGCGCCGCGATTCTGTTCGCCAGCCTCGCTTTTAATCTGACAGGCGACGGCCTGCGTGACCGACTGGATACCCGACATGCAAAATAATGTCTTACTTCATGCCGAGTCGCTCACTATTCGTAGCGATGATGCGCTGCTGGTAGATAACATCAGTTTTACCCTTGGCCGTGAGCGCGTGGCGCTGGTGGGCGAATCTGGCTCGGGTAAATCTCTGACTGCTCGCTCCCTGATGGGCCTACTCTCCCCTGCTCTGCATTTACAGGCAAAACAGCTGCAAATAGCCGGAGAAAACGCGCTGAAGTTACGTGAGCGAGACTGGAATACGCTGCGTGGCAACCGCGTTGCGATGGTGATGCAAGATCCGAAATATGCCCTCAATCCTACCCGCACAATCGGCTGGCAAGTTGAGGAGCCGCTGCTGCTGCATCGCCGCCTCAGCCGCGCTGAGCGTAAAGAGAAAGTGTGCGAAATGCTCAATGCAGTGGGATTACCTGATCCACGTCGACTGATGCAAAGCTATCCCCACCAGCTTTCTGGCGGCATGGGCCAGCGCGTGATGCTGGCGATCGCCTTGATCACCGATCCCGATTTCCTGATTGCTGATGAGCCAACATCCGCACTGGATCATGCTATGCGCGATCAAGTGCTGGCGCTGATCCGTGGTTTAGTCGAAGCGCGCAATATGGGGTTGTTGCTGATCAGCCACGATCTTCAGCAGGTTTCAGAGCACTGCGAACGCGTGATGGTAATGTACAAAGGCCAACTGCTGGATACGCTGCCGGCTAATGAGCTGCCTAACGCCACCCATCCTTATACGCGCACCTTGTGGTCGTGCCGCCCGAGCAAAGCTACGCATGGCCAAACGCTGCCGGTGTTGGATCGTGCTGCGCTGGAGGTGAATCGTGATTAATTTGCAGAACCTGAGCGTAGCGCACAAGCAGGGTTACGAGCTGCGTACCGTGGTGTGTGATGTCAATCTCCAGGTTGAAGCGGGTGCCTGCTTTGGTTTGGTTGGCCCATCCGGCTGCGGTAAATCTTCGCTGCTGTGGGTTATGGCCGGACTCAATCCGCACTGGCAAGGCAAGATGCAGCTGGCGGGTAAAGATGTTGCGCCGGGTAAACCGTTTACCGGCGAATTGCGTCGCGACGTACAGATGGTTTTTCAAGATCCCTACGCCTCGCTGCATCCGCGTCACCGCCTGCGTCGTACCCTTGCCGAGCCGTTAAAATTGCTGAGGCGCGACAACATTGACGATCGTATCAATCAAGGCTTTCGCCATGTTGGCCTGGATCCGGCACTGGCGGATCGCTATCCGCATCAGCTTTCAGGCGGTCAACGTCAGCGTGTAGCGATTGTACGTGCGCTGCTGCTTGAGCCGAAGATCCTGCTGTTAGATGAGCCGACGTCGGCACTCGATATGTCGGTACAGGCTGAGATCCTTAACTTGCTAAGCGATCTGAAACGCCAGGATGGCTTAACCATGGTGTTGGTGAGTCACGATCCTGATGTGATCGATCACATGTGTGACAGCGCGGTACGCATGGCGCAGGGCCGCATCATTGAGCAGATCGGCGCGTAGTACTTGAAGCGTGGTCCAATTTCGTCGTAGGGTAAAATCCCGTAAACGGAATGCTGAGGACCACGTGTTTTCGATTCAACAAGAACCTTTCTCACCCTGCGCTGCCACGTTAATTGCCGCGTTAGATCACTGGCAAAACGCCCTTTACCCGCCCGAAAGTCAACATTGCACCGACCTCACGGCGCTCGCAGACGATGAGCTGATTCTGCTGATGGCGCGAGATACACAAGGCCGCGCAGTGGGATGTTTGTCGTTAATGATTCAGCCAAACGGTTTTGGTGAATTAAAACGTCTGTTTGTTGCACCCGAGATGCGTGGACAAGGTGTGGCAGAACAGTTGATGTCCGACATTGAAACGCAGGCGCGTGACGCCGGTTTACAGCAACTCAGACTGGAAACCGGCCTACATCATCACGCCGCGCTGCGATTTTACCAGCGTCTGGGCTATCAACGCTGTGCAGCCTTTGCGCCTTACGGTGACGATCCACTCGGCGTCTATCTCAGTAAAACGCTTTAATACGCCATTCCGCCCCGCTTCTCTGTGCGTTAGCCAGATTGAATGATGAGAAAGTCGCGGTTTAACGCCTTCATGCAAACGCGAAGCCGTAACGGCTATACTCGCGGCATTGATGACATAAAAGGAGTGAAAAATGACGGTTAAATTACGCCCGCTGGAAAGGGAAGATCTGCACTTTGTTCATCAACTGGATAACAACGCCAGCGTGATGCGTTACTGGTTTGAAGAGCCTTATGAGGCGTTTGTTGAGCTTTACGATCTCTACAACAAGCACATTCACGATCAAACTGAACGTCGCTTTGTGGTTGAGCACGATGGGCAAAAAGCCGGGCTGGTGGAATTGGTTGAGATCAATCATGTCCACCGCCGCGCAGAGTTTCAGATCATCATCGATCCTACGCATCAAGGCAAAGGTCTCGCCAGCCAGGCGGCTAAGCTGGCGATGGATTATGGTTTCTCCGTGCTTAATCTTTACAAGCTCTATCTGATTGTTGATCAGGAGAACGAGAAAGCGATCCACATCTACACCAAGCTGGGTTTTGAGATTGAAGGCGTGCTAAAGCACGAATTCTTTATCAACGGCGAATACCGCAACACCATCCGCATGTGTATTTTCCAGCACCAGTATCTGGAAAAGCATAAAACGCCAGGCGGCATGCTGCAACCTACCGCGCAGTGATTAACCGCGCGCGCCAACCGGGTTCATAAACGGACGTGGATGCTCTGGTTTAAGGTTGTACATGCCGCCATAGAAAGGATCGACCAGCAGCCAGCCAGGGAATCCGCCCAGCGGAATGTTACCTAACAGATACCAGAGGTTGGCGCGCGCCTCGATGGGCATCGTCACCGGCACATAGCCAGGACTTTCCAGCATCAGCAGATAATGTTTTTTACCGAAGTAACGGCCGGTTGATTTTTCCAGCTCAACGGTTTGCGGCGTGAATCCCTGAGCAACCGCGCGGCCGTTCTCATCCTGCACCGTGAAGCGTGCGCCCTGCGGCAGGGAATCGATGCGTACCGATTGGGTTTCGTTGCCGACAATGGTGGCACAACCGCTAAGCAGTAGTGCAGCGGCCAAAGCCAGAATTCGCTGTTTCATGAAGGGATCCACTAAAAGGTCAGGAAGCACAGTCTAAACTGCCCTTCCCGCCTTTTCACGCGTCTCAATCGCGCTATCATCGCCCGATTCTGCTGCCTTATTGCGGTTGACAACGGTGCGCGATAGCCGCGATGTCTTTCGGCGAGGTGCGACAGCAACCGCCAATGAGACGTGCGCCAGCGTGTTGCCATTCCGGTAATTTGTCATGCAAGGTGCAGCCCGAAGGCGCGGAGTGCCAGGTTTTGCTGCTGGCATCATATTGCTCGCCAGAATTGGGATAAACCACCAGCGGTTTGTCGGTTAACGCCTGAAGCTGTTTCAGCGCAGGCGTAACGCTTTCCAGTGCCACGCAGTTAATCCCCAACGCCACCACTTGCGGCTGTGCATCAAGATAGGCCACGACCTCGCTCAACGGGGTTCCATCGCTGATGTGTTCCGCATCCCGCAGCGTGAATGAAAACCAGGCCGCGCTGTGAGGAAATTCCGTCAGCAACTTCACCAGCGCCTGAGCTTCAGCAAACGAAGGCAAGGTTTCACATGCCAGCAGATCCGCGCCCGCTTCCAGCAGCGCTTTCACGCGTGGCCGGTGAAACGCCATCATTTCCGCTTCTGGCAGTGCGTAATCACCGCGATACTCTGATCCGTCAGCCAGATAAGCGCCGTAAGGCCCAACTGAACCCGCCACCAGCAGCGTCTGGTGCGCGCCTTGCTGCGCAAGAAAATCCTGACGAGCACGTTTCGCCAGCTCAACGCTTTGCGTAATCAGCGCCAGCGATTGTGTTTCATTCAGACCTCGCGCTGCGAAACCCTGCGGCGTCGCTTGATAGCTGGCGGTAATTGCACAGCGCGCCCCGGCGGCGAAATAGTCATAATGCACCTGATAAATCAGCTCAGGGTTTTCCATTAATACCTTGGCAGACCACAGCGCATCAGCCAGATTGCAGCCACGCGCTTCCAGTTCAGTGGCCAGCGCGCCATCAAGAATCAGCGATTCAGATTCCGTTAGCGCCTGCGCGACAGGATTAAGCGACATCGTTGGCCTCCTCAGCCTCAGGGAATTTTTTATTTTTGTGCGTTATATGGTATGCGCCATAGCAAAGCAGCACAAACGGAATGCCGCACCATAAGGCGATGCGTTGAGTGGGATCGAATGCCAGACCTATACAGGCCATCAGGCAAAGCAGAAAGCCAAGAATCGGCGTCAGTGGATACAACGGTGCACGGTAAGCCAACGCGTTAAGCGACTTGCCTTGTTGGAGGTGATGACGGCGGAACATGAAATGCGATGCGCAAATACTCAGCCATACTGCAACCACCGCAAAACCGGAAATCGCTGACAACGCCACGAACACCGTGTCTGGCGCAATCACGCTGGAAAACAGCGCTAACAGCCCGCCAATCATACTCATCGTGATAGCGAACAGCGGCACACCGCGTTTATTTACACGGGCAAAGGCGCGCGGCAGCGTGTTCTCATTGGCCAGCGACCACAACATACGACCTGACGCGTAAAGTCCCGAATTGGCGGCTGACAGAATCGCCGTCAGGATCACAAAGTTGATGATATCCGCCGCCCAGGGAATACCGATTTTCTCAAAAACCAGCACAAAGGGGCTTTTCACAATGCCCGCCTGATCCATGGGAATCAGCGCCGCCAACACCAGCACCGTACCGATGAAGAAGATGATCAGGCGCGCCACGGTGGTGCGAATCGCCAACGGCAGGACTTTCTGGGGATTCTGCGTTTCGCCCGCTGCAATACCGATTAGCTCGGTGCCGGAGAAAGCAAAGTTTACCGCAACCATGGTCATCAAAATGGGTAACACGCCATTTGGCAACCAGCCATGCGCGGTGAGGTTACTCAAACCCGGCGCGGCCGTGCCATCTTTCAGCGGGATAAAGCCGAACATCGCGCCCGCCCCAAGAATGATGAAAGCAATAATCGTGATCACTTTGATCAGTGAGAACCAGAACTCTCCTTCCGCAAAGAAGCGAGTTGAGATGACATTCAACAGATAAATGGCGATACAGAAGACTAAACACCAGATCCAGACTGGCACCTGCGGGAACCAATACTGCATGCAAAAACCCGCGGCCGTCAGGCTTGAACCCAGTGCCACCGTCCAGGTCAGCCAGTAAAGCCAGGCCACGGTATAACCGGTTGCCGGGCTAAGATAACGCGCAGCGTAAACGTGGAATGCGCCTGTTTCGGGCATTGCCACCGACAGTTCGCCAAGGCACACCATCACCAGCCAAACTACGAAAGCGCCAATCAAATAGGCCAATAATGTGCCTGCTGCGCCCGTGGTTGAAATGATGTAGCCGGTGTTAAAAAACAACCCAGTACCGATTACACCGCCCAGCGATAGCATCACCAGGTGGCGCGCTTTCATGGTTCTTTTAAAGGGATCCTGTGAAGGATTATTTTGCTCGCTCATAACTTTATCCGTATGGACGTCTAAACATCTATATCGAACAGCGTTATACGCGTCACAGCCAGGAATTGCAACGTGATGAAAGGTAAGGATTTGACAGCAGGCGGGTCAGAGCCCCGTCGCGGCGGGGCCTGATGCGTTAGCCAAAAACACTTTGCAGGTAGCGTTCAAGCGCCATGCGTGAACTGAAACCATGAGGAATACCATAATGTTCCTGCGAATCACCCGCCAGATAGAGCGGAAATTGGGTGTAATGATCACAGGTTTTCATTTCTGATGCCGGTTCAGCAAAAGGTTGGCTTTTCTCTTTTAGCGTCGGATGAATGACCAGCGCCGTGCGCCCCATTCGCGCTTCGCGATTAACATAAACGTAGTTGTCACCACGACGATATCCGTACGCGCGTGGCGTGATTTCATCCACTTCGAAACCCGCTTTTTCCAGTACGCGCGCTACCTCATCTGGTCGTAAATACATGCTTAATTCTCTCCTCTTCAAAAGCCTCGCAACCTTACAACAGCATGACAGACCTGGCGTTCGGAATTTTCCCTAAAGGCCACTCTCGCGTCTCGTTTAGCAAAAGGTCGTCTACACTCAGTATTACGTTTTAAATCAAAGGGAGCCAAAAAATGTTTAATCGAACCAGCAAAAACGATGACATTGATATTAATCAGGATGTGAACGAGCTCGCAGATTCACTCGAAGCATTGCTGAAATCTTACGGCAGCGATGCAAAAGATGAAGTGACCAACGCCCGCAGCCAGGCAGAGACACTGCTTAAGCAAACGCGCGCTAAACTCAATGGCAGCGGAAATCGCGTATCCCAGGTCGCACGCGACGCAGGCTATCAGGTTGACGCTTACGTGCATGACAAACCGTGGCATGGCGTGGGTATCGGTGCAGCAGTAGGTATCGTGCTGGGTGCGCTGCTGGTTTCTCGCCGCTAACACCTAAAGTATTGACTAAGCCTCGCATTTTGCGGGGCTTTTTTATGCCTGTTTTTTGACCTGATCTCTTTACAAAATAATTTTTCAAATGCGGAAGGCGCATGGCAACTGGCGTTAGCCGCTTTCTGGCAGTGCAAATCTCAAATCCCTATATATAGTGCGCTTGATCTCCACAAACACTACATCTAGTATTTAGCTCATCAGCACGACACAAGATGTCAGCAAGGACGAAGCCCACAGCAAACGGTATTTGCTTCGTATCTCGCGACCTGAACCCTTTACAGAGAGGAATACGAATCATGCGCATTATTATTTACACCAAAAACAATTGTGTCCAGTGTAATGCCACTAAAAATGCCATGGATCGTAACGGCATCACTTATCAGTTGATCAATCTCGATAGCCAACCCGAGGCTATCGACAACCTAAAATCGCTGGGTTATCGCCAGGTTCCAGTGGTTATGGCGGATAACGATCACTGGAGCGGTTTCCGTCCCGATAAAATCGCCAGCCTCCGTCAGCTTGCCGCTGTCGGCGGATAACGTCATGTTCCCACTGGTCTATTTTTCCAGCCAGTCGGAAAACACCCATCGATTCGTGACCCGACTGGGCTTGCCCGCCCGCCGCATTCCGCTTAACGCGAAACAACAGCTGCACATCGACCAGCCTTATATTCTGGTGGTGCCCAGCTATGGCGGCGGGAGCAGCCGTGGCGCTGTACCCAGGCAGGTCATTCAGTTTCTCAATGATGAAGCTAACCGACGCGGTATTCGCGGCGTCATTGCTGCCGGTAACCGCAACTTCGGCGAAGGATATTGCCTTGCGGGCGACATCATTGCGAAGAAATGCCAGGTTCCCCGTCTCTACCGATTTGAATTGATGGGAACCCTCGAAGATATCGCTAATGTAAAAGCGGGAGTAACCCAATTTTGGCAACAACAGACACCCTCAATAATCTGACGCTGGATTATCATTCGCTCAATGCCATGCTGAACTTGTACGATGCCGATGGCCGTATCCAGTTCGACAAAGATCATGAAGCGACGCGCCAGTTTTTCCTGCAGCACGTTCAACCTAACACGCTCGCCTTTGATTCGGCCGCTGAGCGTTTGCGCTACCTGGTGGCGGAAGGTTACTACGAAGCAGATGTGCTTAATCAATACGATTTCACTTTCTTGTGTGCTATCCACGACGAAGCCGATGCCTGGGGTTTTGAGTTCAAAACTTTTCTCGGCGCCTGGAAGTATTACACCAGCTACACGCTGAAAAGCTTCGATGGCAAACGCTATCTGGAAACCTTTGAACAGCGTGCTTGCATGGTGGCGCTGACGCTGGCGCAGGGTGATGAAGTGCTGGCGCGTGCGCTGCTGGAAGAGATCCTCAGCGGCCGTTTCCAACCTGCAACACCGACGTTTCTAAACTGTGGCAAACAACAGCGCGGCGAACTGGTTTCCTGTTTCCTGCTGCGTATTGAAGACAATATGGAGTCGATTGGCCGGGCGGTGAACTCTGCGCTGCAACTTTCGAAGCGCGGCGGCGGCGTGGCTTTTCTGTTGTCCAACCTGCGTGAAGCGGGTGCCCCAATCAAGCGTATTGAAAACCAATCTTCCGGCGTGATTCCGGTGATGAAAATGCTTGAAGATGCGTTTTCTTATGCTAACCAGCTGGGTGCACGTCAGGGCGCGGGTGCAGTTTGGCTCAACGCGCACCATCCCGACATTTTCCGTTTCCTTGATACAAAACGTGAAAATGCCGATGAAAAGATCCGCATTAAAACCTTGTCGCTTGGTGTCGTTATCCCCGATATCACTTTCCAACTGGCGAAAGAAAACCGCCCGATGGCACTGTTTTCACCGTATGACGTTGAGCGCATTTATGGCCAGGCATTTGGTGATATCAGCATCAGTGAGAAGTATGACGAAATGCTGGCGGACGATCGCATCCGTAAAACCTATATTCAACCCCGCGACTTCTTCCAGACGCTGGCTGAAATCCAGTTTGAATCGGGTTATCCCTACATCATGTTTGAAGACAGCGTAAACCGCAGCAACCCAATTGCCGGTCGCATCAACATGAGCAATCTCTGTTCTGAGATTTTGCAGGTCAACAGCGCCAGCGAATTCAATGACGATCTCGGTTATCGCCGCATCGGTAAAGATATCTCCTGCAATCTCGGTTCGTTGAACATTGCGCATGCGATGGATTCCCACGATTTGGCACGCACAGTGGATGTCGCCGTGCGCGCGCTGACGTCGGTGTCGATGATGAGCCAGATCGATTCGGTGCCTTCGGTCGCCGAAGGGAATCGTCGATCACATGCCATTGGTTTAGGGCAGATGAATCTGCACGGTTATCTGGCGCGTGAAGGTATCGCCTACGGTTCACCTGAAGCGTTGGATTTCACCAATCTCTACTTCTATTGCGTAACCTATTATGCGCTGCGTACCTCGAACCATTTGGCGGAAGAGCATCAGCAAACGTTTGAGGGTTTTACCGCGTCGAAATACGCCGATGGCAGCTACTTTGATAAATATTTGCAGCGTGAATGGTTGCCGCGTACCGAACGCGTGACACAGCTGTTTGCAGAGGCTGGCTTGACGTTACCGACGCATGCCGATTGGCTGGCGCTACGTGACGCAGTTATGAAACACGGTTTGTACAATCAAAACCTGCAGGCGATTCCGCCAACCGGTTCGATTTCATACATCAACCATGCGACCTCCAGCATTCACCCTATCGTGTCGCGCATCGAGATTCGTAAAGAGGGCAAAACGGGCCGTGTTTATTACCCCGCGCCGTTTATGACTAATGACAATCTCGACCTGTATCAGGACGCTTATCAGATTGGCCCGGAAGCGATTATCGATACTTACGCTGAAGCGACGCAACATGTTGACCAAGGCTTGTCATTGACGCTGTTTTTCCGCGATGACGTCACCACGCGCGACATCAATAAAGCCCAGATCTATGCGTGGAAGAAAGGCATCAAGACGCTGTATTACATACGACTTCGTCAAATGGCGCTTCAAGGCACAGAGGTTCAAGGCTGCGTTTCTTGTGCGTTGTGATGAAAACTAATGAACTGAAAACTATGAAACTAAAACAAATTCAAGCAATTAACTGGAACCGCATTCAGGACGATAAAGATCTTGAGGTGTGGAACCGCCTGACCAGTAACTTTTGGCTGCCAGAAAAAGTGCCACTGTCCAACGACCTGCCCGCCTGGCAGTCGCTGGATAAGCAGCAGCAGCAGCTGACGATCCGGGTGTTTACTGGCCTGACGCTACTCGACACCATTCAAAACGTGATAGGTGCGCCAGGGCTAATGGATGATGCGATAACGCCGCATGAAGAGGCGGTACTGTCGAACATCAGCTTTATGGAAGCGGTACATGCACGCTCCTACAGCTCCATTTTTTCGACGTTATGCAATACCAATGATGTGGATGCCGCTTACGCGTGGAGCGAACAGAATGAACCGCTGCAAAACAAGGCGCGTATCATCCTTGAGCATTATCGTGCCGATGATCCGCTAAAGAAGAAAATCGCCAGCGTGTTTCTGGAATCATTTCTTTTCTACTCCGGTTTCTGGCTGCCAATGTATTGGTCGAGCCGCGGTAAACTCACCAATACCGCCGATTTGATTCGCCTGATCATTCGCGATGAAGCCGTACACGGTTATTACATCGGTTATAAGTTCCAAAAAGCTTTAGAAAAGGTCGATGAAGGCCGCCGCGAAGAGCTGCAACAGTTTGCTTACGATCTGCTGCTGGCGTTGTATGAAAATGAGGTAGCCTACACCGACGCGCTGTATGCCGATGTGGGCTGGGCTGATGAAGTCAAAACCTTCCTGCATTACAACGCCAACAAGGCGTTGATGAACCTTGGCTATGAAGCGTTATTCCCGGCGGAGTTGACCACGGTTAACCCAGCAATTCTTTCTGCACTTTCACCTAACGCAGACGAAAACCACGACTTTTTCTCGGGTTCAGGTTCTTCGTACGTAATGGGAAAAGCGGTAGAAACCGAAGACGAAGACTGGAACTTCTAATTTCCCCAATCGGGCCACTTTAGGCCCGAATAATTCTGCATTACACCCCGCATTCATTCGCAAAATCCCACTCTATTTTTTTTAATATATCCGTTCAATTAAATCATCATTTCACCGCCCATTCTGCTGCAATACGGCCTCTCTTTTAGCCGCTTTCACAACCAAACAGGCCGAAACAGGATTAAATTCGCTTTGCGATTTCAAAAAAAATAATTCAGCCGCATCCCTTACAGGCACTAGGAATATTCGCCATTGACACGCTTTCAGGGCGCGCCAATATCTGACTCAGGGTTGTCAGATAATCTGAGTATGCTACGGTATGGCCTGCTTAAATTTCATCGGGAAAGCAGTTTGATATTAAAAAATTTAACCAGGATTGTATTACTGCATGGCAATTAAACTCGAAGTAAAAAATCTCTATAAGATATTTGGCGACAATCCAGAACGCGCCTTTAAATACATAGAAAAGGGAGAAGGAAAGGACGTTATTCTCGAGAAAACCGGTTTATCTCTCGGGGTTAAAAATGCCAGTCTGGCCATTGAAGAAGGCGAGATCTTCGTCATCATGGGGTTATCCGGCTCAGGAAAATCGACCATGGTTCGCCTTCTCAATCGTCTGATAGAGCCCACTCGCGGCCAGGTCATCATTGATGGTGTCGATATTGCTAAAATATCGGACAGCGAACTGCGTGAAGTGCGCAGAAATAAGATCAGCATGGTATTCCAGTCATTCGCACTCATGCCACATATGAACGTGCTAAATAATACGGCTTTTGGCATGGAATTAGCGGGTGTTGATGTTGTTGAACGCCAGGAAAAAGCGTTAGATGCATTACGTCAGGTCGGCCTGGAAAATTATGCTCATGCTTACCCCGATGAACTTTCTGGTGGTATGCGTCAACGCGTTGGATTAGCCCGCGCATTAGCCATTAATCCTGACATATTATTAATGGATGAAGCCTTCTCTGCACTTGATCCGCTTATTCGCACCGAGATGCAGGATGAGCTGGTAAAATTACAGGCTAAACATCAGCGTACCATTGTATTTATTTCCCACGATCTTGATGAAGCGATGCGTATTGGCGATCGCATTGCCATTATGCAAGGCGGTGAAGTGGTTCAGGTGGGAACGCCGGATGAAATCCTCAATAATCCGGCCAATGATTATGTGCGCACCTTCTTCCGCGGCGTGGATATTAGCCATGTTTTCAGCGCCAAAGATATTGCTCGTCGCAGCGCTGGCGCGTTAATTCGCAAAGCGGCTGGTTTTGGTCCTCGTTCCGCCATTAAATTGCTGCAAGATGAAGATCGTGAATATGGCTACGTGCTGGAAAAACAGAAATTTGTCGGCGTTGTTTCAACCGATTCACTTAAAGCGGCTTTAGCGGCGGGAGAAGGCCTCGACAGCGCCCTGCTCTCGCTTCCTGCTGCGGTTCCTGCGGATACCTCGCTGAATGATTTGCTCTCGCATGTGGCTCAGGCGCCTTGCGCCGTGCCGGTTATCGGAGAAGAGAATCAGTACGTCGGTATCATTTCAAAGAGCATGTTATTACGCGCTTTAGATCGTGAAGGAGCCCAGCAATGAGTAAAGATGCAAGCAATCCGTGGGACGCTGCCAGCACACCCGCACAAACACCCCCACCAGCAGCCGATCAAAGCAGCGATCCCTGGTCAAGTCCAAGCAATGCAACATCGCCTGCCGACAGCAGCAATGCTGCAACACCAAGCGATGGAGGCGGCGCTGATGCATGGGGTGCTTCAGGCAGCAGCGGTGGGCATGATGCCGCAGCCAGCAGCGGCGACTGGTTAAACAGCGCGCCTGCGCCGCAGCCCGAGCATTTCAACCTGATGGACCCGTTTCATAAAACATGGATTCCGCTCGATCATTGGGTAACTGAAGGGATTGATTGGGTAGTGACCCATTTCCGTCCGCTGTTCCAGGGCATTCGCGTACCGATTGATTACATTCTTAGCGCGTTCCAGCAGATGCTGATGGGTATGCCTGCGCCTGTCGCGATTGTGCTGTTTGCACTCATCGCCTGGCAAATTGCCACGCCGGCAATGGGGATCGCCACGCTGATTTCACTGATTTTGATTGGTGCGATTGGTGCATGGTCACAAGCGATGGTGACGTTGGCGCTGGTCTTAACCGCGCTGCTGTTCTGTATCCTTATTGGATTGCCGTTGGGGATTTGGTTAGCGCGCAGTGAACGTGCGGGACGTATTGTGCGTCCGCTGCTGGATGCGATGCAAACCACACCCGCCTTCGTTTATCTGGTGCCGATTGTGATGTTGTTCGGTATCGGTAACGTGCCTGGCGTCGTGGTGACCATTATCTTTGCTTTGCCGCCCATTGTGCGCCTGACCATCCTTGGCATTAAACAGGTGCCTGCCGATCTGATCGAAGCGAGCGAATCTTTTGGTGCCAGCCCGCGTCAAATGTTGTTCAAAGTACAGTTACCGCTGGCGATGCCAACCATCATGGCGGGTGTCAACCAGACACTGATGCTGGCGCTGTCAATGGTGGTTATCGCGTCGATGATCGCCGTGGGCGGCTTGGGACAGATGGTATTACGCGGTATTGGTCGTCTTGATATGGGCCTCGCCACTGTTGGCGGCGTGGGCATCGTGATCCTCGCCATTATTCTTGACCGACTCACGCAATCAATGGGCCGCGATAGCCGCAGCCGTGGCAATCGCCACTGGTATTACTCTGGCCCGATTGGCCTGCTTTTATCCCCTTTCCGCAAAAAATGATTTTTCGGGCGGCACGCTGTGCCGCCAGCCTTGAAGCGACACCTAAAAATAAGGAATGACTATGCGCAAGACAGCTCCTCTGCTCGCCGCCGTGTTAACGACTTTCGCCGTTTCACACGTCTCCGCTGCCGACCTGCCAGGCAAAGGCATTACAGTTAAACCGGTTCAAAGCACCATTTCTGAAGAGACTTTTCAGACACTGCTGGTTAGCCGTGCGTTAGAGAAACTGGGTTACACCGTCGAAAAACCGAGTGAAGTCGATTACAACGTTGGCTACACCACCATTGCTGCGGGCGATGCCACATTCATCGCGACCAACTGGAAACCGCTGCATGATGATATGTATAAAGCGGCTGGCGGCGATGCAAAATTTTATCGGGCAGGAACTTATGTTACAGGTGCCGCGCAAGGCTACCTGATTGACAAGAAAACGGCTGAACAGCACCACATTACAAATATTGAGCAGTTGAAAGATCCGAAAATTGCCAAGCTTTTCGATACCAATGGTGACGGCAAAGCCGATATGACAGGCTGCACACCGGGCTGGGGCTGCGAAGCGGTCATTAATCATCAGATCAATGCCTTCGGCCTGAGCAATACGGTGGAGCACAACCAAGGTAATTACTCTGCGATGATTGCCGACACCATCACGCGCTTCAAGCAGGGTAAACCGGTTCTCTATTATACCTGGACACCGTATTGGGTCAGCGATGTATTAAAACCAGGCCGTGATGTGGTGTGGTTACAGGTGCCTTTTTCATCCATGCCGGGTGAACAGAAAAATGTCGATACCAAGTTACCGAATGGCTCAAACTACGGCTTCCCGGTGAACACCATGCATATCGTGGCAAACAAAGCCTGGGCTGAGAAAAACCCAGCCGCCGCGAAACTGTTCTCCGAAATGAAACTGCCGCTGGCCGATATCAACGCAGAAAATGCTGCTATGCACGATGGACAATCTTCTGAAGATGCTATCAATGGTCACGTTGATGGTTGGATCAAAGGCCATCAGGCTGAATTTGATAAATGGGTAACCGATGCCCAGGCTGCTGCTAAATAAAAAGCCACACAACGATCAAGGGCGGAACTTTCCGCCCTTTTTTGATCTTTTTTCCACTGGTATGTCCTGTTAATTAACACAACATTGAAATAGTTTTTTGAGTTACTATTAACTCATTATGATTATTACCCACCGTTCCCCTCAATGAATGCTTCCCGCCAGCGCTTAACGCCTGCATTAGTCCTGCTAATGTCGGTCGCTACAGGTTTGTCGGTTGCTAGCAATTATTATGTGCAGCCTCTGCTTCATACCATTGCTCAACAGTTTGATCTCTCAGTCAATCTAGCGGGATTTATCGTGACAGTCGCACAACTCGGCTATGCCTGCGGATTACTGCTGCTGGTTCCGCTGGGCGACATGCTGGAGCGGCGCGGACTGATCGTTGTCATGAGTTTGCTGGCCGCAGGCGGCATGGTGATCACGGCCCTCTCCACTTCGTTTGCCTTGTTACTGCTCGGTACGCTGATTACTGGCCTGTTTTCGGTGGTCGCACAAATTCTGGTGCCACTGGCCGCCACGTTGGCCGATCCAGATCGGCGCGGGAAAATTGTTGGCACGGTAATGAGCGGCCTGTTGTTAGGCATTTTGCTGGCGCGAACTGTTGCAGGTTTATTAACGCAGTTTGGCGGATGGCGTACCGTTTACTGGACCGCCAGCCTCTTAATGGCGCTGATGGCCGTGGCCTTGTGGCGCTTTTTGCCATCAACCAGGCAATCGGTTTCGCTGAATTATCCTCAACTGTTACGGTCCATTTTCCGTTTATATGCTGAAAATCGGGTGATTCGCACCCGCGCTTATACCGGTTGCCTCTCTTTCGCGAACTTCAGTGTAATGTGGACTTCGATGGCATTTCTGCTCTCTTCGCCACCTTACAATTTTTCGGAAAGCCAGATAGGCCTGCTGGGTTTGGTTGGCGCGGCAGGTGCACTGGCGGCACGTCAGGCCGGTGCGTTAGCCGATAAAGGCAAAGCAAAACTGACGACCAGCGCTGGCCTACTGATCATGCTGGCATCGTGGGCCGCTATTGCGTTGGGAGCACATTATCTTACTGCGCTGATTATCGGCATTTTGCTGCTCGATCTGGCTGTGCAAGCCGTCCACATCACCAATCAAAGCGTCATTTATGCGCAAAAGCCGGAGGCTCGTAATCGCCTCAACGCCGGTTACATGACCAGCTATTTTATCGGGGGTGCCTTCGGTTCATTCTTGTCGGCCAATGCTTACCATCTTGCGGGTTGGTATGGCGTCTGTGCTGCAGGTGCCTTAATGACATTAGTGAACCTTTTGATTTGGTGGCGTGGACACCGTTTTGAGAATGTTTAGGAAACGTAAAAGCGCCACCAAACTTTTGGTTGTGTCTGGTCACATTTGATTGGCTTTGTTATTGTTAGGCATAAAGCTATTCACTAAAGTTATTTTTTCTCGCGAAATTATTTGCTTTCGCACCGTTTTGATAGCGCATGCTGCCGCTGTTTGGCGCAGCGGGCGCGGGTTTCGCGCCCAAGGTCAGGGATAGACCTGGAATCACCCGATGTTGACAATGTGATCGTTCCCAATCACCAGCGGAAAATATGACCACGATTATTCTGTCACCAGAGTTATTATACTAGTTGCAATTAGTGAGGTTTTTTTAAATGGAAAGTTCGTTTACTCCCATTGAACAGATGCTAAACATCCGTGCTAACCGCCATAAAGATTTCCCGTTGCAGGAGATCATTCTGACGCGCCTGTGTATGCACATGCAGGGAAAGCTGTTAGACAACCGCAACAAAATGCTCAAGGCGCAGGGAATTAACGAAACCTTGTTTATGGCGCTGATTACGCTGGATGCGCAAGAAAACCAGAGCATCCAACCCTCAGAACTCAGCTCAGCGCTGGGCTCGTCGCGCACCAATGCTACGCGCATTGCCGATGAGCTGGAAAAGCGCGGCTGGATTGAACGTCGTGAAAGCGAACACGATCGCCGTTGCCTGCACCTGCATCTGACCGAAAAAGGCAATGACTTCCTGCGACAGGTTCTGCCGCCACAGCATCAAAGCCTGCAATATTTGTGGTCTTCTTTGTCGGTAGATGAGAAGTCACAACTGGAAGGGATTACCCGTAAGTTGCTTAACCGCTTAGATAAAATGGACGAAGATCAGCTTATCGCCTCGCTGTCGCGCTAATAGCAAGAAGTGCGACACAATCACCCTTCGAAACCGTTATTTTAATCCCCTTTTTATCAGGCCAGCGCTCAGTCGCTGGCTTTTTTCGACTCGGGCGTCTGCGAGAAGGGATCCCCGCACCCCGGTTAAATGGAAAACGTGGAGAACGACATGAGTGCAACGGCAGAAGCACAAAGCCCGCAACAGCCTGGAAATAAAAAGAAAAAGCGCAAAGTTGTGCTAACAGGGCTGGCGATCATCTTTGTGCTGATCGGTATTGCGTGGCTGGTTTATTGGTTTTTGGTGCTGCGTCACTATCAGGAAACAGATGACGCTTATGTTGCCGGTAACCAGGTGCAGGTGATGGCACAGGTTTCAGGTAGCGTGAATAAAGTGTGGTTCGACGACACTGATTTCGTCAAAAAAGGAGATGTGCTGGTTTCGCTGGATAAAACTGATGCCGAACAGGCGTTTGAAAAAGCGCAAACGGCGTTAGCCACCAGCGTACGTCAAACGCATCAGCTGATGATTAACGGCAAACAATACCAAGCCAGCATCAAGCTACAGCAAACTGCTTTGCAGCAAGCCGAAGCCGATCTAAAGCGCCGCGAACCGCTAGGCGCTTCTAACCTGATTGGTCGTGAGGAGCTGCAACACTCGCGTGATGCAGTAGCCACAGCCAAAGCACAGCTCGATGTCGCTGAACAGCAATACAACGCGAATCAGGCGATGATTCTCCAGACCTCGCTGGAAAACCAGCCAGCGGTAAAACAGAGCGCCGCAGAGCTACGTGATGCCTGGTTGGCGTTGCAGCGTACCGATATTCGTAGCCCAATGGATGGATATGTTTCGCGTCGTAGCGTGCAAGTTGGTTCACAGATCAGCACCAGCACGCCGTTAATGGCAGTGGTGCCTGCCACCAATTTGTGGGTGGATGCCAACTTTAAAGAGACTCAGCTGGCAGGCGTGCGTATCGGCCAGCCCGCCACCGTGGTCGCTGATATTTATGGCGATGAAGTGGTTTATCACGGCAAAGTTGTGGGGCTTGATATGGGCACCGGCAGCGCCTTTTCGCTGTTGCCCGCGCAGAACGCAACCGGGAACTGGATCAAAGTGGTTCAGCGTCTGCCGGTACGTATCGAGCTGAATCAGCTAGATATTGCTCAACATCCGCTGCGTATTGGCCTTTCAACCTTGGTGAAAGTGGATACCAGCGTGACGGGCGGCAGTGCGCTGGCCACCAGCGTACGCCAACAAGCGGCTTACAGCAGTAATGCGCTGGCGATTGACCTCATGCCGGTTAATCAGCTGATCACCGATATCGTCCGCGCCAACGCCGGATGATGATGCGGAGGCTGTAATGGCACAAAAACCGCTTGAAGGGATGCCGCTGGTCTTAATGACCATCGCGTTGTCGCTGGCGACGTTCATGCAGGTACTGGACTCGACCATTGCTAACGTGGCTATTCCTACTATTGCCGGTAATCTCGGCGCCTCGAACTCACAAGGCACATGGGTCATTACCTCGTTCGGGGTGGCAAATGCCATCTCGATCCCGATTACCGGCTGGCTGGCAAAACGCATTGGTGAAGTGAAGCTGTTCACCTGGGCGACCATCCTGTTTGCTATCGCCTCTTGGGCGTGCGGCATGTCAGAAAGCTTGGAAATGCTGATTTTCTTCCGCGTGATTCAAGGCATTGTTGCTGGCCCGCTGATTCCGCTGTCGCAAAGTTTACTACTGAGTAATTACCCTCCGGCGAAGCGCAGTATCGCGCTGTCGCTGTGGGCAATGACGGTGATCGTGGCCCCTATTTGTGGCCCGATTCTCGGTGGCTGGATCAGTGACAATTATCATTGGGGTTGGATCTTCTTCATTAACGTGCCGATTGGGGCGGTGGTGGTGATGTTAACGCTGCAAACCTTGCGTGGCCGCGAAACCAAAACCGAAATACGTCCTATTGATATGGTCGGGTTAGTGTTGTTGGTGGTCGGCATTGGTTGTTTGCAGGTGATGCTGGATCGCGGCAAAGAGCTCGACTGGTTTAGCTCAACGGAGATCATTGTGCTAGCCGTTGTGGCGGTGATTGCCTTGGCTGTGCTGCTGGTTTGGGAGCTAACTGACGACCATCCCATAGTCGATTTGTCGTTGTTTAAATCACGTAATTTCACTATCGGCTGTTTGTCGATTAGCCTGGCTTACATGCTCTACTTCGGCTCGATTGTTTTGCTGCCGCAGCTATTGCAGGAGGTATATGGCTACACGGCAACCTGGGCAGGACTGGCGTCAGCGCCGGTCGGGATTATTCCGGTTATCCTGTCGCCAATTATTGGCCGCTTTGCCCATAAGCTGGATATGCGTCGTCTGGTGACCTTCAGCTTTATTATGTATGCCGTCTGTTTTTACTGGCGTGCTTACACGTTCGAACCAGGCATGGATTTTGGCGCATCGGCATGGCCGCAGTTTATTCAGGGCTTTGCGGTAGCGTGCTTCTTTATGCCGCTGACGACGATTACTTTGTCGGGTTTGACGCCGGATCGTCTGGCGGCAGCCTCAAGTCTGTCGAACTTTGTCCGAACGCTAGCGGGCTCGATTGGCACGTCGATTACCACTACCCTGTGGACCGATCGCGAATCCATGCATCACAGCTATTTGTCGGAATCTGTAACGCCGTATAATGTTAATTCGCAGCAGATGTACGATAAGTTGGAAAGTATGGGCATGACACATCAGCAAGCGTCAGCTTATATCGCGCAGCAAATTACCAATCAGGGATTGATCATCTCGGCAAACGAGATTTTCTGGGCATCGGCGGGCGTATTTTTGATTCTGCTGGTGCTGATTTGGTTTGCGCGTCCACCTTTTGGTGCGGGTGGCGGCGGAGGCGGTGCGCACTAACGCTAAAAAGCAAAACGGGCCTTTCGGCCCGTTTTTTTATGCGTTTTGACGCCACCATTCAGCAAGCAATACGCCGGTCGCAACCGAGACGTTGAGGCTTTCAACGTTACCGGTTCCGCCGATTGACACACTCATGTCGCCCTGCTGGAAAGCACTGTCCGACAAGCCTTCGCGCTCCTGGCCCAATACCAACACCATTTTGGCCGGCAATTTAGCCTTCGCCAATGGCGTACCTTCATGGCTTGACGTCGTGACAATGGTGTAACCGGCTTTACGGAACGCTTCAAGGCCTTCGTTGAAGGAGTAAGCACTGATGGATTGCACATACTCTGCTCCGCCTTCTGCGGTGCGAACAGCCGCACCCGATTCCAGCAGCGAGGCATCATTCACCAGCACACCTTTCACACCGAAGTGTGCGCAGCTTCGCATAATGCCGCCGAGGTTGTGTGGGTTGCTGACATCTTCCAACGCTAAGATGCAATCTTTTTCATCGGCTTTGCTCAACCACTCTGATACTGCCATGCCCATGCGTTTTTTAATCAGGAAGCAAACGCCGCCATGATGTTCAGTGCCTGAAGCTTTGGTGATCTCAGCATCTTCTACTACATGGTAGGCTTTGCGGTTTGCTGCTAACCAGCGCAGCGCTTCACGGAAACGCGGCGTCACTTCCTGAACAAACCAGGCGCGTACAATCGCTTCCGGGCGGCTCTGGAACAGCGCCTGACAGGCGTTTTCACCATAAACACGCGTCTCTTCTAAACGCTGACGGCGAATCTGTTCTGGATCGACAAAACTTTTACCGCTGATGCCGCCGTGATCGGGTTTGTCATCTGCTGCTTCAGTTGAAGCAGACGGCGGACGGGAAATGGTACGCCAAGGTGAATCTTCGCCGCCACCGCGTGGTTTACGGCTGTCGTCGAAACGGTCATTGCGTGGACCTGAAGAGCGACCTTCGTTGCGGTCGTTGCGCGGGCCTGAAGAGCGGCCTTCATTACGGTCACTGCGAGGGCCAGAAGGACGCGCTTCGCTGCGGTCACCATATGGACCGGAAGAACGACCTTCATTACGGTCGTTGCGTGGACCTGAAGAGCGGCCTTCATTACGTTCAGTGCGGGGACCAGAAGAACGACGAGTATCTTCCTGGCGGGCAGCGGGACGGCCACCTTTGCCTGTACGAGGATTGGGTGCACGTGCACTTTTATCGTCCTCGCCACGCACATACATCACTTTGACCTTACCACTTTTGCCTTTAAATTCGTCGTTCATTTGTTCCTCCTGCATTGAGAGCGCGAAGATTACCTGATGTGCTGGCGCTTAGCTATCAACTATTGAACCTATTGGGAAATCCAAATTGAGCGGTTCTTTTACCCCTTTCATAATGGACAATAAATACCAGACTGACACGTTCCAACCTCAGAGGTTCCTATGAATACGGTATGTGCTTCCTGCCAGGCAACCAATCGCGTTCCGCAAGAACGACTTGCCGATGGAGCAACATGTGGTCGCTGCGGCACCGCGTTATTTAATGGCGAAGTGATTAGCGCTACTGCTGCCACGCTAGACAAGTATCTGCAAGATGATTTGCCGGTTGTCGTCGATTTTTGGGCCCCCTGGTGCGGGCCTTGCGTGAACTTTGCACCGGTATTCAAAGATGTTGCCGGTGAACGAAGCGGACAAGTGCGCTTTATTAAAGTTAACACCGAAGCCGAACCTGCGCTTAGCGCGCGTTTCCGCATTCGCAGCATTCCTACCATTATGCTGTTTAAGAAAGGCGAAATGGTTGACATGCTTAACGGTGCAATGCCAAAAGCGCCGTTTAATGAATGGCTCGACGAATCGCTTTAATCCTCAAAGGCCAGCCACGCTGGCCTTTTCCTTTTCTGTTGCGCTTCGATTACACTGACGTTTTTCCTGTCCCGAATAATCATGTCTGATAACGCCGTATTACGCCTGCGTACTCAACGCCTGGCGCGCGCCACGCGCCCTTTTCTCGCTCGCGGTAACCGTGTGTTGCGCTGTCAGGGTTGCCTGTTGCCAGAAAAACTCTGCCTCTGCTCCTCAATCCAGCCACAAACGGCACGCAGCCGCTTTTGTCTGGTGATGTTTGATACGGAACCGATGAAACCAAGTAATACCGGGCGTTTGATTGCCGATATTCTGCCGGAAACGCAGGCTTTTGGTTGGTCGCGCATCGAACCGGATCCGTTATTACTGCAAGCCGTGGCTAATCCCATGTATCAACCGCTGGTGGTTTTTCCTGCTGCCTATGCTGATCCTGACCGCGAAGTGTTAACTGCCCCGCCGCTGAGCGGTAAACCGCCACTGTTTATTATGCTGGATGGTACCTGGAGCGAAGCGCGTAAAATGTTCCGCAAAAGTCCGTGGCTGGATGCGTTGCCGGTGATGTCGCTCAATGTCAGCACACCGTCGCGTTATACCCTGCGTGAAGCGCACGGTGAGGGGCAACACTGTACCGCCGAAGTGGCGGCAGCGCTGCTTGAACAAGCAGGAGATCGATTCGCAGCCGATGCACTACTTAACCATTTCGAGCAATTCCGCGCCGCCTACTTAGCCGGTAAACCGCATCATCCTGGCCAGGCAACAGAAATCTGAAGAAGATCTGTAGCTTGCGATCTGCCGGGCGGCAGGGTCGCTAAAAAGCGTTTACAATCATGCAAATCCTGAGCTCTGGAGAGCGAGATGAGCCAACGCGGACTGGAAGCGCTGTTACGACCTAAATCGATTGCGGTGATTGGTGCTTCAGTAAAGCCCGGGCGTGCCGGGTATTTTATGATGCGCAATCTGTTGGCGGGCGGCTTTAGCGGCCCGGTTCTGCCGGTCACGCCAAAATACAAAGCGGTCAGCGGCGTACTCGCCTGGCCCACCATCGACAGTTTACCTTTCGCACCCGATCTTGCAGTGATCTGCACTCACGCCCGACGCAATTTTGAACTACTGCAACAGCTCGGCGAAAAAGGCTGCAAAGCCTGCATTATTCTCTCCGCTCCTGCCAGCCAGTTAGAAGAGCTTAAAGCCTGTGCCAGCCGATGGCAGATCCGTTTGCTCGGCCCCAACAGTTTAGGCTTGCTCGCGCCGTGGCAAGGTTTAAATGCCAGCTTTTCGCCAGTACCGATTGAAAAAGGCCGTATCGCGTTTATTTCGCAATCCGCTGCCGTTTCCAACACTATTCTGGACTGGGCGCAGCAGCGTAACTTGGGATTTTCCTGGTTTATCGCTTTAGGCGATAGTTTAGATACTGATGTTGACGATCTGCTCGACTTCCTCGCTCGCGACGGCAAAACCAGCGCCATACTGCTCTATCTTGAACACCTAAGTGATGCGCGACGTTTTGTCTCTGCTTCGCGCAGTGCATCGCGTAACAAACCCATTTTAGTGATAAAAAGTGGCCGCAGCCGGCAGGCACAAGCGCTACTCGGCACCCACAGCGGGCTGGATGCCGCCTGGGATGCCGCAATTCAACGCGCCGGATTGCTGCGGGTGCAGGACACACATGAACTCTTCACAGCCGTGGAATCATTGAGTCATATGCGTCCACTGCGCGGCGAGCGTTTAATGATTGTCAGCAACGGCGCTGCGCCGGCCGCGCTGGCGCTTGATGAACTTTATGCGCGTAACGGCAAGTTAGCGACGCTGAATGCAGAGACACTACAGCAGCTCGCCGACGTATTACCAGAAGGGACCGGCTACGGTAATCCACTGGATTTAAAAGACGATGCTACGCCAGAACGCTACGTTGCCTGCATCAATATTCTGCTGAATAGCCATGATCTTGATGCATTGATGATAATCCATGCACCTAGCGCCGTTGCGCCTGCTACGGAATCAGCAGAGCAGTTGATCAACGCGATTTCTCAGCATCCGCGTGGCAAGCTGGTTACGCTGCTGACCAACTGGAGCGGTGAGTTTTCATCGCAGGCTGCACGGCGTGCTTTTACCCAAGCAGGGATCCCAACCTGGCGTACGCCTGAAGGTACGGTGACGGCATTTATGCATCAGGTGGAATATCGCCGTAATCAAAAGCAGTTACGTGAAACGCCAGCCCTGCCCACCAGCCTGACGCAAGATAGCGCGCAGGCACATCAGTTACTGTCTCAAGCGTTGGAAAAAGGCATTACCTCGCTTGATACGCATGAAGTTCAACCCGTCTTAGACGCATACGGTTTAGCGACATTACCTACATGGATCGCCAGCGACAGCGCGGCGGCGGTGGCCATTGCAGAGCAGATTGGTTATCCGGTAGCGCTTAAGCTGCGCTCGCCAGATATCGCGCATAAATCAGATGTACAAGGCGTGATGCTTTATTTGCGTAACGCTGCAGAGGTGCAAGGTGCGGCAGACGCGATTTTTGATCGCGTTAAACACACTTTGCCCCAGGCACGTATCGAAGGTTTATTAGTGCAAAGCATGGCGAATCGCGCGGGAGCACAAGAACTGCGTGTGGTTGTTGAGCATGACGCCCTGTTTGGCCCCATTATCATGTTGGGAGAAGGTGGCGTTGAGTGGCAAGCCGATAAACAAGCTGCCGTTGCGCTGCCACCGCTGAACATGACGCTGGCGCGTTACCTGGTGATTCAGGCGATTAAAAGTGGCAAAATTCGCAGCCGTAGCGCGTTGAACCCGCTTGATATTGCTGGCTTGAGTCAATTGCTGGTTCAGGTATCTAACCTTGTCGTGGATTGCCCGGAGATTCAGCGGCTCGACATCCATCCGCTGCTGGTGTCTGGCAATGACTTTACCCTGCTCGACGTAACGCTGAACCTTGCCCCTTTCAGCGGTGACAATGAAGCGCGCTTGGCCATTCGTCCTTATCCTCAGCATCTTGAAGAACAGGTTGAATTAAAAGATGGTCAATATTGCCTGTTCCGGCCTATTTTGCCTGAGGATGAGCCGCTGCTACGCGATTTTATTGGACAGGTCACTAAAGAAGATCTCTATTATCGCTATTTTAGTGAGATCAATGAATTTACTCATGACGATCTTGCCAATATGACGCAGATTGATTATGACCGTGAAATGGCGATTATTGCCCTCCGACAGCATCAGGGGCAGCCAGAAATTATTGGCGTGACGCGGGCCATTTCTGATGCGGATAATGTCGATGCGGAATTTTCGGTGCTCGTGCGCTCTGATTTGAAAGGCCTTGGCATGGGACGACGTTTACTGGAAAAGATGATTCGCTATACCCGCGATCACGGTCTGCAACAATTGAACGGTATCACCATGCCCCATAATCGCGGCATGATTACTTTGGCGCGAAAACTCAACTTTCATGTTGATATTCAATTGGATGACGGTATTGTCAGTCTTAAATTGTCGCTGCAGGATGATATCAACTAACCTTGTAGAGAAAGGTAAAAATCGCCCCGATCAGCGTCGTTGATGTTATTATTTATCGTTATGACCCTGATTTGATGGCAAAAGGCCATGCAATGAACAGAGAAGAAGTGCACTGTGATGTTGTCTAAATTTAAACGTAATAAACACCAACAACACCTCGCACAGCTGCCGAAACTGTCACAATCCGTTGCGGATGTGTCGACACTTTACTCGCCTGCCGAATTTCGTCAGACGCTGCTGGAGAAGATCGCGGCAGCGCAATCCCGCATTTGCATCGTTGCGCTTTACCTGGAAAATGATGATGGTGGTCGCGCTATCATGAATGCACTCTATGCGGCGAAACAAGCGCGCCCGCATTTGGATATCAGCATTCTGGTTGACTGGCATCGTGCGCAGCGTGGACGTATTGGCGCCGCTCGCGGCCTGACCAACGCTGACTGGTATTGCGAGATGGCGACGCAGCATGCGGATATCGCTATTCCCGTTTACGGCATTCCGGTAAACACGCGTGAAGCGCTCGGTGTACTGCATCTTAAGGGCTTCATCATTGATGATACGCTGCTTTATAGCGGTGCCAGCCTGAACGACGTCTATCTGCATCAGCATGATAAATACCGTTATGACCGCTATCAGATAATCCGAAATCCAGTGCTGGCTGATACCATGTTTGAATGGATGAATATCAACCTAAAGCAGGCAGAAGCAGTAAATCGGCTGGATTTTGCTGAACGCCCTTCAAGCCCGGAAATTAAAAATGAAACTCGCCAGTTCCGTCAGGATCTGCGCGGTTTTAATTATCAGTTTGAAGGTAACGGACATAATGAAGAGCTGACGGTAACGCCGCTAGTGGGATTGGGCAAACGCAGCTTACTGAACAAGACCATCTTTCATTTGATGCCTTGCGCGGAGCAAAAACTGGTAATTTGCACCCCTTACTTTAATATGCCCGCGATTTTGGTCAGAAACATCATCCACTTACTGCGTCAGGGTAAGAAGGTTGAGATTATTGTTGGCGATAAAACTGCTAATGATTTCTATATTCCTGAAGATCAGCCGTTTAAAATTATCGGCGCTCTACCTTATCTCTATGAAATTAATCTTCGCCGCTTCCTGAGTCGCTTACAGTATTATGTGGATAACGATCAGCTAGTTGCGCGATTGTGGAAAGATGGCGAAAACAGCTATCACCTGAAAGGGATATGGGTCGACGATGAATGGCAGCTGATTACCGGTAATAACCTTAATCCGCGTGCATGGCGACTCGATCTTGAAAATGCAGTATTGATTCACGATCCGCTGCAACAGCTTACGGAGCAACGTGAAAAAGAGTTAACGTTGATTCGTCAGCATACGACTGTGGTGAAACATTATCGCGAGCTGGAAAGTATTGCCGATTACCCTGCAAAGGTTCGCAAACTTATCCGCCGCCTGCGTCGTATCCGTATCGACCGTTTGATCAGTCGCATTCTATAATCGGCGTGGGCTTTTCAGGAAAACCCACCCGTATTTTGCTGTTTGCTGCTGTGCTCTGTAACGGTTGTGCTCACGTCGCGGAAGATCGCTGGACAGGCAAGGATAAAGCAGAGCATTTCTTTGCTTCAGCGGCTTTGGCAGCGGCTGGCAGCGAATATGGCGATCATCAGCACCTATCCACGCGTCAAAGCAGCACGATAGGAATGATGTTTTCTCTGAGTTTTGGCGTCGGAAAAGAGTGGTTTGACAGCCGCCACGATGGCAGCGGCTGGAGTTGGAAAGATTTAGCCTTGGATGTTGCCGGAGCGTCTAGCGGCATCGCTTTGTGGAATTTGAGCCATTAAAGCTTGATGCCCTTGCCACGTTTGTGCAGCATTAGTGAGACTAAAAATGCCAGCGCGCCCATTGCCGAAACGTACCAGAAGAAGGTCGTTTCAATTCCCTGTTGCTTCATCAACAAGGCAATGTATTCTGCCGAGCCTCCAAAAATTGCATTCGCAACCGCGTAAGATAAACCCACACCTAATGCTCGCACCTGCGGCGGAAACATCTCAGCCTTCAAGATGCCACTGATCGCGGTATAAAAGCTGGTGATGAGTAAGGCAAGCATAATCAGTAGAAAAGCGATCCATGGACTTTGTACATTTTGCAGCAGAGTCAGGATTGGAACAGTACAGATCGCTGCACCCGCCCCGAAGATCATCATCGATCCACGTCGACCAATCTTATCTGACAATGCCCCAATGGCGGGTTGCAACAACATGAAGAACAGCAATGCGCCAGTCATCAATCCGCTCGCTGTTTTAGCATCCATACCTGCTGTATTAACTAAATACTTCTGCATATAGGTTGTGAAGGTATAAAAGCTGAGTGAACCGCCGGCTGTAAAACCTAAAACCATTAAAAAAGCACGCGTATGATTACGCAGCAATCCACGAACGCTGCCTGCATCTTCATGTTCACGGCTTTTCTTGTCCGAAGTTTCTTCCAGAGATCGACGCAGCCATAACGCCACAATAGCCAGTGCTGCACCAAGGAAAAACGGGATACGCCATCCCCAGTTACGCAGTTCTTCGTCGCTGAGGGTGAACTGCAATATGACCACCGTCAACACTGCCGTTAATTGGCCACCAATCAGGGTGACATATTGAAAAGAAGCGTAGAATCCTTTACGTCCTTCAAGCGCGACTTCACTCATATAGGTTGCGCTAGTACCGTATTCGCCTCCTACTGATAAGCCCTGAAACATACGTGCCAGTAACAAAATAATGGGTGCAGCAACCCCGATGCTTTCATAGCCAGGCAAACATGCAATGACCAGTGATCCAAAACACATCATGCATACGGAGATCAGCATTGATTTCTTTCGGCCATGGCGATCTCCAATATAACCAAATAACCATCCCCCAATGGGTCGCATTAAAAAACCCGCGGCAAATACGCCGGCTGTTTGCAGCAACTGCGTTGTGGTATCGCCTGCCGGAAAGAAAATATGTGCGAAGTAGAGTGAGAAAAATGAATATACATAGAAATCAAACCACTCAACTAAGTTGCCCGATGATGCACCTACGATGGCCCAAATGCGTTTTTTTGTTGAATCAGGATGCGAGCTTTCGTCGCTTTGGTTTTTGATGATATCTGTCATGCCTTGCCTCTTTTCCTTGCTGATAAGCAGCGTTAAAGGATTGAGTAAAGCATTTGTTAAGGGCTAACGGGAAGTGGATCAACTCTGATATTGCGATTTGTGACTGGACCGATTATTTGCTTGTAACACATGCAATTTTTACAGGGAATACCTGTATAAATTGTTGTTGAGAGCTGGCTATATTGAGTGATTTAAAAACAAATAGGTACCAGAAATCACTTTATGGCGGGAGGGTACTGATGAAAGCGCTGAGGCCTTAACCGGCGGACACGTTATTGCCGTGGCCGGCGATGCCTGCCCGGCGCTTCACGTCCCCGTTCTGAACATCAGCCGGCCTGACCGGGTGGCTGACTTTATCGCCGGCTGGCTTGCCGGCCGCTGAGCCGGCGGTATTTAGCACCTGATGCGCCGGTATTTACCGCTTGCCGCTGCCGTCTGCCCGGATGCAGGACGTAAAAAAGCCCTTTGCGGATGCAAAGGGCTTTTTACTTAATTGATGCCTGGCAGTTCCCTACTCTCGCATGGGGAGACCCCACACTACCATCGGCGCTACGGCGTTTCACTTCTGAGTTCGGCATGGGGTCAGGTGGGACCACCGCGCTACAGCCGCCAGGCAAATTCTGTTGTCCCGCGCCGCTTCTGCCGCGCAGGTGTATCCGTCGAACAAGCTGAAAATCTCTGTCTCTACAACCAAAACGCCTCTGGCGTTGTAAGGTTAAGCCTCACGGGTCATTAGTACCGGTTAGCTCAACGCATCGCTGCGC
>NZ_JAWUEB010000011.1:0-216518 GCF_036663535.1 Pantoea sp. T14
ATTGGGGTGTCGCCAAGCGGTAAGGCACTGGTTTCTGATACCAGCATTCCGGGGTTCGAATCCCTGCACCCCAGCCAAATTGCATAATAAAGCCCGCTTTTGCGGGCTTTATTGTTTCTGTCTGTTGCAGATCATCTTTCAATAGCCGCACACTTACCACACAGCATCGACATATCAAAAAACGCCTCTACACCCTGAACATTAAAATTCAAGAAATAGAATGTCCCTATATCCAGAGGCGCCAGATTTCAACGCGTTTCATCCTCTACGCAGATCCACCCATTATTTCGTTGTCATTACAGCCCTAATGCATAACGCAGCGCTTGACGTTTTAACACGCCGGAATGCTCTGCAGCGATCAACCCAAGGTTACGTATAAATTTAAGCGGTGGCAGATGATTGCTAAAGGCGAAATAGAATAGATCCATGCCGCTTTGCATCAACAAATTATCGTTGCGTCGTTGTCGTTGATAACGTAACAGCACGCGTTCAGAGGCCCAATCTTCTGCCTGACTACGCGATTCGCTCAACACATCAATTAAGGCGTCAATATCGCGATAACCAAGGTTTACGCCCTGTCCTGCCAGAGGATTAATGGTATGTGCTGCATCACCCACCAATGCTAACCCCGGTAGAACATAGCGAGAAGCATGACGGCGAACCAGCGGAAAACCGCCCGCAGCGTGCGCTTTAAAGCGGCCTAAACGCGCAGGGAAATGGGCAGCAATCTCTTTTTCTAGCTGTGGCAGTGCCATCGTCTGTAGTTGACGAATGCGCGTTGGCGAGTCATACCAAACCAGCGAAGCATGATTACCATAGAGCGGCAAAAAAGCACGTGGGCCTTGCGGAGTAAAGTGCTGCCATGTTGTATCGCCTGCGGGGTGTTCACAAGTTACACCAATCAATAAACATGACTGCGCATAACTCCAGCCATGAATACCAATGCCCGCCATCTGCCGCACCTGAGAATTGGCACCATCTGCCCCCACCACCAGACGCGCATGTAAAGTTTGGCCATTATCGAGATTCAGCCGCCAGCCGCCGTTTTCTTGTTGTAGATTTTCTAACGTTGCCGGTGAGATCAGCGTAACCTCCAGCTGCTGCATCCGCTCCCATAAAGCCCGCTGCAAAACACCGTTTTCCACCATAAAACCTAATTCTGGCAATCCCAGCGACACCGCATCAAAATTGACCTGCGCGGTTTGCCATTCCCAGGTTTCTAACTTGCGATACGGCGCACAGCGCATGGCCTCAATACGTGACCAGACATCAAGCTGCTTTAGCATGGCTACAGAAGAAGAACCAATGGCAGAAATACGAATATCAGGCTCGCTGTCAGCCACAAACGGTGCCGGCTCCGCGCGCTCAATCACTGCTACGCGAAATTTTTCCAGCGCCAATCCGCAAGCCAGTGCTGCTCCGACCATGCCACCGCCGACCACCACGACATCAAACTGATTATCCTGCATTGCTCATATCCTTTTACTTTTCTCCGCCAGCTTCAGCAGCGAGCGGGACCGATTAAGCAAAGTGTACCGGAAAAAATCCGGCACGATCAGAAAAGCCCTTAGGCTGGTCACAACAGCATCAAAGCATTACAATACGCGCCCTGCACTTCACTGCTCTGAATCAATGGCTAGTTCGATGACAAAAAAACTGCATATCAAAACCTGGGGATGTCAGATGAATGAGTACGATTCATCTAAGATGTCTGACCTGCTGAACAGTACGCATGGCTACACGCTGACTGAGGAAGCTGAAGAGGCGGATATCCTGCTGCTTAACACCTGCTCTATCCGAGAGAAAGCGCAGGAGAAGGTTTTCCACCAGTTGGGCCGCTGGAAAAAGTTAAAAGAGCGCAACCCTGATTTGATCATCGGCGTCGGCGGTTGCGTAGCGTCACAGGAAGGGGATCATATTCGCCAGCGCGCGCCTTGCGTGGATATCGTATTTGGTCCACAAACCCTGCATCGCCTGCCAGAAATGATTAACACCGTACGCGGAAGCAAAAGCCCGGTTGTTGATATCAGCTTTCCTGAAATTGAGAAATTTGATCGTCTGCCAGAACCGCGTGCAGAAGGCCCAACCGCCTTCGTTTCCATCATGGAAGGCTGCAATAAATATTGTACTTTCTGTGTGGTGCCTTATACCCGCGGCGAGGAAGTAAGCCGTCCGAGCGACGACATTTTGTTGGAAATTGCCCAACTGGCTGCGCAAGGTGTTCGCGAAGTCAACCTGCTGGGTCAAAATGTTAACGCCTATCGTGGCGCAGCCTTTGATGGTGATGTCTGCACTTTTGCAGAGTTATTGCGTCTGGTTGCTGCTATCGACGGCATTGACCGTATTCGCTTCACCACCAGCCATCCCATCGAATTTACCGATGACATCATCGAGGTTTATCGCGATACACCGGAACTGGTGAGCTTCCTGCATTTGCCGGTGCAAAGCGGTGCTGATCGTATTCTGACACTGATGAAACGTGCGCATACCGCACTGGAGTACAAAGCGATTATCCGTAAGCTGCGCGCGGCACGCCCGGAGATTGAGATTAGCTCTGACTTTATCATCGGCTTCCCTGGCGAAACGCAGCAGGACTTCGAGCAGACCATGAAGCTGATTGGCGACATCAACTTCGACATGAGCTATAGCTTTATTTATTCTGCACGTCCCGGCACGCCAGCAGCGGACTTGCCCGATGACGTCAGCGAAGAAGAGAAAAAGCAGCGTCTGTGGATTCTGCAAGATCGTATTAACCAGCAGGCACTGGCTATCAGCCGCCGTATGCTGGGCAGCGTGCAACGCATTCTGGTTGAAGGCATCTCGCGTAAGAACGTGATGGAACTGACGGGACGCACTGAAAACAACCGCGTGGTTAACTTCGAATGCTCGCCAGAGATGATAGGCAAATTTGTCGATGTCGAGATTGTCGACGTCTATACCAATTCGCTGCGTGGCAAACTGGTCCGCACTGAGGATGAGATGGGTCTACGCGTTGTTGAAAGCCCGGCGTCGGTCATTGCGCGTACGCGTAAAGAGAACGAAATCGGCGTAGGTACTTTCCAGCCTTGATCCCTGCTTTACTTTGCGGCAGCGCGCGCAGTGCTGCCGCCAAATTCAGTTTGTTGCACTTGGTTTCTGAAAGAGCCGCCCAAATATCTTTTCTGAAGCTTGCGTCCAGGCTTTACGACATAAATAATTTCGTTATGGCGCATTCGTTTAAGCCAAACGGTGCGTCAAACCCCCATTTCAACTGGCCCTCAGTGACCCAAAGGATTCGTTTGAATATCGAAACTCGTGAAATCGCCCTTGAACCGGCCGATAACCGCCGTCTGATGAGCCTGTGTGGTCCATTTGATGACAATATTAAACAACTGGAACGTCGTTTGGGCATTGAAATCAATCGCCGTGACAATGCCTTCAAGTTAGTTGGACGCGCGCTGTGCGTGAACGCGGCGGCAGATATCCTTAAAACGCTCTACGTTGACACGGCCCCCGTTCGCGGTGATATCCCCGATATCGAGCCAGAAAAAATTCACCTGGCGATCAAAGAGAGTCGTGTACTGGAACAAACCGCAGAAAGCGTGCCTGATTTTGGCAAAGCGGTGAACATCAAAACGAAACGTGGCGTCATTAAGCCGCGTACGCCTAATCAGGCGCAGTACATCGCGAATATCCTCGACCATGACATCACCTTCGGTGTCGGCCCGGCGGGTACCGGTAAAACCTATCTGGCGGTGGCTGCGGCAGTTGACGCGCTGGAGCGTCAGGAAATCCGTCGTATTCTGCTGACGCGCCCCGCCGTGGAAGCGGGTGAAAAACTGGGTTTTCTGCCAGGCGATCTCAGCCAAAAAGTCGATCCTTACCTGCGCCCTCTTTATGACGCGCTGTTTGAGATGCTGGGCTTTGAACGCGTTGAAAAGCTGATGGAGCGCAACGTTATCGAAGTCGCGCCGCTGGCTTACATGCGTGGCCGTACGCTCAATGATGCGTTCATCATCCTGGATGAGAGCCAGAACACCACCATCGAACAGATGAAAATGTTCCTGACGCGTATCGGCTTTAATTCAAAAGCGGTGATTACCGGCGACGTCACGCAGATAGACTTGCCGCGTCACACCAAATCTGGCCTGCGCCACGCAATTGAGGTGCTTTCAGAAGTGGAAGAGATCAGTTTCAACTTCTTCCATAGCGAAGACGTTGTCCGTCATCCCGTGGTCGCACGCATCGTTGTCGCCTATGAAGCCTGGGAAGAAGCCGATCAAAAACGTCGCGATCAACAGGCTGAAGAGCGTAAACGTGAAGCGCTGGCGGCGCATGTTGCCGCGCAGGAGAGCAAATGAGTTCGGTAATCCTTGATCTTCAACTCGCCTGCGAGCACACCACGGGCTTGCCGGAAGAAGTACAGTTCCAGCGTTGGCTGGAAGCGGCGGTTATGCCCTTTCAACCAGAAAGTGAAGTCACTATTCGTCTGGTTGATGAAGCAGAAAGTCATGAGCTTAATCTGACTTATCGCGGTAAAGATAAGCCGACCAATGTGCTGTCATTTCCGTTTGAAGCCCCACCCGGTATTGAATTGCCGCTGCTTGGCGATCTGATCATTTGTCGTCAGGTTGTCGAGCAAGAGGCTGCTGAACAAGGCAAAACTGTTGAAGCGCATTGGGCGCATATGGTGGTACACGGTACGCTGCATTTGCTGGGCTATGACCACATTGAAGACGAAGAAGCCGAAGAAATGGAAGGAATCGAGACCGAGATAATGCTTGCTCTTGGGTATCCCGATCCGTACATTTCGGAGAAAGAAGACGCTTGAGCCTTTGGTTCAGGTCATCCTGCTGTTAGCACTAACGCTGACAGTTTTATTTTCTTATCAGAGAGCTCGACAAAAACCGCCATGAGCGATGACCATTCTCAAAACAGCGATGCACCCAGTAGTAAAAAGGGATTTTTTTCCCTGTTGATCAACCAACTGTTTCACGGTGAACCAAAAAGCCGTGACGAACTGCTGGAGCTGATCCGCGATTCCAATCATAAAGACCTGATCGATCAGGATACCCGCGACATGCTCGAAGGTGTATTGGACATTGCAGAACAGCGCGTGCGTGACATCATGATTCCACGCTCGCAAATGATCACTCTCAAACGCAATCAGAACCTCGAAGAGTGCCTTGAGCTCATTATCGAATCCGCGCATTCGCGTTTTCCAGTAATCAGCGAAGACAAAGATCATGTCGAAGGCATCTTAATGGCAAAAGATTTGCTGCCATTTATGAGCAGTGAATCAGAACCGTTCAGCATGGAAAAAGTGCTGCGTCCTGCGGTTGTGGTGCCTGAGAGTAAGCGCGTTGACCGCATGCTGAAAGAATTTCGCTCGCAGCGTTATCACATGGCGATTGTCATCGATGAGTTTGGTGGTGTTTCAGGTTTAGTCACCATTGAAGACATTCTTGAGTTGATCGTGGGTGAGATTGAAGACGAGTATGACGAAGAAGAAGATCGTGATATTCGCCAGCTAAACCGTCAAACCTTCACTGTGCGTGCATTGACGCCAATAGAAGATTTTAACGAGGTGTTTGCCACGCAGTTCAGCGATGATGAAGTCGACACCATCGGTGGACTGGTGATGCAGGGATTCGGCCACCTTCCCGCACGTGGGGAAAGTATTGACATTGATGGTTACCATTTCAAAGTCGCGATGGCTGACAGCCGCCGTATCATCCAGGTTCACGTAACAATTCCGGAAAATTCGCCGCTACCTCACTTGGATGACGAATAAGTTTATGGTTTTAGCCTCTCTCTACTCGCGTCAGCGGGTACGCCTTCTGCTGGCTTTAATTATGGGTGCCTTTGGCACCCTCGCCTTTTCCCCTTATGATTTTTGGCCTGCTGCGCTGCTTTCGCTGTGTGGCCTGCAGCTCCTGACGCTCAATCGAACCAGCCCGCAGGCTACAGTCATCGGCTTCGTTTGGGGTTTTGGTCTGTTTGGTAGCGGCATAAACTGGGTTTACGTCAGCATCGCGACCTTTGGTGGCATGCCAGGACCGGTGAATATTTTCTTGGTGGTTCTGCTGGCCGCCTATTTAGCTATCTACCCCGCATTATTTGCAGGTTTGCTCAATCGATTTTGGCCGCGCGCTACATTGTGGCGTCTGGCGCTAGCCGCACCAGCATTGTGGCAAATCACTGAGTTCTTACGCGGTTGGGTGCTAACTGGCTTCCCTTGGCTGCAATTTGGTTACAGCCAGATTGATGGTCCGCTGAAAGGGCTTGCTCCGCTGGCCGGGGTAGAAACGCTGACCTTCCTGCTGATGATTATTGCTGGCCTGCTGGTGCATGCTCTGCAACAACGCAGCGGTAAAAGCCTGATTGCCGGCTTGATATTACTGGCACTGCCTTGGCCTCTACGCTACATCCAGTGGGTTCAACCGCTGCCTCAGCGCAGCGTTGAAGTGGCTTTAGTACAAGGTAATATCCCGCAGTCGATGAAGTGGGATCCTCAGCAATTACTGAATACGCTACGCGTTTACACCAGCCTGAGTCAGCCGCTGATGGGCAAAGCGCCGATCATTATTTGGCCTGAGTCTGCTATCACTGATTTAGAAAGCAACCAGCAAGCGTTTTTGCGTTCACTTGATGATGAATTACACCAGCGTGGCAGCGCATTGATTACCGGCATCGTTGATTCACGTCTGGAGCAGAACCGCTACCACGACTACAACACAGTAATCGCGTTGGGTGGAGAACAGCCTTATAACTACTTCAGCGCCAATCGTTATCAAAAAAACCATTTGGTTCCCTTTGGCGAATTCGTGCCGCTGGCTGATTTACTCCGCCCGCTAGCGCCGTTCTTTGATCTGCCAATGTCCTCTTTCAGTCGCGGTGCCTATATTCAACCGCAACTGAGCGTGGCGGGCTACCACCTTACTAGCGCGATTTGCTATGAAATTGTGCTGGGCGAACAGGTACGCGCCAATTTACGTCCCGATACTGATTTCCTGTTAACGGTATCGAATGACGCATGGTTTGGGCACTCAATCGGCCCGTGGCAGCATTTCCAGATGGCGCGAATGCGTGCACTGGAATTAGGCCGCCCGCTGTTACGTAGCACCAATAATGGCGTGACCGCAGTAGTGAATGCCAATGGCGATGTTGAGAAGATGCTGTCGCAGTTTACCCGCGGCGTATTAACTGAAAAAGTCACGCCCACTACCGGTGAAACACCTTATGCACGCGCTGGCGTTTGGCCAGTCTGGATATTAACGGCCTTAGCGGCGCTTATTGCTGTTATCTGCCGTCGGCGTTAGGTTTATCTCAACGCAAAACGGCGAAGGCTCCTTCGCCGTTTTTTCTTCTCATAATCTCTGTATCCCACCTCTTTTCGTCACCCTCCGCTACCAACGTCTCTGCATCCTCATCTACTCGATCGCGCTTTCTGGCACGATGATTGCTATTTAACTCAGGAGTTTTCGCAGACATACCATTTGATGACGCGTTGTCAGGCCGTCTGCACCAAAAGAAATCAATCCCGCGCACCGCTATCGCGCATGGATGTGTTTTTGCCTTTTTTTGGTGCGAATCGCCTCGCAAAAAAGAAACTTTTTTGTTTCATCACGTTAACAATCCGCTATGTTAGTGACTATTCTGAGCGCGCTTGCGCTGTGGGATGACCAGAAAAGCAGCAGAAAATACACACAACATCATAATCAGCACAGGATAAATTCTGTGCAATTTCCATACGAAGGAGTTGGAACATGCAGATACGCAAAGTGGCATTATCTCTTCTGCTGTTAAGCGCAGCAGCTGGAGCGGCCCAAGCGGAAGATCTCAGCGGCACCCTGAAAAAGATTAATGATAATGATGTCATTGTCGTCGGGCACCGTGAATCATCAGTTCCCTTTTCTTACTATGACAACCAGCAAAAAGTCGTCGGTTATTCTCAGGCTTATTCCAACGCCATTGTAGAAGCCATCAAAGCGAAGCTGAACAAGCCTGACCTGCAGGTCAAAATGATCCCTATCACTTCACAAAACCGTATCCCTCTGTTACAGAACGGGACTTACGATTTTGAGTGTGGATCAACCACCAACAACCTTGAGCGTCAGAAACAGGCCGCCTTCTCCGATACCATTTTTGTGATCGGCACGCGCCTGCTGGTGAAAAAAGGCGGTCCGATTAAAGATTTCACCGACCTCAAAGGCAAAACTGTGGTCGTGACATCCGGTACGACTTCTGAAGTTCTGCTGCATAAGCTGAACGATGAGAAGAAAATGGAAATGCGCATTATCAGCGCTAAAGATCACGGTGATTCTTTCCGCACGCTGGAAACCGGTCGCGCTGTGGCCTTCATGATGGACGATGCACTACTGGCAGGCGAACGTGCAAAAGCGAAGAAACCTGATAACTGGGAAATTTTAGGCACGCCGCAATCGAAAGAAGCTTATGGCTGCATGCTGCGTAAAGAAGATCCACAGTTCAAAACCTTGGTGGATGACACTATCGTTAAAGCGCAGTCTTCTGGTCAGGCAGAAAAATGGTTTGATACCTGGTTCAAGCAGCCGATCCCACCAAAGAATTTGAACATGAACTTTGCGTTGTCTGATGACATGAAAGCCCTGTTTAAAGAGCCTAACGACAAGGCACTGAATTAACAATGATAACAAGGGCAGCCGCGCTGCCCTCTCGATTGCTGAAACCGCGGCATGGACAGACAAACCTGTAACAGGTCGTTCCCCTGAAACAGGCAGTAAAAGCCGTTCATCAATCTTCAGGGTAGCTTAGCTACCCTTTTTTACCGGAGCTCGTTATGGGTATCGATTGGAACTGGGGCATTTTTCTCGAACAGGCCCCGTTCGGTAACACGACCTACCTTGGCTGGCTGTGGTCCGGTTTTCAGGTGACGATCGCCGTCTCCTGTTGTGCCTGGATTATCGCCTTCTGTGTAGGATCATTTTTCGGCATTCTGCGCACTGTACCCAATCGTCTGTTGTCGACCATTGGTACGTGCTACGTGGAACTGTTTCGTAATATCCCGCTCATCGTTCAGTTTTTCTTCTGGTACTTGGTGGCACCGGAACTGGTGGGTGAAAACTTAGGGATGTGGTTTAAAGCCGAGCTGGATCCCAACATTCAATTTTTCATCTCCTCTACGATCTGTCTTGGCCTGTTTACCGCGGCCCGCGTCTGCGAGCAGGTACGAGCGGCGATTCAGTCGCTGCCAAGCGGACAAAAAAATGCCGGTTTGGCGATGGGGCTAACCCTGCCGCAAACCTATCGTTATGTGTTACTGCCGAATGCGTATCGCGTGATTGTGCCGCCGATGACATCGGAAATGCTTAACCTGGTGAAAAACTCTGCTATCGCTTCGACCATTGGCTTGGTAGATATGGCTGCACAGGCGGGCAAACTGCTCGACTATTCCGCACACGCTTATGAATCCTTTACGGCTATTACGCTGGCCTACGTGGCGATTAACCTGGTGATCATGCTGTTGATGAGTTTTGTAGAGCGCAAAGTGCGTCTGCCTGGCAATGTAGGAGGGAAATAATGTACGAATTTGACTGGAGCTCCATTGCTCCCAGCCTGCCCTACCTGCTAAACGGTTTGGTTATCACGTTCAAAATCACTCTCACCGCGGTGATCTTCGGCATTATCTGGGGCACCTTGCTGGCAGTAATGCGTTTATCTACTTTCAAGCCCATCAGCTGGTTCGCCAAACTTTACGTCAACCTGTTCCGCTCAGTGCCGTTGGTGATGGTGCTGCTGTGGTTTTATCTGGTGGTGCCGAGCTTCTTACAGCAGGTTCTGGGAATATCGCCGAAAACCGATATTCGCCTGATTTCGGCAATGGTGGCTTTTTCACTGTTCGAAGCCGCTTATTATTCAGAAATTATCCGTGCCGGGATCATCAGTATCTCACGCGGCCAGGGTAATGCGGCGTTGGCGCTGGGCATGACGCAATGGCAGTCGATGAAACTTATCATCCTGCCGCAGGCGTTCCGCGCCATGGTACCGCTGCTGCTGACGCAAGGTATCGTGCTGTTTCAGGATACGTCGTTGGTCTATGTCTTGAGCCTGGCTGACTTCTTCCGTACCGCTTCTACCATTGGTGAGCGTGACGGTACCCAGGTTGAAATGGTTCTGTTTGCCGGTCTGGTTTACTTCGTTATCAGCCTGAGCGCGTCGTTGTTGGTCAGTTATCTAAAAAGAAAAAGGACGGTTTAAATGATTAACCTGAAAAATGTTTCTAAGTGGTATGGTCACTTTCAGGTGCTGACCGACTGCTCAACCGAAGTGAAAACCGGTGAAGTGGTGGTGGTCTGTGGACCGTCCGGTTCTGGTAAATCAACCTTGATCAAAACCGTCAATGGACTGGAGCCGATTCAGCAAGGCAACATCACGGTGAGCGGAACCGAAGTAAACAACAAGAAAACTAACCTGGCCAAGTTACGCAGCCAGATCGGCATGGTGTTTCAAAACTTCGAACTCTTTCCGCATCTCAGCATCATCGATAATTTGGTGCTGGCACAAGTCAAAGTCTTGAAACGTGACAAAGCCGCAGCGCGTGATAAAGGCCTAAAGCTGTTGACTCGCGTCGGATTGGCAGCACATGCACAAAAATTTCCAGGCCAGCTTTCTGGTGGTCAACAGCAGCGTGTGGCGATTGCCCGCGCGCTCTGCATGGATCCCATTGCCATGCTGTTTGACGAACCGACCTCAGCGCTCGATCCTGAAATGATCAATGAAGTGCTGGACGTGATGGTCGAACTGGCACAGGAAGGCATGACAATGATGGTGGTAACCCACGAAATGGGCTTTGCGCGTAAAGTGGCTAACCGCGTGATCTTTATGGATGAAGGTAAAATTATCGAAGACACCAATAAAGATGACTTCTTTAACAATCCGCAATCCGATCGCGCTAAAGACTTCCTCGCTAAAATCCTGCACTAAAAAACAGGCGGGCTGTGAGGCCCGCCTGTTTTATCAAACATTTAAATTAAGGTTCAAACGGCTGGCGTTGAAACTGATCGTGCCCGCATTCCGGGCAACGTGACAAGGTTTCGGGGGTGTAAATTGCCCGTGTAAACTGGCACTTTTCACACACCAGATTTCCTAACCCCACCACTTCACCACTTTGATATACGCCATGGTGATGCAGATCCTGAAACACCTCCCGCCACTCCAGCTGGCTCTTATCGGTGATGTCAGCCAACTCTTTCCACACGCTTTCACGAATCACTCGCATAAACACTGAATCACCTAACGGCTCCTCAACTTCAGCATAGCTGCGTGCAAACTCTTCTAAATCTCGCCGAACCGATGAAAGCGCCTGATCGACTTCACCAACGCTGAGGTCACTGCTGGCGAGCAACTGGCTACGCCGTTCCGCAACCAGCGTATCAACGTCACGATCGCCATGGCGAAGGCGCTCGGTCAAAACCGCTAACGACTCGCGATATTCCTGAGCCACTTTGTTCATTTAATTCTCCTTTATGCGCTCAATGCCTGCACTAAGTTTAGACGTTTTGGCATATTTGCCGTGTCGTCTGAGGGACGAATGACAAAAGGGTGAAGGCTCAGGCGCTTTAAGCAGAAATCACGCCAGCGAAAGTGGGAAGTGTTGTTGATACGCGGCCTTATGGGTATGCTATGCGGATCTTAAAGTAAGCAAAGTGTTATTCATTAAGGACCACAGGCAGCCATGCAAGAGCAATACCGCCCGGAAGAGATTGAATCCCGCGTGCAGCAGCACTGGGATGAAAACGAAACGTTTAAAGTGACTGAGCAGGAAGGTAAAGAGAAATATTATTGCCTCTCCATGTTGCCCTATCCTTCTGGCCGCCTACACATGGGTCACGTTCGTAACTACACCATCGGCGACGTAATCGCGCGTTATCAGCGTATGCTCGGCAAAAACGTGTTACAGCCGATTGGCTGGGATGCGTTTGGTCTGCCTGCAGAAGGTGCAGCGGTAAAAAATAACACCGCACCTGCGCCGTGGACTTACGACAACATCGCCTACATGAAAAACCAGTTAAAACTGCTGGGCTTTGGTTATGACTGGAGCCGTGAGCTAGCGACCTGCCAGCCAGAATATTATCGCTGGGAACAGTGGTTCTTCACCAAGCTGTACGAAAAAGGCCTGGTTTATAAAAAAACGTCGGCGGTGAACTGGTGCCCGAACGACCAAACAGTGCTGGCAAACGAGCAGGTTATTGATGGCTGCTGCTGGCGCTGTGACACCAAAGTTGAGCGCAAAGAAATTCCGCAGTGGTTCGTGAAGATCACCGACTACGCTGAAGAATTACTGAACGATTTGGATACGCTGGAAGATTGGCCTGAGCAGGTCAAAACCATGCAGCGTAACTGGATTGGCCGTTCGGAAGGTGTAGAAATCACTTTTGACGTGGCTAACAGTGAAGAAAAAGTCACCGTCTACACCACGCGTCCAGACACCTTTATCGGTGCAACTTACGTAGCGGTTGCCGCAGGTCACCCTTTAGCCACTCAAGCCTCCGTGAATAACCCGGCTCTGGCTGACTTTATCGCCGAATGTCGCAACACCAAAGTGGCTGAAGCCGATATGGCGACCATGGAGAAAAAAGGCATGGCTACCGGCCTGTCTGTTATCCATCCGCTGACGGGTGAGTCCCTTCCAGTATGGGTCGCTAACTTCGTGCTGATGGAATACGGCACCGGTGCGGTCATGGCCGTTCCGGGTCACGATCAGCGCGACTGGGAATTTGCGACCAAGTACGATTTGCAAATCAAGCCGGTTATCCTGAACCTTGATGGCAGCGAGCCTGACGTCAGCGCGGCAGCGATGACTGAAAAAGGCACGCTGTTCAATTCCGGTGAATTTAGCGGTCTGGATCATGCTGCCGGTTTCAATGCCATTGCTGAAGCGTTAGCAGCGAAAGGCGTTGGCGTACGCAAAGTAAACTATCGTCTGCGTGACTGGGGCGTTTCTCGTCAACGTTACTGGGGTGCGCCGATCCCAATGGTAACGCTGGAAGATGGCACCGTGATGCCAACGCCAGAAGATCAGCTGCCCGTGATTTTGCCGGAAGATGTCGTCATGGATGGCATCACCAGCCCAATCAAAGCCGACCCAGAGTGGGCAAAAACCACGGTAAACGGCCAACCTGCGCTGCGCGAAACCGACACGTTTGACACCTTCATGGAATCGTCGTGGTACTACGCACGTTATACCTGCGCTAACTACAACGAAGGCATGCTGGACCCGGCTGCTGCAAACTACTGGCTGCCGGTTGATCAGTATGTGGGTGGTATCGAACACGCCATCATGCACCTGATGTATTTCCGCTTCTTCCACAAATTGCTGCGCGATGCTGGCTTGGTTAACTCGAACGAACCGGCTAAACGCCTGCTGTGTCAAGGCATGGTACTGGCAGATGCGTTCTACTATTTGGGCGTCAATGGCGAGCGCAACTGGGTTTCTCCGGTTGATGTCACCGTTGAGCGTGATGAGAAAGGCCGCATTACTCAGGCTGTTGACAATCAGGGCCGCGAAGTGATTTACGCTGGCATGAGCAAAATGTCGAAGTCAAAAAACAACGGCATTGATCCCCAGCTGATGGTTGAGCGCTATGGTGCGGATACCGTGCGTCTGTTCATGATGTTTGCTTCGCCAGCAGAAATGACACTGGAATGGCAGGAATCAGGCGTCGAAGGTGCTAACCGCTTCCTGAAGCGTGTGTGGAAACTGGTGTTTGATCACACGCAAAAAGGTGCCACTGTGGCGCTGGATGTGGCCAGCCTGGACGATGATCAGAAAGCGCTGCGTCGCGATCTGCATAAAACCATCGCCAAGGTCGCCGATGACATTGGTCGCCGTCAGACGTTTAACACGGCGATCGCGGCTATCATGGAATTGATGAACAAACTGGCGCGCGCGCCGCAGGAGAGCGAACAAGATCGCGCCCTGATGCACGAAGCGCTGCTGGCGGTTACACGTCTGCTTTATCCTTTCACTCCGCATGCGTGCTACGTTCTGTGGCAAACGCTGGGTGGCGAAGGCTCGATTGATGATGCAGTTTGGCCAGTAGCCGATGAAGCGGCAATGGTTGAAGATTCACTGTTAGTCGTGGTCCAGGTAAACGGTAAAGTGCGTGGTAAAATCACCGTTCCAGCCGATTCAACTCAGGAGCAAGTTCAGGCACGCGCTGCGCAAGAACATTTGGTGGCGAAGTACCTTGACGGCGTGACTATTCGTAAAGTGATTTATGTACCGGGCAAACTGCTTAACCTGGTCGTAGGTTAAGTTCAGGAGGAACTGTGCGACATCCGATTATCAGGCTGTTTGTCACGCTGGCGGTGTTGATCACCGCTGGCTGTGGTTTTCATCCACGCGGCACCACGCAGGTGCCGTCTGAGTTGAAAACGCTGATTGTTAACTCTGGCGATCCTTATGGTCCGCTGACACGTACAGTGCGTCAGCAGCTGCGCCTTAATAACGTCAATATTGTTCAGGACACTAAGCAGAACCGCATCGATATCCCCACGCTGCGTCTTGGCGGAGAAAGGCAAGGTCGTGACACCGCTTCGGTATTTATCAGCGGCACCACCGCAGAATATCAGTTGGTGATGACGGTAACTGCGCAGGTCCTGTTGCCGGGTAAAGGCATCTATCCCATCAGCACCACGGTTTATCGCTCCTTCTTTGATAATCCGAATGCGGCGCTGGCAAAAGATGCCGAGCAGGACTTGATCGTTCAGGAGATGCGTCAACGTGCTGCAGAGCAGTTGGTGCGTAAGCTGCTTACCGTGCATGCTGCGCAAATCAACAACAAAGAGACATTACCTGAATCGTCCATTCCGGTGCCGGGTGAAGATTCAGCGGAAGTGCCCTCTTCCTCTGCTACCAGTTTGCAATGATCAGGATTTATCCTGAACAACTCAGCGCGCAGCTTCGTGAGGGGCTGCGCGCCTGTTATTTGTTAGCCGGTAACGAACCTTTGTTGTTGCAGGAGAGTGCCGATGCCATCCGCGTCACCGCGAATGCGCAAGGCTTTGAAGAGCATTTCAGCTTCACGCTGGATGCTCACACCGACTGGGACAGTTTGTTTGTCAGCTGCCAGTCGCTCAGCCTGTTTGCACAACGCCAAACCCTGACGCTACACTTTCCCGAAAATGGCCCCAATGCGGCGATGGCAGAGCAACTACTCAAGCTGTCTGGCCTGCTGCATGCTGATATTCTGTTGATTTGCCGTCTGGCAAAACTGACCAAAGCTCAGGAAAACAGCGCCTGGTTCAAAGCGTTGTCGGCGCACGCTGTGTTAGTACCCTGTCAGACGCCAGAGCAGGCGCAGCTGCCACGTTGGGTTGTTAACCGTGCTAAAGCGATGCAGTTAAACATCGATGACGCGGCCGTGCAGCTGCTGTGTTACTGCTATGAAGGTAATTTGCTGGCGCTGGCACAAGCGCTGGAGCGTTTATCGCTGCAGTGGCCCGACGGCAAACTCACTTTGCCGCGCGTTGAAGAAGCCGTAAGCGATGCCGCACATTTTACCCCTTTTCACTGGGTGGATGCTTTGCTGGCGGGTAAAAGCCGCCGCGCCCTGCATATCCTTCATCAGTTAGAAAAAGAAGATAGCGAAGCGGTAATTTTAATGCGCACGCTGCAACGCGATCTGCTGACATTACTGCACTTGCAGCGCCATCAGACGCAACAGCCGCTGCGCACGCTGATGGATCAACAACGCATCTGGCAAAATCGTCGCGCTTTGTTTACCGAAGCACTACAAAGACTGGATGCTGTCCGTTTACAGCGCGCCATTCATTTGCTGGCACAGATCGAGATAACCTTAAAGCAAGATTATGGTCAGCCTGTTTGGCCACAGCTCGAAACGTTGTCGTTATTGATTTCCAGCCGCGCCTTTCCAACGAGTTTTGCTCATGTCTGAACTACACGCGCTGTTTGGTGGCACCTTTGACCCGATTCACTTTGGCCATTTGCGCCCTGTTGAAGCGTTGGCGCAACAAGTTGGATTAAAACGCATTACCTTGTTACCCAATAACGTGCCGCCACATCGTCCTCAGCCAGAAGCGAGTGCCGCACAGCGCGTTGATATGCTGCGTTGCGCTACCGAAACGCTTCCGCTGTTTGAGATTGATACGCGCGAACTGCAACGTGAAACGCCATCGTGGACCGTCGCGACGCTAGAAACCCTGCGCGCTGAGCGTGGCCAACAGCAGCCGCTGGGTTTTATTATTGGCCAGGATTCTTTGCTTACGCTGGCAAAATGGCATCGCTGGCAAGATTTGTTGTCATTGTGTCACCTGCTGGTCTGTAAACGCCCTGGCTATGCCACTGAAATGGATTCGCCCGAGATGCAGGCGTGGCTTGATGACCATATCACGCAGGATGTTCAGCAACTGCATCAACGGGCAGCAGGGTGTATCTGGCTGGCTGAAACGCCGTTGTATAATATTTCCGCTACTGAAATCCGTCAGCGCCGCCATCAGAACCTCGCTTGTGATGATCTTCTGCCTGCCGCCGTTATTGCCTATATCGACCGCGCTGGCTTATATCGCGACTGATTTCCCCATGCTATACTGCGCCGCTTGATTTTTGGCTGCGTCATTCCGTACATCATTTAGTCTGTGCATCATTTATTCTGAGCACTATCCGGGCTTTCAGCCGGTCCACCATCACCAGTTTTGAGGGGAACCTTTTGCAAGGTAAAGCACTCCAAGAGTTCGTTATCGATAAAATCGATGATATTAAAGGCCAGGACATCATTGCACTTGATGTGCAAGGTAAATCCAGCATCACCGATTGCATGATTATCTGCACCGGCACCTCGACACGTCATGTCTCTTCGATTGCCGAGCACGTTGCGCAGGAATCTCGCGCAGCGGGTATGGCGCCGCTGTCGGTTGAAGGTAAAAATGCTTCCGATTGGGTCATTGTTGATCTGGGTGAAGTTATTGTGCACATCATGCAGGAAGAGAGTCGCCAGTTGTATGAACTGGAAAAACTCTGGAGCTAACGCGTGAAACTGCAGCTCGTTGCCGTTGGCACCAAAATGCCCGACTGGGTGCAGACCGGTTTCATGGAATATCTGCGTCGCTTTCCCAAAGATATGCCGCTGGAATTGATTGAGGTTCAGGCGGGTAAGCGTGGGAAAAATGCTGACATCAAACGCATTCTTGAAAAAGAAGGTGAAGCGATGTTGGCGGCGGTCGGCAAAGGCAATCGCATTGTTACGCTGGATATCCCCGGACATCCGTGGGAAACGCCACAATTAGCGCAGCAGCTGGAGCGCTGGAAGCAGGATGGACGTGATGTCAGCCTGCTGATTGGCGGCCCGGAAGGTTTAGCGCCCGCCTGCAAAGCTGCGGCCGAGCAGAGTTGGTCGCTTTCAGCATTGACGCTACCCCATCCGCTGGTGCGCGTGCTGGTTGCTGAAAGTCTTTATCGTGCATGGAGCATTACGGCAAATCACCCTTATCATCGTGAATGACCGATAAGCCCACATCAGACCTTACAAGTAGCGGATGAAATTACAAAGCAACGCCTTTCGCGATTATAGCGCCGAACAGAAACTCTTTGTCCGCCGGGCGTTGATCGCTTTCGTCGGTATTTTAGTGCTTTCCTCCGTGCTGGTGGTCAACCTGTACCACCTGCAGATTTTACGTTTCGACGATTACCGTACCCGCTCAAACGAAAACCGCATCAAACTGGTGCCGGTTGCGCCCAGTCGCGGCATCATCTATGACCGCAACGGTACGCCGCTGGCGTCGAACCGCACTATTTATCAGGCTGAGTTAGTACCAGAAAAGGTCGATGATCTTAAACAGACGTTAGAAAATTTACGTCCGGTGCTCGATCTCAGCGACGAAGATCTTGAAGCCTTTGAAAAAGAGCGCAAGCGCTCACGACGCTTTACCTCAATTCCGGTTAAAACCGGCCTGAATGATATTCAGGTTGCCCGCTTTGCTGTTAATCAATATCGCTTTCCCGGCGTCGAAGTTAAAGGCTACCAACGTCGCTACTATCCTTTTGGTCAGACGCTGACGCACGTTGTGGGTTACGTGTCGAAGATCAACGATCGCGATGTCGCTCGCCTTGATAAAGAAGGTAAATGGCCAAACTACGCAGCGACTCATGATATCGGCAAGTTGGGCATCGAAAACTTCTATGAAGATCTGCTGCACGGTAAGACAGGTTATGAAGAAGTTGAAGTAAACAACCGCGGCCGCGTGATTCGTCAGCTGCATGAGGAGTCGCCACAGGCGGGCCGCGACATCTATCTCACCATCGATCTTAAACTGCAGCAGTATATTGAAACGCTGCTGGCGGGAAGCCGTGCGGCGGTCGTGGTTAGCGATCCGCGTACCGGCGAAATATTGGCGATGGTATCAACGCCAAGCTATGACCCGAACCTGTTTGTTGATGGCATCTCGTCAAAAGATTATCGCGCCTTGTTGGCCGATGAAAACCGTCCGCTCTACAACCGTGCGATACAAGCGGCTTACCCGCCAGCGTCAACCGTTAAACCCTATGTCGCCGTCTCTGCCTTAAGTGCCGGTGTGATCAATCGTAATACCAGCCTGTTCGATCCAGGCTGGTGGCAACTTCCCGGTTCTGAAAAGCGTTACCGCGACTGGAAAAAATGGGGACATGGCCGCCTCAATGTGACCAAATCGTTGGAAGAATCCGCCGATACCTTTTTCTATCAGGTCGCTTATGACATGGGTATTGACCGCCTTTCCGAATGGATGAACAAGTTTGGTTATGGTCATCGCACCGGTATTGACCTTCCACAGGAAAGCGCGGGCAACATGCCGACGCGCGAATGGAAACAGAAGCGCTTTAAAAAACCGTGGTATCAAGGCGATACCATTCCTGTTGGTATTGGTCAGGGATACTGGACGGCCACGCCCTTGCAGATGAATAAAGCGATGATGATCCTGATTAACGATGGCGAGATTAAAGTGCCGCATATGCTGCGCGCCACACGCGAAGGCCGTACGATAGTGCCTTACCGTCAGGCACCCTCGGCCCCTATTGGTGATATCCATTCAGGTTATTGGGAAATTGCTAAAGATGGCATGTATGGTGTTGCCAATCGCCCAAACGGTACTGCACACAAAAGCTTCGCGGATGCACCTTACAAAATCGCGGCCAAATCAGGTACGGCGCAGGTATTCGGTTTGAAAGAGAACGAAACGTATAACGCGCATAAAATTGCCGAACGCTTACGTGATCACAAATTGATGACAGCCTTTGCCCCCTACGACAAACCACGCGTTGCCGTGACGATCATTCTGGAAAACGGCGGCGCTGGCCCGGCGGTCGGTACCGTGATGCGCCAGATTCTGGATCACATTATGTTAGGTGATAACAATACTGTCCTGCCGGACGCAGCGCCCACGCCGCCCGGCTATGAAGGTGAATAATCATGTCCATGAACGATAGTCCGCAAAAAAGATCGATCTGGACGCGTATCCATATCGATCCATTGTTTATGTTAGTTATTTTAGGTCTGCTGACCTACAGCGCCATCGTTATCTGGAGTGCCAGCGGGCAAGATCCTGGCATGATGGAGCGTAAAATTGGCCAGATTGTCATGGGCCTGGTAATCATGATCGTCCTGGCGCAGGTTCCACCGCGGGTTTATGAAGGCTGGGCGCCCTATCTCTATATTATTTGCGTCATCTTACTGATAGCAGTCGATGCTTTTGGTCAAATCAGTAAAGGTGCGCAACGCTGGCTGGATCTGGGCGTGGTGCGTTTTCAGCCCTCGGAAATCGCCAAAATTGCTGTACCGCTGATGGTGGCGCGTTTTATCAACCGCGACGTCTGCCCGCCTACACTGAAAAATACCGGCATCGCCTTGATTCTAATCTTTGTGCCTACGCTATTGGTCGCGGCACAGCCTGACCTTGGCACCTCAATTCTGGTGGCGGCATCAGGTTTATTTGTTCTGTTCTTATCCGGTATGAGCTGGAAATTAATTGGCGTCGCAGTATTGCTGGTGGCTGCTTTCATACCTATTTTGTGGTTCTTCCTGATGCATGACTATCAGCGCGACCGCGTGATGATGTTGCTTGATCCCGAGAGTGACCCGCTGGGAGCCGGCTATCATATAATCCAGTCCAAAATCGCCATTGGTTCTGGTGGCCTGCGTGGCAAAGGCTGGCTGGAAGGTACGCAATCACAACTCGAATTCTTACCCGAACGTCATACTGACTTCATCTTTGCGGTGCTGGCAGAAGAGTTAGGCCTTGTTGGCGTGCTGGCTTTGCTGGCGCTTTATTTGTTGTTGATCATGCGCGGTTTGATTATCGCAGCACGTGCGCAAACCACGTTTGGCCGCGTGATGGCGGGTGGTTTAATGCTGATTTTATTCGTTTATGTTTTCGTTAACATTGGCATGGTTAGTGGTATCTTACCGGTGGTTGGCGTTCCGTTGCCGTTGGTCAGTTATGGCGGCTCTGCGCTGATCGTACTTATGGCGGGATTCGGCATTGTGATGTCGATCCATACTCACCGAAAAATGTTATCTAAAAGTGTTTAAGAGGCTGCAGATGCGTAAGGATTGGCTTGGCGTTGCACTGGCATCAATGATTTTGGCTGCCTGTTCCACCCCGGAACCGCAAAATAGTGCGCCGCCGCAACCGGCTTATAATGGCCCGGTGGTTGAAATTCCTGGTGTGGAACCGCGTTATGAGCCCGTCAATCCCGGCACCAACCAGGATTACAGCGTCAATGGCAAAACCTACCGCATCAACCAAAATCCTCAGAATTTCAGCGAGGTTGGTATAGCGGCCTGGTACGGTGATGAAGCAAAAGGCAATCGTACGGCAACGGGCGAAAGCTACGATCCCGATGCCTTAACGGCAGCGCATCCAACCCTGCCGCTGCCAAGCTATGTTCGTGTGACCAATATCGCCAATGGTCGTCAAATCGTGGTACGCGTTAACGATCGTGGTCCCTATACGCCAGGTCGCGTTATTGACTTGTCGCGTGCCGCAGGAGATCGCCTCAACATTTCCAACAATTCTCGCGTACGCGTTGACTACATTAACGTGGCACCAGATGGCACTCTTTCGGGACCCGGCACCATCGGTACCGTTGTCGCTAAGCAAAGCTACTCACTTCCTGCTCGCCCTGATTTGAGCGGCGGATCGGTGATGAACGGCGGCAGCGCAGCGCAATCAGAACCCGCTCCGCAAAACGTTGAGGCTATCAGCAACAGCACATTGCAAAGCAGCGATAATATGGGCGCACCGGTTCAAAGCAGCGGCTTTCTTGGCGCCCCTCAACCGCTAGCCAATGGCGTACTGGAGGGCAGCGAGCCGCAGCCCGCTCCAGTAATCGCGACCGCTGCCGCAGCATCTGCTGCCAGCCCTGCCTCATCCAGTAACAGCGCGCATCCGGTGGTCGGCTATGTTGTACAAGTCGGTGCATTAAACGATCCCGCTCGGGCGCAGCAAATGCAAAAAAGCTTAAGCCAGCGCTTTGGCGTGCCCGGCGCCGTTGAAGCTTCAGGCAACGTTTATCGTGTGCAACTTGGCGGGTTTAAAACCCGCGCTGAAGCAGCTGCGTTACAACAGCGATTAAATACCGAGGCACAAATTACGTCGTTCATTACCAGCGCGCGTCACGAAATGTGATGTAAATCACCTTAGTCGTAACGTCTGCTAACAACCCATTCATTAAGCCAGATGCCTGTAAATCAGGCATTTGTTATGATGAGTTATCTTTTTAAACCTTAAAACCACGGATGTTGTAGTCCTATACATGAACACGCTGAAATCATCTCGTTTGCTGAAACGCCTGACAGTGGGATCACTGATCGCTTTCTCTCTCAGCCATGCCGCTATTGCTGATGATGTTAATCTCAAGACTATGATTCCGGGCGTACCGGACATTGATGCCGAAGCTTATGTGCTCATCGATTACCATTCAGGTAAGGTGTTAGCCGAAAAGAATGCTGATGCGCGTCGCGATCCCGCCAGTCTGACCAAAATGATGACCAGCTATGTGATTGGACAAGCGGTTAAATCTGGCAAAATCCATCAGGACGATATTGTTACTGTGGGTCAGGATGCCTGGGCAACCGGTAATCCCGTGTTTAAAGGCTCTTCGTTGATGTTCCTAAAGCCTGGCGATCGTGTTCCGGTTTCACAGCTGACGCGCGGCATTGTGCTGCAATCAGGTAACGATGCTTGTGTGGCGATGGCCGATTACGTTGCCGGTAGCCAGGATGCGTTCGTTAACCTGATGAACAACTACGTAAAAGCCATCGGCCTGACAAACACCCATTTCCAGACGGTTCACGGTTTGGATGCGGAAGGTCAATACAGTTCAGCACGCGATATGGCGAAGATTGGTCAAGCACTGATCCGCGATGTGCCAGATGAATACGCGGTTTATAAAGAAAAAGAATTTACCTTCAACAATATCCGTCAGATGAACCGTAATGGTCTGCTTTGGGACACTAACCTGAATGTTGATGGGATCAAAACCGGTCATACCAACGCAGCGGGCTATAACCTTGTCGCTTCTGCTACCGAAGGCCAGATGCGTTTGATCTCTGCCGTAATGGGTGGACATACCTATAAAGGTCGTGAAACCGAAAGCAAAAAGTTGCTGACATGGGGCTTCCGTTTCTTTGAAACCGTCGCGCCACTGAAAGCAGGTAAAGAGTTTGCTTCCGAGCCGGTGTGGTTTGGTAACAGCGATCGTGTTCAGCTGGGCGTAGATAAAGATGCCTACCTGACCATTCCACGTGGACGGATGAAAGATCTGAAAGCCAGCTATGTGCTGAACAATACTGAGCTGCACGCACCGCTGCAGAAAAATCAGGTTGTGGGTAGCATTAACTTCCAGCTGGACGGTAAAACCATCGATCAGCGCCCGCTGGTGGTGTTAAACGAAATCACTGAAGGTGGATTCTTCAGCCGTATCGTGGACTACATCAAACTGATGTTCCATCACTGGTTCGGCTAATCTCTGCGGGCGATTGAAAAGTCGCCACAGCGCCCCCATATCACGTTATTATGATGCTCCCGCTCAGGCGGGAGCCTTTTTTATGCACCGGAGTCAATATGAAAACCAAACTGAATGAACTGCTCGAATTTCCTACCCCATTTACCTATAAAGTAATGGGCTTGGCACAACCGGAGCTGGTTGATCAAGTGGTTGAAGTGGTGCAGCGCCATGCGCCCGGCGACTATTCTCCCGAAGTGAAGCCGAGCAGCAAGGGCAACTATCACTCCGTCAATATTACTATTACCGCCACGCACATTGAGCAGGTGGAAAAGCTGTACGAAGAGCTGGGCAAGATCGAAATCGTTCGTATGGTGCTGTAAATGATAACGTCGGCAAAGGGAGTTGGTCTTACTGTTTGCCGACGTTATACTCAGCCTTTCCCCCTTTAGCGGACCCGCGTTTTGTCAGTCGAAACTCTTCTTGTTCGCCAGTTAGGTCTTTGCAACTGGCAATCCACTTCTGAAGCTATGCATCACTATACCGATCAACGTGACGGCAGCAGCCGCGACGAGATTTGGCTGGTGGAGCATGATCCGGTTTTCACGCAAGGTCAGGCAGGCAAAGCGGAACATGTTTTAATGCCAGGCGATATTCCTGTAGTACAAAGCGATCGCGGCGGTCAGGTCACCTATCACGGTCCCGGCCAACAGGTGATGTATGTGCTGATTGACATCAAGCGACGTAAAATTGGCGTCCGCCAACTGGTTACGGCCCTGGAAGAAACAGTGATTGCAACACTCATGCACTTTGGCGTTGAAGCGCGCGCGCGCGCCGATGCACCTGGCGTCTATGTTGGTGATGAAAAAATCTGCTCGCTGGGTTTACGCATTCGCAAAGGCTGCTCATTCCATGGTCTGGCGCTTAATGTCGCCATGGATTTATCGCCTTTTTTGCGTATCAATCCTTGCGGTTATGCAGGAATGAGCATGACGCAACTGCAACATTTTAATCGTGACGTAAGCGTTATCGAGGTTCAACCTTTGCTAGTAGCGGCATTTGCCCGCCTGTTGAATTATGAAAACGTTGAGTGGCAGACTGAGCCAAACCCAGTAATGCGTTAACTGTGAATGCGTATTTACAAATATGTAACGTTTCAACGCTCAGGATGGCTGCTTCCCGGCCAATCAGATGATATAATTTTTGCACTTTTTTCAAATAAAGTTGAAAGCACCCTTCTCGATGTGTGAGAAAGCTTTCAAATCGCAATCCGACCGGAACCTGCAGATTTTATGAGTAAACCAATTCAGATGGAACGCGGCGTCAAATATCGTGACGCAGATAAAATGGCGTTGATCCCAGTTAAGACTGTGACCACCGAACGGCAAGAGATGTTGCGTAAGCCGGAATGGATGAAAATCAAGTTGCCTGCGGATTCCAGTCGTATCCAGGGCATTAAAGCGGCAATGCGTAAAAACGGTTTACACTCGGTCTGCGAAGAGGCGTCATGCCCTAACCTCGCCGAATGTTTTAACCACGGTACGGCAACCTTTATGATCCTTGGTGCCATCTGTACCCGTCGCTGCCCATTCTGCGATGTTGCTCATGGCCGCCCTAACGCGCCTGATGCTAACGAACCCGGTAAGCTGGCACAAACCATTGCTGACATGGCGCTGCGTTATGTGGTGATCACTTCCGTTGACCGCGACGATTTGCGTGATGGTGGCGCTCAACATTTTGCCGATTGCATCAGCGCTATTCGTGAAAAAAGTCCTACCATCAAAATCGAAACTCTGGTGCCTGACTTCCGTGGCCGTATGGATCGTGCGCTGGAAATTCTGACTGCAACGCCGCCAGATGTTTTTAACCACAATCTGGAAAACGTACCGCGCGTTTACCGTCAGGTGCGTCCGGGTGCTAACTACGACTGGTCGCTCAAACTGCTGGAGCGTTTTAAAGAAGCGCATCCAACTGTTCCGACCAAATCAGGATTGATGGTCGGGTTAGGCGAGACCAACGCTGAAATTGTGGAAGTGATGCGCGATTTGCGTCGCCATGGCGTGACTATGCTTACGCTGGGTCAATATTTGCAGCCTAGTCGCCATCATTTGCCGGTTCAACGTTATGTCAGCCCGGCAGAATTTGATGAGATGAAAGAAGAAGCGATGGCGATGGGCTTTACGCATGCCGCCTGTGGTCCTTTTGTTCGTTCTTCTTATCATGCCGATATGCAGGCTAAAGGCCTGGAAGTTAAGTAACGCTATACAGGTCGTGCCACCTGGTACGGCCTGATTATCCCCTGCCCTTAATCTCTTCAACTAATCTGTCGCTTTATCCGCTGAGGCTATAAGCCATTTTGTCATTTTAATCCTCAGCTGCTTTTATAGGTCAGATTATGGAACCTCATTCCACCCCTTCAGCGTTTCCAGATTGGTTCATACCGGACGATACTGATCACCTGGCTAGCGATATGTTGTCTGGCGGTTCAGACGAAAATCTTGATGCCATAAAAATTCGAACTGCGCCTGTTAATACAACTAACCCTAACCTTACAGCTCACGCGAGTTGCGGCATGGCAGCGCTGGCTACTGCGCTTCATATTGAACAGCGCTATGCTGTTGAGCTAAGCCTCAAGACGCAGACTTCTCCATTAGCGCCTGCCGCGACGACACTCCCTTTATCACTTTATCCTACCGCTGAATTCGTCAACGCCCATGCCTTATCAAATTCAGCATCAGTTTCACAGTCAGAATGGAAGAGTTGCTCTGCTGCTGAAATTGAGCCTCATTCGTCGCTTGCCGCTTTTGAGCCTGAAATGCTTAACCTCATCGGGTCCAGTTTGCTGGAAGTCCCCACACCGCTAAGCGATGTCTACAGTCATCCGATACAAAACACAGAACGTTATCAGCAAACAGTTAAGGATAATGCGAAGGATCAATCTGATGATGAGATAACACAGCCAAACCTGACGTTTGATGGCAGTTCAGAAGCTGATGCATTAATGGACATCTTTCTCAACAGCATATTGGAGGGAAGTACCGTAACAGATGCACAAGTTCACTGGATTTCCGAGCAACCTGAAAATTGGGGAGAAGGATTATATCAACTAAACGCACTGCAGAGCTCAACATCAACGCTTGCGCCGGTGAGCGGTCAATACATGTTTGAAGCGGTAACCGCCCTGTTTTCTGAAGATTTATTAATTCCAGAAGATGAATTTATTTTACTGCAATCTGAGATCGAGCAGGGCTTTACATTACCCGTTGAGGATTTGGAAATTGATCTTTCGGAGATTGTCGACACGCTACCGCTAACGCTAAGTGAGACCGGTTTTGCCTGGGATCGGGTTAGGCCGGTTGACGTTGATCTCGAACTCAACTCAGTGGTCAGCCTGCATTAAAAAACAAAAACCAGACTGATTAAGTCTGGTTTTCTCTCTTCCATCAGAAATAAAAAGTAACATTTATTGTCAACTGACGTTGATTTACTCTTTATGTGATACGCGTTCTGCTGGAATTTCTTCAGCTGTGTTCTTAGTTGCGCTGGAGTCATCATCTTTCATGGCTTTTTTGAAGCCTTTGATTGCGGATCCCAGATCGCCACCCAGTGAACGTAACTTATTGGTGCCAAAGAGCAGTACGATAAGCGCACCGATGATCAGCAGTTTGGCAATACTGATACCTTCCATAATTAACTTTTAAACCTTAGCGAAAAACGGTGAATCTTATTTAGGCGCAGTTTCTCAATCACCTCAACTGCAATCTGTAACAGAGTAAGATCGCTTTGCGCGAAATCGATTGAATCTACCCTAATCATAAACGCTTAAATAAAACGACTTAAAAAAGCCTGCGTTCGTGGATGCTGCGGATTCGCAATGACCTCATCCGGTGTTCCTTGCTCTACCACCACCCCACCATCCATGAACACCACACGATCGGCTGCTTCGCGTGCAAAACCAATTTCGTGCGTGACCACAATCATGGTTAAGCCTTGATCGGCCAGCGTGCGCATTGTGGCCAGCACTTCACCCACTAATTCAGGATCCAGCGCCGAAGTCGGTTCATCAAATAGCATTAAGGTCGGCTTAATCGCTAATGCGCGAGCAATGGCGACACGCTGTTGCTGTCCACCAGAAAGGTGTCGCGGCCAGGCATCCGCTTTGTCGCTCAACCCCACCGTTGCCAGCAGCTCTTTAGCATGCGCTAACGCTGCCTGACGGGGAAATTTATGCACACCAATCGGCGCTTCAATGATGTTTTGCAGCACTGTCATATGGGGGTAGAGATTGAACTGCTGAAACACCATGCCAATTTTCTGCCGTTGCTGGGCAATTTTTCGCGGTGACAAACGATGTAACACGCTGCGTTTTAGCTCATAACCAATCTGCTGATCGCCGACCATAATCGAGCCGCCGTTCATATCTTCCAGATGATTAATGCAGCGTAAAAAAGTAGATTTCCCCGACCCTGATGGGCCAAGAATAACCACCACTTCACCGGGATAGACATCAAGGTCGATGCCTTTGAGCACTTCATTGTCGCCATAACTTTTCTGCACGTTTCGCGCGCTGACTAAAGGTTCAGCTGTTTTCATACGTCCTCCTTACGCACCAACGACGTATTGGCAAATGGCGTAGCGGCACGTTTGGCCGTAACCGCCACGCGTTTCGTACCACGCGCGTAGTAGCGTTCAATAGCGGACTGTCCCACATTGAGAATTGAGGTGATGAGCAGATACCAAATTACCGCCACCATCAGCATTGGAATAATTTCGAAGGTGCGGTTGTAGACGGCCTGCACGGAATAAAGCAGATCGCCCATCGCGATAACGCTCACCAACGAAGTGGCTTTGATCATACTGATGAGCTGGTTGCCAGTAGGTGGAATGATGGAACGCATCGCCTGTGGAATAATAATGCGGCGCAGTGCACGCGCTCGACTCATCCCAAAGGCCTGAGTGGTTTCTACCTGACCGTTGTCGACCGAGAGCAGGCCAGCACGAATCACTTCCGCCATATAAGCCGCTTCATTCAACGCCAGTCCCGCAATTGCTGCCGTCAGCGGTGTGATGAGATCATTGGTATTCCAGCTGGCAAAAGTGATGTCGGTCCAGGGCACAGTAATCGATAAGGTCGGGAACAGCGTCGACAGGTTGTACCAAAAAATGAGTTGCACCAACAGCGGCGTACCCCGGAAGAACCAGATATAGAGACCGGAAAGACCGCTCAGTAATTTATTCTCTGACAAACGCCAGACCGCCAGAATTAAACCCAACAGGGTGCCGAGAATCATCGACACCACCGTGAGTCCGAGCGTGACCTGCAACCCTTTCAAGACTGTGCCTTCCGTGAACCATTGCAGCACCACTTTCCATTCGAAATTGGGATTGGTCGCTACCAGCCACATCAGGTTCGAGCCAATAACCAGCACCACAATCCAGGAGACCCAGCGTCCATATGAGGGCGCACTGTGGGCAAAAGCCACGTCGCGCTGTTGCACGTTGGCCTTGTCCATGGCTCGTGAATCGTTGGTGTGTAAACTCATTTAGCCGCCCCTTTCGCCAGATTAACGCCCGGTTCAGTAATCATGTTGCCGTCCAACTTCCACTTTTTCATGATTGCTGCATAAGTACCGTTTTGATACAGCGCTTTGTAACCATCCAGTACAACTTTACCCAGTTGAGAGTTTTTCGGCACAACGGTGCCCTGGAAGATATCGCCAAAACCATTTTTCTGACCTGTGCCTGCGAGTTCAAGCTGACCATTCGCCTGTTCAACAAAATAAGTCAGCGGCGCTTGTGAAGAGAAAAAGGCATCAGAGCGCTTAGAACGTACCGCCAAAATAGAGGAGGGTTGGTCGGTAAAGGATTGCACAGTGACCGCCGGTTTACCGGCAGCGGTACAAGCGGCAGATTGCTTACGAATAACTTGTTCGGCAGAGCCGGCAGCCATAACCGCAATCCGCTTGCCGCAGGTGTCGTCCAGACTATTAATTTTTGACGGATTGCCTTTTTGAACGCCAAAAACCACAAACTCTTGCACGTAATCGATAAAGTCGACTTTTTGCTGGCGGTCTGGATAATCGCCTACCGGACCGATTGCTAACTGATAGCGTCCCGAATTAATCCCAGCCAATACGCCTGATAAACCACTGACCGTTGCATGTTCAATTTTAACGCCCAGCAGCTGGCTGAGCGCTGTGGTTAAGTCAGCGGATGCGCCATCCATTGAGTGTGGGCCATTGACGATTTCATACGGAGGAAAGGAGCCGTTGTTAACTGAAATCATTTTCCCGGCTGTTTTGATCTCTTCTGGCAGACGATCGTGCAGTGCCTGATCCACTTTTTGAACCGCAATGGCATCAGCAGCATGGGCTAAAGATGCAGTCATACCTAAAGCCAGCGTGAGTGCGGTCGCTATCTTTTTCATTATTTTCCCCAATGCTGTCAGTGTGTTTTTAGTTCTGGTCGTGCAAAACGACGATTTTCAAGGACCGGTAAAACGCTGCGAGCGTACGCGATCCGCTGCGGATCGAGATCGGCAAACACCAACGCGGTGGATTCCGGCGCTTTTGCAATCGCGACGCCGAGCGGATCAATCACCAGGCTATTGCCAATATTGCGTGGTCCACATTCTCCCACCGCGACCATGTAGCAGGTGTTTTCCAGTGCCCGCGCGGTAGTGAGTAATTCCCAGTGCATCTCTTTCAGCGGCCCTTTGACCCAGGCGGCAGGCAGTACCAGCACATCGGCACCATCCAGCACCAGACGGCGCGCCAGCTCCGGGAAACGCACGTCATAACAGGTCATTAATCCCACCTTCATACCCGCCACCTCGACTAAGGGTGGAATGACATGGCCGGGATTAACGCGCTGTGATTCTTGCATGGCAAAGGCGTCATAAAGATGCAGCTTTTCGTAAGCAGCAATGATTTCACCATTGCGAATGGCGATCAGGACGTTGAGCGCCTTTTGCTCTTGCGTTGGCACATGGACACTCATCATCGTGGTGAGGTCGTTACCTTTACTGGCTGCCAAGAGTTGGGTTAAAAATGGGCCATCCAGCGGCTGCGCAGCTTTCAGAACTAAATCGGGATCGGCGATATCACGCGCCAATACGCCTTCAGGCAGTACCAGTAGATGCGCGCCACCCGCTAAGGACCGGCTCATTAAATCAAGGCAAATATCCGCGTTATCCTGCCATTCACGGCTAACGGCAAATTGCCCCATCGCGACTTTCATCATCATTCCCCCTTACCTGCCACCGGGAATAGAAGCTCCGGCGTCAGCAATGTTTTGGTCAGACCTTGTTGATACAGCTCATTGGCAAAGTCCGTGATCATCTTCTTGTTAACGGTAAAACCGTTTTCATTCCAGTTGGCTGGCAATTCCTGCGCGGTACGTCGCAAATCGTCCAGTAACCACGGCGTGGTGTCGGCATACTTTTCGCGCTTTTGCATCCAGACGTGATAGGAACGGGTAATGAGGTCACTCAACGCCTGAGGCAGCCAAGGATGCTGCTCCGCCAGCGCGGGTTTCATTGCCAAAATATGGATGCCTGGCACATATCCAACACGATTAAAGTAATCAAGCTCGGCCTGATAAAAATCGGTTTGCAGTTGACGTAAACCCGATTCCGCCAGGAAAAAACCTTCTGGCATGAAGGGGGTAAACACAGCATCCAGCTCACCCGCTTTCAGCAACTCAATCAGTGGGCGCTCTTCTGGCGCAGGTTCGATACGGCCCGGGCGGCCAAATCCTGCCAAACGGTCAACAATCGGATGGTCGGCAGTTAATCGACCGGCAAACCAATAAGCATCATCAATTTCCACTCCCGCTTCACGCAGCACTGTGCGCGTCCAGGTGTTACCTGAATCTTGCCAACCCGTAACACCAATTCTCTTTCCTTTTAGCTGTGCTGGCGAAGTGAGCGGACTTGCGGTGGTGGTGATAATGCAGCGCTGGCGAAAGCCACGCATCAAAAAGTGCGGCAGGCCAAGCAGCGAGTGATCACCTTTCGCCCGGCCTTGCGCGTAACGGCTAAAGGAGACTTCGCCTGCGTCGTAATCAGGGCTGGTTGCAATGTCATTCACTAGCGTCCCGACGCGGTCAATTTTTAAATCAAAGCCTTCCGGCTTGATGTCGCCAAGTGCCAGCGGCGTAAAATAGTCCCAGTCACGTACCGCTAGTCTGATGGTAAGCCTTTCCATTTTTTCCCCGTCTCTGCCAATGCAGTTGAGCTGCGATGATTTAATCACCAAATAGTGCTTGAATTTGATACTAGATCTGGAACACTATCCTGAACAATCTTTTCTTTGTTACTGAACAAATTATTTTCTTATGACGCAAACCGTAGATCTTCACTGGCTAAGTAGCCAAATTAATGATGCTTCCGTAAAAGGCATTGCGCTGGCTGCCTCCACGCTAATACGTGACGGCCAAATTGCGATTGGCATGCAGATGCCGTCGGTACGCGACTTAGCGGAAGTGTTAGGCGTAAGCCCAGCAACCGTTTCAGCTGCCTGGGCGCAGTTAAAGAAGCAGAAAGTGCTGGCAGGTAAAGGCCGAAGTGGCGTTTGGGTGAGTGGAAATAACGTAACGCCTCGCCCTATTCGCTTTGAGAAAATTGGTAACTATGGCGATAACATTCAAGCTGACCTGGCAATGGCATCGCCTGATACCGCTTTGCTGCCTGATTTATCGTCCGCTTTACAGGCGGCACTTAACTCTCCACAGCTCAACAGCTACTATCGTGAAGCCATTTCGCCGCAGTTGCTCAGCGCGATTCAACCTCGCTGGCCTTATCCGGCAGAAGCTTATTTAGCGACCGATGGTGGTTTTGATGCGATGAATTTAGTGGTGCAAACGCTGGTTTCGCCTGGCGATCGGGTCATCATTGAGGATCCGACAGCGACACGCTTGCTGGATATGCTCGACAACGTTGGCGCTGAAATCCTGCCTCTTGCTTGTGACAGCGAAGGCCCGTTGCCAGAGGTGCTAACAACATTGCTAGAGAAGTCGCCGGTGATGGTGATTTATCAACCGCGCACGCATTCAGCGACAGGGCACAATATCAGCCGCGGGCGTCGTCAGGCGTTGGCAGATGTATTAGCAACCAGCTCGACGCTGATTATCGAAGATGACGGCATTGGCGATCTTTCCGTGGAATCTGCCTGGAGCCTGGGGGAAGTTTTTCCCGACCGCACGATACACGTACGCTCATTCTCCAAAGCGTATGGGCCAGATTTAAGGTTGGCGGTGCTTTCTGCTACATCAAATATGGTCAAACGCATTCAGGCCTGGCGTAATTTTGGCGTTAGCTGGACCAGCCGTATTTTGCAGGATGCCGTTGCGTGGATGCTGGAGGACGCGGCGACTCAACAGCACATTAACGTCGCCCGGGAAACTTACCGCCAACGGCGGGAGAAACTCTTGCTGGCTTTAGCGAATCGTGGATTAGTACTTGAAGCGCGGGATGGATTGAGTATTTATATTCCCGTACTCTCAGAACAATTTGCGATGATCACCTTGGCGGCACGCGGTATCGCTGTGCTGCCAGGCGAACGCTGCCGCTTGGGCAACACGCAGTTTATTCGCGTCAGTATTGCCTGTATGAACGAGCAACAGTTGGAAATGATCGCCAATGCGCTGGTGATTGCTGCCGGACATGAAATCAGTTTGGGCGTAAACCTTTGACATGATAACTCGGCGATTCTTCGTAGCCTTCTCGCGCATAAAACTGATTAGCTTTTAATCGTGATACGTGACAATGCACTTCCATGCGGTCACAACCGCGTTGTGACGCCATGGCTTCAGCGTGCTGAATAAGCTGCTGACCGACACCTTTACTGCGCTCACCTTCAGCAATGCAGAAATAACTGATACGCGCAAAATCACCGGCCAACGCCAGCTGTGGAATAAAATGCATCGACAAAAAGCCCAGCACCTGCGTGCCATGCTCTGCAACTAAAAGCATTTCATTCGGATGCGTGATGAGCTGAGCAAGGCGCTGGTCGATAAAACTCTCCGTTCCGCCGTAGCCTAGCTCCGCTAACAACGCGCTCAATGCGAAACTGTCCTTTGCCTGTGCCTGACGTATATTCATTCTCTCTCCTGAATGGGGTAATTCCTGTCGTTCTGTTATATAGCGTTGAGAATGAAAAATCTGCAAGTAACGCTTGTTATGATTATGTTACGAGAACTATTTGTGACTGACACCGCAGAATGTGCGCCGTCATCCGTAAGCCATTAAATTTGCATCTTCAACGCACCTGATGCCGGTTCGTGGAAAAAGAGTGATTCAGTCACCAAGATCGGGCATTGCTACGGTGGTGGGCAGGAGGGCTAGAGGAATATCAATGCATGGCAATTGAGGAATAACAGGCATAAAAAAACCCGCCAATTGGCGGGTTTTTAGAATTCTGACTGTTAACTTACAGACTGATAACGTTAGCAGCAGATGGGCCTTTCGCGCCGTCGGTGATTTCAAACTCAACGCGCTGACCTTCAGCCAGAGTTTTGAAGCCGTTGCTCTGGATTGCAGAGAAGTGTACGAATACATCTTTGCTGCCATCTTCAGGAGTAATGAAACCGAATCCTTTAGATTCATTAAACCACTTAACGTTACCTTTGATCTTAGACATCTAATATTACCTTTACATGAAAAATGGACACTAAACTGTGTCGGCGTCTAGTACAGCAATTGCAGAGAGATTTGTCCAGCTTGAATTGATGGAAAAGTGATAAATATCGACATTCTTTAGATGCGTCACACTTTATGTTTCTTTCGCTTGCCTAAAATGCCCAACGTAGCCAGGCAAAATAGACATTTCCATTGTTATAAGTGCCCGGAATGTAAGTCATTTGAAAACTCAATGCGCCATAACCTATTGAACCCAAGGGTAATAGCCCAGGAACGGGGAAGTAATTCCAGTTATCTCGCGCTGTGGCTCCCACAGTAAAACCTACGCCCCAGTGGAATGACTGATTTTCTAACGGTCGCCAGGTCGCTTCCCAACCGTATCCACCGATCGGCTCCCATTTATTGAAAGAATCCTTAAAGGCCATGAGATACAGGCCATGCCAGTTCCCCTTTTCGTCATAACGAGAAACGCCGCCACCCGCGCCCCATGGATGTTCGTTATAGCGATCAATATGTTCCTCATCGTAGGTCCAGCGGTTATGCCAGGTTATCGCTGGCACATAGACATCCACGCTGTCTGGCTGCTGCCAGGTCTGTTGCACATTATGATAAGGTTTCCCAACCTGACTGCACTCCCTGAAGCAACGTTGCGGCCTGAAGTGAGAATGAGAGCATGAGTGCTGGAACAAGAGGCCAGATCACGAGAAGACAATACCTGTTCACTGCTTTTTCCTGCCGATTTTTTAAATGGCGAGTTCTAAACCCAGTGTTGAAGCCAAGCGGGCATCTTAATGAGGCGCTCCAAACTGGAGATAAACATGAAGTCGATTTTAAGAAATTGTGCCGCAGAAAGAGGTGAGACACCGCCAGGAACTTTCGCATCTGGTCACATTAAATGCGAAAACAGGCCATTGATGGCGAGATTATCCGCAAACAGCTAAAAAACATGATCCTTATCAATGAAAAGGATTTTTGCGGAGCTTGAATCGCTCAAAATACAGCTACGAAACAGGAAAATATTCTTAGATTCAATGCGCTAAAAGAAATGATCGCAACGTGTTATAAATTAGAAAATCTTAACTATTTTTGATGTGTTTTTGATAAGATTGGTCTTATTCAATTCCAGGAAGGAGGCGAAGATGCCATGGTGATGAAAATTCGCTGCACTGCATGTGGCAGCGCAAAGTTTACCTTTATTGATTGCAAAGCAAGTTTGAAACCTTTCCACGGCGCCTGCTGTGCATACTGTAAGAAACATCTTGCGGTAAAAGATTTGTTACCTGTAACGCGTAACAGCCCCCTCTCGCCCTGTTCACCCGTATGTCAAAACAGAGATTCAGGCAATTGAGAGGAAGTTCGGGCACCCGGTAAGGTGCCCGCTTTATTAGAAAATGAGTTTGAACACCCCTGTCAGCGTTAACAGCCCAACGATAAAAATGATGGCGATGACCCACAAAATTATTTTCATTTCCCTCTCCCTTACCTAATAAAAAAGCCTTTCCTGTAAACAGTATAGGTGAAAATTTTACCTTTGCTGCTTCGCTCTCAAAGACCAACTCTGCCCCGTTAAGCCGCTTAGTGTCCATTTTTTTTCTGCGAGACAGGTCGCAAGATAATCATTATTTCTGGGACACCGCTTCGTTTAGCGAAGCAGGGCCAGCTAAAATTTAAGCGGCAAAGGCAGGCCAGAATTGTGATGAATTTGAAATCAGTAACAAGGAGATCTTATGAGCACGATTAATACCAGCATGGGTCGCTATAGTCTTAAGGCTAAAAATAGCGGCGATCACATCAAGGGTTCTTTCGCTATCAATGATGAAGGCGGTACTCAACTTACCTTGCAAGAGTTTGATGAACCCTATTTAGACGATGTGGTAAATAACGTGATTTATCCTGTCACGGGTGGTAACCGCGAAATAGCGCGTGCACTGCGCGAACAGATGGTGAAAGCCGGTTTCGAACAACCCCATTAATCCTCAAAACTTTGGGCCGCATTTTGCGGCCCTGCTCTTAAAAAGCCCCTTGATATCTAACCAACACTTGCCGCTGGCCTACCTTTCACTGCAGGATGAAAACCCTTCATAAAAAGGAGATTAGCGTGAGTCAATTGCATCGTATTAATGCCAGTCGATTACATCAGTTTGTTCAGGCGATTTGGCTTTATGCCGGCAGCACAACAGAAGAAGCTGGCTTGGTTGCCGATCATTTAGTTGCTGCGAACCTGGCAGGACACGACTCCCACGGCGTAGGTATGATCCCCAGCTACATGGCGTCGTTGGCACAAGGTCATTTGCAGCTTAATCAGCGCCCAACGCTGACCAAAGACGCTGGTGCGGTGTTGACGCTGCATGCCAATCAGGGCTTTGGTCAGGTTGCCGCTTGGGAAGCAATGAAATTGGGCATTGAACGTGCTCAGAAATTAGGGATTGCCGCGGTCGGTTTACATCATTCACATCATATTGGTCGTATTGGTCACTGGGCAGAACAGTGTGCAGCAGCGGGTTTGGTCTCGTTCCACTTCGTTAACGTTATGGGCGATCCCATGGTGGCACCCTTTGGTGGCAGCGATCGCCGTTTTGGTACTAACCCATTTTGCGCCATTTTTCCAAGACAAAATGCTAAACCGCTGCTGCTTGATTTCGCTACCAGCGGTATTGCTTATGGCAAAACGCGGGTTGCCTGGAATAAAGGCATTGAGGTCGCGCCAGGTTATCTGATTGATCACCAAGGCCATGCCACCACGCAACCAGGCGTAATGCATCAACAGCCGTTTGGCTCTTTACTGCCTTTTGGCCTGCATAAGGGTTATGCATTAGCGGCAATGTGCGAGATTCTCGGTGGCGCGTTATCGGGTGGGCGCACCACTCACGATGCCACAGTGCAGAGCAACAGTGACGCCATCTTTAACTGCATGACCACCATTATCCTTGATCCTGCTGCTTTTGACGCGCCAGCGATGCAAGAAGAAGCCGAAGCTTTTATCGAATGGGTAAAACGCTCACCGAAAAGTGGTGATGAGGATATTCAGGTGCCAGGTGAATGGGAAGAAGCGAATCGCGAAGCGCGCGATCGTTTAGGCATTCCGTTAGATGCCACCAGCTGGCAGCAGATTTGTCAGGCAGCGGCACAGGCTGGCATGCCAGATGAAGAGCTAAACGCGTTCCGTTTGTTGGCGGTATAAGGTAAAACCGCCGCGACACGTTGTCACGGCGGTGTTTGCTTATAGGGCGTAAGAGAGCAGTAAGCAGCCGATCAAACCACATACGGAGATAATGGTTTCCAGCGCTGACCATGAACGAATCGTTTCGCCAATCGTCAGGTTAAAATACTCTTTAAACAGCCAGAATCCTGGGTCGTTTACGTGCGAGAAGATCACGCTACCGGAACCGACGGCAATCACCATAAGCTCCGGGCTGGCGCCACTGCTAACAATCAAGGGTGCCACAATCCCGCCAGCAGTAATTGCCGCCACGGTGGCAGAACCCAACGCAATACGTAACACCGCAGCAATCGACCAGGCCATGAAAATAGGTGACAGGTTGGTTTGGTTCATCATGTTGGCGATATATTTATCTACGCCGCTGTCAACCAATACCTGCTTGAATGCCCCGCCGCCGCCGATGATCAACAGCATCATTGCGATGATTTTGATCGAATCTGTCAGCGTATCCATCACCTCTTCCATGCTACGACCGCGGTTCAGGCCGAAGGTGAAGATAGCGATCAATACCGCGATCAGCGTTGCCATGACCGGATCGCCGAAGAATTCGGCGTAAGGCAGCAGTACATGCCCTTTTGGCAGTAGCATTTCCGCCACCGCACGCAAAGCCATCAACACCACTGGAATCAGCGCAGTCCAAACGCTCACGCCAAAACTTGGCATCTCCGCTTCAGTAAAGGTTTTAGGGTTGTAAAAGCTTTCTGGGATGGGTTTATCAATTTTCTTCAGGAAGCGCGCATACACCGGCCCCGCCAGAATAACGGTTGGGATCCCCAACAAGGTGCCGAACAGCAGCGTTTTACCCATATCAGCGTCAAACAGGGTCGCGATAGCGGTTGGGCCAGGGTGTGGAGGCAAAAAGCCGTGCGTAACAGAAAGTGCAGCAGCCATTGGCACACCGACGTACAGCAGCGGCACACGCGCCGATGCGGCAACACTGAACACCAACGGCAACATCAGGACGAAACCAACTTCGTAAAACAGCGCAAAACCCACAGTGAAACCGGTCAGCACCAGCGCCCATTGAATATACTTGACGCCAAACTTCTTAATCAACGTCGTCGCAATGCGCTGGGCGCCACCACAATCGGCCAACAGTTTACCGAGCATGGCACCAAAACCCATGATCAGCGCCAAACTGCCCAGTGTTCCGCCCACACCGGTTTTAATTGAAGTAATAACTTTATTGACCGGCATGCCCTGCATCACACCGACCGCCAGCGCTACCAGAATCAGCGCGATGAAACCATTGAGTTTGAAGCGGATCATAAGCAGTAGCAGTAACGCAACGCCGATCGCCACGTAAAGTAATGGCATAATTTTTCTCCACCATGCGCACTGACGAGCTGGCTCAGTGCTGGTTTGTTATCGTGGTCCCCAAAGGGTGACAGAACTTAACGTCTGTAAGATGTTTTAACACCTCGACAAACGCTGTTACCGATAACATGTTAAGGGTAACATCGCGATGAAAGCATCACCCTCTCGATAGTGAATTTCTGTTTTGCGAAGGTGATCAACTTTTTGCCAACGCGTTATCAGAAAGTTTGCAGAGGCCAGCGGCGCGCTTTTAGTTACACTCAAATCTTAGCGAAAACTTAAAAGGATGCGCAGGTGAGTGAGAATTTGAGTGAGCTGTATAGCAATCAACGAACTCTGTTTGGCCGTGGAAGCATTGATAAACTGGTGCCGCTGTTAGCGCTACAGCAGCAGCCGACCCTGCTGTTTTGTGGTCAATCATTTCTGCAAAGCCCAGCTTATGCCCGGCTAAAGTCAACGTTGAACGATCACATCATCGGCTATGAAATTGTGCGAAATGAAGCGTCGCCCGCTGATATTGATGCCTGGGTCACACGTTGGCGTGGCCATGTCGATCGCGTTGTAGCCATCGGGGGCGGCAGCGTGCTTGATGCCGCTAAGGCATTTAGTGCGATGATGCAGCATCCGCTGCCGACGGCGCGTTATTTAGAGAAAGTCGGCGACAGCGCCGTTCAGCCAGTTACCTTGCCGATGATTGCGGTGCCGACTACAGCCGGAACCGGCAGCGAAGTGACGCAGAATGCGGTCGTGACCGATCAACACGATATTCAGGTGAAAGCCTCACTGCGCCATCCGGTCTTTGTGCCTCAGGTTGCGATTCTCGATCCCGATCTGTTAAAAAATGCTCCCGATAAAGTCCTGGCAACTTGCGGCATTGACGCCTTTACCCATCTGTTTGAAGCGTATTTATCAAATAAAGGGAATCTGTTTACCCGCCAGCTGGCGTTAACGGGCTTAAAGCAGTTTGTTCAGGCGTGGCCCCAATTAAATCGTGACGATGCAGAAGGTGATAAAGCGCGTGAAGCGATGATGATGTCTTCATGGTTAGGCGGTGTTAGCTTGAGCAGCGCTGGTTTAGGTGTGATTCACGGTATCGCCTGAGAGCTAGGTGCACTCAAGCCTTTTCATCATGGCGAAGTTTGTGGGCGGCTGCTGTTTCCGTTTCTTGAGGTTTTGGCAGAAAGCCACCACATTGAGCAACAACAGTTAATGACAGCGCTTCATGCTCAGCTGTTTAGTGAAACCACGGACTCTCCGGCTCGTTACTTGAAAAACTGGCTGCAGCAGCAGGCGATCACACCATTTTGGCAAGATGGCCCTGCACTAACGCATCAGGAGGTAGAGTGGATTGTGGCGCGCGCCAACAGCAAAAATTCCTTGGTGGATTACAGCAAAGATGAGATGCGATCCATGATTGTGCAGGCATGGCCGATGCTTTGAAGCAAAGCTGGGCAGGCTTGAATCTTGCTCAGTGATAACCCACCCTTTTAAATACTGAACTCACCTGCGCCAGCTTCATCACCTGGCGCCTGAATATTGTCCGGCAATCCGCGTGTTAATTTCCTTCGCCGCCATCGCGCTGCGCCACTGCACACACTAACGAAGCGCCGCGCCCCTCCAGCTTGAGCCTATCGCTTCTACCGCGGCGTTTAACCCCGATATGATAATTTAAAAGTTGATAATGTCATTTTTGAATATCGGTAAAGCAAAGGATAAATCCAGTCAACGCGAAGGTGTAGGTGTAAAAGGTGCCTCGCCCGCTAGCATGTGCTCAATCACCTGCAATACGCCCTGCTCGTTGTTGTGCGGAGCCAGGTAGCGTGCGCTCTCTTTCACCCGCTGCGGCGCATTTTCCATCGCAAAACTGAATGCAGATTGCTTAAGCATTTCCAGGTCGTTGCCGCCATCGCCAAAAGCCAGCACTTCGTCATGCGAAATGCCCCAGCGTTTCGCCAGCAAATCGAGACCGTGCGCTTTATGGTTGCCCGGAACGATTAAATCAACAGAGCCATGCCCGCTGGAGGTCGCTGCCGCCGCGCCTTGATGTAAGCGCGTAATATCAGCCATCAAAGGTTCGACGTAATCATCAGAGAGGTTAAGTGCAAATTTGAACAGCTTGTCATCTTGTACTTCATCGAGGCTGCCGATCTTTTTCAGCCGATGGCAGTAATGACGCATTTTCGCTAGCCATTTTTCATCGGTTTCATCGAAATAATAAGCGCTGTTGCGGCCGCAGAGCAGATAGCGCAAACCCGGATAATGGCCGTTTTGCAGCGTATCGATCACCGCGTTAATGTCGCTGCGAGAAAAGGCGCCGCAAAAAAGCTCCTCATCACGATCGATGATCCATGCGCCATTTTCAGCCACAAATGCAATTTCACTGGCGATGTCAGGAAAGAAAGATTTGAGCTGGTAATACTGATTGCCGCTGGCGACGACAAATTTTATGTTGCGGGCTTTGAGTTGGTGATAAAGGGCGAGAAAGCGAGGCGAGTTGTACTGTTTTTTATCATCAAGAAAGGTGCCGTCCATATCAACCGCAACCATTTTAACCATCGTCATCATGACTCCTTAAAAAGGGAACCTCAGAATGAAGTGTCAGAATAGCCTGGTGAGAAGGAAGCGGAAAGAAGCACGGATGGCCGTAGCCATCCGTGAGGGAAATTAATGGAACGCGTTGCTCAGGATCAGTGAGGTAATCACACCAGTAGCCGCAGCGATCAGCACATAGTTACCGTCAATATAGGCCCAGTGTTCACCGCGTGGCGGCTCACGTAAACCGCGGTCATGCCAGTCATTCACGCGATAATGGTCGCCACGATATTCGTATGGCACTGAGTGACCGCGACGGAAGTCGTGGCCATTCCAGGCGAAGTGATCGCGATCATTACCGCGATCGCCATGATGGTCAACACGAGAGCCGCCACGATTGTCATGATCGCCGCGAGGGCCGCCCTGGTTGTGATGATTATCATGGCCCGCACCGCGTCCGCGGTCGTCATGACGGTCGCCACCGCCCTGCTTTTTCTGCCACGGTTGCCCATGATGATCGCCCGGGCCATCAGCCCAAGACGCGCTTGAAAACAGTGTGCTGCATGCTAAAAGTGATGCGATAAACGTTAATGTTGTTTTTTTCATGGTACTACCTCCAATGGCAACGGCTGATGTATCGCCGTTGAGATGACTATTATCCATATGGAGGGTGTTCAGCATCTCCAAAAGTCTTAAAGATCGGTAACTTACACACTATTACGCTGCCTTATCGATTCCTTAACGATTGTCATAACTTTTGATACAGATGGCGCTGAAAGTTTATTTAGCAAAGCAGACTTTCAGGCATTTAAATAACCCAGAATAAATAAGAACTTTCTGATGAAATAGCGTTAAAAAAACCAATACCTGAAATGTAACTTTTGAAGAATGAAAATAACGGCATAATGCGGGGAGAGTAAAGGTGAATAAAAACCCGATCGAAAACGATCGGGGATTAAATATCCACACCAACCAAACGGGGTAAAACCCTTACATTTTATTAAGGGAAAACTGAAGCACACAACACCACATCACTAGTGCCGCAGCGCAAGAATAGCATCTCCAGCACAGCGAATGGGTGAAAAATTGTCATGTTATACAAAATAATTTTCACTTATTAACTCAGCCGTAAATAAACATTTCCAAAAAAGATAAAATCCATAATAAGGACAAAAATTACTTTCGTAACTCAACAGAAATAGGTCTGTGCTCTGACCAGATAGCGATAAAAATTAAATCAAGACTGCCCTGATAAATATAAAAACAGGAATAAATAAAAAAACGCATGTCTCACAGCTTATATCTCATAAAACATACCGGTTCCCCGGTATAGCCGTTCTGTACTGCTGTTAAGGCACCTCAGTTAAGCATTACTCATTATTCGTTCCCTCACTCACATGCTAATAACTGAACGCTGTAACCAGCAGATAAATCAACGCTAGCGAGAACGGTTTTGATTAAGACTTCAGGAAACATTAAAGAGAAAATTTTGATCAGCGCCTGTTTGATCGGCTTCCGTGTGCGTTACAACGGCAGCGATAAAGCGCTGGTGCTGGATACCCTCGATCGCTGGCAGCGAGAAAATCGTTTAGTCGTTCACTGCCCCGAACTGGCAGCCGGTTTAGCAACGCCACGTTTACCGGCTGAAATTGTTGGCGGCTCAGGTGAGGATGTATTAGCCGGGCGGGCGATGATTGTAGAAAGCGATGGCAGCGATGTCACACAACCCTATTTACTTGGGGCATGGCTGGCGCTAAAAACGGCTCAGGATGCGGGTTGCCGCTTTGCCCTACTCAGCGATGGCAGCCCAACCTGCGGCAGCCAGAGAATTTACGATGGATCTTTCAGCGGTCAGCAGCATCCCGGCGCTGGCGTGGCGGCAACACTTCTTCGTCAGCACGGCATTACTGTTTTTGCCGAGCATCAGGCAGGTGAATTGGTATCTCATCTTGAACAACTCGCAGACCAGCGTATTGCAATCCGATTGAAGTAAAAAGAAGTTAAAAAAATGCGCCGGATTAAGCGCCGCATAGCGGCGCTAAACGTTTAACGTACCAGTGAGAAGAAAATCGCTGAAATTGCGATCAGACCAATCAGTACCACAAACACATTGCTGATCTTACCGCTGTATTTGCGCATTGCCGGGACTTTCTGGATGGCATACATCGGCATCAGAAACAGAATCACCGCAATGATCGGCCCGCCAAGCGTTTCAATCATGCTGAGTATATTGGGATCAAGTGTCGCCACCAGCCAGGTGGTAAGCAGCATAAACAGTGAAGTCAGGCGATTCAGCGTGTTCGGCGCGACCGATTTCCCCTGGCTGCGCAGCGCTTTGTTCACCAGCCCATTAAAGCCTTCACGCGCGCCCAAATAGTGCCCCAGGAACGATTTAGTAATGGCAACTATCGCGATAATGGGGCCGAGCCAGGCAATAACCGGTACGTGGAAGTGGTTGGCAAGGTAAGAAAGAATGGTGATGTTCTGCGCTTTTGCTGCATGCAAATCGTCTGGCGACAGGCTCAGTACACAGCTGAAAACAAAAAACATTACCGTCACAACCATCAACAGATGCGAATACGCCAGAATGCGTGAACATTTTTTCTCCGCCTCCTCGCCATACTCTTCACGCTTCGCCACGGCAAAAGAAGAGATGATGGGCGAATGATTAAAAGAAAACACCATCACCGGAATTGCCAGCCACAGCGTCATCCATAAACCGTTTCCGCTGCTCTGATTCACTTCCATCGTTTGCAACGCCGCACCGTGCCAGTGAGGAATCAGATAGCACGCCATTAACATTAAAACGGCCACGAAGGGATAGACCAACACGCTCATTGCCTTAACGATCATCTGCTCACCGAAGCGCACAATGGTCATCATGCCCATAATCAGCACCAGCGACAGCAGCACACGCGGCGGTGCAACCCACCCCAACTGGTTAACGATCAGGCTCTCAACCGTATTGGTAATGGCCACGCTGTACATCAATAAAATGGGATAGATTGCAAAGAAATAGAGCAGCGTAATGACATTTCCCGCGCCCGTACCGAAATGCTCTTCCACCACTTCAGTGATGTCGCCCGAAGGATTTTTGCCTGAAAGGACAAAGCGTGTTAGCGCACGGTGTGCAAAAAAAGTCAGGGGAAAGGCGAGAATCGCCATAATGATTAACGGAAGCAACCCACCAACGCCTGCGTTGATTGGCAAGAACAACACGCCGGCACCAATCGCGGTGCCGTACAATCCCAACATCCACATGGTGTCGGTTTTCTGCCAACCTTTTTCCGTTGACGTCTCAAGGGCACCCAGCGTGCCGGTTTGCGTGTTTTTCATCTGGTGATCCAATAAACGTGCAATCAACGCCGCTGCGTTTTGCGACTGCAAAATTAACGTCCACTTGCTGCTCTGCCCTGCTTCACAAGGATGAGCACAAGCGCGATGTGCCGGTGAGATCAATGACAACGGGCGCAACTTCAAGAAAATCCGCTGCCTTTGCGTTCAGGTGGTCAACAGGGACGAAGCCCCGTAAAACGCGTCTCCACCCTTTAAAACGTAATCGATTGCGCGGCATCTTTTTACACTACTTGACGGTTTAACATCAAGTTCAGCGGCAACTTAAGCGTTAAACGCGGTAGAAACGGGCAAATTTTGCACGACGTGCACTTTCTTAGCGGGTGGCTGGCAACTGTTCATGTTGTGATTTAAACCGGCCAAAATACTGGCACTCCCATTGTTGCGATGATTGTCGACCTGCTGGCGCATACCTTATCGCGCTTGGTTAGAGGTGCCCCGAACGTTTAACTGCCTGTAAATTTTCCTGCCGTCGTGACGTAATCTTTGCCAGACTTTAAACAGTCCCGTTGAATTGATTTGCACTGTTTTGAACGGCTTAACAGGAGTTAAAACATGAAAATTGCTTGCCTGGGTTGGGGATCGCTGATTTGGAAGCCTGACGTATTGCCACTTGCAGGAAACTGGCAAGCAGACGGCCCCTTGATGCAGATTGAATTTTGTCGCATCGGCGATGGCGGTGAATTAGCCACTGCGATCTGCCAGAATGCCGACCCGATTCCCGTCTTCTGGGCCTGGATGTCGACATCGTCACTTGCATTAGCCTGCAAATCACTGCGCAAGCGCGAAGGCATTCCAGACGACCGTGTGGATGGCTTAGGCATGATGTTGATCGGTGATAAAGCCGAGGGAGGAATAGAGAAATGGGCACGCAGCAAGGGCATTGAAGCCTTGATCTGGACTGGCCTGCCCGCGCGCGTGGATTTTACTGAAGGGCGCATACCCAGCGTTGAGGAGGTACTCAACTACCTTCAACAGCTGTCTGGCGATAAACGCGCCCACGCGCGAAGTTACATTGAGCAGGTCCCGGCGCAAATCGATACGCCTTACCGACGAGCCATTGCCGATACGCTTGGCTGGCAACACGCAAACCCTCAGATTCCGGCGATCACGCCAGTAAATGACGACAAAAACAGCCAATCCGCTTAAATCCTACGCTTATGCCATTTGGCCGCTCGGCTTACTTAAATTGAGCTAGCTACACTTCAATGCAGGTTGAATAACCTGGCGGAAATGTATTCTGCATTCCCCACCCTGAGTCATTCTGATATTGCCGCAACGGTGTTCCTCTTGAATAGACGGCAATTCACTGATCAAAGGAGTCGAACAGATGAAAGCATTAACCTACCATGGCCCACATAAAGTCAGCGTTGATAACGTGCCCGATCCAGGGCTTGAAGCCGCTGATGACATTATTCTGCGCGTGACTGCCACAGCAATCTGCGGTTCAGACCTGCACCTATACCGCGGCAAAATTCCCGGAACCGATCACGGCGATATTTTTGGCCATGAGTTTATGGGGGAAGTTGTGGAAACCGGTAGCGGCGTCACGGCCGTCGCTAAAGGCGATCGCGTTGTCATCCCTTTTGTCATCGCCTGTGGCGACTGCTTTTTCTGCCATCTGCATCAATATGCTGCGTGCGAAAACACCAACAGCGGCAGAGGCGCGATAATCAATCGTAAAAAAATTACGCCACCCGCTGCGCTGTTTGGTTACAGCAAACTGTATGGTGGCGTGCCGGGAGGCCAGGCCGAATATGTCCGCGTCCCTAAAGCCAACGCCGGGCCGTTTAAAGTGCCGGAGACTTTATCGGATGAAAAGGTGCTGTTCCTTTCCGATATCCTGCCTACTGCCTGGCAAGCCGTGAAAAATGCCGAAATCAAAAAAGGCTCAAGCGTAGCGATTTTTGGTGCGGGCCCAGTCGGCTTATTGAGTGCGGCTTGCGCCCGACTGGAAGGTGCCGAGCAGATTTTTATGGTCGATCATAATGATTATCGACTGACATTTGCGCGGGAACGTTACGGTGTAATCCCGATTAACTTCGACAAAAACGACGATCCTGCCGCCTTTATCATTGAAAACAGTGCCGGCAATCGGGGTGTCGATGCGGTTATTGATGCCGTTGGCTTTGAGGCTAAAGGCAGCTTGACTGAAACCGTACTCACCAATTTAAAACTGGAAGGCAGCAGCGGCAAAGCGTTGCGTCAGTGCATTGCCGCAGTACGTCGAGGTGGCATTGTCAGCGTACCGGGCGTCTACGCTGGATTCATTCACGGCTTTCTGTTTGGTGATGCGTTCGATAAAGGGCTTACCTTTAAAATGGGCCAGACGCATGTCCATGCTTACCTGCCAGATCTGTTGAATTTAATCGAGCAAGGGCATTTGACCCCGGAAGAGATCGTTACCCATCACATGCCGCTGGAGGACGCTGCACGCGGTTATGAGATTTTTGAGAAGCGCAAAGAGGATTGCCGCAAAGTGATTCTGGTACCGGGCATGGCAGCCACGCAAGCCACGCTGTAATTCCCAAGGGGCGGCTTATTTTGTCGCCCCGCCTACCTTTTAGTTCTCGACCTGCCTCACGCCCACGCTTCGACCTGCCTGTACATTGCTGCTGCAAAAACCTATGTTTATTCTCTTCAACACTTTGCAGGAACAGGCAGCGTGAACATCAATCAATATGGACAGCAAATCGGATGGGCCCTGCCTGACTGGCAACCCGTAGCAAAACCTCTTCGTCAGGCGATTGTAGGGAATTACTGCCTTTTGGCGCCGCTTGACCCTGAGCACAGTGAAGCGCTGTATCAGGCTTTTTCGTTGGCGGAAGATGATCGTGACTGGACCTGGTTGAGTACTAACAAACCCAACTCCGTTGAAGAGTTGAGGTTTTGGGTAATCGATAAAGTCGATAATCTGGAATTAGTGCCCTTTACGGTAGTAGATAAAACAACGCAGCGCCCAGTAGGCGTGGTGTGCTTTGCCAATATTGAGGTGGATAACGGTGCGATTGAGATAGGTCATGTCACCTGGTCGCCCCTGATGCAGCGCAATGTTATCGGGACAGAAGCCCTGTATTTGCTGCTGAAGACGGTCTTTTCTCTGGGCTACCGCCGCGTAGCCTGGCGCTGTGACTCGACCAATCTGGCTTCGCGTCGTGCTGCTGAAAGGCTAGGGTTTACTTTTGAGGGACGCTTTCGCCAGACGATGACGCGCAAACAGCGCAATCGGGATACCGACTGGTTATCAATGATTGACAGTGAATGGCCGCGTATCAATCAGGCGCTATCCGGCTGGCTGGCAGAGAATAATTTTGATGGCGAAGGCCAGCAAAAGAAAAAGTTAGTCACCTTTTTCTGACACGCTAACCTCGCCGTTATTCACTAATGCAGACGGCGAGTTCTTAGCGCAACCGACCATAACGTCTCTTTGCAGCGCGAACAGGTTCTGCTCTGCCCCTTTTCTATCTCTTCCGTCTGCCCGCAATGGGTGCACGCGTACAAAGCCGTGAAAGGGATCTGCGCAAAATCCTGCCGATGTTCCGGTGGCAACACGCTGAGTCCTGCACGCATTTCATCATCATCATAAAAATAAATGCTGAGTTGCCCATCGACCTCAATCAGCGCCAGTCGTACCTGACCGAGATGTTCTACCCCATCCTGACGCAGTTCCATAAAAAACTCATCTTCAGAAATATTGAGCTTGTCGAGACTTTCAAGAACATACAGGCCTTCTTTGATCAGCGTGACAACATCGCCCTGTATCCACTTAGAGAAGCGCACGCTACGCGCAGTGAGAAACGTGGTGAAGCGGTATAAGGCCAGCATCACGATAAACACTAAAACCACCGGCAATACCGGCACATCATCATAAAAAGTGACATCACCGGACGCCGATCCCAGCGTCAAAATCACTACCAGCTCAAACAGTGACAGCTGACGCACGCCCCTTCTTCCCGATACCTTAAGAAAGGTAAACACCACGACATAAGCCAGTAATACGCGCACCACCACTTCAAACAAAAACGTAGCCGGTTGGTCGTTGAGCAAAAATCGATGCCAGTCGAATGAAAGCATATAAAACATCCTGAGTGATGAGAGGTGAGCCCACTGAGCGACACCTTTCCCTGCATGCCTGATTATTTAGGCCATACCATAATCAAGCCGGTTTAAAGTTGCAAAAGAGAGTGGGAGCGGCATTTAAAGCGGAGCGCGTGTTATTAATCCTGAGATCGTATTAAACCGAAAAGGATCTTCTTCCGTTAAAAACAGATCTTGCCCCCTTCCTCTTAAAGTCTAATGTTTACAAAGAGATTTCCTGTTAAAGACCGGAACCACTTTACCGCTTTGCTTTTTCTTTTTTACTTCAATAGTTTGCTTAAAAATCGTGCTTACCTATACTTTCCAGTAAGGTTTCCTTTTTCATTTGAAATGTATGAGAAACCTATACAAATCAAAACCTCGATAGCGTTAGCGCTTCTCCCGCTATCTTCTGTTTGCCTGGGATGCATTTTCTTGCCCGCACAAACGTTCATCGTTTTTCGCATGGATCGTCTGACAAATCAGAAGGGTTAGGCCAGCCAGTCTGCATCGTATTTCTCTTCTTACCTGACTCGTCCTCCGACGACATGTCAGCGAGAGGCTTTTGCTCTTTTTTTTGTACAGGAGATGCAATGACGCCATTTTCCAGTTTTTGGCTGGCCGGCTATGAAGGTGCCGATCACGTTAATCCGCACGGTGAAGCATTGGCAATGAACCATATCAATGCTCATCAGGCGCGCTGCGCAGAGGATTACGCCGCACTCAAGCCCTTTGCAATCAACACGGCACGCGAAAGTGTCGGTTGGCGACTGTGTGAACGCGATGACAGCTATGACTTTTCATCCGTGGCGCAGCGTATGGCGATGGCAAAACAGCACGGCATTCAACTGAGCTGGACAATTTGTCATTACGGTTGGCCATCCAATGTCAGCCTGTTCGATGCTGACTTTATTCCGCGCTTCGCCGCTTTCTGCGGAGCGCTGGCGGGTTTTCTTGCGCCTTGGTATGACGACGCGCCGGTTTATTCCCCCATCAACGAAATCTCTTTTCTGAGTTGGGGTATTTCGGTTGGTCTGTTCGCGTTGCCCGATATTCCTCAAGAGGATCGGGCCGATGCCGCCAAGCAACAGTTGGTGCGCGCCACGCTGGCAGCGTGTGACGCGATCTGGCAGGCCGATCCGCGCGCGCGAATTTTGCACTGCGATCCGCTGATTCACATTGTGCCTGAAGATGAAAGCGAGGCCAGCCAGCAACAGGCGGAGAGCATGTGTGAGACGCAATATCAGGCATGGGACATGTTGAGCGGCAAGCGCAATCCCGAACTGGGGGGGGATCCACGCTATTTGGATCTCGTGGGCGTCAATTACTACCACGACAATCAATGGGAAAACACCAGCAACCGCCGACTTTATTGGCACTTGGGTGACGCACAGCGCAAACCGCTGAATGAGATGCTCTCACATGTATATCAACGCTATCGACGCCCTTTGCTGTTAGCGGAAACCAGCCACGTCGGCAGCGGACGCGGTGCGTGGATTTTACAAGTCAGCGCGCAAGTCGCGCAGGCGCAGTTGTCAGGCGTTGAGCTGCTCGGCATCTGCCTTTATCCCATCATCGACCGACCGCTGTGGGAAGATCCTGGCTTCTGGACCCGAAGTGGACTTTGGGATCTTGATCGACTCGGCCCCGATCCCTTTGCGCGCCAACTGCAGCAACCTTACGCCAGCGCCCTTCGCCAGGCACAGCATGCCTTACAAGCTCTTACCTTCTCTACCCAGCACGATCAGGAGAACACTATGAAACAACCGGTTTTAATTGTATTCAGTCATTTACGGTGGGGATTTGTCTTCCAACGGCCACAGCATTTGCTGACGCGTCTGGCACGCTATTACCGCGTGTTATTTGTTGAAGAACCGCTGTATCAGGCAGGCCCGGCAGGATTGAAACAGAGCGCCCCCGCCGCAAACATTACCGTAATCCAGCCGCATACGGATATTGAGGCACCCGGTTTTCACGATAGCCAAATCGCGCCGTTGCAACTGCTGCTGGCAAGTTTGCTGGAAGAGAATGAGCGCCCGCTGGTGTGGTTTTACACGCCGATGGCACTGCCGTTGTTGACGCCCTTCAAGCCCGCGCTGGTGATTTATGACTGCATGGATGAACTTTCCGCCTTTCATCAAGCTCCGCGCCAATTGCAGCAGCGCGAATCTGCGTTGTTAACGCGCGCTGATTTAGTTTTTACCGGCGGCACCAGTTTGTATGAAGCGAAAAAAGACAAACATCCGCAGGTACACTGTTTTCCCAGCAGCGTTGATGCAATCCATTTTGAGCAAGCGCTGGATCGCAGCAATCATCATCCTTTGCATGATGACGTTCCGCCATTGCGCCTTGGCTACTATGGCGTGCTGGATGAGCGTATCGATTTGCCGCTGATTGCCGCGCTGGCGGATAGCCATCCTGAATGGCAAATCGTGATGGTTGGGCCGGTGGTTAAAATCGATCCGGCCAATTTGCCACAGCGGCCCAATATTCACTGGCTTGGTCAGCAGCCTTATCAGGCGCTGCCGCAGTTCCTTGCGGGTTGGGATGTTTGCCTGATGCCCTTTGCCATCAATGCATCGACTCGCTATATCTCACCGACCAAAGTGCTGGAATACATGGCGGCGCAACTGCCGATTGTCAGCACCGCCATTGTCGACGTGGCACGTCATTATGCCGATTTGGTTGCGGTGGCGCATAACCCTGCGGAATTTATCCAGGCTTGTGAAGCGGCGTTGCAGCTCCCGTCTGATGAGCGATTGACGCTGGCAAAAAAAATGCAGGCAAAGGTAGCCGCCACCTCTTGGGATCGTACCGCAGAGCAGATCCACGCACTGATGCAGCAGGCGCTGATACAGGAGAACGATGCCGCGCAGCGCAGCGGTGAACCCACAGAAAACGATTCGGCAGTGCGCTGGTTAACGCCACCCACTGAAGAGTCTGAAGCGGTGCCCTGCCTGATTATTGGTGCCGGGCCGACCGGCCTGAGCGCGGGTTATCATTACGGTGAAGGCGCAGTTGTGCTGGAAAAAAATGCGTCACCCGGTGGGTGGTGCCGTTCAATTGAAGACAACGGTTTTACCTTCGATTACGCCGGGCACATTATGTTTTCGCAAGATCCTTATGTCCTGCAACTTTATGAAATGTTGCTAGGCGATAACTTACATTGGCAAGAACGCGAAGCCTGGGTTTACAACGACGGGATTTATACGCGTTACCCTTTCCAGTCAGCACTGTATGGCTTGCCTGCCGACGTGGTGAAAGAGTGTATTTTGGGCGCCATTGATGCCCGTTACGGTGAGACGGAAGCGCGCACTGTGCCGCTGGATGTGGCGCGTCAGCGCCGTGATTGTTGTGCTGACGGCGCGATACCCGATGGCGATTCCTGTGCAGTTGAAGGCGAAGAAAGCGCTGAGAATTTCGAGCAGTTTATTATGCGCACTTGGGGAAAAGGCATTGCCCGCCATTTTGCCCTGCCTTACAACAAAAAGCTCTGGAAGGTGCCGCTTTCCGAGATGGAAACCTCCTGGCTTGGCGGTCGCGTGCCATTACCGGATTTAGCACAAATCATTGATGGTGCAATCCAACCACTGGCGAAACCGGTTGGGCCGAATGCGCGTTTTGGCTATCCGCTACACGGCGGTTTTCAGGCGTTGATGTCAGGCTTTTTACCGCATCTGAAATGTACGCTGGAAACCGATGCGGCGCTGGTGAAAATCCTGCCACAGGCGCATATCGCCATGCTGGCGGATGGGCGTCATTACCGTTATGAACAGTTGATCAGCACCATGCCGTTGCCGGAATTGATCAAAATAATGGGTGATGAAGTCCCTGAAAATGTGCAGCTTGCTGCCAAAAAACTACGATACGTCTCGGTACGCTGTGTGAATTTAGGCATTGATCGCGCCAACCTGACTGAAAAGCACTGGATTTACTATCCGGGTGACACGCTGTTCCATCGTATTTTTGTCCAAGGCAATGCCAGCCCGCACTGCAATTCACCCGGCGGATTTGGCCTGACATGTGAAATGACCTACAGCAAAGAGAAGCCACTCATGCTGCAAGGTGACGCACTGATTGAACGCTGCCGTGAAGACTGCATCAAAGTGGGCATGATTCGTCCTGAAGATGCGATTATCTCTGCCACTCAGGTAGATATGCCTTATGCGTATGTGGTTTACGATCATGCTCGACAGGCGAATGTGGCCCTGATTCGCCAATGGCTGCTTACTCAGGATATTCATCTGTCGGGACGCTACAGCGAGTGGGAATATTACAATTCTGACCACGCTTTTCTTGCCGGAAAACGTGCAGCTGAAAACGTGAAAATGCAGCTGCCATCGCAAAGTACTCGCGTATAAATAACGGAATATAAATCGAGCCAGCTCATCAGAGCTGGCTTTTTTATAGACGACAGCCTGGCTTTAGGCCACGGCGGGTAGGCATTTAGTGGTTTTTAAACTTTCTAACTGATTTAGCCGCACATCCGCTTTTTTAGTGGCGGAATGTTTAGCCAACCCATTTCCCAAACCAAAGTCACCAATAAACCCCAGCACCGTCAGCACATCGAAACGGCCCGTTTCGCTGATTTCACTCTGTACGCTGTGGGCTTTAACGATTTCCTGTTCAACGGCTTTGCAATCAAAGGCGGTGGTTTCTTCTGTCGTCACCGCAGGTGCTTGCGGATATTGTTTGGTCGCGCAGCCCACCAGCATCATGGCGACGACGATTAGCCTCAGTTCTTTCATTATCTTGCTCATTTTTTGCTCGGTTACTCTCTTATCGGCAGATTCCGCTGCTTTCATTAATATTCTTAATCTACTTTTTTCAAACGAACCCGCTACGCTAATGTAGGCTTCTGTCCCGCCTGTTGCGGTAGGCACACCAACGCGCGTCGTTAAAAGGCCCAGAACCTGAGGAGAGAAGATGTCGACTTTTTCACTGCTTGCCATCCCTTTTTGGGATTGGCTCTGATCCTGCTGGCGCTGGCTGCGGTAAAAAAACAAAAAACCTTTCTTATTGTCGGTTATGTATTGATGACCTCATCGGTTGTAAATGCCGTAATCGGAATGACTTTAGGTTGACCAAGGAATGTTTTATATGAGGTTTTTCAATGCGCTTTAAAGGATTGAATATTGGGTTTTTCCTGCTGATTTTGGCGATCGTAACAGTCGCCTTCTTCGATGTGTTATCCCCTTACTTTTCTCCCATTTTGTGGGCTGCGGTATTAGCGGTAATCTTTCATCCGCTTAAATCACTGCTGCGCAACAAACTGGGCGACCGCAACGGGCTGGCTTCGCTGCTGACCTTGCTGTGTATCTGTTTGATCGTGTTCACGCCGTTGATGATTATTGCCTCTTCGTTAGCGGTAGAAATCAACGCGGTGTATACCAAATTGCAGGGTAATTCGACCCAGTTTCCAACGGTTTTTGCTGAGTTAATGCAGCATTTACCGCAGTGGGCGAAGCATTATCTAACGGAGCATAATCTGGATAATGCAGCGCAAATTCAGCAAAAACTCTCTGAGTTTGCCCTGAAAGGCGGCCAGTATGCGGCGGGCAGCGTATTTATCATCGGTAAAGGCACGTTTAGTTTTACCGTGGGCTTTGGCGTGATGCTTTACCTGCTGTTCTTCCTACTGAAAGATGGCTCTTATCTGGTGCATCTGATTTTAGAAGCGCTGCCGCTTTCGACCTACGTTAAACACCATTTGTTAGGAAAATTTGCCGCTGTCTCGCGTGCAACCGTCAAAGGTACGGTAGTCGTAGGCATTGTGCAGGGTATTTTGGGTGGACTGGCCTTCTGGTTCATCGACATTGATGGCAGCCTGTTATGGGGCGCGTTGATGGCCTTTTTATCCCTGATCCCCGCCGTGGGTTCTGCGATTATTTGGGCACCTGCCGCCATCTTCTTCTTTGCCACGGGTGCGTTGTGGAAAGGTCTGTTCCTGGTGGGCTTCTTCGTGATTGTGGTTGGCCTGGTGGATAACATTCTACGCCCACTGCTGGTGGGCAAAGACACCAAAATGCCAGACTATATGATTCTGATCGCCACGTTAGGCGGAATGGAAATTTACGGCATCAACGGCTTCGTTATTGGTCCGGTGATTGCTGCGCTGTTTATCGCCTGCTGGAATTTGCTCTCTGGGCGCGATAACCGCCAGAACATTGAAGAGCTTGATGAAGAGGTTATCGAGGAAGGCAAAAAGCAGTCGGACACCGCAGTTGAAGAAAGCAAAAAGCAGCTGGACACCCCCGCTAAAGAGTAATGCTTCCAGATTGTGAATATGCCAACCATAAAAAAACCCACCGCATTGGTGGGTTTTTCTTTTAAACAACTTGCTAAATCAATTAGTTAGTTGCTTTGTTTTTCAAATCTTCTGCACCCTGCTTGGTTTTATCCCAGCCTTTCTCAGTGCCTTCTTTGGTCTTGTTCCAGTTTTTCTGCGCGCCTTCCTCAATCTTGCTGCTGGTGGCGTTGCTTTTGCCTTCCGCTGCGTTTTTAGATTTGAGTTTCAGCTCTTCGCCCTGGTGCTGAGATTGATGCAGTTTTTCTTTCGCTGTATCGGCGCCTTTGTGCGCTTCAGCAACCGTGTTATCGGTAGTCGTTGCGGCGAAAACAGGGGACGCCAGTAAAAGTGCAGACAGTGCAATCATTGTTTTCTTCATAATTCCCTCTTTTATAAAAAGTGCCGTGTCAGGTAATTATCCTGGCATATGAGGTTGTAGAAAGATTTAAGAATAAACCAGGAATGAAGAAAGTGGCTTGAGCGCCGAAAATTTAACCAAAAAACAGCATAATTCACCGTTAAAGCAGATCGAGCTGTGGGTTGGTGTCCTGTTTTTTCACTTTGCGCGTTTTTGCTACAGGCGCAGGCTTCTGCATTTGCTGATGAATCCAGTGCAGGATGACTTCAACGGCATACGCCTGTTGCTCAGTCGTCAATGCCTGATGCTGAGGAATCGCGTGCCACTTGCGCAAACAGCCGCGACAGCAGGTGCCGGTAGCATGTTGAGCAATAAATACCGGATGACCGCGCATCGGCGTTTGCTTGCCGTCATTAGTTGGTTCGGCTGCTGCCAACCTTTGTTTGATGAAGTCAGCCGCATGTTCGCGTACCTGAACTTCGCCTTTATTTAGGCAATAATCATATTCAATTTTACCCAATGCAAAGCGCTGCCTGAATGGAGAGCGCGACAGACGCTGAAAAAGATCGTCGAGTGGCGTCATAAAACCTCAGTGAACGAATGGAAAGGCAAAATAGCGGTGAAAAGTATACTGGATTTTATTCACGTTTTTGAGTGGCTGCAGAATCGAGTGATGTCCGAATTAAAAAAACCGCCTGGAGGCGGTTTTGAGTTTTTAGATGTTTTTAGCAGGATCGGGAAAGTCATTTCCATCTTCATCTTCCAGCGGATCAATCCCTTCATCTGATCCTTCAGGTAACTCTTCATCGTCATCTTCATATGCCGGATATTCGGCATCATCAGGAACCGGTTCTTCATAATCGGGACGTTCAGACATGGTGACCTCCGTGATTGCTGTGGTTGGTCTGTTAACTGTAGTCCTCCCACCCCAACAAGGCGTGCGGCACTTCACGAAAGCGTGAGAATAGCGCGTTATCTGCGGTGATTAAGCACTCTCTTTCCTTCCCGACAGATAACGTACGCCCTGCTCGCCAAATTCCTCGCGATGCGGCACGTTGGGTTGCAGATGAAAAATCTCTCCTGCCTGATAAGTCTTTTCGCTGTGTTCCGTAAAAATGGTGATGTCGCCATGAGTAATCAGCGCCATCGCCTCAAAAGAATGCACATGGTTATCGAGTTGCGTTTCGGGAGCTCGCTCAACCCAAACCGGTTCATCAAACCCTTTATCCGCTAATAATTTTCGGAATTCTTGCTCGGTCATCTCGCCTCCTGAGTATTGGCCTGCCTTAAGCATAGACAATGATGCTTTTGCGCTACTGCGCTGGGGTGAAGAACGGGCTACCGCTGGCTCTGTTGCCGCTGAGCACGGCCAACGAGTTTGCCCCTGCGCTGGGCACTTCGACCGAGTTGGTACACAACTTAACGGCTGAATCCAAAAAACATTGGGCATTGCTGGAGCGGCGTTCGCCGCCTTTCTGCTGCTGCGACAGAGTCGCCAATTTAGGGCCAATTCAATAAAGAGAATAAAAGAAGTTCAGATCAAAATCGTCCACATTTCGGTTGGCAACGGACGCTTTTATGGGCGGCGGCATGACGGCGAAAAAATGCAGCACCGATGACGGATGACTTGATGTTTATAGTCTTGAAGTTGCGCATTGGTAGCAAATGATCTCCCTGCTTTACGACATGGTACGCAGCACCGTTGGCGCACGGTTAGAGCATGAGTACAACCTCATTACATTAACGCGGATGGCGAAATTGTGGGTTAAATTCCGACGGCTTAACAACGCGTTGAGCGTCTTTTCACCTTGCCTGAATGCGCTTACAGCGCTGCCTTTTAGGCCATAAAAAAAGCCACCCTGTCCGGTGGCTATTTCTAAAGTAAAAGCAGAATGCGTAATGTGGATTTCAGCACCAACCGCTTTTCTTAAGACTTATTCTAACAACCCGTCAATAAGATGCAAATGAAATGTAACTTTATAGAGGCGAAAAATCATCCTACTGAAACCGTAATATTTCGCTGTGTCAGGGGATTAAGCGCGTTCGATATGAGGGTAATAGCATAAGGGCTAACGCCAGAATTACATTAAAACAACCACACCGTAAATTCTCCTTCACTTAAAAGAATTCAGAGGATGTGGCTGAGATAAAGCTGCTGCTCCGGGTGCCTCCCGGTAAGCCATTGAATGGCCAAACCGGCTCATGTTCGATTACCCACAGTATTCACCGTGATGACCATTTACATCCTGCCGCTTAGGAGGATTAGCAGCAACAATGCAGCCTAACACTTGAATGGTAGATAGGCATGAGGGCAAAATCTTATATTGTATTACTAATGCACTTTTTATTATGTCGGCACTAATTTTTTGCCGTTTCGCTAATAAACGTGTTTGGTAAGAATGACAAGACATAACAGAACCACTCGCGTTACGTCTGCTGGTTCACTTCAATGGCCGCCGAGTTACAATTCAACAGCAATGATTCGCAATGCTCAGCCAACTTTTCAGGATTGGCTCTTACTGAACACATCAGGAAAATCAACATGTCGATTTTCACAAGGTGTCCCAGCCTGTAATTGACTTGAAATGGCATATTGACTCCAATAAAAAACCCGCCGAAGCGGGTTATATAAATATTTGTTTTAGTCGACTTTTTCGCAATCGTATGTGCCATGTATACGTATCTGGCTTTGGTGAGTACGAATCACCTCTACATTCAAAATCGCTTTGCCATCTCGATATATTTGTTCCATTCCCAGCATACCCGGCGCTTTAGCGTTTTTTACCCGCCACTGTAACTTAACGTTGTCATAGTCACCTTTCTCTTTCAGAAAGGTAATTTTCTGCGTCTCTGACCGTTCACCATTGACATAAATCCAACCACTTTTATTAGCCTTTAAATAGAAAGGGCCACATTGCGTTGCCGAGAAGGCGGAAGCAGTGAACATCATTAAAGAAATTAAACAGATTATTTTTTTAATCATGACCAACAAAACTCCGTTGAATTTCAATGCAGGTAAATAAATCTGACAACCGTATCGTAAAGAGCCTCGATGCTTAATTTGCTCACTTCCTTGTTCTCATAAACATGTAGCAGGATAAATGCCAAAGGGAAACTGATGCAATGGGAAACAAATAACTAAAGACAATGAGCTCTGTAAGTCGCATTGAATTCGTTTCAGCCATAACCTTCTTCATGATGGGATTTTGATTGATGTAGACTATTGGTCTCTTTGAGAATTAATAACATAAGCCTGTTTCCAGCCAGTGTCGACAATGAAACATATAGCCGTCTGGCTGGGGGATGTTGCCGGTAATGAGTAATTGGTGTTTTGGTTATAAATAATTATTTTGTTTTTGTGAGGTAAATGAGTTTTTAGATTGCATACGTATGCAACCATGAGGGTGTAGAAAGAACAGGTATCCTGCGGGATTAGGCTGGGAGTAGAACAGCCATGAAATTTGCCCGCAGGTTTAAGTTGAAATAGGTAATCACTCAATGCGAACTATGCGTCTTGTACCACCGTCTGACTGCCGGGAAGAGATCGCCCGACGACTGGAGATAGTCGAGCAGAACCTGCACCTTAACGCGATTCTCGGGGTAAACCCGGAGGCCATTTCTCAAGCAGAAAAGTGTCAGCAATTACGCCGCGAAAAGAAAAGCTTGGGGCCCTTGCATGGCATCCCCCTCATTGTAAAAGATAATATTGCCTGTGCGTCTTTGCCGCTAACGCTGGGGTGTAAGGCGCTGGAATCGGTCATCGCGGCTAAGGATGCTTTAGTGATCCAGCGTCTGCGTAAAGCAGGGGCGATTATTCTGGCAAGGGCGAATATGTCAGAGTTTGCTTTTGATGTTCGCTCGCGGAGTTCTCTGGGGGGCGATGTCCGTAACCCACTGTGCCCGGCGTTAACCGCAGGCGGATCCAGCGGGGGCAGTGCTGCTTCTGTGATTGCCGGAATGGCAGATGGTGCGCTGGGAACCGATACCGGTGGTTCGATTCGCATTCCATGCAGCTACACCGGGTTGGTCGGACTGCGTCCCGCTTTCCGGAGACAGCAGCTCGCGGGCGTTGCGCCGCTATCCGTGAGCAAGGATACCGTTGGCCCCATGGTCCACAGTGTCCGGGATGCAGCGCTGTTACATGGCATTCTGCACGGTGAAGAGGTTGCTGAATTATCGCCAACATCGCTGAAAGGCGTGCGATTAGGCGTGATTCGCGCGCTGGAGTCAGAAAATAGCGATGAGCGAACAGTCTGGAACAAGGCGCTGGAGAGATTACGCCAGGCAGGCGCAGTCATCGTAGAGATCGCTCTGCCCATTCTGGCGGAGGTTGAATCACAGTCTTGCCTGAGCATGTATGAATTCCCGGTCGCCATAAACAGCTGGCTGGCGGCACAAACAGCCGTGCCGACAACGCTGCGGGGAATTATGGATTCCGGTGAGTGCCTGGCTGAGTTTATCCCGCTGCTTGAAAAAATGCTGGAATGTCAAAGCCTGAAAAACCCGTTGTGGTTGAGTGGACGCCGCTTTCAGCGACGATTAACCCATGCACTCGGGCTGGCTGCAGAACAGAATCGTATCGAGGGTTTTCTTTATCCCACGGTTCGCCGACTGCCAGAAAGCCTCAATAAAATGCCCCCTGGCTGTGCGCCTGAACTGGCCGCCATCAGCGGTTTGCCCGCCATAACAATGCCGTGTGGCAGGACGCAAAAGGGGCTGCCGGTAGGAATGGAAATTCTGGGGAAGGAGTCGGATGAATTTTCTTTGCTCTCTCTGGCGTTGGGGTGTGAATGCGCCCTCATGAGCAATGAAATATAGGTATGGACAAAACAGACATCACGTTAAAAGTAATGTGGTCCGTAGCTGTTATCTGTTCATTGGGCCCGTGATTAAAAGGCGATCCTGCGCCATGAATATATGTTGGTCGTTGGTGAGGCGGATGGCGCGATCATGGTATCGTCAGTTGATTTTCAATCGCATCAAATATGACCAGTAAATGGTCTGCGACTGCTCTAACGCGTAGCTAACCTGCTCAGTCTGAATACATCACCAACCATAATGCCTGATCGAAACCGATATCAGGATTAACGCAATGCATATTTCTTTCGCTTGAATCGCCACGGATCATCAAGACATTTCCGAGTCGTTGATAATATTGGTTTTCTTATTCAGAAAGTGGCATCTGATTATTCGAACCATGCCGACGGCTACAGTTATAAAACATTTCGATGTAATCGAAAACATCACTGCGGGCTTCTTCCCGCGTTCCGTAGATCTTTCTCTTTATCCGTTCGCGTTTCAGTAGCGGGAAAAAGCTTTCCGCAACCGCATTGTCGTGGCAATGACGGAACCACAACAGCAAGCGTCAGGAAGATGCGCGTAGATTCCAATACCGCATGGCGGGCAGCATTAAAACGGGCAGGTATTGATGACTTCCGCTTTCATGACCTTCGGCACTCATGGGCAAGCTGGTTGATTCAGGCTGGCGTTCCGTTATCTGCTTTGCAGGAGATGGGTGGCTGGGAAAGTATAGAGATGGTACGTCGTTATGCTCACCTTGCACCGAACCATTTAACGGAGCATGCGCGCAAAATTGACTCACTTTTAGGTGATCACGACACAAATACGACACAAGGAGGAAATCAGGTAGGATTGAAGCTTGCGTAAGTGCTTGAAAGGTATTGGTACGCCCTACAGGATTCGAACCTGTGACCTACGGCTTAGAAGGCCGGTGCTCTATCCAACTGAGCTAAGGGCGCATGGAGATGGCGAGGATTATACGGGCCGACCCGAATGAGTCAACGCTTTTGACTTATCAATCAGCATGGTTGCTGAAGTTTAAGACAATGTCAGCAATTCAAAACCTGACAGCGCGTCGCGCTTCTGACAAAATAGGCACCTTCCCCGATTTAACACAACACAGTGGATTTCCTCTCTGATGGCAGCAAAAATTATTGACGGTAAAACGATTGCGCAGCAGGTGCGTCTTGAGGTTGCGGAAAAAGTGAAGCAACGTCTGGCAGCCGGAAAACGTGCACCGGGTTTGGCAGTCGTTCTGGTAGGTGAAAATCCTGCATCGCAGATTTATGTCGGCAGCAAACGCCGCGCCTGCGAGGAAGTGGGATTCATCTCCCGCTCTTACGATTTGCCCGCTACCACCAGCGAAGCCAGGTTGCTGCAGCTGATTGACGATCTCAACAATGACCCAGAAATCGATGGCATTTTGGTACAGCTGCCGCTGCCAGCGGGCATTGATAACGTCAAGGTGCTGGAAAGTATCACACCGGATAAAGACGTTGATGGCTTCCATCCTTACAACGTCGGTCGTCTGTGCCAGCGTTCGCCAAAACTGCGCCCTTGTACGCCGCGCGGCATCGTCACGTTGCTTGAGCGTTATAACATTGACACTTACGGCCTCAATGCCGTGGTCGTTGGCGCATCAAATATTGTTGGTCGCCCGATGAGCATGGAACTGCTGCTGGCGGGATGTACCACCACCGTTACCCATCGTTTTACCAAAGATTTGCGTCATCACGTTGAGCACGCCGATCTGCTGGTGGTGGCGGTCGGAAAACCGGGCTTCATTCCAGGCGACTGGATCAAGCCGGGCGCGATTGTTATTGATGTCGGCATTAACCGTTTAGAAAGCGGGAAAGTAGTAGGCGATGTTGATTTTGAAGCGGCCTCTGAGCGCGCAGCGTATATCACGCCAGTACCGGGCGGCGTAGGCCCGATGACAGTAGCAACGTTGATTCAGAATACGCTGCAGGCGTGTGAAGAATTTCACGACAATGAGGTGAAATAATGGCGAACTTTTCTCTGGGAAAATTCCCGCACGTTGATCTTTGTGATTTGCTCAAGCTGGAAGGCTGGGTTGAAAGTGGCGCAAAGGCCAAGGTCGTGATTGCTGATGGTGAAGTGCGGGTCGACGGCGCGATTGAAACCCGTAAGCGTTGTAAAATCGTTTCTGGTCAAACGGTTGAATACGCAGGTAAACGCATCACCGTGACCGCATGATGTTCTGGCGTCCCTGCGGGGACGCCTTAAACCCACGCTTCTCCCACCACGCGCGTCTCGCCTTCTATTTGCTCCAGCTCAATATGATTCAACGCCGTATGCTGACGAATCAATGTGGCCAGTTTGGGCGAGTGACTGGTAATCCACAATTGACTGAACTGGCTGGCCTCAGCAATTAACCGCGCCAGAGCGGGTAATAAATCTTCATGCAAACTGTTTTCAGGCTCATTCAGCGCCATAAATTGAGGGGGTCGCGGACTCAGCAGCGCCACGACTAAACAGAGAAAACGCAGTGTGCCATCTGAAAACTCAGCGCTCTCCAACGGCCGCAAAATACCTTTGCGCGACATCAGCATTTGAAACCGGCCATTCTGCACATCGACGTGAAACTCGCTGTCGGGAAACGCTTCACCCACCACCTCAAACAACAATTCATGATGACCACGCTCAACAATAGTGGCCCATGCCGCTGCAAGATTGCTGCCATCATGCGCCAGCACCGGCGCACGCACGCCAATTTGTGGTGCGCGAATGGGCGAACCGGGCCAGACAGCAAACTCGTGATAGAAACGCCATTGGCGCAGTCGCTCACGCAGTTGTGACAGTTCAGGATAGCGATGCGGTTCACCTAGCTGCCCGAACAGCGACTCTTCCGGGTGCAATACCGCCGGATAAGCGATGCGCTCACCGTCAATATTATGCAAAAAAGCGGTCTGATTTTTACGCTGCATAATGCAGGCTGAAGGACGTCGTTGATGACCACTCATCCACAGATGTTCTTCCTTCACCAGTGGATCAAGGTTAAACAAGCTCGTTGCAAGCGGCTCAGGAAAGCCAACCTCCAGCTGATAATCCATATCATCCATTTGCACCGCAAGAGAAAGCCGTTTGGCATCGTGTCGGCGATCGCCTTGGCGCAAACCTCCGGCCCACATCGCTTTTTGGATGCCACCCTCTTCCGCTAATGCCAAGGCCAGTTGCCCGCAGGCAGCTTCATGCAGCAGGCGCACCGCTTTATAGAGGTTGGATTTGCCGCATCCGTTTGGGCCGCTCACCACGTTTAACTGCTGCAGCGGCAGGGTCAAATCCCTTACCGAACGGAAGCCGCGAATCTGAAGCTGCTCAATCGACATAATAAAAAATCCGCATAATAAAAAAGGGCGATTTCTCGCCCTCTTCAGTTTACTTGCGTCGCCAGGTTGATCCCTGCGGGCCGTCTTCAACTATTACGCCGAGTTCGATCAGCTTGTCGCGTGCCACATCGGCTTGCGCCCAATCTTTAGCCGCTCGGGCTTCGGCGCGGGTTTTCACCCAATGCTCAATTTCCGCCACTTCTTCATCGTTCACCTGCGCGCCACTTTGCAGGAATTGCTCAGGATCCTGCTGCAGAATGCCAAGAACGTTGGCAATTTCACGCAGTTTTGCCGCCAATCCATTCGCCGATGCTGCATCTTCACCTTTCAGGCGATTCACTTCACGCGCCATGTCGAACAGCACTGAATAAGCTTCAGGGGTATTAAAATCATCATCCATCGCGGCACGGAAACGGGCCTCGAAATCATTGCCACCGCTCGCCGCCACGCTGTTATCCGTGTGGCGCAGCGCAGTATAAAGACGCTCTAAGGCGGCACGCGCCTGATTCAAGTTATCTTCACCGTAATTAAGCTGACTACGGTAGTGGCCAGACATCAGGAAGTAACGCACCGTTTCTGCATCGTAATGCTGCAGCACGTCCCGCACGGTGAAGAAATTACCCAGCGATTTGGACATCTTTTCGCGGTCTACCATCACCATACCGGAATGCATCCAGTAATTGACGTAAGGCCCGTCATGCGCGCAGGTTGACTGAGCAATCTCATTTTCATGGTGCGGGAACATCAAATCAGAACCGCCGCCGTGGATATCAAAATGCTCGCCCAGTTGCTTGCAGTTCATGGCCGAGCACTCAATGTGCCAGCCCGGACGACCATTTCCCCACGGCGAGGACCACGCCGGTTCGTCCGCTTTCGACATTTTCCACAACACGAAATCCATGGGATTACGTTTCACTTCTGCCACTTCAACACGCGCACCGGCTTGCAGTTGATCCAGATCCTGTCGCGAAAGCGCGCCGTAATCGGTGTCGCTCATGACATCGAACATCACGTCGCCGTTGTCCGCGACGTAGGCATGATCGCGTGCAATCAGCTTCTCAACCAGCTCAATAATTTCCGCAATATGACGCGTGGCGCGTGGTTCTTGATCTGGCGGAAGAATACCCAACGCCGCAAAATCCTTATGCATCTCTGCAATCATGCGGTTGGTCAGGGTTTCAATACTCTCACCGTTTTCGTTAGCACGATTGATGATCTTGTCATCAATATCGGTGATGTTGCGCACATAGTTCAGATCATAACCGGTATAACGTAAATAGCGCGCTACCACGTCAAATGCCACAAACGTCCGACCATGACCAATGTGACAGAGGTCGTACACCGTGATGCCGCATACATACATACCGATCTTACCGGCATGGATGGGTTTGAATTCCTCTTTCTGTCGACTCAGGGTGTTATAGATCTTAAGCATTGAACGTTTCCGTATTAACGTGTGCGGTTGGCACTTATTTTGGGTATTTAGACATTGTGCCGTATTTTTAACGCTCGTGCGATGCAAAGCAAGCCAACTGCGCCGCCCTGCTGACGCGTCATTGCAAATTATGATATAAGAACCGTCGAGAAAAATGGGCACGCCATTCTATGATGCGGCCTGAGTGACTGACGACAACCTTTACAGGACAACAAAAATGGTAACTTTCCAGACGAACCATGGCGATATCGTGATCAAAACCTTCGATGACAAAGCGCCGGCAACCGTACAGAACTTTCTGGATTATTGCCGTGAAGGTTTCTACGACAACACCATTTTCCATCGCGTAATTAACGGTTTCATGGTTCAGGGCGGCGGTTTTGAGCCGGGCATGAAGCAGAAAGCGACGAAAGAAGAGATTCGTAACGAAGCCAACAACGGCCTGAAGAACACCCGCGGTACTCTGGCGATGGCGCGTACTTCTGCTCCACACTCCGCGACTGCCCAGTTCTTCATTAACGTCGCTGACAACGACTTCCTGAACTTCCGTGACGAAAGCCTGCAAGGCTGGGGTTACTGCGTGTTCGCTGAAGTGGTTGAAGGCATGGACGTGGTTGAGAAAATCAAAGCGGTAGCAACGGGCCGCAGCGGCATGCACCAGGATGTGCCAAAAGATGACGTTGTCATCCAGAAAGTGACCGTTAGCGAGTAATGTCGCGCACGTTATTTATTGCAGATTTACATCTGTGCCAGGAAGAACCGGCGATTACCGCCGGTTTTCTGCATTTTTTACAGCGCGAAGCGCCGCATTGCGACGCGTTGTATATCCTTGGCGATCTGTTTGAAGCCTGGATTGGCGATGACGACCCCAATCCGCTGCATCAAAAAATCGCGAATGCACTGCGCGCCCTACCCGTACCGGTTTACTTTATTCATGGTAACCGCGATTTCCTGATTGGCCGACGCTTTGCGCGCGACAGCGGCATGACGCTACTCCCAGAAGAGCAGGTTCTTGAACTGTACGGTCATCGATTACTGATCATGCATGGCGATACATTATGTACTGACGATCAAGGCTATCAACGCTTTCGCGCTAAGGTGCATCAACGCTGGATTCAGACGCTGTTTCTCGCGCTGCCACTGTTTATTCGTAAACGCATCGCAACGCGCATGCGTGCCGACAGCAAACAAGCTAATCAGCATAAGTCGTTGACCATCATGGATGTTAATCAGCAGGCTGTTGAAGCCGCGATGCAACGCCAGCAGGTACGTCTGCTGATTCATGGACATACACATCGCCCCGCTATTCACGCTCTGACGCTGCAAGGCAAAGCTGCTGAGCGTGCCGTTTTAGGCGCTTGGCATAGCGAAGGCTCAATGATCCAATTGGACGCCAGCGGTATTCAACTGATCGAATTTAACTTTTAAAAATCGGGCTGAATTGGCCCGTTTTAGCCCGACGCAACCGTTTTCCTTGCTCTCTTCTCATGCTATTCTCTGTGCCCTTCAAAACCTGTCCGCCCGGCCAGGTCTGTTTGTTTATTCACAGGAGTTGACCGCATGTCATCCAACGCCGCCCCGGCTCGCATTGCTATTGTTATGGGTTCCAAAAGTGACTGGGCCACCATGCAGTTCGCTGAGGAAATTCTGACCAGCCTGGACGTGCCCTTCCATGTTGAAGTGGTTTCAGCGCACCGCACGCCGGATAAATTGTTTAGCTTTGCCGAAACGGCTGCTGAAAATGGCTATCAGGTGATTATCGCGGGTGCAGGTGGCGCGGCACATCTGCCTGGCATGCTGGCGGCTAAAACCTTGCTGCCCGTGTTGGGTGTTCCAGTGCAGAGTGCAGCACTCAGCGGTGTCGACAGCCTCTACTCCATTGTGCAGATGCCACGCGGTATTCCCGTTGGCACCTTAGCCATCGGCAAAGCGGGTGCTGCCAATGCGGCGCTGCTGGCGGCACAGATTCTGGCGATTCATGACGCGGCGCTGGCTTCCCGCCTCGCCATCTGGCGTCAAACGCAAACTGACGACGTGCTGAATAACCCGGACCCGCGGGTGGAAGCATGAAGCCGGTTTGTGTTTTAGGAAATGGTCAACTGGGCCGTATGCTGCGCCAGGCGGGTGAACCGCTGGGTATTGCCGTTTATCCTGTGGGTTTGGACGCTGATCCCGATGCGCTGCCGATTGCTGAAAGCGTGATTACCGCCGAGATTGAACGCTGGCCTGAAACGGCATTGACGCGCGAACTGGCGAGTCATCCGGCTTTCGTGAACCGCGATATCTTTCCTCGCCTGGCCGATCGCCTCACGCAGAAGCAGCTGCTTGACCAGCTCAATCTTGCTACCGCACCCTGGCAGTTGCTGGCCAATAAACAAGAATGGCCAGCGGTGTTTAAAACGCTGGGTGAACTGGCCATCGTGAAGCGCCGCACGGGCGGTTACGATGGCCGTGGTCAATGGCGTTTGCGTGCCAATGAAACGGACTCGTTGCCAGACGAATGCTACGGCGAATGTATTGTTGAGCAAGGCATCAACTTTTTAGGTGAGGTGTCACTGGTCGGCGCACGCGGTCAGGATGGCAACACTGTGTTCTATCCGCTGACTCATAATCTCCATCAGGATGGCATTCTCCGCACCAGCGTGGCTTTTCCGCAGGCAGACAGCGCTCAGCAGCAGCAGGCTGAAGCGATGCTCAGCGCCATCATGCATGAACTGAACTATGTTGGTGTGATGGCGATGGAGTGTTTTGTCACACCAGCAGGTTTACTGATCAACGAACTGGCTCCACGCGTGCACAACAGTGGCCACTGGACGCAAAATGGCGCTTCAATTAGCCAGTTCGAACTGCATCTGCGGGCGATATTGGGTCTGGCGCTGCCAAAACCGGTGGTTATTGCCCCTTCGGTGATGGTGAACTTGATTGGTACCGCCGTGAATCTCAACTGGCTGCAGCAGCCGCTGGTACACCTGCATTGGTACGACAAAGAAGTGCGTGCGGGTCGTAAAGTTGGCCATCTGAATTTGACCGACAACGATCAGGCACGTTTGAAAGCGTCACTGAATGCGTTGGTGTCACAGCTTCCAGAAGAGTATGTGAGCGGTATTGCCTGGGCAGTGGCTAAATTATAACGCTTTGCCTGTTGTTCCCTCTTCTCTGACAGAGGGAACAATCCATTCCATCTTTGCGCGTTAATCTCTCATCTTCATCGCAACGTGATACCACTCATTCAAATGCGTTATTTGGTAGCCGTGCGCGGTAAATAGCGTGTTCAAAGAAGCTTCAGAATAGAGGGTGATGTGGCCATTACGCGGCGCAATATACCAATTGTTCATTCCTTGATGACTGACTGAGTCATGGGTTCCGGTACTGAAATAAAACACCCCGCCTTTTTTCAAAAAGCGCGTAATTTCTGCAACGGTTTGATGCGGATCTGGCGTGTGCTCAAGCACCTCAAAGCAAGTTATAAAATCATAGGCAGCCGTTTCGGGATAATCACCTGCAATGAACGGATCCCAGGCGATCATATCGATCCCTTCTTCTCGCATTAATTTCGCCAGCGTGCCGCTGCCGCCACCGTAATCCAGCATCTTGCTGCCATGATAGCGTTTGAATAATTGCAGAATAAAATCACGGTTTTTAAGCGGGCGGTTGATCTCATAATTAGGATCGAATTGCGCATAATCCTCGTTATAAATGTGCTGCTGGTAATCTGCCGGACGCCAGTCATCCAGCGCATGGGTATAAATCAAACCACACTGCTGACACTGATGATAATAAATCGCAACCCCGGTAAGGGGATAAACATAGCGGTTCACATTGTTGGCATAACAAGCGGTATTAAAATCGGTAACGCCATAGAGCGTGGCGCGGCCCTGGCAAATTTTGCAGCAGGCAGTGTCAGTAACGGGCTTGATGGCAAGGGGGTGCGATAAAGGTGAATGTGACAATGTAAGCGACTCTTTGCGGAATAATTGACCTGATTATTTCAAACGACACGTCCAGACCAGGTCTTAAGTCTGGCCTGGACGTTTAGTGCTATCCGGCGCTAAAACTTTTGAACAGCGCCTCTCCTTTCAACAACCGCACGCCCAGCCAGCCACCACACACCGACAGCAGCAGCGCACCGCCGATCGGCAAGGCTAGCCACAGCGTCCAGTCAGGCTGCCAGGGAAAGTCGAAAATTTTACGCTGCAATCCCCACAAAGCCGCTTCCGCTCCTAATGCCGCCGCCACACCCGATACCACACCGAGCAGCGCAAATTCACACCACAGTGTGGATCGCAATAAACGTTTGCTGGCCCCCAACGTCCGATACACCACCAACTCCTGACGGCGTTGTCGCATACCGACTTGAATTTGTGCCATCAACAGCAATACGCCACAAGCCGTAACCAACACCACCATGATTTCCAGTGCCTGGCTTACCTGCGCCAGTACCTGTCCGATCTGCCGCATGATACTGCCGATATCGAGCAGACTCAGCGTGGGAAACTGGCGATTTAGCTGTGCCAGCAAAGCGGGATTGTTATCCATGCGGAAACTGGTTAACCAGGTTTGCGGCTGTGCGTCCAGTGCGCCAGGTGGAAAGATAAAGAAGAAGTTAGGTCGCAAACTCTCCCAGTCCACTTTGCGCAGGCTGGTGATTTTGGCGCTGAACTTTTGCGTATCACCCTCGAAGGTCAAGGTATCCCCGAGTTTCAGTCCCAGCCGGTCAGCCAGCTCAACCTCCATCGACACTTCACCCGTTTTTGGAGGCCAGTTGCCCGCTACCAGCGGATTGTGTTCAGGGCGCTCAGTGAGCGAGGTTAAATTGAGTTCACGGTTTAAAGCGTTATCCATTTTGGGATCCGCCTCTTTACCGTTTAACTCACTTAATCTGACCCGAGCGATAGGGTAAAAGGTTTCCGGTTTGATCTGATGCGCCTGCAAGAAATCCCGCACCTGCGGTACCTGATCTTCTGTCATGTTCAGCAGAAAGAAGTTTGGACTGTCTGCAGGGAGCTGCTGCTGCCAGCGATCCAGTAAATCGCCGCGCATGACTAACAACAGTGCTAACAACATAAATGACAGCGAAAATGCAGAAAGCTGGCTAAGCGTGATGCCGGGCTGACGCAGCAGACGATTGATTGCCAGCCTTAGCGCCAGATTACGCACCACTAAACGGCGCAGCAGCAGCAGCGTTGCCCAGCCGAGCAGCGACAGCAACGCAGCCAGCAACACCACACCCGCCAGCAGCGCCCACAGCATTTTGCTGCCGCCGACCAGCAGCGCCAGCAAGACAACGACCAGCGCACCCATGGCAGGAAGGTAGAATTTTAATGGCCAGATATTCGCCACCGCATCCCGTCGCAGGACGCGTAATGGCTGCGTCGCCAGCAGCAAGCGATAGGGCCGCAATCCCACCAGTAGCGAAATCACGAACAGTGAACCCACCGCCCACACCCACGGCCACAAGCTGGCAGCGGGCAAGCTGGCCGGCAGCACCGGTTTCAGCATCGCCATTAACAGCGCTTCAACGCCCTGCCCGACCATGCTGCCGCACACTGCCGCCAGCAGCAGCACCGCCAGCCATTGACCAATCAGCAGCTTTTGCAAGGCGCCGTGCGTGGCACCCAGCGTTTTCAACACTGCGACTAAATCGTAACGGCTGCGACAGTAATGGCTCATTGCCACCGCTACCGCCGCAATCGCCAACATCAATGTTAGCAGAGCTGAAAGCAGCAAAAATTGCTGAGCACGCTGCATCGAGCGACCTAATGCATCTTCGGAATTTTCGATACTGGACCAGCGCTGATCGGCTTTCAGCTGCGGCTGAATCCAGCGGTCATAATTCGCCAACTGCTCAGATTCACCAGAAAATTTATAGCGCCAGGTCAGCCGGCTGCCTGGTTGAATGGCACCGGTTTTTGCTGCGTCTGCCAGATTGATCAACAAGCGCGGCGCCATCTGAAACGGATTAAAGCCGCCATCCGGTTCCTGAATCACCTCCCCGACAATGCGCAGCGTGGTGTCCCCGACATCCAATCGATCGCCGACTTTTAAATTCAGCAGCGCCATTAAACGTGGGGCCGCCAGCGCTGTGCCTTCAACCGGTTTCAGACCCGGCGGATCGGTTTGCAAATCACCAAACATTGGATAGTGATTATCAACCGCTTTTACCGAGGCCAGCTGCGGCGTTTGTTCAGCAAAAGTCATGGTCATAAAGCTCAGCTGACTGCTGACTGACAATCCCTCTTCACGCGCTTTCGCTAGCCAGGCATCAGGCACCACATCGCTGCTGCGCAAGGTGCGATCACCCGCCATGAAATCCCGACTTTGCTGACTTAGCCCCTTTTCCATTCGGTCACTGATGGAACCCAATGCCAGCACGCAAGCGACCGCCAGCGTCAATGCGAGCCAAACGATCAGCAGCGAGGGCGAGCGCCACTCACGCCAAAACCAGCGCCAAATCATTGCTCCTCCCACAGCTTGCCATCGCGCAACCGTAAACGCCGATCGCAGCGCGCCGCCAATTGTTCATCATGCGTGACCAAAATCAGCGTGGTCGCAAAATCGCGGTTGAGTGAGAACAGTAAATCGGCAATACGATCGCCGGTTTTACGATCCAGATTACCGGTGGGCTCATCAGCAAACAGCAAGCCGGGCCGACCGTTAAAAGCACGTGCCAGCGCCACACGCTGCTGCTCACCACCGGAAAGTTGCGCGGGCAGATGATGCAGACGCTCACCTAATCCCAACTGATTAAGCAGTTCTCGTGCCTGCTCGCGGCTTTGGCGATCGCTGTCGCCACGTAACAGCGCGGGCAACTGCACATTTTCCTGCGCATTTAGCGTTGGGACTAACATAAATGATTGAAAAACAAAGCCGACTTGCTTAGCACGCAGCGCGGCGCGTTGCTCCTCGTTCATCTGATGCAACGGCTTGCCCATCAGATTCACCTCGCCGCTGCTGCCATCATCGAGGCCAGCTAAAATACCGAGTAACGTGGATTTTCCTGAACCTGATTCGCCAATCAACGCGATGGTTTCAGCCGGTTTGACAACTAACTCAACTCCGGTAAGGATGGTCAGCTGATGCTCTCCCTGACCGACGGACTTAGTAAGATGATGAACTTCAACAACGTTTTCCGCTGGCATTATCCCTTCCTGTTATTGTGTCTTCTGCTGGTGTCTCGTCTTGCTGCGGCTGATACCCTGATGGTATTGGGCGACAGCCTCAGCGCCGGTTACCGTATGTCGGCTTCCGCCGCCTGGCCCAGTCTGCTCAATAAACAGTGGCAACAGCAACCCAGAGTGATTAACGCCAGTATTAGCGGCGATACCGCTGCACAAGGACTGGCGCGTTTACCGTCGCTATTAAAACAGCATCAACCACAATGGGTGTTAATCGAATTGGGCGGTAATGACGGTCTGCGTGGATTTCCGCCTGATGCCATCGCCCTGAATCTGCGCAAAGTGATCGACGACGTAAAAGCAGCCAACGCGAAACCCCTGCTAATGCAGATTCGTTTACCGGCCAATTATGGACGTCGTTATACGGAAGCGTTCAGCGGGATCTATCCCGATCTGGCACAGCAGTACAACATTCCTCTGGTGCCCTTTTTCATGGAGCAGGTTTACCTGAAACCTGAGTGGATGCAGCAGGACGGCATTCATCCAAACCCTGATGCACAACCTTTTATTGCCAATTTAATGGCAAAAGAACTCGCTCCTTTAGTTAAGCAGCAGTAGCGACAATGAGCGCGAAAATGGGTAAATAAATGCAAAGAACCGTGGTAATAACCGGCTGTTCCAGCGGAATTGGGCTGGCTGCCGCCAACGATCTGCTGACACGCGGCTACAAAGTCATTGCTGCCTGTCGTAAAACAGAAGACGTTGCGCGGATGAATACGCTCGGTTTTATTGGGCTGCAATTGGATCTCGACGATCCCGCGAGCGTAGATCGTGCCGCTGATGACGTGATCGCCCTAACGGAAAACCGCCTGTTTGCTCTGTTTAACAATGGCGGCTTTGGCGTATATGGGCCGCTGCATACACTTTCTCGCCAACAGCTGGAGCAGCAATTCTCGACGAACTTTTTCGGTACGCACCAATTCACGATGCGCTTGCTGCCCGCACTGCAAGCCAGCGGGAATGGGCGCATTATTAATACCAGCTCGGTGTTAGGTCTCATTTCTACACCTGGCCGTGGTGCTTATGCCGCCAGCAAATATGCGCTGGAAGCGTGGAGCGATGCGCTTCGCCTGGAAGTTTACCGCAGCGGCGTGCGTGTCAGCCTGATTGAACCCGGTCCGATCAAAACGCAATTCACCGACAACGTAACGCAAGGTGAGCAAAATAAACCGGTGCGCAATCCCGGTATCGCCGCACGTTTTACTTTGCCGCCAGAAGCCATTCTGCCTAAATTGCGCCATGCTTTGGAGAGCAAACATCCGCGTTTGCGTTATCCAGTGACGCTGGTCGCACACATTATGGGCTTGCTGAAACGTTTGCTTCCGGGCTGGATGATGGATCGCATTTTGCGTAGCCATTAACCGCTCAACCTGAATTCAACTTGAAGCGCGGCCCGTTGGCCCCATATTCTTAGAACACTTTCTGCAAAGAGACTTATTCATGTCACCACAAGCTTCGATTATCGACATCAACGAATCCAACCTGCATCAGATTCTTGAGCAGTCGGCACAGCTGCCCGTGCTGTTTTACTTTTGGTCTGAGCGTAGCCAGCATTGTCAGGAGCTTACCCCATTACTGGAGCGCTTAGCTCAGGAATACGCGGGTCAGTTTATCCTTGCCAAACTCGATTGCGATAAAGAGCAAATGGTGGCGTCGCAGTTTGGATTGCGCTCTATCCCAACGGTTTATCTGTTCCAGAACGGTCAGCCCGTTGATGGTTTCCAGGGACCGCAACCGGAAGAGGCAGTTCGTGCCCTGCTGGAAAAAGTTTTACCACGTGAAGAAGAGCTGAAAGCGCAGCAAGCCATGGCGCTGATCGACGAAGGTAAACCGCTTGAAGCGTTGCCGCTGCTGAAAGATGCCTGGCAATTGAGCAACCAAATGAGCGAAATCGGCTTTCTGCTGGCAGAAGTATTGATTACGCTGAACCGCAGCGATGAAGCAGAAGCCGTGCTAAAAGTGGTGCCGCTTCAGGATCAGGATACCCGCTATCAAAGCCTGATCGCCCAGATCGAGTTGCTGAAGCAAGCCGCCGATACGCCAGAGATTCAGCAGTTACAATCCCAGTTAGAAAGCGATCCTTCTAACGCTGAACTGGCTGCTAAACTTTCGTTACAGCTGCATCAGGTTGGCCGCAACGAAGAAGCGCTGGAACTGCTGTTTAGCTTCCTTAAAACCGATTTGAACGCGGCTGACGGTCAGGCGCGGAAAATGCTGCAAGAAATTTTGGCTGCGCTAGGGACCGGCGATGCACTCGCCGCGCGCTATCGCCGCCAGCTTTACTCACTGCTCTACTAGGTGAGTAACAACGGGCCGAAGCGACTCGGCCCGTCAATCTGACAATCTGGAGGTTATATGTTGACTGTTATTCCGGTACTCATTGTACTGGCGCTGGTGGCTGTGTGGGCCTGTGTCAAAATTGTACCGCAAGGTTTTCAATGGACGGTGGAACGCTTTGGTCGTTACACCCGAACATTGCAACCAGGTTTAAGTCTGGTAGTGCCGTTTATGGATCGTGTGGGTCGCAAGATCAACATGATGGAACGGGTGCTGGATATCCCATCGCAAGAGATCATTTCTAAAGACAACGCTAATGTCACCATCGACGCCGTCTGTTTCATTCAGGCCGTTGATCCGGCTCGCGCCGCCTATGAAGTCAGTAACCTTGAGTTGGCGATCATTAATCTCACCATGACAAACATGCGTACTGTGCTTGGCAGCATGGAACTAGACGAAATGTTATCGCAGCGCGACAGCATCAATACGCGTTTACTGCACATCGTTGATGAAGCAACTAATCCGTGGGGCGTGAAAATTACCCGCATCGAAATTCGCGATGTGCGTCCGCCGCAAGAGTTGATTGGTGCCATGAATGCTCAGATGAAAGCAGAGCGAACCAAACGCGCTGACATCCTGACCGCTGAAGGTGTACGTCAGGCGGCTATTCTGCGCGCCGAGGGCGAAAAGCAGTCGCAAATACTCAAGGCCGAAGGCGAAAGAACTTCCGCATTTTTGCAGGCCGAAGCGCGTGAACGTCAGGCGGAAGCCGAAGCGCGTGCCACCAAAATGGTCTCCGAAGCGATTGCGGCGGGTGATATCCAGGCCATTAATTACTTCGTTGCTCAGAAATATACCGATGCATTGCAAAAAATTGGCGAGGCCAATAACAGCAAAGTGGTGATGATGCCGTTGGACGCCAGCAGCTTGCTGGGATCCGTCGCGGGTATCAGCGAGTTGCTTAAAGATTCACGTCCTGAGTCGAAACGCTGATGCTGGTCGATATTATTGCGCATCCCCACTGGTTCTGGCTGACCTTAGGTGGCCTGCTTTTAGCGGCTGAGATGCTCGGCACCAGCGGCTATTTACTGTGGAGCGGCCTGGCAGCAGTGATGGTGGGAATCATTGAGTGGTTTATTCCCTTTAGCTGGACGACCCAAGGCTCAATGTTTGCTGTGTTAACGCTGGTTTGCGTCTTCTTTTGGTATCGTTGGATCCGTTACCGTGAAGGCCAGCAGCAGCCAAACTCCCTTAATCAGCGCGGTAGCCAGATGATTGGCATGCACCTGACGCTTGATACGTCACTGATAAACGGCTTGGGTCACGTACGCATCGGCGACAGCAGTTGGCGCGTACAGGCCGAACAAGATTTAGTGGCGGGAACCCAGGTTGAAGTGATTGCCGTTGAAGGCATCACGTTGCGCATTCAGCCACGCTTTCCTGCCGTGTGAGTACAGCAGCCTGTTAGGTTATTGATGATGGGGCATTCAGCGCTGTCATCGCCCGGACAGGCTTCAGCCAGCGCTAATAATCGGGCGCGCATGGCGTGTAATTCTTCAATGTGCGCCGCAATTTCATCTGCTTTTTGTAGCGTTCTCGCTTTCACATCTGCGCTGTGGCGAGCGGGATCGTTAAACAGCATCACCAGTTCGCGGCACTCATCAAGGGTGAAGCCAACCTGTCGCGCCTGGCGCAATAAGTTGAGTTCTTCAATATGATGCGGATTATAGCTGCGGTAACCATTTTCACTGCGCAGTGGCGGCGTGACGACGCCCTTCTCTTCATAAAACCGAATCGCTTTGCTGGTCAGCCCGGTTTTGTTTGCAACATCGCTGATGTTCATTTTCTCTCCTTGACCTTCCCCTTGATGGAAGGTTTACGCTTTATAACTAATCGAAAGTGACCGCCCGGTCAAATGTCATGAAACGAGGAGTTAAGCATGTCACAGACTATTTCTTTGGCGCTGGATGGATTGACCTGCGGCCATTGCGTTAAACGCGTAAAAGAGGCGCTGGAACAGCGCAGCGATGTTAAACAGGCCGACGTCACGCAGCAGGAGGCGCAAATTGTCAGCGATGCTGATGCTGCCGAACTGATTGCGACGGTTGAAGCAGCAGGTTATCAAGCCACATTAAAAGCAGACGACAGCTACCCAAAGGCTGAACCGTTGACAGCAACAGAGCCGACGCCGAAGGCGCTGACAACGGAGTCCTTTTCTCAACCGGCAGAAAAAGTGCTACCCGCGCATTTTTTACTGATTGACGGCATGAGCTGTGCCAGTTGCGTTAGTCGGGTTGAAAAAGCGCTGCAACAGGTGAAGGGCGTGAGTCAGGCGCGCGTCAATTTAGGCGAGCGTAGCGCACTGGTGTTGGGCAACGTTGAGCCACAGCAGTTAGTGGCGGCCGTTGATGCCGCAGGCTACGGCGCGCAAGTCATTGAAGATGAGCAGGAACGCCGTGAGAAACAGCAAAACAGTGCCCGCAAAGCCATGCGACGTTTTAGCTGGCAAGCAGCTTTAGCGCTGCTGTTTGGCGTGCCGCTGATGATCTGGGGCATGGCTGGCGACATGATGCTGAGTGCCAGCAATCACTCAACCTGGCGGGTGTTGGGTATTATTACGCTGTTAGTCATGGTCATCAGCGGTAATCACTTTTATCGCAGCGCCTGGCGCAGCTTGCTTAATGGTGCTGCCACCATGGATACCTTGGTGGCACTTGGTACGGCTGCGGCATGGATCTACTCCTTCAGCGTGGTGTTGTGGCCAGACTTCTTTCCTCTACAGGCGCGCCACCTCTATTTCGAAGCCAGCGTAATGATTATCGGCCTGATCAATCTCGGGCATGCACTGGAACAGCGTGCGCGTCAGCGTTCATCCAAAGCGCTGGAGCGCCTCCTCGATCTCACTCCCGCACAAGCTCGCGTAATAACTGAAGAAGGTGAATCGCTGCTGCCGGTTAGCGCAGTGCAATCGGGTATGACGTTGCGATTAGTAACCGGCGATCGCGTCCCCGTGGATGGCGAGATTCAGGACGGCGAAGCCTGGTTAGATGAAGCGATGCTAACGGGTGAAGCCGTGCCGCAGGGTAAATCCACAGGGGATAAGATTTACGCGGGCACGCTGGTTCAGGATGGTGCGGTGCGCTTCATCGCCAGCGCCACCGGTAATCACACGGCGCTGTCGCGTATTATTCATTTAGTGCGTCAGGCGCAAAGCAGTAAACCTGACGTTGGCCGCTTAGCCGACCGCATTTCAGCCGTGTTTGTTCCTGTGGTGGTGGCGATAGCGGTGATCAGCGGTTTGATTTGGTATCTTTTCGGACCACAGCCGCAAATCGCTTACACGCTGGTTATCGCCACCACCGTGTTAATCATCGCCTGCCCTTGTGCGCTGGGTTTAGCCACGCCGATGTCGATCATCGCGGGTGTCGGTCGCGCTGCTGAGCTAGGCGTGCTGGTGCGCGATGCCGATGCACTACAACGTGCCAGCAAAGTAGACACCTTGGTGTTCGACAAAACCGGTACGCTCACAGCAGGCCGACCGCAGGTGACTGACATTATTGCCTGGGGCGATGCCGATCGTCATACCATTTTGCAGGCTGCCGCCGCACTTGAGCAATCAGCCAGTCATCCGTTGGCAAAAGCCATCGTGGCTGAAGCGGGTGAAGCTAAACGGCCTGACGTTGAGCAATTTCGTACAATACGCGGCAAAGGCATCAGCGGCATACTCAACGACAAGTCGTTACTGTTGGGTAATGTGGCGCTGATGCGCGATCACCATATCGAGTGCCATTCTGCTCAAGCTGATATTGATCGGCTTACCCAGCAAGGCGCAACGCCAGTGTTGCTGGCGCAGGACGGTAAATTAGCGGGTTTGATTGCCTTGCGCGACACCTTACGTGACAGTAGCCGTGATGCTCTCCAGCGGCTCCATCAGTCTGGATATCGTCTGATCATGTTAACCGGCGATCATGAAAAAACGGCACGCGCTATCGCCGCAGAAGCCGGTATTGATGAAGTGATCGCTGGCGTGCTGCCGGAAGGCAAAGCGGATGCGATAGCGTATCTGCAGCAGCAAGGCCGCGTGGTTGCCATGATTGGCGATGGCATCAATGATGCACCTGCGCTGGCGCAGGCGGATGTCGGCATTGCAATGGGTGGCGGCAGTGATGTGGCGGTAGAAACGGCGGCGATTACCTTAATGCGCGCCGATCTCAACAGCGTTGCGGATGCTTTAGCGCTCTCTTCAGCAACATTGCGTAATATTCGACAGAACTTATTTGGCGCCTTTATTTATAACAGTATCGGCATTCCTGTCGCCGCTGGCGTGCTTTATCCGCTAACCGGCATGCTGTTGAGTCCGATTGTGGCAGGCGCAGCGATGGCGCTCTCATCAATAACCGTAGTCAGTAATGCCAATCGCCTGCTACGTTATCGTCCGCCACGTCAGCAATAGCCGTTACGGCGCTGTTTTTCGACCGCTGAAATCGCTAGCATGGTGTTTTCAGCGAATTAAGGACAGGGAATGACAGGTAGCGTTTGGCACACTTTGCGCGGATTAATCAGTCGACTGTTTCCTACACACTATCGTTGGCCGGCAATGGACGTTCGGCTTGGCGATCGCAAATTGCATCTGGTCGGCAGCATTCATATGGGCACACGTGATATGCAGCCGTTGCCCAGCCGTTTACTGCGCCAGTTGCAGCAAGCCGATGCGTTGATCGTTGAAGCGGACATTACACAAGGCGGTTCGCCTTTTGATAACAGCGGCGAACGTGCGCCTTTAGCCGAACGTATTGATGCTGAAGCGATGGCAAAACTGGTGGCGCTGTGTAATGAACTCAACCTTGCCATCAGCATGTTTACTACACTGCCTGCGTGGCAAATCGCGCTAATGCTTCAGGCGCAACAAGCACAACGACTCGGTCTGCGCCCCGATTACGGCATCGATTATCAGCTGTTACAGGCGGCGAAAAACTGGCAAAAGCCGATCATTGAACTGGAAGGCGCGGATACGCAAATTGCGCTGTTGAAAGCGTTGCCTGATGACGGTATGGCGCTGCTGCAAGATACGCTGATCCACTGGCACACCAATGCGCGCTTGCTTCAGATGATGGTGAGCTGGTGGCTGGATACACCGCCGCGTCAGCCAGAGATTGCGTTACCGAGCACGTTTAGTCAGGCGCTGAACGATACGCTGATCAGTCAACGTAATGTGCACTGGCGTGATGCATTACAGGCATTGCCTGCGGGTAAATATGTGGTTGCGGTAGGTGCGCTGCATCTTTACGGCGAGGATAATTTGCCCGGTCTGCTTAGAGCGTCTTAAAAAAGCACTATAAAAAAAGAGAGCCGATAGTTTTATCGGCCCGTCAAAGAGGAATTTGTTTATGATTTTGGTTATCACTCAGCAATCAAGTTGCTGGCGCGGGCCAATTCTCACCTAAAGAACAAATTTTCGCCACCTTTATTCTCCTCTTTTTATAATAAGATTTTTCTGATCAGCTGATTAAAACAGGTACGACTATGACGCCCGCGGTAAATCTTCTGGAAAAACAAAAAGTCAGCTTTACGCTGCATCCTTATGAACACGATAGTCAGGAAACAAACTTTGGTGATGAGGCGGTGCGTAAACTGAATTTGGATGCACGTCAGGTCTACAAAACGTTGCTTATTGCCTTAAATGGTGACGCAAAACAGCTGGCCGTGGCGGTCACACCGGTTTCCAGCCAGCTCGATTTAAAAAAAGTCGCTAAAGCTTTGAAGGCAAAAAAAGCGGATATGGCCGATCCACACATCGCACAACGCGTTACCGGCTACCTGCTGGGCGGTATCAGTCCCTTAGGGCAAAAAAAGCGTTTGCCGACGGTGATCGATCACTCCGCTGCGACATTTACCACCCTGTTTATCTCTGGCGGCAAGCGGGGTTTAGATATCGAATTAGCGCCTCAGGATCTTGCACGCCTGCTGGATGCACCGTTCGCCGATATTGCGCGCCGCGACTAAACGCGCGGCTGGGCGCAGAGTTGATCGATCATCCATCGTCCGGCGGGACCCGGCGGATTACGGCGCGACCAAATGACTTCGATAGCAATATGCTGCGGCCAGCCCGCTAACGGCAGCTCTTGCAAAACGCCGTGACCAAACTGGCTCACTAACCAGCGCGGTAGAATGCTCCAGCCAAAACCCTGCTCAGCCATTTCCAGCAGTAAAAGATAGTTAGGTGCAGACCAAACGCGCCCCAGCGGGGATGTTTCCCGCTGATCAACCCATGTATTCAGACGTAAATGACGCACTTCCTCAAGCTGGTTTTCGCGGATGATCGCTTGCTGCGCCAAGGGATAATCGCGATGCAAGTAAATCGCCATCTGCGCTTCTACCTGCAAACGCGCCATCGCAATATCATCAGGCAGTCGTGGCTGAGCGCGAACCACACCCAAATGCACACGGCCTGTTTGCAGCAGATCGAGCACATCTTCGTCTTCCGCCATCATGCATTCCAGTTCAATGTCGGGGTAGCGCGCATCAAACTGCTTAAGAAGATGTTCGTGGTGATCGGTTTGCCAAAAATCAGAAACGGCAAAACTCAGGCGCGGTTCTACCCCTTCTGAGAGCTGAACCGCCAGCGTACTTAGCCGCTCATTGGCCGCCAAAATTTGCTGCACCTGTGGCAATGCCCGCCGGCCTTGCTGGGTCAGCTGCGGCTGCCTGCCGCTACGATCGAACAGGATAAAGCCCAGGTCATCTTCCAGATTCGCCACTGCGGTGCTAATGGTGGATTGGCTTTTACCCAACGCTCGTGCAGCGGCAGAAAATGAACCGCTGGTGACAGTTTGTACAAAAGCTTCAAGGGATTCGGGGGAATACCGCATTTCATCCATCGCTTTTATCGATAGCTATTCATTTTATCTTAGCATTTTTCCGTGAGAAACTGCGCCGCATCACCCAAAGGAGTTTTATGATGCGTACTCGCTCAATGAAAGAACGTTTTTTACATGCCGCAGGTTTTGAAACGTTAGCGATCCTCACGGTTTCGCCGCTTGCCGCCTGGGCCATGGATAAACCGCTGTTTCAAATGGGCTCGCTGGCCATCATGCTGTCGACTGTCGCCATGTTGTGGAACATGATCTATAACAGCGGATTTGACCGTTTCTATCCGCCTGGCCAGAAACGTAGCTTTGGCGTGCGTGCTTTACACGCGCTGGGCTTTGAAGGGGGATTTATAGTGATCGGTTTACCGATTGCCGCATGGATGCTGAACATCACGCTGTGGCAGGCGTTGTTGGTAGAAATTGCTTTCTTCCTGTTTTTCTTGCCCTACACCATCGGCTACAACTGGGTGTGGGACAAACTACGTCAACGCTGGATTGCACGTAAGTCTTGCGAAATCTGATAAAAAAGGAGGCGCTAGCGCCTCCTCATTTTTACCTTTCACGCTTTACTGGACGTTAGCGGTTTCCCGACCCCAAGGCCAAATCCACGCCAAAAACATTTGTGGATAGTTGCGCTTACGGGATTTTTCTGCCGCTTCATCACGCGCCTTTATTTCCGCTTCCGTCAGATGAATAATCTCACCCTTGGTGGCGTAATCGCTGGCTTTAAGCGGCGAATGCGTCTTAAACCAATTACGTAGAACCTCTGCATCAACATCGCCGCTATTCACATAACCCGCGTGATTATCGAGTCGTGGATAACCATCTCCGCCCGCTGCGTTAAAGCTGTTGGTCGCCATGCGATAGCTTTGCTTGTCGTCAATCGGTTGCCCTTTGATGCGAACCTCGCTCACCGACTTTCCGTCTGCTACCAGGCTCACATTGCTGAACTGAGCGTAACCACCAGAGTTGGGTTTAATATTGGCCACTACCGCCAGATACTTTTTGATTTCCGCACCGGTCAGCGTGACTGAAACCACCTGATTACCGAACGGTTGCACCTGCAATAAATCACGCCAGCTAATCTTGCCGGACTTCAGTGAAGTGCGTATGCCTCCGCCACTCATCACGCCAAAGTCAGCTTTGGCATGTGCCATCTGCGCACGCAATATGAGCTGCCCAAGGTTGGTCTGCTCAGCGCGCACTTTGTCGTTTTCACCCTCAAATACGCCCTCAGTACTGCCAACATTCACTATCAGCTTCGCGTCTGCACGCTTCTGATAGGGCGTTAACAACTTCATCATCGCGGTATTTTTTGGGATCTCTTCTTGCCAGGTCAGCCAGGATTCGCTGCCATCCATATTATTGATTTTATGCTTGAGATTTACCGGCACCAGCTGGTACGACGCCAGCGTGATTTCACCATTGCGGTAAGTGAAGTCACCGCGACCCACATATTTTCCCCACTTATCAGCCTGCATGATCCAGACACCGTTTTGTTGATCGGGCTGACAAGGCTGACCTGGCTGATAATTTTTGACGCTGACGTTCTCTTTTTCCATGCAAACCGCATCATGAGAATGGCCGCCGACAATCAGATCGAGGGTTCCTTTTGGCAGGCTACGCGCTAACGTTACATCGCCCGGTGCATTGCTGCCGTGTTTACCGTCTTCGTCATAACCCAGGTGCGTCAACGCGACAATCACGTCAGGCTTTTCAGTGGCGCGTAATTCAGCCACGGCTTTCTCTGTTTCGCTGATGGGATCGCGGAACTCGATATCCTTCAACGCAGCCGGATTCGCCAACTGCGCGGTTTGCGGGGTAATCAAACCGAGCACAGCAATTTTCAGCCCCATACGGTTAAATACAGCCCAAGGCTTGAACAGGCGCTGTCCGCTGCTTTTTTGATAGACATTTGCGGCTAAAAACGGGAATTTTGCCCATTTTTCCTGCTTACGTAGGATATCGAGCGGTTTATCGAACTCGTGATTGCCTAACGCCATGGCATCATAGCCAATCAGATTCATGCCACGAATATCGGGTTCGGCATCTAGCTCATCCGATTCAGGCACGCCGGTGTTGACGTCACCCGCAGACAGGATCAGCGCACCGCCGCCTTTGGCCTGCACGTCATAGCGCAGTGTATCCATCAAGGTCTTTTGCGCCGCCAGGCCATATTCGCCCTGCTCGTTAAACCAGAAATGTCCGTGCTCATCGTTGGTATGAAGGAGGCTAAAACGGTAGGTACGATCAGGCACAGCGGCCTGAGAAAGCATGGGTGTCAGCGCCAGTAACAGCGCTATTCCTTTTCCTGACCATCGTGGTATTAACAAAGCCAATCTCCTTATCACGCATCTGGCCCGTTTATCTACGGGCTCGCTCGCTAAATCGACCTCCTGTGTCGCACATTCCTCTCTTTAACTCAAGGCCAAACACGCTTAGGGTCAATTAAGCGGATGTTCTTAAAGCGCTGATTTACCTTCCTGGAATGTCTGGTCTGGCGATAACACCTTTTCTCTGGCGTATCCGTCGTGTCATACGACTTTTAGAGGGATAATTATTTTTCCTTACGTCCCTTGATTAACCGCTATTACGGCCAATATTAAAGATAATGAGTAAAAATAGAGGTTCGATTGCGTTTTCTTCGTATTTAATGAGTTTTTTCCCTTAATCCCACAAATTATTCAGCGTACCACTGCTATTTGCATTAAACTCATTTGTTACAAGCGGATACAATTGCACACAAGGAGACAGGCATGCATCACACCACACCGTTGATCACCACCATTGTCGGGGCACTGGTTCTGGCTTTTCTCCTTGGCATGCTGGCTAATCGCTTACGAATATCTCCGTTAGTCGGCTATTTAATGGCTGGCGTGCTGGCAGGCCCTTTTACGCCCGGTTTTGTCGCTGATACCAACCTCGCTCCCGAACTGGCGGAATTAGGCGTCATTTTGCTGATGTTTGGGGTGGGTCTGCATTTCTCTTTAAAAGATTTGATGTCGGTAAAACACATCGCTATTCCCGGTGCTATTGCGCAAATTGCCGTAGCAACCTTGCTGGGAATGGGTTTGTCGTGGTCGATGGGCTGGTCATTAATGACGGGCTTAGTGTTTGGGCTCTGTCTTTCAACCGCCAGTACCGTGGTGTTACTGCGCGCCTTAGAAGAACGCCAACTGATTGATAGTCAACGCGGGCAAATCGCCATTGGCTGGTTAATCGTTGAAGATTTAGTGATGGTGCTGGCGCTGGTTCTGCTGCCTGCGATCGCCGGAATGTTTGAAGAAGGCAACGCCAGCGCGAGCTTACTTGCCTGGGATCTGCTGTTGACCATAGGTAAAGTCGCTGCCTTTATGGTGTTGATGATGGTGGTAGGACGTCGCGCGGTGCCGTGGATCCTTGCCAAAAGTGCCGCAACCGGTTCGCGCGAGCTTTTCACACTCGCGGTGCTGGCGCTGGCGCTGGGCATTGCGTTTGGTGCTGTAGAATTTTTTGATGTCTCCTTTGCCTTGGGCGCGTTTTTCGCGGGCATGGTGCTGAACGAGTCTGAATTGAGCCACCGTGCCGCACATGACACGCTGCCGCTGCGCGACGCGTTTGCGGTGCTGTTCTTTGTTTCGGTAGGGATGTTGTTTGACCCGATGATTTTAGTGACACAGCCGTTAGCGGTGCTGGGTGCGCTGGTGATTGTCGTGGTGGGTAAATCGGTCGCGGCCTGGTTGCTGGTCACGCTGCTGGGTCATTCACGTCGAACAGCGTTAACCATCTCCGTGAGTCTGGCGCAGATTGGTGAGTTTGCCTTTATTCTCGCAGGGCTCGGTATTTCCCTGAATATCCTGACCGAAGAAGGGCGTAATTTGGTGCTCGCCGCCGCCATTCTGTCCATTATGCTGAATCCTATTCTCTTTACCTTGCTAGAACGTTACCTGGCAAAAACTGAAACCATGGAAGAGCAAACGCTGGAAGAGGCGATTGAAGAAGAGAAGCAAATTCCGGTCGATATCTGTAATCATGCGGTGATTGTGGGATATGGCCGCGTGGGAAGCCTGATTGGTGAGAAGTTGCTGGAGGCGAATGTGCCGCTGGTGGTGGTAGAAAATTCACGTCCTCGCGTTGAAGCGCTGCGTGAACGCGGCATCAGAGCGGTGCTGGGCAACGCCGCTCGCGCCGAAACTATGGAGCTGGCACGTTTAGACTGCGCCCGTTGGCTGCTGCTGACGATTCCCAATGGCTATGAAGCGGGCGAAGTGGTGGCAGCTGCCCGTGAAAGACACCAAAGCATTGAGATTATCGCGCGGGCACATTATGACGACGAAGTAGAGTACATCATGGAACGGGGCGCAACGCGCGTGGTGATGGGCGAGCGTGAGATTGCCAATAGCATGTTGCTGATGCTCGAACAGGAGATGGCGCAAGATCATCAGGATTTAGCCTGCGAAACTGTACGGGTCACGACCAACAGCTAATCCCCTCTTTAAGGCGAGAAGGTCATTAACAAGACCTTCTCGCACCGACCCGCTTAAATCATCGATCCCAGTAGGACTCTTCCAGGCTATCCTCACGCTCTGGTAAGCCGCGCGTCAGGCGCGGTGAATGCTGGTTCAACACTTGATAACTGACGCGGTTGGCATATTTACACACTTGCGCCAGCGAAGAGTAAGTCAGATAAGGGCGGGCGTGTTTACTGGAATTCGCCACTTTAAGACGGTGATAGTTGTTCGCCGTAATGTCATGTAGCAGGGCCGCCAAAGCACCATCACCCGCACCGTTGGTATTCATGATTTTCTCTGGACCGCCCATATAAGGTGCGATATGAGAAAAAATACGCAGCGGTTGCTGGCAATCCTGCAAACGCATTACGCGGCTGAATTCGTACTGGTTAAACTCTGCAATCGCACCGGGCAGCAACGGATGATTGGTTTTGCGCTTGAATTCGTCTTCGGTATAACCCGCCATGTATAAACCCGTCGGGCCTGCGGTACACAGCACCAGGTCTACCCATTCCAACGCCATATCAGATGCCAGCAGCGGATCCGCTTCGCCGGTTAACGCATAGGCTTCTTCTTCATTCATTGCCACGATAGAGACGTGATCGCGCAGGAAATCGCGCCAGAATTGCGGATTATCGCCAATGACGTGTTTAGTCCCTAACGTTAGCACCACCGGCACGTTATGCTTTTTTGCGTACTCAATTGCTTGTAGCGTGGCATGCGGCATCGGCTCGCCCTCTTTGCAACGAACCAGATAGGATGTCAACACCAGCGCCGAGGCACCCGCAATCACCGCTTCCGGGATGTTGGCTGGCTGCAACTGGTTCATCTGGCCGGGACTGATAGCAAAGGTGCGTTCGCCCTGCTCGCCAACTAAAGTGAAGCAGCGTCCAATCGCGCCATCAACACCCTGCAGATAGTTGAGATCCATGCGGCTGGAAGTATTGCAAAGATAGCGATAAGCGTAACCGCCAATTTGAATGTTATTACACATCACGCCCAGCAGTACCGAGCGATCATCAGCCAACACGGAAAAATTGTGCAAGGTGTTGCCAATGGTACCACCCGCAAACTGATGGCTGATCAGCTCTTCACGCATTAACTCGGTGTAGAGCGCTTCAGCAACGGCATCGTCAATCACTAAAGAATGGCCTGCGCTTAAACCGTAGCGAGCTAAAAAGTCATCATCCACTTTGGCTTCGATATCAACCAATGTCTGATCGATACCCACCACCCAGCTGCCTTCTTCAACGTCGTGTTGAGTGGGTTGCAATAAAGGATCGCGAGCGCTAACAGGGAAATAGTGTTTGGATTTTCGTTTGCCGGGAAATTTCATGAAGGCTGCCGTAGGGGGAAAACAGGCAGAGAATGATATCACACTCTCTGCCTGTGAATTAACGGCGTGCGTTGACCAGCTGCACCATCATGTCGATGTGAGCTTCATCATCGTTTAAAGCTGGGATGTACTCAAACTTCTCACCGCCTGCGTGCATGAAGAACTCGCAGTTTTGCTCGCTGATCTCTTCCAGCGTTTCCAGGCAATCTGCCGAGAAGCCAGGACTCATTACCTGAACGTGCTTGACACCTTTGGCCGGCAGGCCTTGCATCGTCTCATCGGTATAAGGCGTCAACCAAGGCTCACGACCAAAACGCGACTGGAAAGTCAGTTTAAACTGGTCGTCACGCAGGCCCAGCGCTTTAGTCAGGGCTGCGGTCGTATCCGCGCAGCGCTGCGGATAGTCATCGCCTTCATCTGCAAAACGTTGTGGAATGCCGTGATAAGACATCACCAGCAGATCGGGCTGACCATGCTTGGCAAAAGAGCGTTCAACCGAGGCTTTTAACGCAGCAATGTAAGCGGGGTGCTCAGCATAATCGCGAATGAACTCGACATCAGGCAGCGAGCGGTAATCTTTAAATACCGCGGTTAAGCCGTCCCACACTGCAGCTACGGTAGAGCAGGAAAATTGCGGGTAAAGCGGCAGCACGATCAATCGCGTTACGCCCTGCGCCATTAAACTGTCAACGGCACTTTTCAGGCTGGGATTGCCGTAACTCATGCCCAATGCAACCGGCATATCAAGCTTTGCCGCAAGCGCATCACGTTGGCGCTGGCTGAAAACCATCAACGGCGAACCGCCTTCCATCCAGACCGAAGCATACAGTTTTGAGACTTTTGGCGATCGGAATGGCAAAACGACGCCATTGAGGATCGGCCACCAAAGCCAGCGCGGCGTATCGACAACGCGCGGATCGCTCAAAAATTGTTTTAGATAACGTTTAACTGCAGGTGTGGTTGGGGCGTCTGGCGTACCTAAATTTACCAGTAACACGCCGGGCTTATCTTGCCTCATTGCTATTCCTTGACGAATACGGGGGTGCGTGAAAACGAGGGAAATTGTAGCGGAATTAGTGGGAGGTAACAGCGATTACTGCAAAAGGGGCCAGCATAACCAGCCCCAACGCATTTAGCCGAGGATGTTCGCCAGCTCTGCGCTTACTTCAGGCACTTTACGGGTGCCATCAATTTTGTGATAAGCGGTGTTGCCCGCCTCAGCTTCTTTACTGTAGTAAGCAATCAGCGGCGCGGTCATCTGATGGTATTCCACCAGGCGCTTACGCACGGTTTCTTCCTGATCATCTTTACGGGTGGTCAGCTCTTCGCCCGTCACATCATCTTTGCCTTCCACTTTTGGTGGATTAAAGTTGACGTGATAAACGCGGCCAGATGGCGCATGGACACGACGTCCCACGATGCGTTCAACAATCAGTTCATCCGGTACAGCAAACTCCAGCACGTAATCAACGTTGATGCCGGCATCTTTCATCGCGTCTGCCTGAGGAATGGTGCGTGGGAAACCGTCCAGCAGGAAACCGTTTTTGCAGTCTTCCTGTGTAATACGCTCTTTTACCAGCGCAATCACTAATTCATCGGTAACCAGCTTGCCAGCATCCATAATGGCTTTCGCCTGGTTGCCAAGGTCAGAGCCTGCTTTAACTGCTGCACGCAACATGTCGCCGGTGGAGATTTGCGGGATGCCATATTTCTCCATGATGAATTGGGCCTGAGTCCCCTTACCTGCGCCCGGAGCACCGAGCAGAATAATACGCATTGCGTAAATCCCCTTGCGAATCGCATTGATCTATCTGAGAAGGCGAAGAACATACCATTATGATCCGCGCATCACAAGAAAGGCGCGGATCCTGTCAGGTCTACTTTATTGGCTTTCCTCTTGGATACCTAGTAGCGATTCAACGTTGCGCCTTTTTCAGATTTGTTGCTAGCGGCAAACAAGTTTTGCAGCCGCTTGCACACCTGATGCGTCACATTGACGCTTTTTTTGCCACCGCCGCGCACATTGGCATTGAACTGCAAGCGTTCCAGTTTTGGCCACAACATCATCTCGTCCGAACTCTTTAATGTCGCCAGCAGCGAAGCGGGCAAATAAAAACTGGCAAACGGCAAGCCAGGCTGATGGCTGGAATTCAATATTACCGGCGAGGAGATCGAGATATTATCCACAACCGCAGCGTTATAAGGCCGCCAGTCATCATCGTCCATTCGCTTGAGGGTATGTTGAATCGCATTTTCCAGCGTTAAACCTTGTTCAAACAGGCGCAATTCGCTGCGTACTAACGTACTGAAATCCTGTGTACGCAGCGCCACCAGCACTAAATCATTCCCTAACTCAGCGTGACGATCAAAACGGGTGACAAACAGCTGAGCCTCATTGATCAGTGACTCATGCAGCATGCTGGCAAAGCTTTCACTGGCATCGGTCACACCCTGCTTTTGGCAATCGCTCAACGTTCGTATTACGCCGCGCGGCATTTCAATATGCGGAATGAGCGTGATATTGCCTGACATCAGTGGAATAGCGGGCAGTACATTGAGTTCAGTAACAGGATAATGGGAAGCGTAGCGGGTTTGATTACGTGCCTGTTCCTGGCGAAAAAAGAGTTGGGAGAGCAGTATGCGCGCAACATGTAACGACGGAGTAAAGAACAGATCGAACTGCTCTAGTTTATAGAGTCGTGACAATGTGAGGCGCAACCTATCTCGCGCCTTTGAAGCACGCTCAGATGAAGAAGATGAGGAAGCCATCGTACTTTTTTCTCGTGTTTTTGCAGTGTGATGGCGAGCGGCTCGTCTTGAGCAAGGCGGAAATAGCCGATAAAGGCACAGACAAACGCATCAGTCAACCCGCCAGAATTTGCCCTAAAGGGTAGGTCAATGCGGCTGGACTTTAAAATGATATAAACTGACAATCCCTGTTAGGTTTTTACACAGGGGATGAGTATGACCGGGCTACCACCGCTGAGGGCGCTGCACTATTTTCATCAGGCCGCTTTGAACAGCAGCTTTAGTCTGGCGGCCGAACACCTGCACGTCACACATAGCGCTATCAGTCATCAGATACGCCAGCTTGAAAACTGGATGGGCAAGCCGTTATTTGTCCGTTCTAATGGACGCGTCAAATTAACCTCACATGGTGAGCGCTTACTCATCAGTTGCCAGAAAGCCTTCAGCGAATTACACAGCACCAGTGAAAGTATTCGTACTGGCATGCGTCATCATCTTAAAGTTTCCTGTTCACCCAGTTTTCTCTCGCAATGGTTGATTCCACGTATTGCGACGTTTTATCAGCGACATCCCGAAATCGACGTTCAGTTTCAGGCGCTGGCTGACGTTGATCAGTTGCGCAGCGAACATACTGACGTGTTGATCCTCAGCTACGAGCAGCCACCGGATGGCGATATTGATGCCACCTTGGTTAGCGAAGACTATATTGGCCCGCTCTGCTCACCCCTGTTTGCCCAACGCTTTCGCAGCGAACAGGATCTGGCAGAATTGCCGCTGCTCCATGCCGATACACGCTTACATGCCTGGTCAGAGTGGGCAAAAGCCGCAGGCGTGCGCGGGAATTTTCGTCCCGGTAAGCATTTTGAAAATCTGACGTTGGGTATTCAGGCGGCACGCAATGGTCTCGGCGTGATCATGGCGCCGCGTTTGCTGGTTCGAAAGGAGCTTGAAGATGGCACGTTGATTGCGCCCGTAGGCTTTGTGCGGGTTGAACGCGCAACCTGGATGATGACCAAGCAAGCGCGGCGAAACGATGCCGAGATAAGCCTGTTTCGACATTGGCTCCGCGACGCTGCGCAGCCATAAAAAAAGCCGGTGATGTGCGTCACCGGCTTGTTAGTTTAGGCCGTCAGCAGCTGATTCATGCGACGGATAAACTGGTTCGGATCATCCAGCGTACCGCGCTCAGCCAATAGCGCCTGATCCAGCAGCAGTTCAATCCACTCGCCAAAGTGCGCTTCGTCTTGCGTATCCGCAACGCGTTTGACCAATTGGTGATCCGGGTTGATTTCGAAGATGTATTTCACCTCTGGCACTTCCTGACCCGCAGCCGCGAACAGCTTCGCCATTTGCGTGGTCATTTCATTAGCGTCAGTGGTGACAATCGCTGGCGTGTCGGTTAAGCGATGCGTTAAGCGCACCTCTTTAACACGCTCGCCCAGCAACGTTTTAATGCGCTCAACGAACGGTTCCAGCGCCTTCTCGGCTTCTTTTTGCTCTTCGGTTTCTTCATCGGCCAGCTTGCTTAGCGAATCATCCGCTTTGCTGACAGATTGGAAGGTTTTGCCGTCGAACTCGGTCAGGTAGCTCATCATCCATTCGTCGATGCGATCGGAGAGCAGCAGAACCTCAATGCCTTTTTTGCGGAACAGTTCCAGATGCGGGCTGCTCTTCGCTGCGGCATAGCTGTCGGCAGTGATGTAGTAAATCTTCTCCTGCCCTTCTACCATGCGGCTAACATAGTCTTCCAGCGAAATGGTTTGTTCTGCACCTTCGCTCTGCGTGGTTGCAAAGCGCAGCAATTTAGCGATGGTTTGCTGGTTGGTGTTGTCTTCAGCAGGGCCCTCTTTCAGCACCAGACCAAACTCTTTCCAGAAGGTCTGATATTTGTCGCTGTCCTCTTTTGCCAGTTTTTCCAGCATTTGCAGCGCACGCTTGGTCAGCGCACCGCGCAGGCTTTGGGTTACGCGGCTGTCTTGCAGAATTTCACGCGAGACGTTCAGCGGCAGATCGTTAGAATCAATCAGGCCACGAACAAAGCGCAGATAGTTCGGCATGAACTGCTCAGCGTCGTCCATGATGAACACGCGCTGTACGTAGAGTTTCAGGCCATGCTTGGTATCGCGGTTCCACATGTCGAATGGCGCACGTGCCGGGATATAGAGCAGGCTGGTGTATTCCTGCTTGCCTTCAACCCGATTATGGCTCCAAATCGCTGGATCGCTGAAGTCATGTGCGATGTGCTTATAGAACTCGGTGTATTCTTCATCGCTGATGTCAGACTTGTTACGCGTCCACAGCGCCTGAGCTTTGTTGATCTTTTCCCAGCTGGTGGTGTCGTTTTCTTCGTCTTTGGTCTCGATTTCAACCGGCAGCGCGATGTGATCAGAGTATTTACCAATGATGTTGCGCACACGCCAGGCATCAAGGAACTCATCCTCACCTTCACGTAAATGCAGCGTGATCTCGGTGCCGCGATCGTCTTTGGTGATATCCGCGAGGGTATATTCGCCTTCCCCTGCTGATTCCCAGAACACGCCTTCGTCAGCAGCTGCACCCGCTGCGCGGGTGCGCACGGAAACTTTGTCTGCCACGATAAAGGCGGAATAGAAACCGACACCAAACTGGCCGATGAGCTGGCTGTCTTTGACCTGGTCAGAACCCATGGATTCAAGAAACGCTTTGGTACCTGATTTCGCAATCGTACCGAGGTTATCAATCACCTCGTTTCGACGCATACCAATGCCGTTATCGCTCAGCGTAATGGTGCGGTTGTCCTTATCAACAGAGAGACGCACGCGCAAGTCGCCATCACCTTCGTAGAGGCTGGCATCAGACAGCGCACGAAAACGCAGCTTGTCCGCCGCATCTGAGGCGTTGGAAATCAGTTCGCGCAGGAAAATCTCTTTGTTTGAATAGAGAGAATGGATCATCAGGTGCAGAAGTTGTTTTACTTCCGACTGAAAGCCACGGGTCTCTTGTCCTTTCATGGTCATTGCTACCTCAACAAAACAGGTTGAACAAACGTTGAGGAAGATGTGGGGATAAGTACGAGGATTTCAAGCCAGTGTCTTACATAACACCGGCAAGCGTTTAAAATTTAATCTTGTGGCGACCGGCCAGCGAGTGCGACAGCGTGGTGCCATCAACCATTTCAAGTTCGCCGCCCACCGGAACGCCATGGGCGATACGGCTTGCATCGACACCATATTGCCCGCACAGCTCGGCAATATAGTTAGCAGTGGCTTCGCCTTCAACCGTTGGGTTGGTCGCGAGAATCACTTCATTGAGGGTTTCACTCTCTAAGCGCTGTTCAAGGCGATCCAGGCCAATATCCGCCGGGCCAATGCCGTCAAGCGGCGAAAGATGGCCCATCAGCACAAAGTAGCGACCGGCAAATTGCCCGGTTTGCTCAATGGCGTGGATATCTGCCGGGCTTTCCACCACACAGATTTGCCCATTTTGTTGACGCCGGGGATTGGCGCAAATGGTGCAAATTTCCTGCTCGGTGAACGTGCGGCAATCGGCGCAATGACCGATTTCCGACATGGCCCGTGTAAGCGCCTGCGCCAGCCGCATGCCACCGCTGCGATCGCGCTGCAACAGCTGGAATGCCATGCGCTGTGCCGATTTCGGCCCAACGCCAGGCAGACAGCGCAGCGATTCCATCAAAGACTCAAGCAGTGGACTGGTTTGCATTAGAACGGCATCTTGAAGCCAGGCGGCAATTGCATGCCTGAAGAGACATCCGCCATCTTCTCTTTCTGGGTTTCATCGATGCGGCGTGCTGCATCGTTGAATGCCGCAGCGATCAGATCTTCCAGCATGTCTTTGTCATCTTCCAACAGGCTTGGATCGACTTCAACGCGGCGACAGTTATGCGCACCGTTGATGGTGACTTTTACCAGACCCGCGCCTGATTCACCGGTGACTTCCAGTGCAGCGATCTCTTCCTGAACTTTGGCCATTTTGTCTTGCATCTGCTGGGCCTGTTTCATCAGGTTACCCAATCCGCCTTTACCAAACATAGTTTTCTCTCTCAGCTGTGGCCACAACGCTATCCATTGGACAGCGGCAGCGTGATCAAACGGGTCGGATACTTTCTTCATCCAGATCGGCATCGAAAAAGCGACGCAGCGTCTGAATGTGAGTATCGCTGGTGATCGACTGACGCGCTTGCGCCAGCTTCTCTTCGTAAATGGCCTGACGCCACTCCAGTGGCGTCAACACCGTAGAATTATCGTCTTCAATGACCGACAGTTCAACTGTCTGTCCGGCTGCCTGACTTAACGCTGCGCTTAATGCCTGCTGCGCAGCGGTAGAATTCAAATGGCGCTGGCTGGAACGGAGGTGCAAACAAACACCGTTCTCAGTGGTTTCCTTCCATGCATTCAAGGCTAACTGCTGTACTAGCTTAGGCAACTGCAGGGTGGCGATTTCAGCAGCCCAACTGTCACGCTGCAACGCTTCTTCCGCCAGCCGTGCCGCCAGCTCAGGGGTTTTCTCATGCTCAAGCGCAGAACGCAAGGCTTTTGGCGTAGCGATGGGTTCGGCAATTTCCACCGTCTGGTTCTGCGATTTCCAGCGATAGGCCTCTTTTTTTACCGGAGCGGCAGGTGCGCTATCTCGCATGCGCTGCTGGCTTCGCTCAGTGACTGAAGCCAGCCGCTCCAGCGCGGAGTTGGCCGGCCGCGCTCCAGGCGCCGCCGGCTCACTCTTTTTTGGTTTGTTCGCTCCCTGGCGCAACAGTTGCGTGCGCGCCTGCAGGAGCTGACTGGTGGAGCTGGATAAAGAGGGATCCGGTGCCGCCGCTGGCGACGTTTCATGATGCTGCGTCGCAGGTGCAGCATCAGGCGGTGCCATTTGTGGCTGTGCCGCCGTCGGTTGTGGCTGCGACTTTGCAGTTTGCGGCTGCGCGGGCGAACGTTGCGGCTGCAAATTGGCAGCTTGAGGCTGTGCCGGCGGATTTTGTGGCTGTACTTCTGCCGGTTGCGCCACCAAGGCTGAACGTGCTACGGGATCAGCAACCTGTGCTTTAGGGTGAAAAGCCAGCGCACGCAGCAGCGTCATTTCAACGCCCATGCGGCGATCGGGCGCAATCGGTAAATCTTTGCGTCCCATTAACAAGGTTTGGTAATAAAGCTGCACATCCGCTGGCGGCACGACGCGCGCCAGTTCACGCAAACGCTGCGCATTGCTCTCTTCATCATCATTTAATGATGTCGGCAGCAATTGCACCATGGCAATGCGATGCAGTAAACGCAGCATTTCAACCAGCAGAGCTTCCCACTCCACACCGCGCGACGCCGCCTGGTTCAACAGCGACATCACCTCTTCACCGTTGCCATCAACCACGGCCTCGATCAATCCCAACGGCTGTTCGCCATCAAGCGTGCCCAGCATGGTGCTGACGGTTGCGCTGGTTACTGCGCCTTGCCCCATCGCAATCGCCTGATCGGTTAGGCTCAGCGCATCGCGCATACTGCCATCCGCAGCGCGGGCTAAAAGCTGCAGCGCGCGCGGTTCACTTTCGATCTGTTCTTGCTGTAGAACATGGTCAAGCTGCTGGCGGATTTGATCGACATCCAGCGCCTTGAGATGAAATTGCAGACAGCGAGAAAGAATGGTCACCGGCAGTTTTTGCGGATCGGTGGTTGCCAGCAGAAATTTAACGTGTGACGGCGGCTCTTCCAGCGTTTTTAACAGCGCGTTAAAGCTGTGACGCGAAAGCATGTGGACTTCATCGATCAAATAGACTTTGAAGCGGCCACGCGCCGGTGCGTACTGAACGTTATCGAGCAGATCGCGGGTGTCTTCCACTTTGGTGCGCGAAGCCGCATCGATCTCAATCAGATCAACGAATCGGCCCTGTTCAATCTCGCGACAATTATTGCACTGGCCGCACGGCGTCGCGGTAATACCCGTTTCGCAGTTAAGACCTTTGGCCAACAGACGCGCAATGGTGGTTTTCCCTACCCCGCGCGTGCCGGAGAAGAGATAAGCATGATGGATACGTCCCAGAGACAATCCATTCGCCAGCGCCGTCAGAACATGTTCCTGACCAACAACATCAGCAAAAGCCTGGGGACGCCATTTTCGCGCAAGTACCTGATAGCTCATGTGGATTCGACGAATTTGGATGGAAAGGTGAGCGCAGAGATCTGCAACTCCTGTATATCGTTGCAGTAGTCTAACAGCGAGAAATGCATCTGCCTATCACTGGTTATCTCAGTGAAGCGTGTGAAGACCTCGCCTTGCGGCAAGGCCCGCAGAATCGTTTAGTGGCCGGGGAAGTTGACCAGACTGTAGCACTCAACGCCAAGCGCTTTTAGGCGGGTTTCGCCCGTTAAATCAAACAGGTTAATGATAAAAGCGGCATCCGTAACTTCACCACCGGCACGACGAATCAATTTCACTGTCGCTTCAATGGTGCCGCCGGTTGCCAGTAGATCATCAACCACTAACACCACATCGCCCGGTTGGATAGCATCTTTGTGCAGTTCCAGTTGGTCGGTGCCGTATTCCAGCTCATAGGTTTCGCTGTAAGTTTCGCGCGGCAGTTTGCCCGGTTTACGCACGGGGACAAATCCCACGCCCAAACCTAACGCCACTGGCGCACCAAACAGAAAACCACGCGCTTCGGTTCCTACAACTTTAGTGATGCCTTTGTTGCGATAACGCTCGACCAGCAGCGCGATTGACGCCGCATAGGCTTTTGGATCTTCCAGCAAACTGGTGACGTCACGAAACAGGATGCCCGGTTTCGGATAATCAGAAATGCTTTTGATGCTGTTTTTAATGTATTCAAGCTGCTGCGCAGTGTCGGTCATAATGTTACGCCTGGTAAAAAATTCTGTTTCGCGCAGCTTCTATAGCGCCAATACCTATTAAAAGGCTCAGCGGGAGAGTATTCACAAGGGAAAGCCACGCACGAAGACGCCCAAATCTAAGCAAATGGCCGGATAAATGCAACTTTATCGCGGTGTCTGCGGCGGATCCGCCGTTTCTGCCACCACCGGAATACGCCACATAAATGCCACCAGCAACGCTAACATCACCAATAGCATGATACGTACCCACACGATTTTCACCAAAAAAATGGAAACGCTAAAGGTAATAATTATCAGTAAGATAGCGCGACCTTTCGTGCCTGGCGGCATGGCTCGATGTTGATCCCAGTGGCGAAGATAACGGCCAAAGGGTGAGCGCCACAGCAGCCAGTGATGAAAGCGGGGTGAAGAACGGGCAAAGCACCAAGCCGCCAAGAGCATAAATGGCGTGGTAGGTAATAAAGGTAATACAATACCCAATGTGCCCAGCACAATTGCCAGCCAGCCGAGGGTTAATAACACAATGCGTTGCATGAATGCCGCCCAAAAATTCCTGAGTTCGCACACGTTAGCACAATTGGCTGGCGGATTATGAGCCTCAGTTCCGTTCATCAGCGACTGCATCATTGCATTCTTAGCTTGCGTGAAGAGATTGCCCGCCATCCCGATGGACGCTGTCGTCAACCACGCTTCGACAGTCAACTCTTCCGTGCTAAAGGCACAAGGCTGGCCGACTATCTGCAAGAAATTGAGCAAAATTTTCAGCGATTGTGTACAGAGGCAGAGGATCTGACTCGAAGTGCCTGGTTAGCTGAACGTTTGGTAGATCAAATCGCAGCCCTGCAACGAGAAGCGAGTACCCAGCAAATTCGCACCTGGCGCGAGCGACCGCAGCGGAATCTGAGAGAATCCAAATATCAGGAATATCGTGAGTATGAGCGACGATTGCAGGCCATGATCGATCAGCGCGAGCAGCGCATGGCGTTGGCTGAAACCCTGGCGGTACAGCAGCAGTTGAAAAAAGATTTGGAAATTCTTGAAGGCAGAATGGCGCGTTGTCGACAGGCTATCCGTTCTGTTGAATGGGCGTTATCGCTGCGTAGTGGCAGTGAAAGCGAATAAAACGTCACGGCAATGTCTGCTTCTATTATTAAGAGCGATACGCTGGCATAAGAGATGGGACAGTAACGACGTCCCCTGTTAAGGAGAGATTATGTCTTTGGAAAATGCCCCTGACGACGTCAAGCTGGCGGTGGATTTGATTCAACTTTTGGAAGAGCATCAGCTTCCAGTAGAAACGGTGCTCTCAGCATTGGCCATGGTACAACGCGATTTTGAAAGAAAACGCGACAACAGCCATTCTGATTAAACGTTAACGGTTAAGGTTGGGCTTAGCCGTAACATATCAATAAACGCTTCAACCAGTTGTGTGGCATCACCGGCTAAATCGAAGCTTTCCGGCGTAAATAACCAGCTTTCCATCATTCCATTAACGTAACCGCGCATAATAAGCGCTGCCTGACGCGTGTTAAGATGCGGCGACAGCTGTTCTGCTTCAATACACTGACGCAGAACGTCTTCTATTTTTTCGTAACACTCAAGCAGTAAACTCTGCTGAATGTTTTTCAGTGCCGCCATTTCACCGACGAATTCGCACTTATGGAATATGATCTCCATCAAGGCGCGGCGTTGTGGATCCTTTGCTGTTGCTTCAAAGATATAGACTAACATCGCTCTTAAAACAGAAAGTGGATCGCCCGGGTATTTTGTCTGATACTCAAGTTCCACATCATCAAGCCCGGCGTCGCATCGCAACCAGATTTCATGCAAGACATCAGCTTTATTTTTGAAATGCCAGTAAATGGCACCGCGCGTGACATTAGCGGCTGCGGCGATATCTGCTAATGAGGTGGCAGAAACACCCTGTTGTGAAAACAGAATAATGGCGGCATCAAGAATTTGATGTCGAGTTTCAAGTGCTTGCGCTTTGGTTTTTCGTGCCATAGGTAACTTTTTTTACAAACAGGCAAGTTTACATACATTTGTGAATGTATGTACCATAGCACGACCCGCGATCTGACGCAGCAATGGGTTTTTCGGTTTGTGATCCATTGATCATTTGATATCGAACTCTAGAGGTTTATTTATGAATAAAATCAGAGGATTATCGCCTCTGGCGGCCGTCCTGATGTTATCAGGCAGCTTTTTGTTAACAGGATGTGATGATGGTAAATCCCAACAAGCCGCCCAGCAACAACCTCCTGAAGTAGGTGTTGTCACGTTAAAAAACGAACCTTTAAAAATTTCTACCGAATTACCGGGCAGGACTTCCGCGTATCGCGTAGCTGAAGTTCGGCCTCAAGTTTCCGGTATTATTCTGAAGCGTAATTTTGTTGAAGGCAGTGATGTAAAAGCGGGTCAATCGCTTTATCAAATCGATCCTGCAACTTATCAAGCCGCTTATAACAGCGCCAAAGGCGATTTGTCTCAGGCTGAAGCTAATGCGCGCATTGCTCAACTCACGGTGAAACGTTACAAGCCTCTGCTGGGTACCAAGTACATCAGTCAGCAAGACTATGACACCGCGGTTGCTACTGCTGCGCAGAATGATGCTGCAGTTCAAGTGGCAAAAGCCAACGTCGAAACAGCGCGTATCAATCTCGCTTACACCAAAGTGACTTCGCCTATCAGCGGCCGTATCGGTAAATCTTCCGTTACGGAAGGTGCATTGGTGCAAAGCGCGCAAACTACCGCGCTGGCTACCGTGCAGCAGCTTGACCCGATGTATGTTGATGTCACGCAATCCAGCGACGATTTCCTGCGCCTGCGTGGAGAACTGGAGTCAGGCAAGCTGAAACAGATTGACGGTAAAGCAAACGTCACCCTGTTGATGCAAGATGGCAGCAGCTTTTCTCAACCTGGCACACTGGAATTCTCTGACGTAACCGTCGACGAAACCACTGGCTCTATCACCTTGCGTGCGATTTTCCCAAATCCACAACATTCATTGTTGCCGGGCATGTTTGTACGTGCACGTTTGGATGAAGGAACCAACCCAGAAGCCTTGCTGGTACCGCAACAAGCGGTAACGCGTACGCCAACCGGTCAGGCGACGGTAATGGTGGTGGGCTCTGACAATAAAGTCGAATCACGTACCGTGAATGCCGCTCAGGCCATTGGCGACAAATGGCTGGTGACGGACGGTGTTAAATCGGGCGAACGTGTGATTACGACAGGTCTGCAACGTGCAAAACCGGGCGCACAGGTTACGCCACAAGAAGTCTCAGACGATGCTAAAGCTGCACCTGACTCGCAATCGCAGTCTCAGTCTGAAAAATCATCGTCATAACAGGAGCCGTTGATACATGGCTAAGTTCTTTATCGATCGACCCATCTTTGCGTGGGTCCTCGCCATCATCATCATGTTGGCGGGTGTGCTATCGATTCTCAAACTGCCGATAGAGCAATATCCCAATGTTGCGCCGCCGGCAATTGAGATTCAGGCCACCTACCCAGGTGCGGATGCGAAAACGCTGCAGGATTCGGTAACGCAGGTTATCGAGCAAAATATGAACGGCATTGACGGACTGATGTATATGTCCTCAAGCAGTGATTCATCCGGTACGCTGACGCTGACAATCTCTTTCCAGTCTGGAACTGACGCAGATATTGCCCAGGTCCAGGTGCAGAACAAACTGCAACTGGCAATGCCTCTGCTTCCGCAGGAAGTGCAGCAACAAGGGATTCAGGTTAAGAAATCCTCCAGCAGCTTCCTGATGGTGGCCGGTTTCATTAGTGATGACGACAGCATGACGCAGAATGATATTTCTGATTATGTTGCCTCCAACATTAAAGATCCGATCAGCCGTACCGCAGGTGTTGGTGATACGCAGGTGTTTGGTGCGCAGTACGCTATGCGTATCTGGATGGACCCGCATAAGCTGAATAACTATCAGCTGACGCCGGTTGATGTGATCAGCGCGTTGGATACACAGAATGCTCAGGTTGCAGCAGGTCAGTTAGGTGGAACGCCACCTGCGCCAGGCCAGCAACTTAACGCATCAATCATCGCGCAAACTCGCTTAACGTCTACCGATGAGTTCGGCAAAATCCTGCTAAAAGTGAATCCCGATGGCTCGCAGGTGCGTTTACGTGATGTGGCGAAAATTGAACTCGGCGGTGAAAACTACGAGATCATCGCACGTTACAACGGCAAACCCGCATCCGGTATCGGTATCAAACTGGCAACCGGTGCTAACGCACTGGATACCGCAGATGCGGTAAAACAAGAACTGGCGAAGCTGCAACCGTTCTTCCCTGCTGGCATGAAAGTGGTTTATCCGTACGACACCACACCATTCGTTAAAATTTCCATCTTTGAAGTGGTGAAAACCCTGATGGAAGCGATCGTACTGGTGTTCCTGGTCATGTATCTGTTCCTGCAAAACTTCCGCGCCACGTTGATCCCAACGATTGCGGTGCCGGTGGTGTTGCTGGGTACATTTGCCATTATTAGTGCGTTTGGTTATTCGATAAACACCCTGACGATGTTCGGGATGGTGCTCGCCATCGGCTTGCTGGTGGATGATGCCATCGTAGTGGTTGAGAACGTTGAGCGCGTGATGGCGGAAGAGGGATTACCGCCAAAAGAAGCGACCAAACGTTCGATGGAGCAGATTCAGGGCGCGCTGGTGGGTATCGCGCTGGTACTGTCAGCGGTATTCGTACCGATGGCGTTCTTTGGCGGTTCAACCGGCGTAATTTATCGTCAGTTCTCCATTACCATCGTATCGGCTATGGCCCTTTCGGTGCTGGTGGCGTTGATTCTGACGCCTGCGCTTTGTGCCACCATGCTGAAACCCATCAAAAAAGGGGACCACGGCAAAACTACTGGTTTCTTCGGTTGGTTTAACCGTCTGTTCGACAAGAGCACCAACCACTACGTTGACAGTGTGGGTCACATCGTTCGCAGCACCGGTCGCTATTTAGTGATTTATCTGGTGATTGTGGTTGGCATGGCTTTCCTGTTCTTACGTTTACCCTCCTCCTTCCTGCCGGAAGAAGATCAGGGCTTGCTGTTAGCTCAGGCATCGTTGCCTGCGGGTGCCACGCAAGAACGTACCCAGAAAGTGCTGGATCAGGTGACGGATTACTTCCTGACCAAAGAGAAAGACAGCGTTAACTCCGTATTTACCGTCAATGGCTTTGGTTTCGCCGGCCGTGGCCAGAATACCGGTATTGCGTTTGTCAGCCTCAAGCCTTGGGATGAACGTGGAAACAGTGATTTGAAAGTCCCTGCCATCGCCGGACGTGCGATGAAAGCGTTGGGTGCGATCAAAGATGCCATGGTAATTCCGTTTAACCTGCCCGCAATTATCGAATTGGGTAACGCTACTGGCTTCGACTTTGAACTGATCGATCAGGGCAACCTGGGTCACGATAAGTTAACCGAAGCGCGTAACCAGCTGTTTGGTATGATTGCACAGCACTCTGACACGCTGGTTGGTGTGCGTCCGAACGGGTTAGAAGATACACCGCAGTACAAACTGACCATCGATCAGGAAAAAGCACAGGCGTTGGGCGTGTCGTTGAGCGACATCAACACCACACTGGCTGCATCCTGGGGCGGTTCCTACGTCAATGACTTTATTGACCGTGGCCGCGTGAAGAAAGTGTATGTGATGGGTAAAGCTGATTCACGTATGCTGCCGGATGACATCAGCAAGTGGTACGTGCGCAACAGCAGCGGAACCATGGTGCCCTTCTCGGCCTTCTCATCGGCGAAGTGGCAATACGGTTCTCCGCGTCTGGAACGCTATAACGGTCTGCCTGCGATGGAAATCCTTGGTCAGCCTGCGCCAGGTAAAAGTTCTGGTGAAGCGATGAACCTGATGGAAGAGTTAGCGTCGAAGCTGCCAACCGGCATCGGCTATGACTGGACCGGCATGTCCTACCAGGAACGTTTGTCAGGAAACCAGGCACCGGCGCTGTATGCTATCTCGCTGATTGTGGTTTTCCTCTGTCTCGCCGCCTTGTATGAGAGCTGGTCGATTCCGTTCTCAGTCATGCTGGTGGTACCGCTCGGGGTGGTGGGTGCGCTGCTCTTCACTACGCTACGTGGCTTGAGTAATGACGTCTACTTTGTAGTGGGGTTACTGACAACCGTTGGCCTCTCGGCTAAGAACGCCATCTTGATCGTCGAATTCGCGAAGGATTTGATGGATAAAGAGGGCAAAGGCTTGATTGAATCGACGCTGGAAGCATCGCGTATGCGTCTGCGTCCAATCCTGATGACCTCGCTTGCCTTTATCCTTGGCGTAATGCCTCTGGCGATCAGTACAGGCGCGGGTTCCGGCGCACAGAACGCAGTAGGTACAGGCGTAATGGGCGGCATGGTAACGGCTACCGCGCTGGCTATCTTCTTTGTTCCGGTATTCTTTGTCGTGGTGCGTCGCCGCTTTGGCAAGAACAAAGCCGAAATTGAAAAAGGCCATCCGGTCGAACATACCCAATCACACTAAGGTGTGATGCTAAAAAGGCCGCGCAAGCGGCCTTTTTTATTGCCTGCGAAACCCGCCACTTTCCGTTCTCACACGCTTCGTTAATCGTGTTTTTTTTCTTCGGTTGCATTGAGGCATCTGACGGCGCATAATATTGTTATATTATAACATTACATAAAGGTGATTTTATGAAAGCCAATATTCATCCGCAATATCGTCAGGTGGTATTCCATGACACTTCAGCTGATGCCTGGTTCAAAATCGGTTCGACGATTAAAACCGATCGCACCGTGGAGTTTAGGGGCGAGACGCTGCCCTACGTGACGCTGGATGTCTCATCTGCCTCACATGTTCATTACACCGGTAAACAGAAAGATTTCACCAAAGAAGGCAGCACAGCACGCTTTAACCAGCGTTTCGGTCGCTTTCTGGGCCGTCAATAACAGGAGATAAATCATGCAGGTATTGAGTTCGCTGCGTTCCGCTAAACATCGCCATAAAGACTGCAAAGTGGTGCGACGCAAAGGTCGTATTTATGTGATTTGTAAAACCAATCCGCGCTTTAAAGCGGTGCAGGGAAGAAAGAAAAAACACTAGGATGTGTCGTGATGATTGGCCGGGAATTCCCGGCCTTTTTTATGCTTAACGCATACTGCTCAACATGGCATTAACGTTATGTTTAAAGGCGGCCTCATAAGTTGCAGCCGGACCAGATGCGGCAGAAAGCGCTTCGGGATAAAGTTCACCGCCAGGCTGTGCGCCGGTCGCGCTGGCAATTTGTTTCACCAGACGGGGATCGGTCTGATTCTCGATAAAGTAGCTGTTGATGTGCTGCTGTTTTAATTGATCAATCAAACTGCCGACATCGCTCGCGCTGGCTTCTGCTTCCGTTGAAAATCCAACCGGGGCCAGAAAACTAACGTCATAACGCTGTCCGAAATAGCCGAAGGCATCGTGGCTGGTTAATACCTTCCGTTTCTCTAACGGAATGGCCTGAAAAGCCTTTTTTGCCCAGCTATCGAGTTTTTTAAGCTGCTGAATATAATTTTCGCCACGCTGACGAATCGCGGCGGCATCATCAGGATCGGCTTTGATTAATGCATTCATCACATTCGTTGCGTAAATCACCCCATTTTGCATGCTGTTCCATGCATGCGGATCGGTAATACTTTTGCCCTCTTCCTCCATGCTACGCGTCGTTACACCGCGAGAAGCCACGACGGGCTGACCTTTATAGCCTGATGCTGTCACCAGGCGATCCATCCATCCTTCCAGCCCTAAACCACTGACGAAAACCACATCAGCTTTTGACAGCGCCAGGCTGTCTTGTGGTGTCGGCTCAAAAGTATGAGGATCGCCATCTGGCCCTACCAGACTTTTTACTTTTACCTGATCGCCGCCAACCTGCTTAACGATGTCAGCCAGCACAGTGAAACTGGCTACGGCATTTACAGTTTTAGCCATGGAAAATGGGCTGATCGCCATCACGCCGATCGCCAGGCTAACCGGTAACTTTTTCATAAAAACCTCTTAAATTAATGGCGGTGCAAAATGCCACCGCACGGCCCTGTCAAAATAGAAATGAAAAACAGCATGGCGGCACTCAACACCACCGCCGGTCCAGCGGGTAGTGAAAAATGCCAGGAAAGAATCAATCCAATAAATGAAGCGATCACGGCTAACAGCATGGCAATGGCGAGCATGGCAACCAGATGACGACTCCAGAAACGAGCACTTGCCGCGGGTAACATCATCAATCCTACCGACATCAAGGTGCCCAACACCTGAAAGCCAGCAACCAGGTTCAGCACTACCAACATCAGAAAAAGGCCATGCACCAGCGGCGCGCTCCATTTACCCTGCGCACGTAAAAAATCGGGGTCGAACGCGTCAATCACTAAAGGCCGGTAGATCAGCGCCAACATCAGCAAGGTAAAAGCAGCAATGCCACCGACCAGCAGCAATGCCGGGTTATCTACCGCCAGCAGCGAACCAAACAGCACATGTAACAGATCGACGCTCGAGCCTCGCAGTGACACCAATGTCACCCCTAACGCCAGCGAACCAAGATAGAAACCGGCAAAACTGGCATCTTCTTTTAGCGGCGTGTAACGGCTGACTGCGCCTGATAGCAACGCCACGGCTAAGCCCGCGATCAAGCCACCAATGCCCATCGCGACTAATGAAAGTCCTGAGATCAAATAACCGATGGCTGCGCCCGGCAACACCGCATGTGATAACGCGTCACCAATCAAACTCATCCTTCGTAACGAAAGGAACACGCCGAGCGGCGTCGCGCTAACGGCTAAAGCGATGCAGGCAACCAGCGCACGGCGCATGAAACCAAATTCAAGAAAGGGTTGAAGCAGCGTCACGGTGCCACTCTCCGTAACGGCAGTGAATGTGTCGGCATTTGGCTATGGGAAGCGTCATCCATCGACAAAACATCTGTGAAATAACGCGCGACTAAGGGGCGATCGTGTAGAACCACCAGCAAGGTGGTACCCGCTTGTTGCTGCTGCTGCAGGATTGACATGAGCAAAGTAACCGTTTGGCTGTCGATACCATTAAAGGGCTCATCCAGCAGCCATAGACGACTGCGTTGTAACATCAGGCGAGCAAACAGAACGCGTTGTAATTGCCCACCTGACAAGGTCGCTGGCTGCGCATCGGCATAATCCATCATTTGTACCGCTTCAAGCGCCAGCCAAATCTCTTTACGCAAAGCACGAGTAATGCCGCCGAACCAACCACAGCGCGGCCAGCAGCCAATCGAAACCAACTCAAATACAGTTAGCGGGAAACGCGTTTCCAGCTCGGTACGTTGTGGCAGCCAACCCCTCTCTTTTCGCGGTAGCAATAGCTCGCATTGTCCTGATATAGGCGGCAGTAAACCGGCAATAGTTTTTAATAAGGTTGATTTTCCGCTGCCATTGGCACCCATTAATGCTGTCATGCTGCCTGCTAACAGCTGACCCGTGATCACGGGGGTAACGGCCTGACCCTGATAGCCTGCACGAAGCGATTTAAAAACAATCATTGATACATTCCCCACTCCATCGCACAGCTAAGCAGTGCAATCAGTGCCAACGCGATAAGCAATCGCCTGTTCAACGACAGCAGTAATCCACTGTGATTCATAATTGTACCTAAATGTTATAACATAACATTTATGATACGCGATTCTTTTGTCAGGGGAAGTGTTCAAAATGTTTCAAAAGATAACGTAGCGGGCAAATTATTGAGGGAAAGAAATCATTAAATTAGATTATAATCAACAACTTAAATAATAACCTATCTCAGCTATCGTTCGTCCGCTCAGTATCTCGCTTGCAAACTTCTTGCAGAACATTAATCATAGGTTTATCAATTGTAATTACAGACCCTGATATGCTGCATATTGAATGTGATATTGCACCTTGCGAAACAGATATCGCTAAAATAGAAACGATCATTCAGCGGAATATTCTCAAAATAGCGGAACCGCTAGCCGGAGATTTACAGTGGTATTCACACAATGCCCTGTTAGTTCCAGAGAGTTTTAAAATAAATTCAATAGAAGTTGTCGGGCCGAATAGATTTAAAATGCTTTACCATTTTGATTGGAATTTATTTAGTCCGTGTTTGGATCTAAATGAAACCATGACGCAAAAAGAGCAGGTAATGTTTCAAATCGTGCCCGGTGCGCTGGCGTTTGAGCTAATTGACAATACGCGTCCTTCTCCCGCCGACGAATTGTAATATTTAGTAATGGAGGTGAGCAAAACTAATGGTTTTACACTATATTTAAAGCACTCCGTTTATTAACAGCTCTATATAATCGCTTCCTGGCCGCTTTGCTTTATCACCCCGCATCGCGGTAACTGTGCTTGCTACGGAGGGGAAAAAGATGGACGAATACTCACCGAAACGGCATGATATTGCCCAGCTCAAATATCTGTGTGAGAGCCTGTTTGACGAAAGTATGGCAACGTTGACTGATAGCCATCATGGCTGGGTTAATGACCCCACTTCTGAAAGCAATTTACAACTCAATGATCTGATTGAGCATATCGCCTCTTTCACGATGAATTACAAAATTAAGCATGTTGAAGATGAAGCGCTGATTTCGCAAATCGATGAATATCTTGACGATACCTTTATGTTGTTCAGTAATTACGGTATCAATACGCAAGATCTCCAACGATGGCAACGTTCAGCTAAACGCTTATTTAATCTGTTCACTGAAGAGTGCGCTTTTCTCCAGCAACCAAGCCATTCGTTATAGTACTTACGTGAGAACGGTTTATTTATGAACAAAGCCCTAACTAAAACGGATTATTTGATGCGACTGCGTCGTTGTCGCTCAATCGATACCCTTGAAAGGGTCATTGAAAAAAATAAGTACGAATTACCTGACAACGAACTAGCCGTATTTTACTCTGCAGCCGATCATCGTTTAGCTGAACTGACAATGAATAAGCTTTACGACAAAGTTCCCGTTTCGGTGTGGAAATTCGTACGTTAGTCCTTCACTGCTTTACGTCTTTTCCCTACAACGCATCTATCCAGACTTAATAATCTCGCCTGCCGGCAATGGATCGGCCTCAGGCGAGTTTCGCCTGTCTGCTTTTTTTGAGCATCGTTTTTTGAGTAGAAAGAGGGGGGATAAAATTGGGTGGGGGCCCTGCCAGCTACATCCCGGCACACACGTCACCTGCTGCGGCTGCTTCCTTCCGGACCTGACCGAGTTCACAAGCTAGCATTGCGGGAGAACCAACAGGGCCCCCATTGATAGCCCTCATTACGAGAGCGCAGGCATTATCGGGGAAGCCCTTGGCAATTGCAAGCGCAGACGGGATGACCGTTGCTTTCTTGAACAACAAGCACTTCCGCGCATTCCGCTCTCGTCTGTCATGCTAAAGTTGAAGCCATTTTTTGCGACAGGACAAACAGATGGACCAACCCGACAGCTTTCAGCAACGTATCTGGCAAATTGTCGCCGCCATTCCAGCCGGTAAGGTCATCACTTACGGTGAAATTGCCCAACTTGCAGGTTCGCCCCGAGCGGCACGACAAGTCGGCGGCGTGTTAAAGCGCCTGCCTGCAGGCAGCACTTTGCCCTGGCATAGAGTGGTTAACCGTCACGGCACAATTTCATTGCAAGGTGATGACCTGTTTCGGCAACGCGATGCACTGGAAGCCGAAGGTATTGAGGTCAGCGATGAGGGAAAGATTGCGTTGGAAAAATATCGTTGGTGCTATTAATTAATAAATTTGGGGCGAACGGCGTCGCCCCAGAACAGCGTTACAGACTGGTTGGTGCGGGTACAGAAGAGGATGGTGTCACCTGCGTCGGGGAGGTTGATGGCACCGTTGTCGCTGCGCCCGGTTGGGTTGGCATTGCCATCTGTGGAACCGGAACCAACAACAGTTCCGCTTTGGTACCGCCCTGATTGATCACGGGTTTTACCGCATCCGTGATAAAGGCCATTTTGCCGTCAACAGTAATCGCTGCACTCAGCAAGATACGCGCGTTAGGCTGAATATCTGCTGGGTTGAAAGGCAGGATAAACTGGAAAGGTGCCTGTTTGCCTTCAGTACGTACTACGCGCTGTGACAACACCTTAGAGGGTGCATCTGCCATTGAAGCATCTGAAAGCGTAACGGTTAATACTGCATCCGGTGGCAACGCAATGCGTTGACGAATATAAACCGAACCGCTAACGTTTGGCTGGGTAATTGCCGCTTGCTGTCCTGCCACTGCGGAACCTAAAGTCGGCGTTGCAACCGGCTTACCTTTATCGGCACACCCTGCGACAGCCACCGCCAATGCTAATCCACTGAACACTTGCCAGAATTTCATTGATGTCGTCTCCATTTGATCAAAATGATTATCAGCAGCGAATCTGCAGTACAGCGCTTCACTCGCCGTATGTCCTTAATGTTGGCACAGAATTCGGAAATTTGCCTGGCTGGCACTCAGGCGAAAGTCTGATTGACGACAACTGGTCGGATCTTTCAAACTGAGCAGGTTACTTTTCTGAGGAAAGCGCGATGAGCCAGGCACTGCAAAATCTGCTGAATTTATTAAATTTGGAAAAACTCGAAGAGGGTTTATTCCGTGGTCAAAGCGAGGATCTCGGTTTGCGCCAGGTTTTTGGTGGTCAGGTTGTCGGGCAAGCGCTGTATGCCGCCAAACAAACGGTCCCTGAAGATCGCATCATTCATTCGTTTCATAGCTATTTTTTACGTCCCGGCGACAGTGCAAAAGCCATTATTTACGATGTCGAAACCTTACGAGATGGCAAAAGCTTCAGTGCTCGCCGCGTCAGCGCGGTGCAAAATGGTCATCCTATCTTCTATATGACCGCCTCGTTTCAGGCCCCCGAAAGTGGTTTCGAGCATCAGAATCAAATGCCTTCGGTACCCGGCCCAGATAATTTGCCCTCTGAGCAGATGATGGCGCAAAAAATGGCACATTTGCTGCCGGAAAAAGTCCGAGAAAAATTTATCGCTGAACGTCCATTGGAGATTCGCCCGGTTCAGATTCATAACCCGATAAAAGGCCATGTCGATGAGCCCGTTCGCCAGGTCTGGATCCGCGCTAATGGAGTTCTGCCCGATGATTTGCGCCTGCATCAATATGTTTTGGGATACGCTTCCGATTTAAATTTCTTGCCCGTTGCGCTTCAGCCGCACGGTAAAGGCTTTCTTGAAGCCGATATGCAAGTCGCTACCATTGATCATTCTATGTGGTTTCATCGCCCCTTCGATTTCAGCGAGTGGCTGCTTTACAGCGTGGTAAGCACCTCTGCGTCTGGCGCACGTGGTTTTGTGCGGGGTGAGTTTTATAATCAACAAGGTGTACTGGTGGCATCAACAGTGCAGGAAGGGGTAATGCGTCAGCGAAATGAATAAAAAAAGGGGCGATTGATCGCCCCTGATATTTTTTATTTTAGCGCACAGCTCTTTCTGAAGCGATTTCTTACTGGTTGTAAGCGTTTTCGCCGTGACTGTTGACGTCCAGACCTTCGCGTTCCTGCTCTTCTGGTACACGCAGACCCACAATCATGTCAGCCAGTTTGAAGCCGATGAATGCGGCCACGCCCGACCAAACAATGGTAACGCCAACGCTGAAGATCTGTACCCAAACCTGATGGCCCATGGTAACGCCCTCTGCGTAACCCACGCCGCCCAGTGAAGAGGAAGCGAAAACACCGGTCAGAATACACCCTACGATGCCACACACGCCGTGCACACCAAACACATCACACGGGTCATCAACACGCAGCCATTTCTTCAAGGTTGTGACGCCCCAAAGGCCAGCTAATCCACCCACCAGACCGATGATCAACGCACCACCGACACCGACATAACCACACGCGGGAGTAATCGCAACCAGGCCACCAATAAAGCCGGAACACGCACCCAGCAGAGAAGGTTTACCCCTAACAGCCCACTCGCCGAAGGTCCAGGACAAGACTGCGCCTGCTGTTGCTATAACAGTGTTCAGGAAGGCCAGCGCAGCGATTTCGTTAGCTGCTGAAGCTGAACCGGCGTTAAAGCCAAACCAGCCGACATAGAGAATCGCGGTACCCATGAAGACCATTGGCAGGTTATGCGGTTTAAACGCTTCTTTGCCAAAACCAGCACGTTTGCCGACCAGGTAAGCACCCACCAGACCCGCAACAGCGGCGTTGATGTGCACCACGGTACCGCCAGCAAAGTCCAGCGCGCCGTCCTGAGCCAGATAACCGCCGCCCCACACCATGTGAGCGATAGGCAGATACGCCAGCGTCAACCAAACCAGCACAAAAATCAGAACTGCAGAGAAGCGAATACGTTCAGCAATCGCACCGACAATGAGACCGACGGTGATACAGGCGAAAGAGGCCTGGAATGCAACGTGAATATACTGGTAGAAGCTGCCCATCACGGCGGTCAGCTGGATATTTTTCAGCATTGCCCACTCGAAACCGCCGAAGAACGCATTGCCTTCGCTGAAGGCCAGCGAATAGCCATAAACCATCCACAACACGCAAACCAGAGAGAACGTTACGGCAACCTGAGTCAGCATCGACAGCACGTTTTTTGCACGGATTAACCCGCCGTAAAACAAGGCAATACCTGGAATTGACATAAATAGCACCAGCGCGGTGCAAATCATCATAAATGCGTTATCAGCCTTGTCCGCAACGGCAGGTGCAGCCATCGCGAGCGATGGTAACAGTGCCAGGCTGGTCAGGCCCAACTTAGTCAAAACTTTATTCATTTTATCCATCCCATCACATTACTGAGCTTAAATTACAGAGCTGCTTCGTCGGTCTCGCCGGTACGAATACGGATTACGCGCTGCAGTTCAGCCACGAAAATTTTACCGTCGCCAATTTTACCGGTGTAAGCCGCCTTGCTGATAACGTCCACAACTTCGTCAAGCTGATCGTCAGCAATGGCGATATCAATTTTCACTTTCGGCAGAAAGTTAACGCTGTATTCAGCGCCACGATAAAGTTCGGCATGCCCTTTCTGACGACCAAAACCTTTAACTTCGGAGACGGTCAGCCCCTGAATGCCAATAGAGGATAAAGCTTCACGCACATCCTCCAGCTTGAATGGTTTAATCACTACGGTAACCAGCTTCATAGGATCCCCTCCGGGTATTAAATAGGTGAGTCTCATGGACACGCAGAGATATAAGCAAAGCGTGTGCCACAAATATCGAAAGCGATTAATCAGTGAGTCAGGCGCGCTGGAGCTAGCTTTGTTTTGTGATGGATAACACAGAGAATAGTTTAAGCGGGGGAGTTAAGAGAAACGACTGCACTTCTTTGGTGCCTTCAGCCTCAAAGAAGTGCATTTATACAGATTAATCTGATAAAAGCGCGCAAAAAAGGTGCAGATCACCCTTCTGTTGTTAAGGGCATGCCCGAAGCAAGTTCATCCCCTGCTTGCTGTAACTGATACATTTGCCAATAGCGGCCTTGCTGCGCGAGCAGTTGCTGATGATTGCCACGCTCCACTACTTGTCCATGATGCAGAACTAAAATTGTATCGGCTTCGGTGATGGTTGAAAGGCGGTGAGCAATCACCACCAATGTGCTGTGCTGCCTTAAAGTGCGCAGCGTTTGCTGAATAGCCTGCTCAGTGCCAGAGTCGATATTGGCCGTGGCCTCATCAAGAATCAGGATTTGCGGTAATTCGACCAGCACCCGCGCCAGCGCCAATAACTGTTTTTGCCCAACAGAGAGATTATTGCCCTGCTCACCCAGCCGGGTGTGAATGCCTTCGGGCATGCTGCGGGCTAAGGGTGCCAGTTGGACTTGCTCAAGCACCTGCCAGACCGCCTCTTCACTGATATCGCGGCCTAAGCGTACGTTGGACAACAAGGTGTCCGCTAACACGACCGGATCTTGCTGCACCATCGCAATACCACGTCGCAGCACCGAATGTGTCAGTTCACTTATCGGACGATCGTCGAGGCGAATCTCGCCGCGCGTCACCGGGTAATACCCCATTAATAAGTTGGCCAGCGTACTTTTTCCACTGCCGGTATGTCCCACCAATGCAACAAACCCGCGTGAAGGAACCTCAAGATTGATATTACTCAGCACATCGCGATTTTCGCGATAGGCAAAGCTCAAGTTGTTAAAGGTGATACGACCTGAAGCGAGGGGACGATCATCACTACCATATTGCTGTTGGGTGGCATCCATCAGCTCAAAAATGCGCTCACCCGATACTACCGCCTGCTGCAACATCGATTGTTGGGTGGTTAGTTCGATCAAAGGTTCGTTCAGGCGTCCCAGATAGGTAATAAAAGCGTAAAGTACGCCCACTTCAAATACGCCCGGCATGGAAAAGCTAAATAGCATCAACAAGCCACACAGCACCAAGGCCGAGAACAGGCTTAATAGAGGCCGCAGCAGGAATCCGTCCAGCCGCAGCGTTTCCATGCGCGCCAGATAGTGTGAACGGCTGGCCTCGCCCATGCGCTCACCAAAGCGCGCCTGCTGACGAAACTGCTGGATCACGCTCATGCCGCTGATCACTTCATTAAAACCGTTGTTGATTTCAGCCAGATAACTGCGTACACGGCGTGCAATAGGCGTGCTGTAGCGCTGATAAATCAACATCACCACCAGCACCATCGGGAAAATCAACATCGCCACCAGCGCCATGCGCCAGTCAAGGCTAAACATCGCGACCATCATCGCGCCGACTAACGCTGCGCTGCGCAACACTGTTGCTACCACCGTAACGTAGAGATCTTTGATCACTTCGGTATCGTTAGTAACGCGTGAGATGATTTGCCCAACCGGCTGCGTATCAAACGCGCTCAGCGGCTGACGCAGAGCCGCATTCATCACATCGCTGCGTAATCGCTGCACCACGCCTATCGCCGCGCGATTAAACAGCAGTGCCTGCCAGTAATGCAGCGCAGCAGCCAACAATTGCAGCAAAATGAAACTCACCACCAGCCCAGCCACCACAGCCCAAGGCATATGGTGTTTCGCCACTAATTTATCGATAAAGTAGCTGACCAGAACCGGGCCCGTGACTTCAGCGGCAGCGGCAATCCACAGCATTGCGACGGCTATCGACAAGGACTTACGCCAGGGTTTACCGTAGCTCAGCAGGCGTTTCAGTGTTGGCCACAAGCGTTGTGACTTAGCCATGCGGCACTCCTTTTTCATTCTCGTCGTCGTCTAGCGCGGCTTCCAATTGCTGATAACGATACATATCGCGATACCAACCTGGCTCTGCCACCAGCGTATCGTGATTGCCACGTTGCGCGACCGTACCTTGCTGTAGCACCAGAATCTCGCTGGCTTCAGTTAACGCTGACAGACGATGTGCACTGATGATCAAGGTGCGATTCTTGCCCCAGATGCGCAGGTTATGCAGTATTTCATGTTCTGTACGGCCGTCCACCGCGGACAAGGCGTCATCAAGGATCAGGATTTCTGCATTCAGCAATAATGCACGAGCAATCGAAAGGCGCTGTTTCTGCCCACCCGATAACATCACGCCGCGCTCACCCACCTCTGTTTCATACCCTTGCGGTAAACGTAAGATGTCATCATGAACGCAGGCCATTTTGGCTGCTTGCTCAATCTCTTCCTGCGAAGCATTGGGTTTACCCAGCGCAATGTTACTCGCCACGCTATCCGAAAACAGGAAGGGCGTTTGGCTCACCACGGCTAAGCGGCTACGCCAGCTATCAATGCGTAATTGCGGGAGCGGCAGATTGTGATAGCGGATATCGCCTTGTTGAATATCGAAGTGGCGCTGAATCAAGCTAAGCAGCGTACTTTTACCGCTGCCGGTTGGACCACATAAGCCCAACATTTCGCCGGGTTTCAGTTGGAAATTGAGATGACTTAATACCGGCCCGGAGCTGGCAGGATAACGAAACTCACGGATCGCCGCCTGCAAAAGACCTGGCTCTGCAGGCAGTGTTTTTTCACCATCTTCTACCGCCGGCGCTTCCGACAACAGGACGCGAATTCGGCTCCAGGCTGCACTACCGCGCTCGACAATATTAAACATCCACGCCAGCGCCAACATGGGCCAAATCATCAGACCGAGATACATTACAAAACTGGTGAGCTGACCTAGCGTCATTTGATCGTGCCACACCAGCCAGCTGCCGCCGCCAATCGCCAGTAGATTGGAAAAGCCAATCGCGATGTAAATGGTGGGATCAAACCGTGCATCAACGCGGGCCACGCGCAGATTTTTTTCACCTGTGTCGCGGGCAATGTCAGAAAATTGCTGCGACTGATGCTGCTCAAGACCAAAAGATTTGATCATGCGGATGCTGGTCAGGCTTTCTTGAGTCTGATCGTTGAGGCTGGAAAAAGCTGCCTGCGCCAGTTTAAAGCGTTGATGTAATTGGTTGCCGTAACGATGGATCACCAGCGCCATAATCGGCATGGGTATCAGTGACAGCAAGGTCAATTGCCAGCTGATTTGCGTGCTCATCACCACTAACACGACGCAACCCATCACCAGTGAATCGACCAGTGTCAACACGCCTTCACCGGCGGCGAAAACCACGCGATCCACATCATTTGTTGCGCGCGCAATTAAGTCGCCAGTACGATGGCGTAAATAAAAGGCGGGATGCTGGCGACTTAGCTGACGATAAAAATCTTCACGTAGCTCTACCGCGAGTTGATAAGAGGCGCCAAACAGCAGCACGCGCCAGACATAGCGCAACAGGTAAACCACTATCGCGGTTGCTAGCATGATGCCAATCCACATCATGATTTGGCCAGTGCTCATACTATGGTGCGTAACGCCATCCACAATAACGCCCACTACATGCGGCGGTAACAACTGCAAAATAGCAATAATGATCAACAGGATGACGGCGCCTACATAGCGTCGCCACTCACGTATAAAATACCAACTTAACTGGCTGAATAATCGCACAACGCTGCTCTCAATCTTTTGCCCTCAAGGGGCGACAGGTAAAGCCGTGGTGTATTTAATTTCTTCCATGGCGAAGCTGGAGGTCACATCAATCAAACCCGGAACGCCGTTAACTAAGCGCTTATAAAAGCCATCGTAGCTTTTCATATCGGCAACCTGCACGCGCAGCAGGTAATCATATTCGCCCGCCATACGGTAAAAGGCCATCACCTCGGGCATACTTCGTACCACCGACACAAACGCCTGATACCAGTCGCTGCTGTGTTGCTGCGTCTTAACAAACATAAACGCCGTCAGCGATAAACCGAGTTTTTCACCGTCCAACAGGGCAACACGTGCGCGAATAATGCCATCTTCTTCCAGCTTTTTCAGGCGTTTCCAGCATGGCGTTGTGGTGAGATTAACCGCATCCGCCAGCGCCTGCAGCGATAACGTACAATCCTGCTGCAGCAGCGCCAGCATTTTAAAGTCTGTTTTATCTGGCATTTGGCTTTTCCGTAGAAATATTTTCTCTATTAACGTGATTTTAACGGCAATATAGCAATCTCTTTTTCCCGCCAGTGCCTTAAAATAGCCGCCATCTACGCTGTCGGATGCTTAACATGCACACTTGCTGGACTCGCCACGCCATTAAAGAAATCAACGCAGATTTTCAACGATCCGCAGAAACCCATTTGATCCGCTTTGATCTGGCCGATTTCCCTGGCATCTGGTTTTACCTGAAAGATGAAAGTACCCATCCGAGCGGCAGCTTAAAACATCGTCTGGCGCGTTCGCTGTTTTTATATGGCCTGGCCAACGGCTGGATAAAGCAAAATACCCCGATCATTGAAGCCTCTTCCGGCAGCACCGCAGTATCTGAAGCCTATTTTGCGCGGCTGCTGGGTTTGCCGTTCATCGCCGTGATGCCCGCCAGCACCGCTAAACGTAAAATAGAGCAAATTACTTTTTATGGCGGGCAATGCCATTTTGTTGAGGATCCTTGCCAGCTTTATACGGAATCGGAGCGGCTGGCGCGTGAAATGGACGGGCATTTTATGGATCAGTTCACCTATGCGGAGCGTGCAACTGACTGGCGCGGTAATAATAATATTGCCGAGAGCATTTTTCGTCAGATGACGCTTGAACCTTATCCTACCCCGCATACCTTGATTATGAGCGCAGGAACGGGCGGCACTTCTGCCACACTAGGGCGTTACATTCGCTATCAAGGCTTCGATACGCATTTATTAGTGGTCGATCCGCAACACTCTGTGTTTTTTGATTACTGGCACAGCCGCGATACGCGTTTGCATAGTACACGTGGCAGCATGATTGAAGGCATTGGCCGGCCACGTGTAGAGCCCTCTTTTATGCCAGATGTCATTGACGAGATTATGAAAGTACCGGATGGCGCGACCATTGCTGCGATGCTGAAGCTGGAAAAATTACTGGGACGCAAACCTGGCGCATCTACCGGCACCAATTTTTGGGGCATGATTCAGGTGGCAAAACGGATGCGTGAAAACAACGAAAAAGGCGCGTTAGTCACTCTGTTGTGTGATAGCGGCGAGCGTTACCTCGACAGCTATTATCAGCCGGAATGGGTAGCAAAAAATATCGGCGATATTCAACCCTGGCTGCGCGAGCTGGAATAAAAAACCGGACTTCCTGTCCGGTTCACTGCAATCCTCAGCATTCGGGGGAATACGCGAGGTCAGGTGTGGAAAGCCAGTGATTTAAATAGTGAGACACCGCCTGTGTCTCGCAATGACCAATAATGGGCAGATGCGGCAGCGCAGCTTTTAACTGGCTCATCGCATTGCCCATCACGAAACCTTTGCCCACTTGCGCCAACATCTCTCGATCGTTCATTGCATCGCCAAATGCCATGCAATCCGCCAAAGTTAATGAAAGATGCTGACAGAGCAGAGTTAATGCGCTGCCTTTGTTACAGTTAAGCGGTAAGACCTCCAAACAATCCCACGCCGAAAAACAGATATTTGTCTGCGCACCTAATGCCGCTTCAAGCTGAGTTTTAAGTTTGCACAAGCGCGTATGTTCATCAATAAAACAGATCTTTGTCACATCGTGTGCAGGGATAGATTTCAGATCGCGCAATTGATAATGAAAACCACTCATCTGATGGGCCGCAAGTAGCGCAGGAACCGCTTTGTCAGTGAACCAGCCTTGATCATTAAACACATGCATGGATGCCGTTGTATCCCAGTGCGTGTGAATGACCTCTTCCGCAACGGAAGGCGGTAAGTCGCTTGCGAACAGCAAATTGCCTTGTCTGTCGTGCACGCGCGTTCCGTTACCTGTGATCAGCCAGGCGGGAAGCGTGATTTTCTGCTGCAGGATTTGCATTTCAAGCAGGTGCCGACCGGTAGCAAACGCAAGCTGCACATCGCGAAGATGTAATGCCTGTAAACTCGCTAACGTCTCGCCGCCCAACTGATGGTTCGGCAGTAATAATGTGCCATCCATATCAAATGCTGCTAAACGTGCCATCACTTATCTCCCGCTGAAAAACTGTTGAGCTACTATCGCCTGTTAATTGCGGAAGTAATAGTGAATACTTTTAGAAAATTGTTCCGGGTTTACTATGCGCCAACTTAATCGTCTTAATCAGTTTCAGCGCTTGTGGCAGCAAAGTCAGGGCGCTCCACAACAAACGTGCGTGGCAGAAATGGCACGCTACTGCATTTGCAGTGAGCGCCATCTGCGCACGCTGCTGTCGCAATGGCAGCAAGCAGGTTGGCTACGCTGGCAAGGCGAACCGGGTCGTGGTAAGCAGGGGCGTTTGGAATTTATTCTTGCACCAGAGCAGCTGCGCCAGCAATTGTTGCATAGCCGTTTAGCATCAGGCGATGCGACAGAAGCCTTACAGGTTATGGAAGTTGCACCGGAGAAGTTAATGAGCCTGCTACAGCCTTTGATGGGCGCACAGTGGCAGAACAATGCGCCGGTACTGCGTATTCCTTATTATCGGCCATTAGAAAGTGTGCAGCCGTTACAGATCAGTGGCCGGGCCGAACAACATTTGGTACATCAACTTTTCTCCGGTTTGACGCGATTTCAGAATGATGATCCTATTGGTGATCTTGCGCACCACTGGCAACATCAGGAACAGGGACGAGTTTGGTTATTCTGGCTTCGTCCGCAGCTTTTCTGGCATAGCGACGAGCCGATTCAGGCCAGTCACCTCGTGGCGCAATTTGAAAAGATCATACAGAACGCGCGCGTACGTCAGTTGCTTGCCGATGTGGTGCATATCGATGCGCCCCATCCACTCGCGCTGCGTTTTCAGCTAAAGCAAAGCGATTACTGGTTGCCGCACAGATTGGCTCACCAACTCTGTTTGCTGCCGCATCCTGTTGATACTCACATTGGCAGCGGTCCCTGGAAGCTAAAGCATTTCACACCTGAACTGGTACGAATCGAAAGCCACGCGCGCTGGCATTTACAGCTTCCACTCCTGCAAGCGATAGAGTATTGGATTACGCCACAGCTATTTGATCGTACGTTGGGCACCAGTTGCCGCCATCCGGTGCAAATCGCTATTGGTGATACTGATGAATTGGACAGCTTACGTCCCGTCAGCCGGAGCATTAGCCTGGGTTTTTGTTATCTGGTTTGTCGCCCACGCAGTGGATTTACACCTGGTCAGGCACGTCGCTTATTTAATCTGGTGCAACAGAGCGACATCATTACTCAGTTACCTTTGGATGAGGGTCTCATTACACCAAGCAGAGAGTTATTGCCCGGCTGGCCGGTACCTCAGCTCAAAGAGGAACAACACCCGTTACCTGCTAACCTGACACTGCACTATCACTTGCCGGTTGAACTGCATGAGATGGCGCGGGCATTACAGCAGCTCCTGTTAGCAAATGGCTGCAAGCTTGAAATCATTTTTCACCAAGTGAAAAGCTGGCGAGATATTCATTCGCTCGCCGATGCTGATTTAGTCATGGGCGATCGTTTGATTGGTGATGCACCGGTTTTTACCTTGGCGACCTGGCTGCAGATAGACCCGCTGTGGCAGCCACTTTGGCATTCTGAGCAAGGCGCGGCAATGTATCAGCAGCTTTGTGAGTTGCAGCAAATTGATAGTCCAGACGATCGCTCCAGGGCTTTGCATCAACTCTATCAACAGCTCATGATCGGTGGTGTATTGCTTCCGCTCTTTAACTACCGTTACCAAATTTCCGCACCGCCGGGGGTGGAAGGGCTTCAGCTTAACACTTTAGGATGGTTCGATTTTAATCGCGCCTGGATACCGCCGCCGATTAGCACCTCACGCAGCTGTTCAGCGACAGACTGAGGCATTACCATAGACACCAATTTTTGATCAGGATAAACACCATGAAACGCGCCGTTGTCGTTTTCAGTGGTGGACAAGATTCCACCACCTGCTTAATTCAGGCACTCCAGCAGTATGATGAAGTGCATTGCGTCACCTTTGATTATGGTCAGCGTCATCGCGAAGAGATTGATGTCGCACGTGAACTTTCGCTCCAGCTAGGGGCGCGTGCGCATAAAGTGCTGGATGTCACGATGCTAAACGAACTCGCAGTAAGCAGTCTGACACGCGATAATATTCCCGTGCCTGCCTACGATCCCGACGCCAGCGGCTTACCCAGCACGTTTGTTCCTGGTCGCAATATTCTGTTTCTGACATTGGCATCCGTTTATGCGTATCAAGTCGAGGCAGAAGCAGTGATTACCGGTGTATGCGAAACCGATTTTTCTGGTTATCCCGATTGCCGTGACGAATTTGTTAAGGCGCTGAATCATGCCGTGAGCCTGGGCATGGCGCGCAATATTCGTTTTGAAACGCCTTTAATGTGGCTGAATAAAGCTGAAACCTGGGCGTTGGCAGATTACTGGCAACACCTGACGTTAGTGCGTGAGCAGACATTAACTTGCTATAACGGCATTAAAGGCGATGGCTGCGGAGAGTGTGCAGCCTGTCATTTGCGCGCCAATGGCTTGCAGCTTTATCTCAACGATCGTTCTGGCATCATGGCAGCGATGAAAAGTAAAACGGGTTTAAACTGATCACAGACGGCGAATGTTTCATTCGCCGCCCTGCCCTGCGATTACATCATTAATCCTTGCAAGCGTTGACGTAATTCTCCTTCAATTGGCACCGCTTTTTGGCTGTGCAAATCGATACAGACAAAGGTCAGCGCTGCGTCTGCCACTACAGTTTCTTCTCCCGCTAATAACACGCGCTGCGCAATAATGCCGCTTTTGCCGTTTAATTGCGTAATCTCACTGTCTATTTCGAGTACATCACCCAGCACCGCTGGGCGACGATAGTTGATGTTGATATTGACCACCACAAAAGCCAGCCTTTGTTCTACCAGCCAGTTAAAAGCGTCGGCTTCTTCTAGCCATTGCCAGCGCGCCTCCTCCAGAAATTCAAGATATCGTGCATTATTAACATGTTGATAAACATCCAGATGATAGCCACGCACTTTAATAGTGGTTCGCATTTAAAAACTCCTGCCGCAAATGAATAACTGGTTGGACCTGTTAAACTTAGCAAAACCCAACCTTTGCGGCAGGCTATCTGTCAGAGATGTGTGTCACTTCACAATTTCAAACGTGAGGCATTTCTTTCGACTAACGCATTACCAATCCCCGGCACCTCTTTTAACTGTTCAATCGCCGTGAAGGCGCCATATTGCTCGCGGTAACTCACAATTGATTGGGCTTTTTTCAAACCGACACCATTCATAACCTTCGATAGCTGTTCAGCAGAAGCCTCATTGATGCTGACTTGATCCTGTTGTGGCAAGAAAGTCTGCGCTGCCTGCGCTTCAGCTGACGCTTCTTCGGCATGCAGTGCGGTTTGATAAAGTGCGCCGCCAAGCGCCAGTGAAAGACAAAGTGCATATAAAGTGGATTTTGCCATGCTGTGTTTCTCCTTGTGGTTAACAGCAGGCACAGCATTTCACGCAGGCAGGATTGACTCAAAAGACAAAAAACAAAAATGGAAAAGGCCGCGAAAGCGGCCTTTGTTTGTTTCAGTGATTACCTGATTATTTGCGAGGCTTACTGCATTTGTGCAGCAGCGCCGTACTTAATTTTTGCTTCTTTACGCAGGTTTTGTAGCAGCGCTTCAAATGCCAGTTGAGCATTGTTCTGCGTTACACCTTTAACCATTTCATCAATCTGCGCCTGCGGCATGCTACCGGTGCTAACTTTATCCACCGCTACCAGAACCACATTGCCCTGCATATCTTCACTTACACCCCATGAAGGTTTGTTGTCTGCTGGCTGTGGCAAATTGAAGGCTGCCTGAGCAACCGGATCTTGCGCGTTACGGTCAACCGTCGTGGCCGCGCTCAGCGTCAAGCCCGCTGCAGTTAAAGCATCTTGCTTGCCGGCCTTCAAATCTGCCAGCAGCTTATCCGCTTGCGCTTTCGCTTGCTGCTGCGCTTTCTCGTGCTTCAATGTATCGCTAATCTGCGCCTTAACCTGTTCCAGCGGTTGCACGGCTTCCGCTTTGTGTTCACTGATACGCAGAACAAAAGCACGATCGCCATCGACGCTGATGATGTCTGAATTATTACCTGGCGCACCGTTCTGACCGACTAAACCACCGTTGAAAATAGCTTGTTTAACCGCATCAAAATCGAGTTCTTTGGGCAGGCTGTCATGACTAAACCAGTTTGTTTCAGTGGCTTTTAATCCCGACGCTTGTTCAGCACCCGCCAGCGATTCATTGTCGTTGCTGGCTGCTTCACTCACTTTCTGCTGAAGTTTGTAGAAAGCATCAACGCCTTTTTCCTGCTTCACTTTATCTGCCACTGCGCTCTGCACTTCGGCAAATGGCTTAACTTGCTCTGGCTGGATATCGTCGAGACGGACAATCAAGAAACCAACAGAAGATTTGATCACTGCTGACATCTGGCCTTTTTCCGTCAGGCCGGCGTTTTTCAGTTCATCAGGTGTTGTCGCGGGTTCTAACCAACCCATGTCGCCCCCTTTGCGTGCCGAAATCGGGTCGATGGATTTGGTTTTTGCCAGCTCAGCAAAGTCCCCACCTGCTTTCAGCTGCGTTAATAACGCCTCTGCATCCGCTTCGGTCTTGGTCTGAATCACGCTATAACGATTACGCTGTGGCTGAGAATATTCAGCTTTGTGTTGGTCGTACCAACTCTGAACCTCAGCTTCGCTGGGATTCTGCTGCATGCTTGCCGCATCAAGTTTGATGTAGCTAACACGGAATTGCTCTGGCGCCATAAAATTGCTTTTATGTTGCTGATAATATTGATTTATTTCATCATCAGTGACGGATTGCTTGGCAACAAGCGCATTGACATCAATCGTCGCCTGGCGAATATCACGCTTCTGTGAAACGAGGTCTACCAGCTTGCTGGTTTCACCTTTCAGCATGAAATCGGTATTGGCTACCGCATTGATCAATTGCTGATTTGATAACTGTTTACGCAGTGCTTCCGCATATTGATCGGCGGAATAGCCCATACTGGAGATCAAACCGTTGTATTTAGCGTTATCAAATTTGCCGTTGGTCTGGAAAGCCCTCTGATTGAAGATGGCTTGTTTGACTTGTTCATCGCTGATATCGATGTGCAGATCTTTGATATAAGCGTCGAGTAGCGCTTGATCAACCAGTTGCGAAAGCGCCTGCTGGCGAATTTGCTGCATATAACCGTCATTACTTGCCAGCTGAGAGAATTGTTCGCCCAACATTTGCTGCTGACGATTACGCTCATTATTGAACGCCTGCTCCAGCTGTGCCCGGCTGATCTCCTGACCATTAACCTTGGCTGCATAATCGCTGTTGCCGCCAATCAGATAGTTGCCAACGCCCGTCAGCACAAAGGAGAGAATGATCAACCCCAAAATAATCTTGAGCACGACATGGTTCGACGCCGCGCGTAAATTGTCCATCATGGTATGACAACACTCCGCTGTAGTGTGAATGTAAAGCTCGGGCGTAATACGCCGTGTTGCTGGCCCATTACGCAGCTGCAAGTTTAGCTGGCAGCATTAATCCTGCTGAGACACGTCTCACGACCTCTTTTCGCCGCTTCAGGATAAAAAAAGGCACATCAAATCGATGTGCCCGTATGTTACATGAGAACGCGTTAACCGTCCCCTAATCCACTGAAGAAAATGCTCCAATGAATGTATTCGTTGTTATTGATTGACTGCGTCTTTCAATGCTTTACCCGCACGGAAGCCGGGTACTTTGCCTGCCGGAATAGTGATTTCTTTACCGGTTTGTGGATTGCGGCCAGTACGTGCAGCACGGTCGCGCACGGAGAAAGTGCCGAAACCCACCAGCGCCACTTCATCGCCGCCTTTCAGCGCGTCAGAAACAGAGCCCATGAATGCATCTAAAACACGTCCCGCTGCTGCTTTAGAAATGTCAGCATCTGCAGCAATTTTGTCGATCAATTGTGACTTATTCACTCTTTTCATCCCCTCTTTTATTATTTCACTTCGTATCCGCGCTTCCCGCCGAACACGAACGCGCAGCAAGTTATATCAAGCCTGTTATGCCGAAACAACGGTAATTCTCTTAGAACGCTGCTTCCACAGCCACCTAAACTAGCGGCACAAAAAAAAGCTGGCAAGCGCCAATTGCCTTGCCAGCTCTGCTTTTTAACGGTTTTTGCCGTTAATCACTATTTTGCTGTCGCGACCTGCATTCCGTATGGTGCATTTTCCAGTGCCAGGTTCAGCACTTCTTCAATACGTTTAACCGGATGAATGTCCAGATCGGCAATAACGTTCTGTGGAATTTCTTCCAAATCACGCTTGTTGTCATCTGGGATCAGCACAGTTTTAATACCACCACGGTGCGCTGCCAGCAGTTTTTCTTTCAAACCACCAATCGGCAAGACTTGTCCACGCAAGGTGATTTCACCTGTCATCGCAACATCTGCGCGCACTGGGTTACCCGTCAGACAAGAAACCAATGCGGTGCACATAGCAATACCGGCACTTGGACCATCTTTAGGTGTGGCGCCTTCAGGTACGTGAACGTGAATATCACGTTTTTCGTAGAAGTCGCCATTGATGCCCAGTTTCTCAGCGCGAGCGCGTACCACAGTTAACGCAGCCTGAATCGATTCCTGCATCACTTCACCCAGTGAACCGGTATAAGTCAATTTACCTTTGCCCGGTACGCAGGCGGTTTCGATAGTCAGCAAATCGCCGCCAACTTCCGTCCATGCCAAACCGGTCACTTGACCTACACGGTTTTCGCTGTCGGCACGACCATAATCGAAACGCTGAACACCAAGGAAGTCCTTGAGGTTCTCACCGTTAATGGTGATGTGTTTCTTGGTCTTATCCATCAACAGCGATTTCACTGCTTTACGGCAAAGCTTCGACAACTCACGCTCAAGGCTACGTACGCCCGCTTCGCGGGTGTAATAACGAATGATGCCGACAATAGCACTGTCTTCGACTGTGATTTCGTGAGCTTTTAATGCGTTACGCTCGATTTGCTTCGGCAATAAATGCTGCAGCGCAATATTCAGTTTTTCGTCTTCGGTATAACCCGAAAGGCGAATCACTTCCATACGGTCTAACAGCGGTGCCGGAATATTCATCGAGTTCGATGTCGCGACAAACATCACGTCGGAAAGATCGTAATCGACTTCAAGGTAGTGATCGTTAAACGCAATGTTCTGTTCTGGATCAAGGACTTCCAGCAGAGCAGACGCCGGATCACCCCGCATATCAGATGACATCTTATCGATTTCATCTAACAGGAACAGCGGGTTTTTCACGCCGACTTTCGCCATTTTCTGGATCAGTTTACCCGGCATTGAGCCGATGTAAGTACGACGGTGACCGCGAATTTCAGCTTCGTCACGCACGCCGCCCAGCGCCATACGCACATATTTACGGCCTGTCGCTTTAGCAATTGATTGGCCCAGTGAAGTTTTACCAACACCCGGCGGTCCAACCAGGCACAAAATAGGCCCTTTGATTTTGCTAACGCGACTTTGCACCGCAAGGTACTCAAGGATGCGATCTTTCACACGCTCAAGGCCGTAATGGTCGATATCCAGCGTTTCCTGAGCTTTGCGCAGATCTTTTTTCACTTTGCTGCGCGCGTTCCATGGCACCTGAACCATCCAGTCGATGTAACCACGTACAACGGTTGCTTCAGCAGACATCGGTGACATCATTTTCAGCTTCTGCAGTTCTGCTTCAGCTTTTTCGCGTGCTTCATCTGGCATTTTTGCCAAATCAATTTTGCGTTTCAGCGCTTCGTATTCATCAGGCGTATCATCCATCTCACCTAACTCTTTCTGAATGGCCTTCATTTGCTCATTCAGATAGTACTCACGCTGACTTTTTTCCATCTGCTTTTTGACGCGGTTGCGAATGCGCTTCTCAACCTGCAGCAGATCGATTTCGGATTCCATCATCGCCATCAGATATTCCAGACGCTCGTTCACGTCTGACATCTCCAGCACTGATTGTTTATCCGCTAATTTCAGTGGCATATGCGCAGCGACGGTGTCGGCAAGACGTGCCGCATCGTCAATATTATTCAGTGAAGTCAGTACTTCTGGTGGGATCTTCTTATTCAGTTTGATATAGCCTTCAAACTGATTGATCGCCGTACGCACCAGCACTTCTTGCTCACGCTCTTCAATCTCTGGAGATTCCAGATATTCAGCCTGAGCAACAAAATGGTCACCGTTGTCTGCCAGCGTCGTGATGTGCGCACGCTGTAAACCTTCGACCAATACTTTAACCGTGCCATCCGGCAGTTTCAGCATTTGCAAAACAGAAGCGACGGTCCCTACCGAGAAGAGATCGTTAATGCCAGGTTCATCCGTTGAAGCCTCTTTCTGTGCGACCAGCATGATCTTCTTATCATGATCCATTGCGGCTTCAAGGCACCGAATCGATTTTTCCCGACCGACAAACAACGGAATTACCATGTGCGGATAAACCACCACGTCGCGCAGCGGCAACACGGGGATTTCAATGCGTTCAGAACGCTCAGGATTCATAGAGCTCTCTCTTAGTTTAATGTCCGCCAGGTGATGGGAACCGCATCATGCATGAATGAAGTATGCAATTACCCACAGGTATCTGAGTATATGGGGATGATCGTCCGACATTCAACGTCACAGAGGCGAGAAAAACAAAAGGGGAAAGAATTTTCCCCTTTTTTAAGATAATAACATGGCTAAATTGATTATTTATTCGCCAGAAGCCTGCGCTTCGTGCTTTCCGTAAATCAACATTGGGTCTGACTGCCCCTCAATAACTGATTCATCAATCACCACTTTTTCAACGTCATCCATTGAAGGTAAGTCGTACATGGTTTCCAGCAAAGCACCTTCAACGATGGAACGCAAACCACGCGCACCCGTTTTACGTGACATTGCTTTTTTCGCGATGGCAGTCAATGCCTCATCACGGAATTCCAGTTCAACGCCTTCCAGGTTGAACAACGCCTGATACTGTTTAGTCAGCGCATTTTTTGGTTCACGCAAGATCTGAATCAGGGCTTCTTCGCTCAGTTCACTCAACGTCGCCACAACAGGGAGACGACCAATAAACTCAGGAATCAGACCAAATTTGATCAAATCTTCCGGCTCACACTGAGCAAGCAGGTCACCTTCAGACGCTTTCTCTGATTTGCCTTTCACTGTCGCGCCAAATCCGATACCAGAACCGGTTTCAACACGCTGCGAAATGACTTTATCCAGGCCAGCAAACGCACCACCACAAATAAACAAGATTTTCGAAGTATCAACCTGCAAAAACTCTTGTTGTGGATGCTTACGTCCCCCTTGCGGTGGAACGGCTGCTACGGTGCCTTCAATCAGTTTCAGCAAGGCTTGCTGTACACCTTCACCGGACACGTCACGCGTGATTGATGGATTGTCTGACTTACGTGAAATCTTATCGATCTCATCAATGTAGACGATGCCACGCTGTGCTTTTTGCACATCATAATCACATTTCTGCAGCAGTTTCTGGATGATATTTTCAACATCCTCACCCACATAACCCGCTTCAGTTAACGTCGTTGCATCTGCCATGGTAAACGGTACATCCAACAGGCGCGCCAGCGTTTCCGCCAACAGCGTTTTACCGCTACCGGTTGGACCGATAAGCAAAATGTTACTTTTACCCAGTTCAATGCCGTTGCTGGTGTCGCCGTTGCGCAAGCGTTTGTAGTGGTTATATACCGCCACAGCCAGCACTTTTTTCGCCTTTTCCTGACCGATAACATAATCGTCGAGGTGATGGCGAATTTCATGCGGCGTAGGCAGGGCACTACGTTCGCGATGCGGGGCAACTTCTTTAATCTCTTCGCGAATGATGTCGTTACACAGATCAACACACTCATCGCAGATATACACTGACGGCCCGGCAATCAGCTTACGCACTTCATGCTGGCTTTTGCCGCAAAAAGAGCAGTACAGCAACTTTCCTGAACCGTCTTTGCGCTTATCTGTCATCAGTTAACCTCTTCTAGTTCTCAGGCCATACCGGCGTACGGCGCTGGCCGTGTCGTCACGGCCGAAATTCATTCAACCCATAATATAACCGATATCCTGATAACTATAGCGTAAGGATAAGGGCAAGTTGGGTCTTATTCGCGATGTGTCAGGATAGAATCGACTAATCCATACTCTACCGCTTCACTCGCAGAGAGGAAACGATCACGCTCAGTATCGCGTTCAATTTCTTCCAGCGTTTTACCTGTATGCTCTGCCATCAGCTCGTTCATGCGCTGTTTTACTTTAAGGATTTCACGCGCGTGAATTTCAATATCACTTGCCTGGCCCTGATAACCGCCTAATGGTTGGTGAATCATGACGCGTGAGTTAGGCAGGCAGAAACGTTTACCTTTGGTGCCTGCGGTCAGCAGGAAAGCGCCCATTGAACAAGCCTGGCCCATACAAATGGTGCTGACATCCGGTTTGATAAACTTCATGGTGTCATAAATAGACATGCCAGCGGTGATAACGCCGCCTGGAGAGTTGATATACAGGTAGATGTCTTTTTCTGGATTCTCTGCTTCCAAAAAGAGCATCTGCGCGACAATCAGGTTCGCCATATGGTCTTCAACCTGCCCGGTCAAAAAGATCACACGCTCTTTGAGCAGACGGGAATAGATGTCGTAGGAACGCTCGCCACGCGAGGTTTGCTCGACCACCATTGGCACCAGCGCATTATGCGGTGCAGTAAATTCACGATCGCCACTGTATGACATTACCGTCTCCTGATTAAATTTCATTGGCAACATTCTGTACCGATTCTACGTAAGACGAGCGGGGAAAACTATGCTCAGTCTCTTTCCGACACCTTCAGGACGGTTAATCAGCCAGCTTAACTGTTTTATTTGCATACTCCCTCTATCTGGGGATGCTGCCCAGTTGTTTCAAGCATAACAATCTTTTCCTTAATCGCTAACCCGGAAAAAGCGATGCGTGAATAATTTGCCGATTAATTAACCGAATAGCGCTAAAGCCTGTGCGCCTGAACGCTAAAAACAAAAAAGCCCGCGACTTTTCAGTTGCGGGCTTAGCACGTCAGGTTAAATCTGGAATCAGGCAGACTGAGTCTGGTTCATCAGATCCTGGAAGTTAGTGGCTTTTTCGGTCACTTTGGCTTTAGCCAGAACCGCTTCAACCGCTTGCTCTTCCAATGCAACGTTACGCATGTTGTTCATCAGCTCATTATTTTTGCTGTAGAACTCGATGACTTCTTTTGGATCTTCGTAGGCAGACGCCATTTCTTCGATCAACGTGCTTACGCGCGCTTCGTCAGCTTTCAGCTCGTGGGTGCGAATCACTTCACCCAGCAGCAGACCTACAACAACACGGCGCTTAGCCTGCTCTTCAAACAGCTCACGTGGTAATTCCAGCGCTTGCTGCTCGTTGCCACCAAAACGCTGTGCAGCCTGACGACGCAGAACGTCGATTTCGCTGTCAATCAACGCAGCAGGTACGTCGATTTCGTTGGCTTCAACTAAACCGTCGATTGCTTGGGTCTTGATGCGGTTACGGATTGCGCCTTTCAGCTCGCGATCCATGTTTTTACGGACTTCAGTACGCAAACCGGCAATTGAACCATCTTCAACGCCGAAACGCTTGATGAACTCTTCAGTAAATTCTGGCAGTTCGCGCGTTTCAACTTTCTTCAGCACGATCTCGAACTTCGCATCTTTGCCTTTCAGGTTTTCAGCGTGGTAATCGTCTGGGAATTTCACGTCGATAGTGAAAGTCTCGCCCGCTTTATGACCCACAACGCCTTCTTCAAAGCCTGGAATCATGCGACCCTGGCCCATTGCCAGCACGAAGTCAGACGCTTTGCCGCCTTCAAACTCTTCGCCATCAACAGAACCGGAGAAATCGATAGTTGCGCGATCTTCCGCTTCGGCAGCTGCTTCAGTTTCGATCCAGTTGGCTTGCTGCTTACGCAGGGTATCCAGCATGGCGTCAACGTCAGCATCAGTCACTTCAACCACTGGTTTTTCAACTTCGATGTTTTCCAGGCCTTTCAGCTCAACTTCTGGATAAACTTCGAAATCGACCGAATAGGTGAAATCCTGGCCTTCTTTATATTCGCCTGGCACGTAGTTAGGTGCGCCAGCCGGATTGATTTTTTCTTTGATGATGGCGTCAACGAAGTTGCGCGTCATCAGATCGCCCAGCACGTCTTGACGTACAGAAGCACCGTAACGCTGTGCCACGATGTTCATTGGCACTTTGCCTTTGCGGAAACCATCGATACGGACTTTTTTCGCCACATCAACCAGTTCTTTTTTTACGGCGCTTTCGATGCTGTCAGCTGCGACAGTGATCGTAATGCGACGGCCCAGGCCTTGAGTGGTTTCTACTGAAACTTGCATCTTGTTACCTCAAAAAATCACGTGCTCGGTCAACTTCAGACACCACACATTGTTAATGCGCCGTATCCAACAACCGGGACGGCTTCCGTGAAGAGAACCTGATCCCTGTTACCAGAAGCGTCCCGAAGACATTCCGGAAAAATAGACGCAGCATTATAGCGGCATCGCTGGAATGAGTCGAGGATGCTAACTCACCACTTTTTAACAGTTTTGTTGATTTTTTGCGCTGGGGATCGCGTTTATGTATAAATCGAAAAGAAAAACGGCCCGCAGGCCGTTTTATTTATAAAGGTTTAAGCGAGGGTTCCGGCACCGCGGCAGTTCGGTGAAGCGAGTACAGTATCCTGTAAGCCTTCCCACTCTTTTACTGTGTAAGTGTGTAACGCCAAGGCATGCACGCTGCCTGCCAGTTCTACAGTCAGTTCTCCGTAAATAGCACGGTGACGAGCCAGAAAACGTTGCCCAGTAAAACAATCACTTACTATCACCACTTTAAAATGGCTTTCAGAACCGGCAGGAACATTGTGTCGATAACTTTCGTCGTGCACTTCCAGATGAGCCGGCTCAAAGGCCAGGCGCAGCTTTTCTTCTATTTGTTCGCGGATCATTGTTTTACTCCTCAATGGCGAGCGCTGTGCCCCATCTGTTTAAATATTAGTAGGTTTTTTGACGCAAAATGTAGCGAAGCGCGGAAATATTCTGATAGCACTTTCCGAACACTGACATCTTAACCCGTCTCGATTGATGCTCAAATGGCTGCAACATCCAAAACGCTGAAAAAAGCCTTTACAATCAATTTCCCCTGATGTGGGGCTTTTTTCACTGCCGCGCAATGCTATGATGACGACAGTTTTTGCAAACCAACCCACTATGCTAACGAGAACAAGTATGTTGAAAAAACTGTTATTCCCGCTGTTGGCTGCGTTTATATTGGCCGGCTGTGCATCCAGCAATAATACATTAACTATCCAACCTAAAATCGAGCTGCCGCAGCAAGATCCAAGCCTGATGGGTGTCACTGTGAGCATTAACGGTGCCGATCAGCGTAGCGATCAGGCATTGGCGAAAGTGAATCGTGATGGACAACTCGTCACGTTGACGCCTTCGCGCGACCTACGTTTCCTGCTTCAGGAAGTGCTTGAGAAGCAAATGACCGCGCGCGGTTATATGGTGGGCCCTAACGGCGCCGTTGATCTGCAAATCGTTGTCAACAATCTCTATGCCGATGTAACGCAAGGTAACGTGCGCTACAGCATTACAACTAAAGCTGATATTTCTATCATCGCCACCGCGAAAAACGGCAACAAGCAAGTTAAAAACTATCGCCAGACTTACAGTGTGGAAGGTGCCTTCAGTGCGAACAATCAGAAGATCACCAACGCTGTAAACTCAACCATGAGCGATGTCATTGCTGATATGGCGCAAGATACCAGCGTGAATAACTTCATCAAGCAAAACGCGCGTTAATTAAACCTGTTTTTCCCCTGCCCGGCACCGCGTCGGGCATCTCCTCAAGGTCAGCATGAATCACTATCTCCGCATCTTTACCCAAAAAAATGCCGCCGTCTTACTGCTGCTCGGTTTTGCGTCCGGTCTGCCGTTAGCATTAACTGCAGGTACGTTACAGGCATGGATGACGGTAGAAAATGTTGACCTGAAAACGATCGGTTTCTTTTCTTTGGTAGGCCAGGCTTACGTCTTTAAATTCCTCTGGTCACCCATGATGGATCGCTATACGCCGCCATTCCTTGGCCGCCGTCGTGGCTGGCTGCTGGTAACGCAAGTCGCGTTAATTGCAGGCATTATCGCGATGGGGTTCATGGAGCCCAGTCGAGATTTAACGTTGATGGCTGCGCTCGCGGTGCTGGTTGCCTTTTGCTCAGCATCACAAGATATTGTTTTTGATGCCTGGAAAACGGATATTTTGCCTGCCGAAGAGCGAGGCAGTGGTGCAGCCATCACTGTTTTGGGTTATCGCCTGGCGATGCTGATTTCGGGTGGGCTGGCGTTGTGGCTCGCAGACCGTTATTTAGGCTGGCAGATGACCTATTGGCTGATGGCGTTGATGATGGTGCCGGGCATTATCGCAACGTTTCTGGCTAAAGAACCCGATACGCTTATCTCAACACCCCACTCCTTGCGTCAGGCCGTTATCGACCCGCTCAGAGATTTCTTTCAGCGAAATAATGCCTGGCTGCTGATCACGCTGATCATCCTGTATAAGCTCGGTGATGCCTTTGCCGCCTCACTGACCACAACGTTCCTGATCCGCGGTGTCGGCTTTAATGCTGGAGATGTTGGCTTAGTGAACAAAACGCTCGGCCTGATTGCGACCATTATTGGAGCATTGTATGGCGGCGTGCTCATGCAGCGCCTGAGCCTGTTCCGGGCGCTGATGCTCTTCGGATTGCTGCAAGCAGTATCCAACTTTGGCTATTGGCTATTAGCCATTACCGATCAGCGTTTGTGGAGCATGGCCAGCGCAGTATTTGTTGAGAATCTGTGCGGCGGCATGGGAACGGCAGCGTTTGTCGCACTGCTAATGACACTGTGTAATCGCTCTTTTTCCGCTACTCAATTTGCGCTGCTCTCTGCATTGTCTGCTGTCGGCCGGGTTTATGTCGGTCCCGCGGCTGGCTGGCTGGTCGAACTTTGGGGCTGGCCAACCTTTTACGCTTTTACCGTGCTAGCCGCTCTGCCAGGATTGCTGCTGTTGACCCTTTGCCGCCAAACTCTGGATGCAATGCAAAATAGCGGTGAGTTTTTACCGCGCACCTTATATCGCAAAGGTTATCGCTGGACGCGCCGTTTGTTTACAGCGGGATGCCTGGTTATCGCACTCTGGTTGTGTACGCTGGCATTAAAAGGAGCAGGTTTTGAACGCTTCCCAGACCTTTTACCTCACCTGTTTGAACTCGGGATCGTACTGGCACTACTGGGCGTAATGGGTGGCGTTATTTTGGATTACTGGTCAATGAAAAAAACGCCAAATCCCGAAACCACTTTTAAGTAAAGTACGCCTAATTTCTGCCGATATTGGCTTATTCCTCATCAAAACCTGCAGGCGTGCTATTTTATCAACGCGTGTTATTTTTTGAAGGAGGAATTCTGGATGAAAATAATATAGCTAAGGGATATTAAAAACCGGGACGCAATTATCTTGTATTAAAGTTATCTCTAAAATGATACAGAATTGTTAAACAGTTGAGTAATTAAAGTAAGGGTTATTCCTTTCCCTGTTTTTTTTACGGTTACTTCCATCGCTTTTTGTTATATTGGAGCCAACTGCTTGTCTGCGTTAATAATTTGTCACCCCAAGCAACATCTGTGACACCCCTAGCAAAAGGTGTCAACACGCATCTGACACATCCTTAAGCTGGTTTACACTGCATAAACCTTCCCGTAAAATGCGCGCACACTTAAACGACAATAGAGCCCTTTGTCATTGAGGTCGTTAAATGAGACTCAGTAAATACAATAAAAGTTTGGGGATTTTGTCATTAATTGCAGGCACTTTATTAATGAGTGGCTGTGATAGTGCATTGTTAAATCCCAAAGGACAGGTTGCACTGGAGCAACGTTCGCTGATACTGACTGCCTTTGGCCTGATGTTGATCGTCGTTATCCCCGCAGTCTTGATGGCAGTGGTGTTTGCCTGGAAATATCGGGCTTCCAACACTAACGCGAAGTACAGCCCTAACTGGTCACACTCTAATAAAGTGGAAGCCGTGGTTTGGACCATTCCGATCCTGATCATTGTTTTCCTGAGCGTGTTGACCTGGAAATCAACCCACGCACTCGAACCAAGCAAACCGCTGAAATCGGATGTGAAACCGGTTGAGATCGATGTGGTTGCGCTGGACTGGAAATGGTTGTTCATTTACCCGGAACAGGGTATTGCGACGGTAAACCAGATTGCCTTCCCGGCAAACACGCCAGTGAACTTTAAAATCACCTCTAATTCCGTCATGAATTCTTTCTTTATTCCGACACTCGGAAGCCAGATTTACGCGATGGCTGGCATGCAGACTAAATTGCATCTGATTGCCAACGAACCGGGAATTTTCGACGGTATCTCTGCGAACTTTAGTGGTCGTGGTTTCTCTGGCATGAAGTTCAAAGCCATTGCAACCAAAGACGATGCGGAATTCCAGCAGTGGGTGGCCAAAGTTAAAGCGGCCCCTAACACGCTGACTACTATGGATGATTTCGAGAAAGTAGCTGTGCCAAGCGAAAATCACCCGGTGGAATATTTCTCTACAGCAAATCCTGAACTGTTCTTGCAGGTTATCGACAAGTTCAAGATGAGCCACGGAAAAATGGACATGCCTAAGCACGAAGGTATGGACATGAGTCATGCCGCTTCCGCGGGAGCCGAGGAATAATACGATGTTCGGAAAATTAACACTGGATGCAGTGCCGTACCATGAACCGATTATCATGGTTACGGTCGCCGGTATCATTTTAGGTGGTCTCGCAGTCGTTGCAGCCCTAACCTATTTTGGTAAATGGCAATATCTGTGGTCTGAATGGCTGACGTCTATCGACCACAAACGACTGGGTATCATGTACATCATCATGGCATTTGTCATGCTGCTGCGTGGTTTTGCTGATGCAATCATGATGCGTACCCAACAGGTGATGGCTTCGGCCGGTGAAGCAGGCATTCTACCGCCGCATCACTACGACCAGATCTTTACCGCGCACGGCGTGATTATGATCTTCTTCGTGGCGATGCCTTTCGTAGTTGGCCTGATGAACATCGCCGTTCCGTTGCAGATTGGTGCACGTGACGTTGCGTTCCCGTTCCTGAACAACCTGAGCTTCTGGTTTACTGCGATCGGTGTGATCCTGGTTAACCTGTCGCTGGGTGTGGGCGAGTTCGCGCAGACCGGTTGGTTGGCTTATCCGCCACTATCCGGCGCGGAGTACAGTCCCGGCGTCGGGGTCGATTACTGGATATGGAGTCTCCAACTCTCTGGTATCGGTACGACCTTAACCGGTATTAACTTCTTCGTAACCATTCTGAAGATGCGCGCACCAGGCATGAGCCTGTTCAAAATGCCGGTATTTACCTGGACCGCACTTTGCACCAACGTCCTGATCATCGCTGCGTTCCCGGTTCTGACCGTTACGCTGGCGCTGTTGACACTTGATCGTTACCTCGGTTTCCATTTCTTCACCAATGAAATGGGCGGGAATATGATGATGTACGTCAACCTGATCTGGGTTTGGGGTCATCCGGAAGTGTACATCCTGGTTCTGCCCGTCTTCGGTGTGTTCGCTGAAATCACGGCGACCTTCTCGAAGAAGCGTCTATTTGGTTACACCTCTCTGGTTTGGGCGACCATCGCCATTACCGTATTGTCGTTCATCGTTTGGCTGCACCACTTCTTCACCATGGGTGCGGGCGCTAACGTAAACGCCTTCTTCGGTATCATGACGATGATTATCGCAATCCCGACCGGGGTTAAAATCTTTAACTGGCTGTTCACCATGTATCAGGGTCGCATCGAGATGCACTCTGCCATGCTGTGGACTGTTGGCTTCCTGGTCACCTTCTCTGTAGGTGGTATGACCGGCGTTCTGCTGGCCGTTCCGGGTGCTGACTTTATTCTGCATAACAGCCTGTTCCTGATTGCACACTTCCATAACGTTATCATCGGTGGTGTGGTGTTCGGTTGTATGGCTGGCGTGACCTACTGGTTCCCGAAAGCTTTCGGCTTTACCCTGAACGAAACCTGGGGCAAACGCGCTTTCTGGTTCTGGATCATCGGCTTCTTTGTTGCCTTTATGCCGCTGTACGCACTGGGCTTCATGGGTATGACTCGTCGTATCAGCCAGGATATCGATCCACAGTTCCATTCACTGCTGGTTGTTGCAGCGTGCGGTGCTGGCCTGATTGCAATGGGTATTATTTGCCAACTGACCATGTTCTACGTCTCTGTACGTGACCGTGAGCAGAACCGCGATCTGACGGGTGACCCATGGGGCGGCCGTACGCTGGAGTGGTCAACCTCTTCTCCACCGCCGTTCTACAACTTTGCTGTTATCCCGCATGTGCATGAACGTGACGCTTTCTGGGAAATGAAAGAGAAAGGCGAAGCGTACAAGCAGCCGGAGAAATATGAAGAAATTCATATGCCGAAAAACAGCGGTGCTGCGATTGTTATCGCCGCCTTCGGTACCATCTTTGGTTTCGCGCTGATCTGGCATATCTGGTGGCTGGTGGGGCTCTCTTTCCTCGGCATGATCGTTTCCTGGATCGTGAAGAGCTTCGACGAAGACGTGGATTACTACGTTCCGGTTGCCGAAGTCGAGAAGATTGAGAAGCAGCACTTTGACGAAATCAGCAAAGCAGGTCTGAAATAATGTCAACTGAAACTCTGACTAAACACCACCACGACGCCCATGCGGAGCATGGGCATCACGATGCAGGAGCCAATAAAGTCTTTGGTTTCTGGATCTACCTGATGAGTGACTGCATTATCTTCGCAACCTTGTTTGCGACCTATGCAGTTATGGTCAATAGCACTGCCGGTGGCCCGGCAGGTAAAGATATCTTTGAACTGCCGTTTGTTCTGGTAGAAACCGCACTGCTGTTGTTGAGCTCCATTACCTACGGCATGGCTGTTATCTCCATGAACAAGGAAAACAAAGGCGCCGTTATCGGTTGGCTGGCGTTGACCTTCCTGTTCGGTCTTGGCTTCATCGGTATGGAAATCTATGAATTCCATCATCTGATTGTTGAAGGTTACGGCCCGGATCGCAGTGGTTTCCTGTCTGGCTTCTTTACGCTGGTGGGGACGCACGGTCTGCACGTGACTTCAGGTTTGATCTGGATGTTGTTGTTGATGTTCCAGATCTCCAAGCGCGGTCTGAGCGCCACTAACCGCACGCGTATCATGTGTCTGAGCCTGTTCTGGCACTTCCTGGACGTGGTTTGGATTTGCGTCTTTACCGTTGTTTATCTGATGGGAGCCATGTAATGAGTCATTCTGTTAACGAACATGGTGCATCACACGGTAGCGTGAAGTCATACATGATCGGTTTCATCCTTTCTATCATCCTGACCGGTATTCCGTTCTGGATGGTAATGGATGGCAGTGCATCTCACGGTACCATTCTCGGTGTAGTTCTGGTGTGTGCGATAATTCAGGTGCTGGTTCACCTGGTTTACTTCCTGCACTTAGACAGCAAATCTGAGGGTGGCTGGAACATGGTGGCCATTGTCTTCTCGGCGATCATTATCCTGATTGTCGTTGTAGGCTCGCTGTGGATTATGTGGAACCTCAACTACAACATGATGGCCCACTAAAGAGTCGCTCGTAATGATTAAGCAATACCTGCAAGTAACAAAACCAGGAATTATTTTCGGGAATTTAATTTCTGTCATTGGCGGATTTCTGCTGGCATCTAAAGGCAGCATTGATTACGCCCTGTTTCTCACCTCGCTGGTTGGCGTGTCATTGGTAGTGGCTTCAGGTTGTGTTTTTAACAACGTGATTGACCGCGACATTGACATCAAGATGGAGAGAACCAGGAATCGAGTGCTGGTTAAAGGCCTCATTTCCGCGAAAGTAAGCCTGTGTTATGCCACTGCGCTGGGTATTGCTGGCTTTGCGTTGCTCTATTTCGGTGCTAACCCGCTGGCCATGTGGCTGGCGGTAATGGGCTTCGTCGTATACGTCGGCATTTACAGCCTCTATATGAAGCGCAATTCGGTCTATGGCACGCTGATTGGTAGTCTTTCTGGCGCAGCGCCGCCGGTGATTGGCTACTGTGCAGTGACCAATGAGTTTGATGCTGGCGCGCTGATCCTTCTGGCAATCTTTAGCCTGTGGCAGATGCCGCACTCGTACGCGATTGCGATCTTCCGCTTCAAAGATTACCAGGCAGCGAACATTCCGGTTTTACCGGTAGTAAAAGGCATCTCCGTGGCAAAAAATCATATTACGCTCTACATTCTGGCGTTCATGATTGCTACCTTGATGCTGACGCTGGGCGGTTATGCTGGCTACAAATATCTGGTGGTTGCTGCGGCAGTAAGCGTGTGGTGGTTGGGCATGGCGTTATCAGGTTACAAAACCTCAAACGATCGCGTTTGGGCACGTAAACTGTTCGTCTTCTCTATCGTTGCCATCACCGCGCTGAGCGTGATGATGTCGGTTGATTCAATGGGACCGGCGTCAAAAGACCTGCTGACTTACGTGTGGTAATCAGCACCGCAACAGTATGACAAGGGCGCGATTTCGCGCCCTTTCTTTTTGTTACCCTTACTTAAAAACTATTGTTTTACCCGCCCTGCCCCGCTCCTTAGAATGATTGCAGCACATTAACAGAGGTTGGAATGAACGATAATAAAATGACTCCAGTGGAGCTGCGCGCCACATGGGGCCTTGGCACTGTCTTTTCCCTGCGTATGCTGGGAATGTTTATGGTCCTGCCGGTACTAACAACGTATGGCATGGCATTACAGGGCGCGAGTGAAACGCTAATTGGCTTGGCGATTGGTATCTATGGTCTGGCTCAGGCTATTTTTCAAATTCCCTTCGGTTTGCTTTCTGATCGTATTGGACGTAAGCCGTTAATCGTTGGCGGTCTGTTGCTGTTTGTTTTAGGCAGCGTTATCGCAGCTTGCAGTGATTCCATTTGGGGCATCATTTTAGGTCGCGCTTTACAAGGTTCCGGTGCGATTGCTGCTGCGGTAATGGCCCTGTTGTCCGACCTAACGCGGGAGCAGAATCGCACGAAGGCTATGGCGTTTATCGGCATTAGCTTCGGCGTTACCTTTGCCATTGCGATGGTGCTAGGTCCCATCATTACTCACGCTTTGGGGCTGCACGCCCTGTTCTGGATGATTGCTATCCTTGCGTCACTTGGCATTGCTATTACGTTACTCGTGGTGCCTTCTACTACCCATCATGTGTTGAATCGCGAATCGGGCATGGTGAAAGGCAGCTTCAGCAAAGTCATGGCTAACTCGCGTCTGCTGAAACTGAATTTTGGCATTTTTTGCCTGCATGTTTTGTTGATGTCGAGTTTTGTCGCGTTACCCGGGCAATTTGAGCAAGCAGGTTTCCCGGCGGCAGAGCATTGGAAAGTCTATCTGGTCACCATGCTCATCGCCTTTGCAGGTGTTATTCCGTTCATCATTTATGCGGAAGTTAAACGTCGCATGAAGCGCGTTTTTGTGGGTTGCGTCGGTATGATTGTGGTGGCTGAAATCGTGCTATGGGGCGCAGAAGGCCACTTCTGGACCCTGGTCATTGGTGTGCAGCTTTTCTTCTTTGCCTTTAACCTGATGGAAGCGATTTTGCCTTCTTTGGTAAGCAAAGAATCGCCCGCAGGTTACAAAGGCACCGCCATGGGACTTTACTCCACCAGCCAGTTCCTCGGTGTCGCCATTGGCGGCAGCATGGGCGGTTGGGTGTTTGGGCATTTTGATGCGCAGACGGTGTTTTTAGTGACCGCCATGCTGGCTACCGTTTGGCTGTTTGTTAGCATGACGATGCAGGAGCCGCCTTATGTCAGCAGCTTGCGAATCGTCTTGAGCGATGCCGTGTTAGCCGCACCGAATCTGGAAAAGCGCCTCAAAGCACAGCCTGGCGTTTCCTCCGTATTTATCGTGCCTGAAGAGAAGAGCGCCTACATCAAGATTGACAGCAAAGTCACCAGTCGAGTTGAGCTTGAAGCGCTCATCGCCAGCAATTAATGCAAAACCCGGCTTTCGCCGGGTTTGTCTTTGACCGCGACAATACACGCTTAAGTTGTGTATACAATCAAAGAGATACGGATATTGACTCGTGGCTCCATTACGATAATTACCTTACCGTTTGCAGCATGTTAAAAAAGTCACGCTGCGCACGCAATCAGATGATTAATCGCGGAAGTTTTTAAACTGGAACGGCTGCCCCAGATTACCACCACGGACTACTGCCATTGCCCCCTGTAAATCATCACGTGACTTACCGGTGACACGCAGCGCTTCACCTTGAATCTGCGTTTGCACCTTCAGCTTGCTGTCTTTGATCAGCTTCACCAATTTTTTCGCTACGTCAGATTCAATGCCTTTTTTCATTTTGGCATCCAGACTCCAGCTTTTTCCGCTGTGCTCAATCTCTTCAGGAACCTCTAACGCTGCTCCCTCAATGCCGCGCTTAAGCATTTTCTCGCGCAAAATGTCTACCAACTGCTTGACCTGAAAATCAGATTCACTGAGCACTTTGATGGTTTCATTCTTTTCGTTGAGCTCGTAGCTGGCGCTCACGTTGCGGAAATCGAAGCGGGTAGACAATTCACGGTTGGCATTATCTACCGCATTGCGAACTTCCTGCATGTCGACTTCTGAAACGATATCGAAAGATGGCATCTCTTCTTCTCCTGACACTAAAGTGGCATGCATAATACCCGTCTAAGGGCGCTAAATAAAATCACGCGACACACAAAGCTATACTTATGTGTGTCAGTAAATAATAAAACGATAAGCCCGCCAGCGGGAGGCAGTATGAAAATTACCGTGTTAGGGTGCGGCGCAATAGGTCAGATTTGGCTCTCCGCGCTTGCACGCCAGGGACACGACGTTCAAGGTTGGCTTCGTGTGCCGCAGCCTTATTGCTCGGCAAATGTCGTCGATCCTCAAGGCAACGTTTCCAACAAAACCTTTATCGCCAACGATCCGCTGTTTCTGGCTGAGAGCCAGTTATTGCTGGTCACGCTCAAGGCAACGCAGGTCTCACCGGCCGTAAAAAATCTTGAAAGCGTGCTGCCAGACGATTGCCCTATTCTATTGTTACATAACGGGATGGGCACGCTGGAAGAGCTAAAAGGAATGACGCAACCGCTGTTGCGCGGCATCACTACTCACGCTGCGATGCGTGATGGCACGGTGATTAAACACGTCGCCAACGGCATAACGCATATCGGCCCAGGCAATCGCAAAAGTGCGCTTTACAGCAACATTGCCGATACCCTGCATCACGCATTACCGGATGTGGCCTGGCATGACAACATCCGCGCCGCCTGTTGGCGCAAGCTGGCGGTTAACTGCATCATTAATCCGCTTACCGTGGAATATGATTGCCAAAACGGTGCGCTGCGTGCGCACGCTGCACAGATCGAAATCTTAAGCGAAGAGATCAGTTGGGTGATGGAGCGCGAAGGTCAAAGCATCCCCAGTGATAATTTAAAAGAGATTGTTTTCGATGTGATTGAAAGCACCGCAGCCAACACGTCCTCCATGTTACAGGATGTGCGTGCCCAGCGGCTGACAGAGATCGATTACATCACCGGATTCCTGCTGCGCCGTGCTCGCGCGCATGGTCTGGCGCTGCCGGAAAATACCCGTTTGTTTGAACTGATTAAACGCAAGGAGTTACATTATGACCGCCAACGCATCGGTGCTGGTTTGCCTGGCACATGGCAGTGAAGAGACCGAAGCGGTCACCACCATCGATTTACTGGTGCGCGGCGGCTTGAAAGTCATCACTGCCAGCGTAGAAAGTGATGGCGCGCTTGAGATTGTTTGTTCGCGTGGCGTGCGCCTGTTAGCAGATGCGCCTTTAGTGGAAGTGGCAGACAACGACTATGCGGCAATTGTGTTGCCCGGCGGTCTCAAAGGTGCTGAAACCTTCCGCGACAGCCCGTTGTTAGTGGAAACCGTGCGCCAGTTTCATCTTTCCGAGCGTATTGTTGCAGCGATTTGTGCAGCAGCTGGCACAGTTTTAGTTCCACATGATCTCTTTCCAGTGGGCAATATGACCGGTTTTCCTGGCCTTAAATCCACCATCCCAGAAGAAAAGTGGATGGAGCGCCGCGTAGTATGGGATCCACGCGTTAACCTACTGACGAGCCAAGGGCCAGGCACGGCAATGGATTTTGCGTTGAAGCTGATTGATTTGTTGGTAGGAAAAGAGAAAGCGCGTGAAGTCGCTTCGCAGCTGGTATTAGCGGCTGGAATCTACAACTATCAGGAATTTGAGTGATTAAAAAGGCGGCATCGCTGCCGCCTTGTTCGCTTAAGGTCGATAAACCTTTACGTTTTTAAAACCTTGCTCATGCAGATAAAGCGCCTGCAATCGACTCATCACACCGCGATCGCAATACAACAGCCAGGTTTTATTCTGATCAAGATTGCCAAACTGCGTGCTGAGCTTGTAGAACGGCATCGACTTCACTTCCGTTGCCGAAAGCTGTAGCGGTTTGTCTTCCTGTTCATCAATGGCGCGGATATCCAACACGATATCGTTAGTGCCTAATGACGCCACAGTTTCAACTTCCACCACCTCTTCTTCCGTTTGCTCCGCAATCTCGCGGATATCAACGTTAGTGGCTTCTTCAATCACCTGGTTCAGAATGTCGAAATTGAAATTGCGCTCTTCTGCTTCAATTTTCGATTTCACTGCTTTAACCGTTGGACTTTTGGAAATCACGCCGCAATATTCTGGCATGGTGCTGGCGAAATCTTCCGTACCGATTTCACGCGCAATTTTGATGATGTGCTCTTTGTCGTGCGAAATCAGCGGACGCAAAATCAAAGTATCTGAAGCGTTGTCAATCAAACGCAGGTTAGTCAGCGTCTGGCTGGAAACTTGTCCCAGCGCTTCTCCGGTCACCAACGCCTGAACGCCGTAGCGTTCAGCAATCTGCGAGGCGGCGCGAACCATCATGCGCTTCAGCACCACGCCCATTTGGCCGTCATCCACTTTTTCCAGAATTTCGCCGACAACGGGTTCAAAGTTGATTGCGACGAAACGCACGCGGTGCGAGCGACCGAAGCGGCTCCACAAGTAATAAGCCACCTGACGAACGCCAATTTCATGCGCTGCGCCGCCAAGGTTAAAGAAGCAATAATGTACGCGACTGCCGCGACGCATCAGCATGTAGCTGGAGACGCCAGAGTCGAAGCCGCCAGAGATCAGTGACAGCACATCTTCTTGCGTGCCGACCGGGAAACCACCCAAACCTTCGTAACGCGCAGTGACCAATGTCAGGCGATTCTCTTCAACTTCAAGATTTACCGTCACTTCAGGCTTGTTGAGCTGTACTTTTGCAGTCTCAATGTGCTGGTTCAGACCGCCACCAACATAACGCTCGACGTCTTGCGAACTGAAACTGTGCTTGCCGCGACGCTTCACGCGCACGCAGAAAGTTTTGTTTTCCAGGCTATCGCGATACTGCACCAGCGTCTGTTCGAAAATATTGTGGATGTCGGTATATTCACGGTCTTCGACTGCCAACACGTGATGAATACCTGGGATGCGCGTTAACTCATCGGCAATCGATGTCCGCAGCGACTCATCTTTTGAGCGCACTTCAATGTGATCCCAGTGACGTACCACCGCGATCTCTTCACTGACGGTTTTCAGAACGTTGCGAATATTACTGGCTAAAATCTTAATAAAGCGCAAGCGCACCGACTGACTTTTGATGGTGATTTCAGGAAATAACTTGATGATAAACTTCATGATGGCGACACAGCTTCGTTGGGCAAATAAGTGCTAAAACAGGCAGCACTTAGCTGGTAAAATCACAAAAATTGCGGGCTACGAGGCGCATCCGCATCCGAGGCGCGAGAGTATATCACCTTTGTCCGATGACTGCTTCTGCAACCGCCGCCACATTGATTATTTTGCTAATCATTTCGTCTCAGCTACCATGTCGGATTGCGAGATGATTCTTAACCGCGAGTCGACACCTAATTATGCCGAAAAAAGCCGAAAAGCCAGCCAGCTTCGAAACGTCATTGCAGCAGCTGGAACAGATTGTCAGCCGCCTGGAAAGTGGTGAGCTGCCGTTGGAAGAGGCGCTGAATGAGTTTGAGCGTGGCGTGCAGTTGGCGCGTACCGGGCAGCAAACGCTGCAGCAAGCAGAACAGCGTGTGCGCATCTTACTGAGCGATGATAAAGACGCCGATCTCACCTCTTTCACGCCGGAAAATGACTAATGGATTTTGCCAACATGCTCAGCGCTTATCACCAACAGGTGAATGCTGCGCTGACGCGCTTATTAGATCCACTCCCTTTTCAGAGTTCTCCTCTGGTGAATGCCATGCAATATGGGGCATTATTAGGCGGTAAACGTCTGCGCCCTTTTTTGGTCTACGCCACCGGCGAAATGCTTAATGCCGATCCAGTAAGCTTGGATATTCCCGCTGCGGCAGTTGAATGTATTCACGCGTACTCCCTGATTCATGACGATCTTCCTGCGATGGACGATGATGCGTTACGCCGTGGCCAACCCACCTGCCACATAAAATATGGTGAAGACACCGCCATCCTTGCAGGTGATGCATTACAAACACTGGCGTTCTCTATCCTGGCGGACCAGCCGATGCCTGGCGTGAGCGCAGAATATCGCCTCGCCATGATATCTGAACTGGCTAAAGCCAGCGGTGTAGCCGGAATGTGTGGTGGACAGGCGCTGGACTTGGCGGCGGAAGGAAAATCCGTTGATTTACCCCAGCTAGAGCAGATTCATCGCCATAAAACGGGCGCGCTGATCCGTGCTGCTGTTCGTCTGGGCGCGCTGGCTGCCGGGGAAAAAGGTCGTCTGGCGCTGCCGGTACTCGATCGCTACGCGGATGCGATTGGCCTCGCATTTCAGGTACAAGACGATATTCTCGATGTGATTGGGGATACCGCCGTGATTGGTAAACGTCAGGGCGCCGATCAAGATTTAGGTAAAAGCACCTATCCTTCATTGATGGGGCTGGATAATGCCCGCATAAAAGCCTGGGATTTGTATCAGGAAGCGCTTAGTGCGCTGGAAATTCTCGCCGCCCAATCCTATGACACCACAGCTTTGCAAGCGTTGGCGAGCTTCATAATTGAACGCGACAAATAACTTCCATAATGAGTCTCTGATGAGTTTTGATATTGCTAAATACCCGACACTGGCGCTAGCGGACACGGTTCAAGAGCTACGCGCTCTGCCGAAAGAGAAATTGCCTGCGCTGTGTGATGAACTGCGTCAGTATCTGTTAGACAGCGTCAGCCGCTCCAGTGGCCACTTCGCTTCAGGTTTGGGCGTCGTCGAGCTGACGGTGGCGCTGCATTACGTCTATAACACGCCGTTTGATCATCTGGTGTGGGATGTAGGACATCAAGCCTATCCACACAAAATTCTGACCGGTCGCCGCGATCGTATTGGCACTATTCGTCAGAAAAATGGCGTGCACCCTTTCCCATGGCGCGGCGAGAGCGAATATGACGTGCTGAGCGTGGGCCACTCGTCTACCTCAATCAGCGCCGGTCTTGGCATGGCTGCTGCAGCCGAGCGAGAAGGCAAAGGTCGCCGCACCGCCTGCATTATCGGTGATGGCGCGATCACCGCAGGCATGGCTTTCGAAGCCATGAACCACGCAGGTGATATCAAGCCGGACATGCTGGTGATCCTTAACGACAACGAAATGTCGATCTCTGAAAACGTTGGTGCATTAAATAATCGCCTGGCGCAAATTCTTTCGGGTAAAACCTATGCGCGCCTGCGCGAAGGTGGAAAGCGCGTTTTAACCGGCCTGCCGCCCATCAAAGAGTTGGTAAGACGTACCGAAGAGCATCTGAAAGGCATGGTGGTACCGGGCACGCTGTTTGAAGAGTTGGGCTTTAACTATATTGGCCCGGTTGATGGCCACGATGTGCTAACCCTGGTGAATACGCTATCCAACATGCGCAGCCTGAAAGGGCCGCAGTTTCTGCACATCATGACCAAGAAAGGCAAAGGCTATGCGCCTGCCGAAGAAGATCCGATTACCTGGCATGCGGTACCTAAATTTGATCTGGCAAACGGTGCACTGCCGAAGAGTGCTGAGGGCTTACCGAGCTACTCAAAAATCTTTGGTAACTGGCTGTGTGAAATGGCAGCTGACGATCCTAAACTGATGGCGATCACGCCCGCTATGCGTGAAGGTTCGGGCATGGTGGGCTTCTCACGTGAATACCCAAATCAATACTTTGACGTAGCAATTGCTGAGCAGCATGCCGTGACGTTCGCAGCAGGTATGGCCATCGGCGGCTATAAGCCGATCGTCGCCATTTACTCCACTTTTTTGCAGCGCGCCTATGATCAGGTGATTCACGATGTGGCTATCCAGAAATTACCGGTGCTGTTTGCTATCGATCGCGGCGGCATTGTCGGTGCCGACGGACAAACGCATCAGGGCGCCTTTGACCTCGCCTATCTGCGCTGCGTCCCTGATATGGTGATCATGACGCCAAGCGATGAGAATGAGTGCCGCCAGATGCTCTATACCGGTTATCACTATCAGGATGGCCCGAGCGCGGTGCGCTACCCACGCGGGACGGGTGTAGGCACCGAATTAACACCGCTGAAAAGTTTGCCGCTCGGCAAAGGTGTTATCAAGCGTGAAGGCGAACAACTCGCCATCCTAAACTTTGGTACCTTGCTGCCTGAAGCTGCTGCTACCGCTGAGGCGCTCAACGCAACGTTGGTGGATATGCGCTTCGTGAAGCCGCTGGATGAAGCCTTAATTACAGAGCTGGCAGGTAAATACGAGGCATTGATTACGCTGGAAGAAGGCGCAATCAAAGGCGGCGCGGGCAGCGGCGTCAATGAGTACGTCATGGCTAAACGTCTGCGTGTACCGGTGTTGAATCTTGGCCTGCCTGATGAATTTATCCCGCAGGGTACGCAGGACGAAGTCCGTCACGATTACCAACTGGATGCAGAAGGTATCCAGCAGCAAATTGAGGCTTGGCTCGCACAGTAATCCCCTCACCTTTCGCTCCCCAACCGGGGGGCGAAACGCCTGCTATGCTTTATGATTCCCTCGAATCATCAGCGACTTTGCGCAGGAGCCATCATGAAAACCATCCAACTGGGTACCACCGATCTGCAGGTTTCGCGTCTTTGTCTGGGTTGCATGACCTTTGGTGAGCCGGATCGCGGCAAACACGCCTGGACGTTGCCAGAAGAGAGTAGCCGCCCGTTAATTCAGCAAGCGTTAGAGGCAGGAATTAATTTTTTCGATACTGCCAACAGCTATTCTGACGGCAGCAGTGAAGAGATCGTCGGCCGCGCTTTAAAAGCGTTTGCCCGCCGCGAAGAGATCGTGGTCGCGACGAAAGTCTATTTTCCAATGAGTAATTTATCCCAAGGCTTGTCGCGCAAAAATATTCTGCAATCCATTGATGACAGCTTGAATCGTCTCGGCATGGAATATGTGGACCTACTGCAAATTCACCGCTGGGATTATGAAACGCCGCTGGAAGAGACGCTTGAGGCGTTAAATGATGTGGTGAAAGCCGGTAAAGCGCGTTACATCGGCGCATCTTCAATGCATGCCAATCAGTTTGCACTAGCGCTTGAGACGCAGGAACGCCATAGCTGGGCGCGTTTCGTTAGCATGCAGGATCAATATAATTTGATTCAGCGTGAAGAAGAAAATGAAATGCATCCATTATGTCTGGATAAAAACATTGCGGTGTTGCCGTGGAGTCCGCTGGCTCGCGGCAAGCTGACGCGTCCGTGGGGTGAAACCACAGCGCGATCGGTTTCTGATGAAGTGAGTAAAACGCTGTACAGCGCAACGGAAGAGAACGATGCTGAAATCGCGAAGCGGGTTGAAACCATTGCAGCGGATAAAGGCGTGAGTCGTGCGCAAGTTGCGCTGGCGTGGCTGTTGCATAAACCCGCCGTAACGGCACCGATTATTGGTGCATCACGTGCGCAGCAGTTGGAAGATTTGGTAAAAGCAGTGGATGTTGAGCTCGATTCAACCGACATTGCTGAGCTTGAAAGTGTTTATCAGCCGCATCCGGCGGTGGGATTTGAGTAACAGCGACCTCAATCTCGATGATTAAGCGGTGTCCAGCACATCGGAGAATTCCCTCTCCTTTCGGAGAGGGAATGCGTCATTAAACAGCCAGCCAGTAATGGCCGACGCCAAACAATATCGCGGCTGAAATGACCCCAGCGATAATGTCATCGACCATAATGCCCATGCCGCCGTGTACATTGCGATCAAACCAGCGAATCGGCCAGGGTTTCCAAATATCGAAAATGCGGAACACGATAAAACCCGCTAAAACCCATTCCCAGCTGTTTACCGGAATGGCCATCAACGTAATCCACATGCCGATAAACTCATCCCAGACAATGCTGCCATGGTCGTGAACGCCCATATCTTTGGCTGTGCGGTGACAGAGATAAACACCGACACTGATTCCTAATAACACCACCAGTGAATAGATATCCTGTGGCAGATAGGTCATCAGAAACCAGAAAGGAATCGCAGCGACCGATCCCACCGTTCCTGGCATATAAGGGCTTAATCCACTGCCAAAACCCGTGGCTAACAGGTGCCACGGATTGCTCATCCGCAAACGGCTTTTTGCTACGTCTTTATCGAGCGTCAAAATGGTCAAATCCTTTATGACTGAATTTCGCTGGCTTGCCGTTATCCAGCAGCGTTAAACCTTCTGATTCTGGCGCAATCTGACCGATGCAGGTAAAAGGTACGCCAAGATGGCCGAGCGCCACATCCAGCGCCCCGCGATGCACTTCCGGCACGGTAAAGCAAAGTTCATAATCTTCGCCTCCGCTTAATGCCCAGCGTAAAACTTCTTCCGGCTCAAAATGATCGCGCAGCGCAGGCGACAAAGGCAATGCGTCCAGATTGATGCGTGCACCGCAGCCGCTGGCTTTTAAAACGTGGCCGAGATCGGAGATCAAACCATCAGAGAGATCGATAGCCGATGATGCCAAAGAACGCAGCGCCTGTCCTTGCAGGATGCGCGGCATTGGGCGCAAGTGACGCTTGATGAGCGCTTCATGAACCGCCGGATCGTTGATACGTTTACGATGCTGTAACAACGCCAGTCCCGCCGCACTGTCGCCCAAGGTGCCGGTAACGAAAATCCAGTCGCCAGGTTTAGCGCCGGAACGTTTCAAGGCGCGGCCTTGCGGCACCAGACCATGAATACCCAGCGTCAGGCTAAGTGGTCCGCGCGTGGTGTCGCCGCCCACAAGCTGCATATCGTAATATTCCAGCAGCTCAAACAGGCTTTCACTGAATGCCGCCAGCCAGGTTTCGTCGACTTCAGGCAAGGTCATTGCCAGCGTCAGCCAGGCGGGATCCGCACCCATTGCGGCGAGATCGCTGAGGTTAACGGCCAGCGCTTTGTAGCCTAAATCGGCGGGATGGATATCACGAAGGAAGTGTATGCCAGCCACCAACGTATCGGTGCTGATCGCCAGCGTCTGTTTTTCTGGCACGCTCAGAAGCGCACAATCATCACCAATGCCGGTTTCGACATCACGGCGGCTGCGCGTTCTGCGATTGAAGTAGCGTGCGATGAGTTCAAATTCACCACAAGACATAGTTGCGTTCCGCTTAACCAATAATGAAAAAAGGCCGGCAAGCCGGCCTTTTTATTTACTTACGATTGGGTCGAATCTGTGGACCCGCTTTATCCAGCACGCCGTTGACAAACTTGTGGCTGTCTTCTGCGCCAAACACTTTCGCCAGCTCAATACCTTCATTGATGGCTACTTTATAAGGCACATCAGCACGCTTGCTCAATTCATACAGCGAGATGCGCAGCACAGCTCTTTCTACCTGGCCCAGCTCTTCCAGCTGACGCGACAGGTAAGGTTTCATCAGACCATCCAGATACGCGCTGTTGGTCGCCACACCGGACAGCAGTTCGCGGAAATAAGAAATATCGACGTCTTTGACGTCTTGTTCCGCCAGAAACTGGTATTCCACATCGGCAATGTCGTTGTTAGACAACTGCCAGGAGTAAAGCGCCTGGACAGCGCACTCACGGGCGCGACGACGAGCAGCAGGTTTCACAAAATTCCCCTTACAAAAATCAGGCTTTGATGGCTTTCAATACGTTAATCATTTCGAGCGCGGTCAAGGCTGCTTCTGCACCCTTATTACCGGCTTTGGTACCAGCACGCTCAATGGCCTGCTCGATATTTTCGGTGGTCAGCACGCCGAACGCGACAGGAATCTCGCTGTTCATTGCAACGCTGGCGATACCGGAGCTGGCTTCACCTGCAACATATTCGAAATGTGCAGTGCCACCACGAATGACAGTGCCCAAGGCGATCACGGCATCATATTTGCCTGTTTTCGTCAACGCACGTGCTGCCAGTGGCAGTTCATAAGCGCCGGGAACCCAAACAACGGTGATGTTCTCATCTTTGACCTGACCGATACGCTTCAGAGCGTCGATCGCGCCATCCAGCAGGCTGTCATTAATGAAGTTGTTAAAACGCGCGATAACGATGGCAACATTGGCCTCAGGCGTAGCAACAGCAGCTTCGATAACTTTCATACTTATCCTTTCAGGGGGTTTGTTTGGCCCCGCGCAGGGGGGCGGATTCTATCATACTCTTCGGCGGCTTGCTCTCGCTTTTCCGCCTGCATTATTGCGGTGTCAAGGTCAGACGCAAATCCGTGCCGACCTGACGGACATCGCTGAATGAAAAGCTTGGTGCATCAGCAAGTTGCTGTAAACCGGGCAGCTGACACAAGCCGCGTCCCTCATCACCTAAAAGCTTAGGCGCGACATACACAATCAACTCATCAACCAAGCCAATTTGCAGCAGCGCACCGGCCAGGGACGCGCCGGCTTCAACCCAAACGCTGTTAATCTGTCGCTTGCCAAGCAGCATCATCATGGCGACCAGATCCAACTGCTGTTCACGCAGCGGCACGCCAATTTGCGTGACGCCTTCGGGCCAGGTTTGCTGATCGGCCGTTTGGCGCATCAGCCACGTTTCGCCCGGCTGCGTAATCAACTTGTGGTGCGGTGTAACGCGATTTTGACTATCCACGATCACGCGTATCGGCTGACGTAGTGTACTTTCATCCAGTAATGACTGGGTATCTGCATTCAGTTCTGACCAACGCACCGTCAGTGACGGATCATCCGCTAACACGGTGGCGCTGCTGCTGAGAATAGCGGAGCTTTGCGCTCGCAGTCTTTGCACATCGCGCCTTGCTGCGGCAGACGTAATCCATTGGCTTTCACCGCTCGCCATCGCGGTGCGGCCATCCAGCGAAGCGCCTAATTTGAGTTGCACCCACGGAAAACCGGTGCGCATGCGTTTCAGGAAACCGCGATTGAGCGCTTCGGCTTCGCTCATCATCAGACCGTGGCTGACGTCAATTCCCGCCTGGCTCAAGCGATGTAAACCGCGCCCTGCCACCTGCGGATTCGGATCTTGCATCGCTGCCACCACGCGGCTGACGCCTGCGGCAATCAGCGCATCGCAACAAGGTGGCGTACGGCCATGATGGCTGCAAGGTTCTAGCGTGACGTAAGCTGTCGCGCCGCGAGCGCGATCACCGGCCATGCGCAACGCATGGACTTCAGCATGGGGTTCACCGGCTCGTTGATGCCAGCCTTCACCCACGACTTCACCATCACGGACAATAACGCATCCTACATTGGGATTCGGTGTCGTGGTAAAACGACCGCGCCGCGCCAGTTCCAGCGCACGCGCCATATAGCGTTCATCGGTCATGGTTTAATCCTGTAAGCGGGCGATCTCTTCGCCAAAATCACGAATATCCTCAAAACTGCGATACACCGAAGCAAAACGAATGTAGGCCACTTTATCGAGCTTTCTCAGCTCATCCATCACTAATGCGCCAATCATTTTGCTGGGGATTTCCCGTTCGCCAGTGGCACGCAGTTGGGTTTTGATATGGTTGACTGCACTCTCGACGGCATCAGCGCTAACGGGCCGTTTTTCCAGCGCCTTCATCATGCCGCTGCTGAGCTTGTCTTCATTAAAGGGTTCACGCACGTCGTTGCTTTTCACTACACGCGGCATGACCAATTCGGCCACTTCAAATGTGGTGAAACGCTCATGGCACACCAAACACTGACGACGGCGACGCACCGACGATCCTTCACTAACCAGACGAGAATCAATCACTTTGGTGTCCACAGCGGAGCAGAATGGGCAATGCATGACGTTACCTGACGCGAGATAAATGGGCCATACAGTGTAGCGCGAACTGCATTTCAACAAAATCTATTCCCGTGCCTTTCCATCGCCTGGCTCACAGCCAGACAACGCGTGCACCTTAGTTATTGAAAAACCACTACGCTTATAAAGCTGCCTTGCAGCACAAGACTACTAACAATCGGAGGTTTTATGGGTTTGTTTAATTTTGTGAAAGAGGCTGGTGAAAAGTTGTGGGATGCGGTGAGCGGCGGTCACGATGACGACCAAAACAAAAAACTTCAGGACCATATCAACAAATTAGGATTACCGGACAGCGATAAAGTCAATGTGCAGGTCAATGGCGATACCGTTACCGTAACCGGTGATGGCATTACTCAGGAGCTGAAAGAAAAAATCCTGGTAGCAGCCGGAAACGTAGCGGGTATCACCAAAGTTGAAGATAAGGTTACCGTAAGCGATAGCGCACCTGAAGCGGAGCTTTATACCGTGAAGAAAGGTGACACCTTGAGCGCGATTTCCAAACAGGTTTACGGAAATCCTAATGAATACAACAAGATTTTCGAAGCGAACAAGCCAATGCTGTCGCATCCTGATAAGATCTATCCAGGCCAGGTTTTACGAATTCCGAAATAACTGACAAGGATAAATTATGATCAGGACGGTTTGGGCGCCGATGGCGATGTCACTGGTATTTCTCAGCGGCTGTAGCAGCACGCCTTCTACGCCTAAAGTGAATAAGCTGCATCAGGAAGTGAGCCAGCTCAATCAGCAGATGCAGCATTTGACCTCACAGGCCAGCGCGCTGGAAATTCAGGGGCAACTCAATAGCCACTCACAGCAAGGCGCATGGTTAGTTCCGCAAGCGAATACGCCGGTAGAACTCCAGACGCAGCTCGGTACGCTCCGCTTGTCGCTGTCTCGGGTTGAAGGTGAAGCGAATGGTTCACGCGCGAATCTGAACATCCGTGCCACCGGCGATCAGCCGATCCCCGCTCTGCGCGCCACGGTTGTCTGGGGTGAATTGGATCCGGCTAGCGGAAAACCGCTCAACGCTGACAGCCTTAATCAAACCATTGACGTGCCAGCCGCGCTGTTGCCGCAAACGTCGGTTAGCGTGCCATTGCGTTTGAGTGGGCTAACGCCTGATCAACTGGGTTATATCCGCGTGCACGATGTGGTGGGAGAAAGCGCCGCCCCAACCGTCTCTGCTGCGCAGTAAGCGCAAAAAAAATGGGCTGCCAGTTGGCAGCCCATTTCATTTTATTTGCCAGAATTACGGCAGAATTGAAGGCTGATCGGCGCCCTCTTTCTCTACTTTCTGTACCAGCATATGTTCGCGTTTCATGCCCAGCTTCAGCGCCAGCGCTGAAGAGACATAAATCGACGAAACGGTACCAATCGTCACACCGATCAACATGGTCAGCGAGAAGCCTTTCAGCAACGCACCACCAAAGATGAACAGGATCAGGATCATCGCCAGCGTCGTCAGCGAGGTGATCAAGGTACGGCTCAGCGTTTGGGTCAGCGACACGTTAGTGATGTCGTAAGAAGAGCCGCGACGAATTTTGCGGAAGTTCTCACGGATACGGTCAGAAACCACGATTTTATCGTTGAGTGAGTAACCAATCACCGACATCAGCGACGCGACAATGGTCAGGTCGATTTCGATGTGGAACAGCGCCAGCAGGCCGCAGGTAATGATCACGTCATGTGCCAGCGCTAGCACGGTGCCCAGCGCCAAACGCCACTCAAAGCGAATACCGATATAGATCAGAATCGCGATCAGAGCCGAAAGCAGCGCCATCGCACCCGCTTGCGCTAAATCGCTGCCCACACTTGGGCCAACGAATTCGATACGCTTCACGGTGGCACTTTGCTGCGTGGTTTGGTTAATTACCGAGACCACTTTGTTACCTAACTCAGTGCCCGCCGGGCCTGAAACGGGCGCCATGCGCACCATCACGTCACGGCTGCTACCGAAGTTCTGCACCAGCGGTTCATCAAAGCCCGCTTTCACCAAATCGCCACGCAGCACCTCGAGATCGGCGGGTTTCTCAAGGCTGATCTCAATAACCGTACCGCCGGTAAAATCGAGACCCCAGTTGAAACCACGCACGCCGACAATGGCAATCGCGGCAACAATCAGTAGCCCCGAAATGATGAAGGCCAGCGTATCCCAGCGCATAAAGTCAACGACTTTACGGCCGTGGTTCAACTGCTCAATAGAATAATCCTGTGCCACGACGCACTCCTCAAATAGACAGCTTGTTGATGCGTTTGCCACCGTAAACCAGGTTAACAATGGCACGGGTTCCAACAATCGCGGTGAACATGGAGGTGGCAATACCAATTGCTGTGGTAATTGCAAAACCTTTGATCGAACCGGTACCGACCGCGTAAAGAATGATAACTTTGATCAGCGTCGTTACGTTGGCATCGACAATACTTGAGAAGGCGCCTTTATAACCTTCATGAATTGCCTGCTGAACGGAACGCCCATTACGCAGCTCTTCTTTAATACGTTCGTTTATCAGAACGTTGGCATCAACGGCCACCGCCAGCGTCAACACGATACCGGCAATACCTGGCATGGTTAACGTTGCACCCGGCAACAGCGACATAATGCCGACAATCAACACCAGGTTAACCAACAGTGCGCTGGTCGCAATCAAGCCGAATTTCTTGTAGAACACCACCATAAACAGAATGGAGGCAAGCAGGCCCCACAAGCAGGCTTCCAGACCCTGGGTAATATTTTGCTGACCCATGGTTGGACCGATAGTGCGCTCTTCAACAATCTGAATCGGCGCGATCAACGCACCGGCGCGCAGCAGCAGCGAGAGCTGACGTGCTTCGTTCGGGTTGTTGATACCCGTGATACGGAAGCTATTACCCAAGCGAGACTGGATATTAGCGACGTTAATCACCTCTTCCTGCTTCACCAGAATGGAACGCCCGTTTGCATCTTTTCTGCCGCTGTCTTTGTACTCCACGAACAAGGTCGCCATCGGTTTACCGATGTTGTCCTTGGTGAAGTTGGACATGATGTTACCGCCCGCGCCATCCAGTGAAATATTCACCTGAGGCTGGTTGTATTCATCCATGCTCGACGTCGAATCAGTGATGTGGTCACCCGTAAGAATCACGCGCTTGTACAGCACGACTGGCTGGCCATCACGCATGTCTTTAACTTCTGAATCACCCGGTACACGTCCGCTAGCCGCCGCACTTGGATCCACGCTGGTGTTCACTACGCGGAATTCCAGCGTTGCGGTTGCACCCAAAATTTCTTTGGCACGCGCAGTGTCCTGAATACCTGGCAGCTCAACCACGATGCGATCAGAACCTTGACGCTGTACCAGCGGCTCGGCAACACCCAGTTGGTTCACACGATTACGCAGGATAGTAATGTTCTGCTGAACAGCATATTCACGGGCTTCGCTGAGACGTGCATCGCTCATGGTGGCGCGCAATGAATCCGCCCCGCTGCTGTTGATCACCAGATCCTGATGACGTGAGCTTAACCAAGAGACGGCAGCATCGCGGCTTGCCGCGTCGCGGAAACGAATTTCCACACCGTAATTAGCGATTTTATTGACAGTGGTATAAGGAATGTTTTTTGTGCGCAGGTCGCTACGCAGCGTGTCGGCGTTCTGCTCTTGCAGTTTGCCTAATGCGGTATCCATATCCACTTCCATCAGGAAGTGCACGCCACCGCGCAGATCAAGGCCAAGTTTCATGGGCTCTGCTGAAAGCAGAGAGAGCCAACGTGGCGTAGCAGGGGCAAGGTTTAACGCAACAACATAGTTTTCGCCAAGCGCTTTCAGGATGGTTTCACGGGCGCGTAACTGCACGTCAGTGTTAGCAAAGCGTGCCGTGATAGCGCCATTTTCCAGCGCAACGGATTTGCTCTGAATATTATCTTGTTTTAATGCGGACTGAATCTGATCCAACGTTTGCTCACTGGCGGCGCTTCCGCGCGCACCAGTGATTTGAACGGCCGGATCCTCACCATACAGGTTGGGAAGTGCGTATAGCAGGCCGACAGCAATGACGACGACCAGCATGATGTACTTCCACAAAGGATAACGATTTAACACGGCAGTTCCCTTAGGGAAATAAAAATTACAGCGCCTTCATAGTACCTTTCGGCAGGACGGCAGCCACGAAATCACGTTTAACAACCACTTCATTCGTTTCATTCAACGCGATAGAAACGTAACCGGTTTCTGATACTTTCGTCACGCGGCCCACTAAACCACCGCTGGTCAGTACTTCATCACCCTTAGAGATAGAATCCATCAGCTTCTTGTGCTCTTTTGCACGTTTCTGCTGAGGACGCAGGATCATGAAATAGAAAATCAGGCCAAATACCACCAGCATGATCACCAGAGAATACGGACTTCCCTGAGACGGTGCGCCTGCTGCGGCCACGGCGTCAGAAATGAAAAAGCTCATTAAATTTCCCTCATTGATGAATTGTCAGACGTTAAAGGCGGAACTTCTTTGCCCGTCCGTTGGTAGAACTCGTTAACAAAGCGCTCTAATTTACCCTCTTCGATGGCTTGGCGTAAACCCGCCATCAGGCGCTGGTAATAACGCAGATTGTGAATAGTATTCAGTCGCGCGCCCAGTATTTCGTTACAACGATCGAGATGATGCAAGTACGCACGGCTGTAATTGCGACAAGTGTAACAATCACACTCTGCATCCAGTGGCGAAACATCATCTTTGTGCTTGGCATTACGAATTTTTACCACGCCGTCGGTCACAAACAGATGACCATTACGCGCATTACGCGTTGGCATGACGCAATCGAACATATCGACACCGCGACGAACGCCTTCCACCAAATCTTCAGGCTTGCCGACGCCCATCAAATAACGCGGCTTATCGTGCGGAATTTGCGGACAAACGTGCTCAAGAATACGGTGCATGTCCTCTTTAGGCTCACCCACCGCCAGGCCGCCCACAGCGTACCCATCAAAGCCAATCTCTACCAGACCTTTCACCGAGACATCTCGTAAATCTTCGTAAACAGATCCCTGAATAATGCCAAACAGCGCATTTTTATTACCCAGGCTGTCGAAGCGGTCGCGGCTGCGTTTTGCCCAGCGCAAAGACATTTCCATTGAACGCTTGGCGTAGTCCCAATCAGCAGGATATGGCGTACATTCATCAAAGATCATCACGACATCAGAACCAAGGTCATGTTGAATCTCCATCGATTTTTCAGGATCGAGGAAAATTGCATCGCCATTGATCGGATTGCGGAAATGAACACCCGCTTCCGTGATTTTACGGATGTCGCCAAGGCTAAAGACCTGGAACCCGCCGGAATCGGTCAGGATTGGGCCTTTCCACTGCATAAAATCGTGCAGATCGCCATGTAGTTTCATGATCTCCTGACCCGGACGCAGCCAGAGATGGAAGGTATTGCCCAGAATGATCTGAGCGCCGGTTTCTTGCACTTCTTCCGGCGTCATTCCTTTTACTGTGCCGTAAGTCCCGACTGGCATAAACGCCGGGGTTTCTACCACACCGCGATCAAAAATCAGACGGCCACGGCGCGCGCGCCCGTCTGTGGTATCAAGTTCAAATTTCACAAAGCCTCCATCGGAGAAACAGTCCGATGCTTATAACCGTCATACTTCAAACTGCCTGCGCGTTAGCTGCTCTTGTCCACCCGAATCACTGACCAGAGTAAGCTCATTGGGATGAACGCGTTTGCCGCTTTCAGGCAATTCGAATTATTTAGGTTATCGCTAATATAATCAGGCGCCGACGATCTCTTGCGGTGCCTGCGGGTTTTTGCTGATAAACATCGCATCGCCATAACTGAAGAAACGATATTGCTCAGCCACAGCAGCTTGATACGCTGCCATGGTGTGCTGATAGCCGGCAAATGCCGAAACCAGCATAATCAGGGTCGATTCGGGCAGATGGAAATTGGTGATCAACGCGTCGATCACCTGATAGTGGTAGCCCGGATAGATAAAAATTTGGGTGTCGTCAAAGAAAGGGGCAATCAATGCCTCCTGGCTGGCTTTCGCCGCACTCTCCAACGAACGCACTGAAGTCGTGCCTACCGCCACAACTCTATTGCCGCGCGCTTTACACGCCAGCACCGCATCTACCACTTCTTGCGGTACTTCGGCGTATTCGGCGTGCATATGATGCTCTTCAATGGTTTCAACGCGCACCGGCTGGAAGGTTCCCGCGCCGACATGTAACGTAACGAAAGCCATTTCAACGCCCTTCTCTTTCAGCGCCTGAAGCAGCGGTTCGTCAAAATGCAAACCGGCGGTTGGCGCGGCTACCGCACCCGGACGTTCGCTGTAAACCGTTTGATAAAGTTCACGGTCTGCCTCTTCATCGGGACGATCGATATAAGGCGGCAGCGGCATATGCCCGACGCTGTTAAGAATGTCCAGCACGGCGCGGTCATCTTCAAAGACGATTTCAAACAGCGCATCATGGCGTGCCACCATAGTGGCTTTTACGCTTTCGTCATCGCCCAGCAGCAACTCTGCGCCCGGTTTAGGCGCTTTTGAGGCGCGTACATGTGCCAGCACGCGCTTGTCGTCGAGCATGCGCTCTACCAGCATTTCGATTTTGCCCCCGCTGGCTTTGCGACCAAAGACACGAGCAGGAATCACGCGGGTATTGTTGAATACCAGCAGATCCCCGGGGTTGAGCTTATCCAGCACATCCGTAAATACGCCGTGCGTTAGTGCGCCACTTTGGCCATCCAGCGACAGCAAACGGCAACCGCTGCGCTGCGCCTGCGGGTAATGGGCGATAAGAGATTCGGGCAATTCAAAAGCAAAATCGGCGACACGCATGCAAGACTTCTTTCTCAGGCAAAAACAGGCGGCACAGTTTAGCGGAAAATCGACCAATTCTGAACAACTGGCTGCGCAAAGGCAGTTCAGCCTATAATGCGCCCATGAACTTTCTTGCTCATCTTCACCTCGCCCAGCTCGCCGACAGCTCGTTACTCGGCAATCTGATGGCTGATTTCGTTCGCGGAAACCCGCATCAGCACTGGCCAACGCCGGTCGCTGACGGCATTCTTATGCACCGTCGTCTAGACGTCATGACCGATTCGCTGCCAGAAGTCCGTGAAGCGCGTCAGCTGTTTCGCCCCGAAACCTATCGCGTTGCGCCAATTACTCTGGACGTGATTTGGGATCATTTTCTGGCGCGTCACTGGACCACGTTTCATACCACGCTGTCGCTGGCGCAATTTTCTGCCATCGCAGAAAAAGAGATTATGCCGCAGCTGGCGTCCACGCCTGATGAGTTTAAATCGCTGAACGCCGTAATGTGGCGTGAACGCTGGTTTGAGCATTATGCGCAGCCCGCAAGGCTTGAACGCGTGCTGCATGGCATGGCGAGCCGGCGTCCACGCTTAGCTGCCCTGCGCCACTCCTATCAGGATTTTGTCGATCACTATCCGGCGCTAGAAAAACTTTTCTTTCAGTTTTACCCGCGCCTGATGGCGCTGGCACACCAGCGGCAACTTTAGAATTCGAGACCAATCCGTATAACGTTCCTGGGCTGAGCACCGTAATCTCTGCGGCGACTTTATTTGCGCTTCACCAGGGAAAATCATGCAGCAACATATTATCAGCTGGCTCAAAGAAGCTGGCCTCCAGCATTACACCGATACCGTCGCACTGTTAATTGTGCTGGCGACAATTATTCTTATCTCTGTTATTACCCACGTCATCCTTCATCGCACGCTGATGCCGTTGCTACGTAACCATGCTGAAAAAAGCAGCCGCCAGTGGCCAAAAGCCATGATTCATAATCGCCTGTTCAGCCGTTTTGTCTGGCTGATGCAAGGCGTGTTATTCAAACTGCAAACTGAACTCTTCTTGCATAACAGCGAGCAGGTTTACACCGCCATTATTGTGGTGGCACAAGTCTGGATGATGATTTTTGCGCTGCTGATGTTCTTCTCGCTGCTGGATATTTTGCAGCAGTTAAGCAGCAACAGCGCGCTAGCGCAGCAGATTCCCGTACGCGGCATTATTCAAACTCTGAAGCTTATCGCCGCTATTTTGATGATTATCATGGTGATTTCGCTGCTGTTAGGCAAATCGCCGGGCGTGCTAATCACGGGTTTAGGTGCCATGACCGCGGTGCTGATGCTGGTGTTTAAAGATCCGATTCTGGGATTAGTGGCGGGCATCCAGCTCTCTGCGAATAACATGCTGAAGCTGAATGACTGGCTGGAGATGCCGAAATATGGTGCTGACGGTGCCGTTATCGACATTAGCCTGACCACGGTGAAAGTGCGTAACTGGGATAACACCATTGTTACCATTCCAACCTACGCGTTGATTTCTGATTCGTTCAAAAACTGGCGCGGTATGTCAGAATCAGGCGGACGCCGCATCAAGCGCAGCATTCACATTGATACCACCAGCATCCGCTTTCTCGAGCAGGATGATGTGCAATCGCTGAAAAGCGCGCTTCTGTTGTCACCTTATCTGGAAAGTAAAACGCAGGAATTGATTTCCTATAACGCACAGCTAGGTTGCGATCTCACCTCACCACTGAATGGTCGTCGTCTGACGAATGTTGGCACCTTCCGAGTCTGGCTTGAAAGCTGGTTGAAAACGCATCCGCAAATTCATAAAGGCATGACGCTAATGGTGCGCCAGCTGGCACCAGGCCAGGACGGTTTGCCGGTGGAAATTTATGTTTTTACCAACACCACGATTTGGCAAGAGTATGAAAATATTCAGTCAGATATTTTTGACCATGTTTTCGCTGTGCTGCCGACCTTCGGTCTGCGCGTTCATCAGGCGCCAACCGGCAATGATATGCGTATGATTGGTAAAGCTAACGCTTAATTGCCTTCTCGAAAAAGTCCGTATGCGGTAAAAAGCGTGCGGACGCACTTCTCCCCTTCTTGCCATCGGTGGCTATCTGCGGCTTAATGAAGCCTTTCTTAACTTTTGTTAAGTCGATCACACAGCCAGACCGCCTGCTCAGGCGTTTCTTCCGTTCGATATGTCTCAAAATCATAAGAGGGAAAGATGTCATCCGCTTCGACTTCTGAAACAGACGCGCGCTACCGTTATGCCTGCGAAATTGCCCGTGCGGCTGCCAGCCGTGCTTATTCCTGGTATCAACAGCGCCAAAAATTAGTGGTGGAACACAAGAGGGATCTCCAGGACGTCGTCAGCGAAGCCGACCGCAACGTGGAAGACCTGATCAAAACGCTGATCGCTGAACGTTACCCGGACGACGCGGTGATCGGCGAAGAAAGTGGCGGTAATACGCAAGGTGCCACCTATGTTTGGGTGGTTGATCCCATTGATGGTACCGCCTGTTTCATTAATGGGCTGCATAACTGGTGCGTTTCGCTGGCCGTGTTATGCGAAGGCGAAGCGGTGATCGGTGTGGTGTGCGATCCCAATCATCAGGAGCTGTTTCATGCCCGTCAGGGACAAGGTGCATGGATGAATGAAACCCGGATTCATGCTCATAACGCCCAGCATTTAAATGAAGGTTTACTCGGTTTAAGTAATTCCAGCCGCGTTCCCTCAGAAAGCGTCACCTCGCTGATTACGGGGTTAACCGCTCAGGGTGGAATGTTTATTCGAATCGGCTCTGGCGCTTTAACCAGTGCCTGGGCGGCTGCAGGACGGCTAATCGGCTATTACGAAGCGCACATGAATCCATGGGATAGCTTGCCAGGTATCGTTTTAATGCGTGAAGCAGGCGGTGTGACCAATGATTATTTGCGCAACGACGGGCTGAAAAAGGGTAATCCAGTATTGTTAGCCAATGCGGCTATTTATCAGCAAATCAAAGCATTGGTCGATAATAGCGCCCTGCTCGACTAAATACGCCAAGCAGACACAGGCGCCTAAGATGGCTGCCCCCTTTTTCCGCTGGCGAGCAGGGGTATTTTGCTCGCGGCGGCGGGTGACTCCCCCGCTACACGCAGAGGAACAGTATCAGTTAGAAAAAGAGGTAAAGCTGAGTCGTCATGGCGTTCGCCCTCCTATGCGGGGTAATCGCCAGGACACAGAAGCGGCCACGGCCCGGACGACGTGGAGTTTCGCCGACGGTGAATTATCCGGGCATGACTATAGCGCGGTGGTGAATAAAGGACGCTGGCAAGGCGAACATTATCGTCATTTAGGGCTGCTCAGCACGGGCCGCCCAACGCCTGATGAGACATATGCGCCCGCCAGCCCACTTCAACGCACCCGCGCCATCGCATAATCATTGGTTGAGGATGCCTTTCCCGGCCACGGCGCAAATCACTCCGTTATTGCGGCTTCTCACAGCCAAAGACGACCTCAGTAATGACGTGTTATACACGACGCAACGACACGGCATCAGACAAACTGTAGAATAACGCCGGCCAGTACGCTTTAACCTTATCAATTCAGCGCAGAGGCATTCTCTAAGGCGCTGTATTATAAATAAATATACCCCATTAATTACGATACTTCGGTTCTGAATGCTAATAAATAACAGGGTAAAATAAATAAATAGTTCACGTACCATGAATAATTAAAAAATCAGCAAATGGCACAATTCTCATTTCATTACAGAGACTGTTCGGCACTATGTTTTTGTATTAGGATAGCGCTGTCAATCATCCCTTTGAATTACTCTCTTTATTTTTTTGATTTTGTTTCGGCGAATAGTTTCGCCGCTTTTATTTATTCACACAGCAATAATTAAATTAATCAAACTATTGAAATTAAAAGATAAATAATATTTAAATATAAAAAAAATACATCAATAAATTTTTTAACGCTTTGCTGAATCCGTTTTAATAATAATCCATCTGTTTTCGCGGATGAGTTGGCCGGGTATTATTCGATTTTTTAAAAGCGATTTAACGCCCGCTAAACTTACACTTCACCGGATTTATTCATTGCCAGCCTAATTACTGACACCCACCTGTTAAGCTATTTAACAGATAGAAAGAGAGCCCCTCATGAAGAGAGGCTCTCTCGCGATCAAGCCTGCTTACGCACCAGTTTATAACCGAGCAGCAGTACAACGATCCACACCATACCGACATACAGCGAGATACGCGTATCCGGGAAATAACCAATCAGGCCGATAATAAACACTAAAAACGCCACGCCCACACCGGCTGTCCAGCTACCACCGGGTAGCGCAAAATTCAGTTTGCTGGCCGCTTCTTTACCGATTTTGCGACGGAAAGCGATCTGCGACAGCAGGATCATGATCCATACCCAAACCGTGGCAAACGTTGCCAGTGAAGCAATCACCAGGAAGACTTTTTCGGGCATCAGGTAATTAAGGTACACCGCAATCAGCATGGCAAACATCATGACCACCACCGTGACCCATGGAATACCACGTGCAGAGACTTTCATAAAGATCTTCGGTGCATGGCCCTGCTGTGCCATGCCATGCAGCATGCGTCCCACGCCAAAGACATCACTATTAATCGCTGACAGCGACGCGGTCAACACCACGAAATTCAAAATTGAAGCCGCTGCTGCAATACCAAGATGCTGGAAGGTTAATACAAATGGGCTCCCGGAAGTGCCGACCTGATTCCAGGGGTAAATCGACATGATGACAAACAGCGTACCGACGTAGAAGACCAGAATACGCATGGGAACAGAGTTAATAGCACGGGGAATTGAAATGGCCGGATCTTTGGCTTCACCCGCTGTAATCCCAATAATTTCAATGCCGCCGTAGGCAAACATCACCATTTGTAGCGACAGCAACATGCCAACAATACCGTGAGCGAAGAAGCCGCCATTGGTCCACAGATTGTGAATGCCGGTGGGCTGTCCGCCGTTGCCAAGCCCCCAGATAATCATGCCAAAACCGGCCAAAATCATCACGATAATGGTGGCGACTTTGAAAAAAGAGAACCAAAACTCGACTTCGCCAAACACCTTAACGCTCATCAGATTCACGGCACCGATAATCAGCACCACACTCAATACCCAAATCCAGTGTGGGACATCGGGAAACCAGACGCCCATGTAGATACCGAAAGCGGTGACATCGGCAATAGCGACGATCAGGATCTCAAAACAGTAGGTCCAGCCGGTGATATACCCGGCTAAAGGGCCAAGGTAATCTTGGGCATAGCGAGAAAAAGAGCTGGCCTGTGGATTGTTCACCGACATCTCACCCAGCGCACGCATGATGATGTAAGCCACTGCGCCACCGATAATGTAAGCGAGCAAAACGCTCGGTCCCGCCATTTTGATAGCATCAGCAGAACCGTAAAACAGCCCGGTTCCAATCGCCGATCCCAGCGCCATAAAACGGATATGGCGCGTGCTCAGTCCGCGTTTGAGCTTATTGGTTTCTTGCATAACAACCTGTACCTGTGAAAATGAAAAAACCACGGGCAAGCCCGTGGTTAGAGAAAAAACTGTTTACCGTTACGAGTGAACGCTAACCTGTTCGCGCCCTTTCACCCGATCGACCACCGCCGCAATCAGCAGCATCACTAACGACGGTGGCAACCAGGAAAGTCCCTGATCTGCCAGCGGCAAGTGTTGGCTGAAGGCAGGCAGTAGCGCTTTGAACTCGGTGGTTTTGATAGCATCAACAATACCGAACAGCAGGCTAACCAACATGATCGGCGCGATGATACGGCTGTTTTTGTTCCACCAGTTCAGGGTGAAGCTCAGCACGACCAGCACGATGCATGGCGGATAAATAGCTGTCAGCACCGGAATCGAAATCTGAATCAAATGGCTAAGACCAAGATTCGACACCACCATTGAGAACAGGCCCAGCACAAACACCAGCGTTTTATACGACAGCGGCAAGTGTTGTGCAAAAAATTCTGCACACGCACAAGTCAGGCCAACGGCTGTCACCATACAGGCAACGAAAATCAGTACAGCCAGGAAGAGGCTACCCATACCGCCGAAAGTCTGCTGGACATAAGCATGCAGAATAGCCGCACCGTTGGCATTTTGATCAACCAGCGCACCGCTTCCTGAACCCAGTTTGAACAGGCTGAGGTAAACCAGCGTCAGGCCAACACCGGCAATCAGGCCAGCCAGGATGGTGTAACGCGTCAGTAAGGCAGCGCTTTCTACGCCACGTGAACGCGCCGCATTGACGATAACAATACCGAACACCAGCGCACCCAGCGTATCCATCGTCAAGTAACCATTAACGAAGCCGCTTGAGAAAGCCGCACGTTGATAATCTACCGTTGCGGGAATGATATCGCCTGCTGGCCACAGCAGCGCAGCCAGGCCCAGCAAGGTCAGCGCTATAATTTTCAGCGGTGCGAGGAAATGGCCAACGGTATCCAGCAATTTACCCGGATAGAGCGAAACGCCGATCACTAAGGCAAAATAGATCAGGCTATAGATAAACAGCGGCAGCGGGCCGTCACCTGTCAGCGGCGCAATGCCGATTTCAAAGGAGACGGTTGCGGTGCGCGGCGTGGCAAACAGCGGGCCAACCGCCAGATAGCACACGGTCGCCAGCACCAGACCCGCCACTTTGCCGATCGGCGAGCTGAGCGCATCAATGCCGCCGCCGACGCGCGCGAGCGCAACAACGGTGATCACCGGCAAACCTACAGCGGTAATAAGGAAACCAAGCGCGGCAATCCAGACATGTTCACCAGACTGAATACCAACCATCGGCGGAAATATAATATTGCCCGCGCCAACAAACAGGGCAAATGTCATGAAGCCCAGCGCGAGAATGTCTTTCGGAGTTAAACGATGTGTCATACGGCCTGTCACTGATGTTGCGGTGGAAGTTGAGTTTGCGTTGTCCCCTCGCTGCGTCAAAACAACGACTTGCTAGCCAATGTCAGCGCATTATGCTCGTCGTGAGGTAAAGCGCAGGTGATTTAAGCGGCTTTTATTCTGTTCACGGAGGGATGGATCGACAACGGCGCTAAGTAAAACGTTTATAGCGGAGAAAGGCAATACGGGATCGGGAAACCAGACGTTAATCATGCAATTTAAGGCAAAGCTAGAGAATAGCTTCGATATTTAGCCTAAGCACATAAGATGATGTGCTTATTTTTTCCTCAAGCCGTGGGAAGTTTCAGCATTAACCGATTCTTAGATGCACAAAAGGCGCGTTTTACGCGCCTGTCTGCACAACTTTACAGCCTTACCACACTTGATTAGCGATTTCGACCACCAGGCGAATCTTCTGCCACTGCTGCTCTTCGCTCAGGCTGTTGCCTTCTTCAGTCGAGGCAAAACCACATTGCGGGCTGAGGCAGATCTGATCAAGGCTGACAAACTTTGCCGCCTCCGACAGACGCGCTTTCACCTGTTCTGGATCTTCCAGCTCGCCGTTTTTAGTGGTGACTAAGCCAAGCACCACTTGTTGATGGCCAGGCTTGATAAAACGCAGCGGCTCGAAACCACCAGAACGCTCGTTATCATATTCCAGGAAAAATTCATCTACATTCACGGAGCCAAATAAGATTTCAGCCACTGGCTCATAGCCGCCTTCTGAGATCCAGGTTGAACGGAAGTTGCCGCGACAGACATGCAGTCCGATCGTTAAATCGTCAGGTTTACCTTCCAACGCTTTGTTCAGGACGCGTGCATAAATACGCGCCAACTCTTCAGGATCATCACCGCGCTCACGGATTTGGCTTTTCTGATCTTCTGAACAGAGATATGCCCAAACGGTATCATCCAACTGCAGAAAACGGCAGCCCGCGTCGTAAAAGGCTTTGATGGCGTCTTTATAAGTCTGTGCAAGATCGTCAAAGTATTCCGCTAAATCGGGATAGACGTTGGCATCAATCATTTTACGGCCACCGCGGAAGTGCAGCACGCTCGGGCTTGGAATGGTCATTTTCGGCACTGCGTCACCGGCTACGCTTTGCAGGAAGCGGAAATGTTCCAGCATCGGATGATGAGCAAAACCCAGTTTGCCGACCACTTTCACACCATGCGCTTTGGTCTGCACGCCGTTGAACTGGATGCCTTGATCCGCTTCATAGCGCTCGACACCTTCCAAACCGTAGAAAAAGTCGAAGTGCCACCATGCACGACGAAACTCGCCGTCAGTGACCACTTTCAGGCCATTTTCGCGCTGCTTAGCCACAACATCGCGAATCGCTTCATCTTCTACACGGCGCAGTTCAACTGCATCAATTTCGCCTGCAGCAAACTGCTCACGCGCCTGTTTAATGGCTGCAGGACGCAGGAAACTACCCACGGTATCGGCACGGAACGGGGCTGTATGTTGTTGCATGATCACCTCTGACTCACCTGACACATAATTGCGGCAGGGAATAATTTCGCTTGGTTATTTTTGGCCATCTGGATGGCTATATGTCTAACCAAAGAGTGACATGCGAACCCTTCATCTGCAATAGAAGAAATTTCAGGTAACGTGAAAGAAATTCATGTTGAGCGATAATCAGGTTAATTATTTTCAAGCGCAGCGCGCGCCTGCGCGATTTGCTTATCTGAAAGGGGAAGATAACCAGCCTCGCTTACACGACGCTGGCCTTGTGGCGACAGCGCCTGTTGTAAAAAAGCCGCGACAAGTGGAGGCAAAGGTTTACCCGGCGCTTTGTTCACATAAAGATAAAGCGGGCGCGCCCACGGATATTGACCGCTGCGAATGGTGTTCGCATCCGGCGCTACCGCGTCACCCTCTGCGTTGACGACCGACAACATTTTTACACCGCTGAGATGAAAGCCGAAGCTGGCATAGCCAATGCTTCGCGGGTTGCCTGCAACGGCTTGCACCACCGCAGCTGAACCGGGAAACTCTGCCACGTCGCTACGGAAATCGCCATTGCACAGCGCCTGCTGTTTAAAGAATCCCCATGTACCGGAAGCGGAATTTCTGCCGTAACGCTGCAAATTTCGCTTTATCCAATCCGCTTGTTGCAGTCCGAGATCGCCCCAGCGAACGGGCGTGGCGGTTGCGCCGCACAGTCGGGTGATAGAGAAAATCGCGTCGAGCTGACGCGGCTCAATCTGCTGCAACGGATTGCGCTGATTCACCACCACCACCAAAGCATCCATGGCTACCGGTACCGCCAGTGGCGGATAACCGTAGTGCGCTTCAAATGCCTGACGTTCATCTACCTGCATTGGGCGGCTCATTGCGCCCAGTTGAGCAGCACCCGCGGCTAAGGCGGTGGGTGCAGTGGAAGAACCGGACGCCTGCACCTGCACATTGACTCCCGGTGCCTGACGGCTAAAGTCCTCGCCCCACAATGTCATCAGGTAGCCCAGCGTGTCCGATCCTACGCTGCTTAAATTGCCGGAAAGCGTAATCGATTGTGCCTGCGTTATGGCAGGCAGCAACAAAAGAAGAGAGTAAAGAAGCGCACGCATGAGGACGTCCATTAACCGTTAATGAACTGCATTCTCCTGCATCCCGATGCTGACAATCAACCTCGGTGCCAGCGTAAAGGTAAAGCAGGTTTCCTGATGAGGAATACTGGTGATCTCCAGCCGCGCGTTTTGGTGGCTCAGCGCATGCTTAACGATAGCTAAGCCCAAGCCGCTGCCGCCTGTTGCTCGCGAGCGGGCTTTATCGACCCGATAAAAACGCTCGGTCAGACGCGGCAAATGTTCTGGCGCGATACCTGGCCCGTTATCGCAGACTTTAAAGATTGCGCCCTGCCGGCTGCGCAGCCAGCTGATATCAATGCGTGTGCCTTCCGGCGTATGATTAACGGCGTTGTAAACCAGATTGGAAATGGCGCTGCGCAGTTGTTCATCGTTGCCAAAGACTTTCAAGTGGGGATCGGTATGGAAATGAATTTCATGCCGCCCGCCGCTCAGCGTTTCAGCCTCATGTTGCAGCAGCTTTAACATCATTGGCACATCGACTTTCTCTTTTAGATCAATGGCGGGTGCGGCTTCAATGCGTGACAAAGTCAGAAGCTGTTTCACTAAACTGTCCATGCGGCGCGTTTGCTCCGACATGGTGTGCAGCGCTTTGCTCCGCGACTTTTCGTTCATCACCGCATCGTTCATCATCTCCAGATACCCTTGCAGCACCGTTAACGGCGTGCGCAGTTCATGGCTGACATTGGCAAAGAAGTTGCGCCTTGCCCCTTCCAACTGGTGCATTTGCGTGACGTCACGCGCCACTAGCAGCCATTGTCCTTCGCTGTAGGGCATGACGCGGAATTCCATGTGATGCTGATTATTCAGCACTTGGGTCAGCGGCTTATCAAAATCGCGCTGGCGAATATAGCGGGAGAATTCAGGATAACGCAGCAGGTTCAGGATGTTCTGACCATTATCTTCTGGCCAGCGTAAGCCAAGATGCTGCTGCGCCAGGCCGTTACACCAGAAAATGGTGCCCTCTTCGGTGGTGAGAATAACGGCGTCCGGTAGCGACTCTGCCCCGCTGCGGAAACGCTTGATCAGATTGCCTAGCTCTCGCCGCCGCCGCCGGTTACGCAGCTGCATTTGATACAAACCGTAGAACAACGGTTCCCAGCTGGCGCGCCCGGTCGGTGGCGTCATGGTGCGATCCAGCCATAACCAATGCGATAAACGCATCAGGTTATGGAAATGCCACAGCAATACGCCCAACACGCTGAGCAGCAGTAGCCACGGCAAGTAGCCGAACAGCAGGCCAAGAATCAGCGCGGGCAAAGACGCCAGCACCAGTTCCGACAATAATCTCTTCCAGGAGAGGCGTTCCAGCACGGGTAAGGCTCCGTTTAGTAGCGGGCAGAGAAACGATAACCTGTTCCGCGAACGGTTTGAACCATGCGATCGTGGCCAGAGAGTTCCAGCGCTTTGCGCAAACGGCGAATATGCACATCAACGGTACGATCTTCGACATACACATTGGTGCCCCAAACGTGGTTCAACAGCTGTTCACGGCTGTAAACGCGTTCCGGGTGCGTCATAAAGAAGTGCAATAATTTATATTCGGTCGGGCCCATTTCCAACGGCGTGCTTTCCGACATTACGCGATGTGAGGAAGGATCCAGACTCAAGCCCTGAATCTCAATCACCTCTTCCACCGCCATCGGTGAAATACGGCGCATCACCGCTTTAATACGTGCCATTAACTCTTTCGGTGAAAACGGCTTGGTGATGTAGTCGTCCGCGCCCACTTCCAGACCGCGCACGCGGTCTTCTTCTTCGCCTCGAGCGGTCAGCATCATCACCGGTATATCACGCGTCATCGCTTCGCGTTTAAGGTGCTTGATAAACTGAATACCGCTGCCGCCGGGTAACATCCAGTCCAACAGAATCAAATCGGGCCAGGGTTCAATCAGTTTACCGACCGCGCTGTCATAATCTTCCGCCTCGATTGGCTGATAATCGTTCTGCTCCAGAACAAAACACAACATTTCACGGATTGGGGCTTCGTCTTCCACAACCAAAATGCGCTTAGCCATTATTACTCCTGCTGATATGACGGCTGTCACTGATGTTCGCGGCGCCATTATGCGTCAGTTTTGTGACACTTTTATGAAAAACATACCCTGTTAAATCAGGCTTTAATACCGAACGTTGACAGCGACATAACATTTTATGATTTGCGTTAAGCGCTGAGGCCAGACGTGAAAATTTATTTAAGCAGGCCGCATTTATAAATTGATAGCCGAAATAATTCGAGCTGCAGGGAGGCGGCAAGCGGATAAGAGCCCGGAGCACGCACGCGCAGCCAACGCATCTGCAGCTTGAAGTATGAGGTATAATCGCCGGGCATTTGGTTTTAGCAGGGAGTTCTATGCGCATCATTCATACCGCGGACTGGCATTTGGGGCAGTTCTTTTACAATAAAAGCCGGGCAGCTGAGCATCAGGCTTTCCTTGAATGGCTACTGGCACAGATTGAGCAACATCAGGTCGATGCCTTGATCGTCGCCGGTGACTTGTTTGATACCGGTACACCGCCAAGCTATGCACGTGAAATGTTTAACCGCTTTGTGGTGGCGCTACAGCCCAGCGGCTGCCAGTTAGTGATATTGGCAGGTAATCACGATTCGGTGGCCACACTGAATGAGTCACGCGAGCTGCTTGCCTGCCTGAATACCCGCGTTATTGCGACACCGATCGACGAAGTGCTGGTGCTGAACAACCGTAAGGGCGAACCGGGCGCGCTGCTGTGCGCCATTCCCTATCTGCGTCCGCGTGACATCATGCGCAGCCGTGCAGGTCAATCAGGCCGCGAAAAACAGGTTAACCTGCTGGACGCTATTTCCGCCCACTATCAGCGCAGTTTTGTCGCCGCCCAGGCGCATGCATTGTCCTTGCCGATTATCGCCACAGGCCATCTCACCACGATTGGCGTGAGCAAAAGCGAGTCAGTGCGCGATATCTATATTGGGACGTTAGATGCATTCCCGGCTTCCGCTTTCCCTGCCGCCGATTACATCGCACTGGGCCACATTCATCGTGCGCAGCGCGTGGCCAACAGTGAACATATTCGCTACAGCGGCTCCCCCATTCCGCTGAGTTTTGATGAATTAGGCACGGAAAAAAGCGTTTTCCTGCTTGAATTTGCCCCCCATGGTCTGCAAAGCGTCACACCGCTTACGGTGCCGCAGTTTCAGCCGATGCAGATGCTCAAAGGCTCGCTGGCGCAAATTGAGCAGCAGCTTGCCGAATATCAAACCTATCAGGATGAGAAACCGGTGTGGCTGGATATTGAAGTCACGACGCAGGAATATCTCAGTGATTTGCAGCGTCGGGTTGAAGCGCTGACCGCTGAATTGCCGGTTGAGGTGCTGCTGTTGCGCCGCAGCCGTGAACTGCGCCAGCACAGCCTTGCGCGGCTTGAGAACGAAACGCTGAGCGAACTGAAAGTAGAAGAGGTATTTGCTCGCCGCTTAGCCCTGGACAGCGACATGGATGAAGCACAACTCCAGCAGCTCAATACGCTGTTCCGCAGCACGCTGGCTGACATTGAGGAGAACACATGAAGATCCTCACGCTACGTTTTAAAAACCTCAACGCGTTACGCGGTGAGTGGTTTATCGACTTCCGTGCAGAACCTTTTGCCAGCAATGGATTATTTGCCATTACCGGCGCAACCGGCGCGGGTAAAACCACCTTGCTGGACGCCATTTGCCTGGCGCTGTATCACCAAACGCCGCGTCTTGGTGCCATCTCACAAACACAAAATGCGTTGATGACGCGCGACTGCGCTGAATGTCTGGCGGAAGTTGAATTTGAAATCAAAGGCGAAGCCTGGCGCGCCTTCTGGAGCCAGAACCGCGCACGCGGCACGGCGGATGGCAAGTTGCAGGCACCACGCGTGGAACTGGCACGCTGTGCCGACGATCAGATTGTCGCAGACAAAGTCAGCGACAAGCTAAAGCTGATCGAAACGCTTTCCGGCCTCGATTTCGAACGCTTCACGCGTTCAATGATGCTATCACAAGGCCAGTTTGCTGCTTTTCTTAACGCCAAATCAGGCGAACGGGCTGAACTGCTGGAAGAACTCACCGGCACAGAGATTTATGGCCTGATTTCCATGGCAATCTTTGAACGTCATAAAGAGTCAAAAAATGCCTTAGCGCTGCTGCGCAGCCGAGCGGGCGGTATGGCGCTGCTTGATACCGAAACGCGAGCGGCGTTACAGCAGCAAATCGCTTCACTTACCGAAGCGGAGCAGACGCTAACCGCGCAATATGATAATGCCCATCAACAGCAGCAATGGCAGCAGCAGGCGCAGCAGTTCAGTGCTGATGTGCAGCAGATCGCTGACGCCTTGCAACAGGCAGAACAGGCGTGGCAAGCCGCCGAAGTCGATCGTCAGCGGCTGGCTCGCAGCGAACCGGCAGAGAAGCTGCGCGGCAAACTGCAACAGCGTGACGAATTACAGCGCGAACAGCGTGACGTGCTGCAGGCTCAACAGCAGCTTTCGCAGCAGCATCAGGAGTCTCTTGCGACTCAACAACGTGAACAACTTGCCTACACCGACGCGCAGCAGGTGCGCGAACAGACGTTGCACGTGCAGCAGCAGCAGGAAACTCTGTTAACGGAACAGGTGATTCCACTCGATCAGCAAATCGCCACGCTGCATCAACAAGCACAGCAGCAGCAAGGTGAAAAGGATCGGCAACAACGCGTCTGCGAGCAGGCACAGCAAGCGCTGTCGCGTGAAAATGCGCAATTTGAGACGTTGCAAAAAGAGCAAGCCGCTCAGCAGGTGATTTGCGCGCAGTTGGCGGATGTGGCGCAATGGGGCGCATCGCTGTCGCTATGGCAGGAACGGTTTGCCCAGTTAACCCAGCGTGAAATCGTGCTGGCTGAATTAACCCAGCAGCATCAACAGTTGCAGCAGCAGTTAGCCCAGCAGCAGCAGCAGTTTAGCCAACAAGCGCAACAGGCAGCACCGCTGCAACAAGCCGAACAGCAGGCTTTAAAAGTAGTGGTACAGGCGGAGCAAGTACTAACTTCGCTACAGCAAAACGATCCGCCTGAAACGGTGCGTCATTCCCTTACGCAACTGCAAAACAGCCGTGATAAGCGACAGAACTTGACGCTTATCGCCTCGCAGTGGCAACCGCTGCAACAGCAGCTTAATGTACGTCAGCAGCGCCTTGTTGCGCTGGAAAAAGCGCACCAGCAGGGCGAAGCTGAACTGCAAAAGCTGCGTGATGACTGGAAGCGTGAAAATCAGCAGCTAACAGATGTCGAGAAGATTTGCGCGCTGGAACAGCATATTGCCGATCTCGCTGATTACCGCGCACGCCTTGAGGCCGATCAGCCCTGCCCGCTGTGCGGTTCTTGCACCCATCCGGCAGTTGAGGCTTACACCCAACTGGAAATCAGCGAAAACCAGCAGCGGCTGGCGGCGCTTAAAGTTCAGGTCGAGGCGTTACGAGAAGCGGGAACCAGCAAAAAAGAGCAGCTAAATCAGTTCACCCTTCAGCAGCAAACGCTACGCGAAGAAATCGCTGATTTTACCCGTCAGAATGAAACCCTTACTCAGCAGTGGCAAGCACTGAGCAGTGAGCTGGCACTTACCTTCACGCTTAACGATCAGGCTGATTTAACGCGCTGGCAGCAGCAGCAAAGCGAGCAGGAAACCCGGCTATATCAAGTGCTTCAGGCGCAGGACGCCGCTGAGCGCACACGCCAGACCGCGAAAGAGCGCTACATTCAGCAACAGCAGGCTTTACAGCAACATCAGCAGGCGCAGCAACTGGCTGAGCAAACCTTAAAAAATCAGCAGCAAACGCTGGAAGGCGTGCAGCAGCGTCAACGGCAGGAACACGCTAACTGGCAGCAGCTTAACGATGCGCTACAACAGCAACTGACCGATGCCGCGCTAACGTCGCCGTCGCCGGAAGAACGTGAAAATTGGTTAGCGGCTCAGCAGCAGCGTTGGCAGCAGTGGCAAAAGAGCGAGCAGCGGCTCGCCACACTGCAACCGCAGTTGACGCGCGCTGAAAGCCAGGTCAACGCTCTTCAGCAGCAGCTTGAAAGCGAGCAGCAACGCCTTAACACTCAGCAACAACAGCTCACGCTGATTACCTCGCAGCTTGACGCACAGCGCCAACGGCGCACTTCACTGTTTGGCGATCGCGATGTGTCGTCTGCGCGCCAGCAGATGCAGGCGACGCTGCAACAAAAAGAGTCACAGCTGGCGCAAAGCTTAAGCCGCTGGCAGCAAGCGCAAACCCAAGTCAGCAGCCTGGGCGGACAGCTGACAGTGATGGATACCCAGTTAACCTCGCTGGCAACGCGCCTGGCCGATGCCGAGCAGGCGTTCAACAGCGCCTTGAGCGCCGCCGCCTTTAGCGATGAAGCCAGCCTGCGCGCGGCCTTGCTGGAAGAACAGGTTGCGCAGCAGTTGCGTCATCACCTGCAACAGTTGGATCAGCAACAGCAGCAGCAACGGACGCGACTGGCGGAAGTGCAGCAGCGTTTTGCCGCGCATCAACAGGCGAAGCCAGAGAATATGCCGACATCTGCTGAGGCATTAAGTGAGCAGCTAGAAAATCTACGGCTGGCACTCCGCGATAACGCCAGTCAGCAAGGACAGGCGCAGCAGCAGTTACTTAGCGATGCAACGTTGCGCGCTCAGCAGCAAGAATTAATGCAGCAGATTGAACAAGACGACGTCGCGCTGGCGCAGTGGAGCTTGCTCAACGACTTGATTGGTTCGGCCAGCGGCGACAAATTCCGCCGGTTCGCCCAAGGGCTGACGCTTGATCATCTGGTGGCGCTGGCCAATCGTCAGTTGGATCGCTTACACGGGCGTTATCTGCTGCAACGCCGCGCGCTGGATCTACTGGAACTGGACGTTGTCGATACCTGGCAAGCCGACACCGCCCGTGACACGCGCACGCTTTCTGGCGGCGAAAGCTTCCTGGTAAGCCTGGCGCTGGCGCTGGCGCTGTCCGATTTGGTGAGTCATAAAACGCGTATCGAATCTTTGTTTCTTGATGAAGGCTTCGGTACGCTGGACGCCGAAACGCTGGATACCGCGCTGGATGCGCTGGATGCGCTCAACGCCAGCGGCAAAACCATTGGTGTGATCAGTCACGTCGAGGCGATGAAAGAGCGTATTCCGGTGCAGATCAAAGTGCAGAAAATGAATGGTCTGGGCTACAGCAAACTCGATTTGCCCAGCCCGTGAGGAGATGAGAATGACGAAATGGATCATTTGCAGCGCCTGTGTTGCGCTGCTGGCGGGATGCAGTCAAAAAGCGGCCACGGGAACGGATCCAGAGGTTAATGCGTATCTGCAACAGGTGAATAGCGCATTGATTCAGAACTTCGGCAATAGCACGAAATATGCAGGCAAAACCTGCAAAGTGACAGCACAACGTCGTCCAGATGGCCGATACAATGTGCTACGCACGGAAGGCGATGAAGCGCTGTGCCTGAAATCCTGGCAAACCGTCAGCAGCATGCGCAATTTACCTTTACCGCCTAAAAACGCGCCTGAAGGTTTGGAGATTATCTTTCCTCAAACCGACGCTAACTAACCTGTAGATCCTGCCGCCACTGGCGTGGGCTGATACCAAACCAGCGGCGGAAAGCGCGTGAAAAAGCGCTGACTTCTGAATATCCCAGCAGCAGCGCCATCTCTGAGATCGGCAGCTGCTTCTGCTGTAAATAGTGTGTCGCCATTTCGCAACGCACTTTATCCACCAGCGCAGTAAAACTTATTCCCTCTTCGCGCAAGCGCCGCTGTAACGATGCGCCTGATAATCCCAGTTTATCCGCTATCTCTTCCAGCACCGGTTCGCCCTGCATCAGCGAAAGATTAACCTGCGAACGCGTTTGCTCAACAATACTCTGCTGTGAGGCCGCGCTGTTTAAACGTCGAATCGCATCCTGCATCACCATCAATAACATCGGATCGCTTTCTGGCATGCTGCGCATCAAATCGCGCTTGGCGATCACCAGCGAATTAAACGGTTGATCGAACCACACCGGCGCATCAAACACTTTGCAGTGCTCATGCCACTGCTCTGGACGTGGATGTTCGAAATGTACTTCGCGCGGCGCCCAGTTTTTACCGGCAACGTGACGAATCAGGTTCATGAACATGCCCAAGGTTAATTCGGCGTCCTGACGTCGCGTCAGGATTGCGCCGTGGCGCACCTGATAATCGAGCCGCCAGCTGTCGCCTTTGTCCACCAGCCGGGTCAAGGTATCGTGTTGATGCCAGGGAAAAGCATTCACTACATTGTGTAGCGCCTGCTCCAGCGTGGCCGAGCACAACCCGATGTAACCAATCAAGCCTAATGACTGCGGTTTAAACTGCTTGCCGTAGTGCAAACCGAAGTTATCAAACGCAGAGTGACGCGCCGCCTCTTCCATCACGCGACAATAGTTGACCAGCCCCAGACTCAGCGTCGGACTGGCGAGCCGTTCAGGATCGATGCCGCTAATGCCAAATATGCGATCTACATCGCCGCCGCGAGTATGAATAAAGTCGCTGAGGCCGGTAGCTGCCGCCGCCAGCACGCCATGATTGCCCGACCCCGCCGCCGAGAGTGCGGCAAACGCGTCGGGCTGTCTCATCATCGTCGGGTTCATGGTCGCCTCAGAAAGTAGATTAGTGATCTCTCTTTCTGTGCAGCAATTTTCATACCAGCTCAGGATGGCGCGATATCACACCTTTAACGTAAAGCACGCGTAAAAGAAACGAAGCGAGGCACCGCGGCAGCGCATATGCGCTCACCGCTGGTGCATTACGCGCCGACCGGCAGCTGTTCAGTTTCCAGATAGCGGCGGCAAAGACGGACAGAATGCGCGGCCCATTGTGGCCCCAAACTCTGCGCCATTTCAGTTTCAGCATGCGATCCTACCCATGCGGTAAGCTGGATACGGCGCTGGATCAGCAAGGTCGGTACCATCGCCATCTCTTTATCGCTGATGTGCGCCACCTGTTCATAGCCGCGGATCCAATTCTCGACCCACTCTCCGGCACGAGGATGGTGCTCAACAAAGCTGATCGCGGCGGCCAGATCATGCAGATACCAGCCGAGGCCGCAATCATCAAAATCGATCACCCGCGTTTCGCCTTTGTGCAGCAGCAGGTTAGTCAGGCGAAGATCCGCATGGATCAAACCGTAACGATCCGCGCCTTTACCGAAAGTGTCTAACTGCTGGCCCACACGATCTATCGCCTCTTCAACCACGCCATGATCCGCAGGATCGAGCGCTGGCGCGTCTTGCCAGCGTCCCCAATGACTTTGCGCACTGGTCATGGTGTGGTGATCCCAAATGATGCGTTGGAATCCGGCGGGTTTCTGCCAGCTTTTACTGTGCTGATGCAGTCGTGCGGTGATATTGCCCAACTGCTGAAAGGCTTTGGGATCGACATCGGTGGTGGGCATCTCGCCTTCGATCCAGTGAAACAACACCACGTGACGCGCGCCGCCTTCGGGCAGCAACAGCGTCAACACTTTTTCCCCTTCATTATCCGCTACCGCTTCCGGCACCACGATGCCGGTTTCCCGCAGCGCATCCAGCCACAGCAATTCACTGACGATGTCAGCTTTCTGATGATAATTGCCACGATGCAGGCGCAGCGCGTAGCGCTTTCCCGCCGCTTTTAACAGAAAAGTGGCGTTTTCGGAGCGACACAGCAAGCTCAGCTCGCCCTGAAGCGCAGCGGGATAGCGGCTTAGCGCCTGCTGCGCCAGCGCGGTCAGTTGGGAATCAGTCAGACTGTCATATTGTTTAGCACTCATCAGTTCGGCTCCAGTAGCTTGCGTGTTATCAGCATGGGACGCCAGCTCCGCAACTGCTTGACCGCAGGCCACCTAAAGTTGACCGCAGCGTGCATCTGGCACCGTTTTTGCCTCTAAGTTGACCGTGGAGGACAAAACTCACCGCGCTCGCGTCAAGTCTTTATCACCCAGGCAGCGGCATTATCCCTTCACTGTAGCGCAAACGATTAAATCGCGGTGTCCATGCCGCTTAGCACCAACAACGACGGGGATAACATTATGACGAGCAAGCTCAAACCCACATTAGGTGCCCTGCATCTTTGGGGAATCGCAGTTGGCCTGGTCATTTCAGGCGAATATTTTGGCTGGAGTTACGGTTGGGGCGTGGCGGGCACCTTGGGCTTTTTAATCACTACCGCGCTGATTGCCACCCTCTACACCTGCTTTATTTTCAGCTTTACCGAACTGACCACCGCCATTCCCCACGCCGGTGGCCCGTTTGCTTATAGCCGCCGCGCCTTTGGTGAAACGGGCGGAATGATTGCTGGCCTGGCGACCTTGATTGAATTTGTGTTTGCACCCCCGGCGATTGCGATGGCAATTGGCGCTTATCTCAACGTGCAATATCCCGATCTTAATCCTAAAACAGCGGCGGTCGGTGCCTATATTGTTTTCATGACGCTGAATATTCTCGGCGTGAAGTTGGCCGCGATGTTCGAATTGGTGGTCACGATACTGGCGGTGATGGAACTGCTGGTGTTTATGGGCGTGGTCTCGCCGGGCTTTAGCCTGACCAATTTTACGTCTCACGGCTGGGCGGGCAGCGACAGCTTTGGCATGCCTGCGCTTTCCGGTATTTTCGCGGCAATTCCTTTTGCCATCTGGTTTTTCCTCGCCATTGAAGGCGCGGCGATGGCGGCAGAAGAAGCCAAAGATCCTAAGCGCACCATCCCGAAAGCCTACATTACTGGCATCCTGACCTTGGTGGTGCTGGCGATTGGTGTGATGGTGTTAGCCGGCGGCGCGGGCGACTGGCGCACGTTATCAGGTATCAACGATCCGCTGCCGCAAGCCATGAAAATGATTGTGGGTGAAAACTCTAACTGGATGCACATGCTGGTGTGGATTGGCCTGTTTGGTCTGATTGCCAGCTTCCACGGTATTATTCTTGGCTATTCTCGCCAGTTCTTTGCTTTGGCCCGCGCCGGTTATTTACCGCCAGGTCTGGCGAAACTCTCACGCTTTCAGACGCCACATCGCGCCATTATCGCGGGCGGTTTAATTGGTATCGCTGCAATTTACAGTGATGGCTTTATTAATCTGCAAGGCATGACGCTGACCGCCGCGATGATCACGATGGCGGTGTTTGGCGCCATTGTGATGTACATCATGAGCATGCTTAGCCTGTTCAAGCTACGCCGAACGGCACCGGAAATGGAACGCAGTTTCCGTGCGCCGGGTTATCCGATTGTCCCTGGCATTGCATTGGTGCTTTCAGTGGTATGCCTGTTGGCGATGTTGTGGTTTAACCCAGTGATCGGCGCGCTGTTCGTGGCATTTATGGCAGTGGGATATCTTTATTTCCTGGCGACTAAATCACAACGCGACAGCGCACCACAAGACAGCATGTTAGTGGGAGAATAAGTTAACGCGTTACCTGGGTTAAAGAGGTACTCGAGGCCGGTTTATTCAGTCGTGACCAGACGATTAGGCTAAATCGGCCTTTGCTATTAACGCTTTGCTTGCGAGTGATATGATTCCTGCCAAGCCAACACGTGACGCGCAGCAGGAATGTAGATGAAGAAAAAAGAGTTCGTGACCCAGGATCTGCTTAGCAAGATTTATCAGTCCGACGCTGACGGGCCGCGTAAACTCCCACCCGAACGCCAGTTGGCCGAAGAGTATAGCGTGTCACGCTTCACTATCCGTCAGGCACTGGAAAAACTGGTTAGCATTGGCGCCGTACGCATTGTTCAGGGTTCGGGCATCTGGATTAATGCGTCAGTGCGCAGCAATCCACTGGTCTACAACTCGATCACCGAAAAACGCTTTGACCAAATTCACTTCCGCCTCATCAGTTTGCACAAGCGCCGACCCGACAGCGATGAACAGAAGATATTCGACATTGATGACGAGACTTTTATTTGGGCCTTCTGCCGCTTGCGCTATGTTGATGATGTCGCTGTACAGATTGAGCATTCTCGTCTGCCGGTGTCACTGTTTCCCGATCTCACCCGCGAGGTCACTGAACGCTCAATGCAAAAATATGTGCTGAGCAAGGGCTATACCATTTCACATATGCTCACCAGCTATCGCGCAATCTGTATCAGTCGTGAACAGGCCGCGTTGTTAGGCTGTAAAAAAGGCAGCCCGGCGATGCACATCATCAACCGGGGCATGTTGCAGGGCGGGCGCGTTTATGAAATTAGCGACATTACCGATATCAATTACACCTGCACTTACCTCACCCCTTTTAATCACAATAATCTTGAGTATCGTCAGGAAAATCGCTGAGTTTAAGGTGTGTGAATTGTGCCGTCAGGCAAGCGGCTTTGCGTCCATTCATGGGGACGATAAACCAGCGGATGCTGTGCCGCCCGTTCAGCATTGAAGGTGACGCCAATCCCCGCTTGTTGTGGCGGATAAACATAACCCTGCTTCACCTCTGGCGCGCCGGGGAATACGGCGTCAGTTAACGCTGAGCGTGGAATAAACTCCTGAATTGCCGCGTTATGAAAATGAATATTGAGATGGGTATTCACCGCCACGCCGATCGGCGTCATATCGCCCGGTCCGTGCCATGCCAGACGAACCCCAAAAGCCTGACATAATATCGCCAGTTTTATTGCCGGTGTGATGCCGCCAATTTGCGAAATATGACAGCGAATAAAATCGATGCGGCGATTAATAATCAGATCATGCCATTCTGCCGGATTATTAAATAACTCCCCTAATGCCAAGGGAATGCTGCTTTGCTGACGCACCTGTTCCAGCCAGGCGCACTGCTGCGGCGGCAAAATATCTTCAATAAAATAAGGCTGGAAAGGCTCCAGCTGTTTAGCCAGCTGCACCGCCTGCTGCGGAAACAGTCGCTCATGCACATCATGCAAAATTTCCAGCTTGTTACCATATTTCTCGCGCAGCGCACGAAACATCTCAACGGTGTTGGTCATGTACTCTTGCTGAGAATAGTAAGCGCCCTGTGTCGCATCTTGTGGCGAATGCAACGCTTCTGGCGTGCCGCCATAGAAGCCCAACTGACAACGAATATGGCGATAACCTTGCGCCAGTAATTCATCTACTGAGTGAAACAAGGCTTCCAGCGTTTCCCCGCTGGCGTGGGAATAGGCGGCAATCGCATCGCGTGATTTTCCGCCCAGTAACTGATAAAGCGGCATATCTGCCAGCTGACCTTTGATGTCCCACAACGCCATATCGACACCGGAAATCGCATTATTCATGATCGGACCGTTACGCCAGTAGGCATTAACGTTCATCATTTGCCAGAGGTCTTCAATATTATTAGCGTCACGCCCGATTAGCAGCGGATGTAAATACTCATCAACTAACGTTTTTACGGCCAACGGACGCTGTTGAAACGTAGCACAGCCATGACCTGTTACGCCTTTATTGGTTGTAACGCGCACAGTCACCAGATTATGGCGATCCGGACGAGTAATGAAACACTCGATATTTTCAATAATCGTTGGGGTCACAGCATGAGCTCCTGCTTTTTTATCAAAGGAAATAAAATATTCAGGCAAATATCTTCACCTCGAAATTGCTCTGAAGCAAAACGTTTTTTTAACTTTATTTTGGTCAGTTTTCTTTTATTTTTTTGTTAAAAAAACGAACCAATTTAGTCAAACAGCCTTGTTAAGCCCTTTCATTGCTGCAAAGTGTGAGCTTACTCATGTTTTATTGGTTTGTTTTGTTAACACCCATTCATTACCATTCCCTCGCTAATTAAAACAATAACCTCTGTCCGCAGGAGTTTTTATGGGTACGCAAGAAATTGTGAATACGATTATTCAGCTAGTCGGTGGGCAGGATAATATTAATAAGGTTTGGCATTGCATGACGCGTTTACGCTTCGATCTGCTTGATGAGAATAAAGTGGATCATGCAGCGATTAAAAAATTGCCGGGCGTATTAGGCGCGCAGATGCAAAGCGATCAATTTCAAATTATTGTTGGCCCAAAGGTGAATAGCTGGCATGAGCAATTAATTGCCGTACTGAAACCAGAAGCGGTTAATAAAAAACCGCAGGATAAAACACGCAAAAGTCTCGTCTCTCTGTTCATGGATACCGTTTCGGGTGTGTTTGGCCCGATTGTTCCGGCCATTGCGGGTGCAGGTATGATCAAAGGCTTATTAGCCGGACTGGTTGCGCTTAACGTGGTTTCAGCGAAAAGCGATACGGTTATCGTAATCGATCTCATCGCCAGCGGCGTCTTTTATTTCCTGCCCTTTTTCCTGGCGGTTTCTGCGGCAAAAATATTTAAAACCAATGAATACCTTGCAGCTGCGGTAGCGGCCTGTTTGATGTATCCCTCTTTAACAGACGCGGCAAAAGCGCTGGCAACTCATCAGGAAGGTGCCGTCACCGCATTTTGGTTTTTGAATGCTGTGCCGGTCTCAATATTTAATTACGCATCGAGCGTCATTCCCGTGATTTTTTCCATTCTGGCGTTGAGTTATATTCATCGCGGCGTGGACAGAATCATGCCGGATGTGTTGAAAACGGTATTCACGCCAACGCTTACGCTATTTCTTGCCGCACTCGCCGCATTAGTGATTATCGGCCCGATCGGCATTTGGCTGGGCAAAGGTCTGGCATGGTTTATTGAGGGATTATTTGGTGTTTCATCCAGTTTTGCCGGAATTATTGTTGGGGCTATTCGCCCGCTGGCGGTGTTAACCGGTATGCATCACGCTATGACGCCCATTGCCCTGCAAAATTTCAGCGACCGCGGCTATGACATGCTGATGCCCATGATGTTTATGGCCAATATGTCGATTGCAGGTGCTACCTTCGCCATTTGGACCCTTAATAAAGATCGCCAGGATAAAACCGTCACGCTTTCAGCGGCTATTTCCGCCTTGCTGGGCATAACTGAACCTGCGCTGTTTGGCGTGCTTACGCGCTACAAAAAAGCGTTTATTGCCGCCACCATAGCCAGCTCCGTTGCCTCTGCCTTCGTCGGTTTTTTCGGTGTGCGTTTATATGGTTATATCCTGTCGAGCATTTTCAGTTTGCCCGCTTATATTGGCCCCTACTTCATGTTCGCTTTATCTGGCGTGGGAATAGCGCTGGTACTTTCCTATTCATTAACCCTCTTGTTAGTCGGAAAGAGCGAGTCATTACACATCGCTTCGCAAAAGTCACAGTAAGATGTGTAGGGCATTCGTTGCTTTAAGCTTGCATGGAAGCCAGGGCTGATCCGAGCGTTGATGTTGCTGTTTTGACAACGGCACAATGGATAAATGGGTGCTGGCGAGTTGTGACCGTAAAGCGTCCGCCATAAGGAAATGGCGGACGAGGCTGCAGGGAACGGGTTACGCCGTCTTTAGGTAACAACCGCCCGTGCCGCCTGAAACACCCTTGGCACTTAACGAGAATATCAGCTCTTCAGCGGCCATAACCAAGCGGCTCCCCGTACACCACTCGAATCACCATGCATGGCTTTCAGCACCGGCGTTTCACACTCTCCGCCAAATACCCACTTCTTCATCAACGCGGGCAACGTGTGATATAGGCGATCAACATTGCTCATGCCGCCGCCTAACACAATGACATCGGGATCAAGCAAATTCACCACCTGTGCCAGCGACTTCGCCAGACGCATTTCGTAGCGACTCATCGCCAGCTCAGCAACCGGATCCTGCTGCTCCAGTAACTGAATAATTTCAGCCCCTTTACGCGACACACCACTCAGGCGCTGATAATCAATGGCAAAACCGGTGCCTGACACAAAGGTTTCAATACACCCTTGCAACCCGCAATAGCACGGTACTTCTTCGCGATAACGTAATTCATCGGCATCCATCCACGGCAGCGGATTATGTCCCCACTCGCCCGCATTCCCATTGCCGCCAATGCGTGATTCACCCTTGATGGCGACACCGGCACCCGAACCGGTACCAATGATCACTGCAAACACCAGCGATTTGCCTGCGCCCGCGCCATCCACGGCTTCAGAAACGGCCAGACAATTCGCGTCGTTAGCGATGCGCACTTCACGATTCAGCGCCTCGGCTAAATCTTTATCCAGCGGTTGCCCATTAAGCCAGGTGGAATTGGCATTTTTTACGCGCTGGCTATACGGCGAAATCGTGCCGGGAATACCTAATCCTACGGTGCCGGTTTGACCGGTTTTCTCTTCTGCCAATAGCACTAAGTCAACAATTGCCTGTACCGTGGCTTGGTAGTCGTCACGCGGGGTATTAATGCGATGGCGAAACAACTCCTGGCCTTCATTAGACAAGGCGATAACTTCAATTTTTGTTCCACCCAAATCAATGCCTATACGCACGGTTTATTCCTCATTATTCGTTCAGGTGAGAGATACAGTAGAGGGCGCTTACCGGAAAGGCAATGAAACCAATCCTATGTTTCGCTATCATGCGCGCTGACTCTGTTAGACTTGTGCGCCCGATCGCGCCACGGTAAGGAATCCTGATGTTGTGGTTTAAAAATATGATGGTTTATCGTCTGAATCGTGACATTCCGTTGTCCGCAGACGAGATGGAAAAACAGCTCGACGCCTTTACTTTTTCGCCGTGTGGCAGCCAGGATATGAGCAAAACCGGCTGGGTGCCGCCGATGGGCAATCGCAGTGATGCACTGACTCATGAGAATAACGGGCAGATTATGATCTGCGCCCGTAAAGAAGAGAAAATGCTGCCTTCGCCCGTAGTTAAACAGGCGCTGGAAGCCAAAATCGACAAGCTGGAAGCAGAACAGAGCCGCAAGCTGAAAAAGACCGAAAAAGATTCGCTGAAAGATGAAGTGCTGCACAGTTTGCTCCCCCGTGCTTTCAGCCGTTTCAGCCAGACCTATATGTGGATCGACACCGTAAACAACCTGATCATGGTTGACTGCGCCAGCGCCAAAAAAGCGGAAGATATGCTCGCTTTGCTGCGCAAAAGCCTCGGTTCATTGCCGGTAGTGCCGCTGACATTAGAAAGTCCGATTGAGCTGACACTGACTGAATGGGTACGCTCAGGCGATCTGCCCGCCGGTTTTGCGCTAATGGATGAAGCGGAGTTAAAAGCGATTCTGGAAGATGGCGGCGTAATCCGCTGCAAGAAACAAGATCTGGTGTGTGATGAAATCGCTAACCACATTGAAGCCGGAAAGCTGGTGACTAAACTGGCGCTGGATTGGCAGGAACGCATCCAGTTTGTGCTGTCGGACGATGGTTCGGTAAAACGCCTGAAGTTCAGCGACACGCTACGCGATCAAAACGACGATATCGATCGTGAAGATTTTGCTCAGCGCTTCGACGCTGACTTTATCCTGATGACCAGCGAACTCGCCGCGCTTACCAGTAATCTGGTGGAAGCGCTGGGCGGAGAATCGCAGCGCTAAAAAAAATGGCCGCATCGTGCGGCCATTTATTTAGTCTTTCAGATAGCGACAGAGATAAGAACTCGGCTCGCCCACCTGTAGATGAAACTCGCTGTGGCCCGGTACGTTAAACACCGAACCCGCTTCAAACCATTTCCACTCAGTCTCGCCAGGCAGCAACACTTTCAATGATCCGCTGACCACAGTCATCTCTTCGGGTTGGCCGGTGCCAAATGTATATTCGCCTTCGGCCATTACACCAACGCTGGCACGACCTGTGCTCGCACTGTCAAAACCGATGGATTTAACTTTTCCGTCAAAATACTCACTTACGTTGAGCATAATACTTCCTCACAGCACATTTAGGTGTCTGGCAGTGTAGAAGGGAACTCGCTGATCTGTCACGTGAAAAAACCAGCGATGTAGCAGAGTGTGATCTCACTAAACCTCAGACGATCAGCTCTGCCGCCAACTTCGCCACCAGCACGTTTGAAAGCAACACCGGAATACTCAACTTCTTCTGCAAGAAGTCGCGATGGTGCTGGTGATAACCAATACAATCCAGTACCACCACTTCTGCTCCCTGCGCCAGCAACGCCTCCGCTGCGGCTTGCAGTGTAGATTCATCGGCTAAATAGGGGCTGGCGACAGCGAAACAAGGTGGCTTATTAAGATGACGCCACTTGTTGGCCTGCTCACGAATTTGCTCTTTAACCGGCACCACAATGCCTACCTGATGCTGATGAACAATCGATTTTATCAGCGGCGGAATGATGCGATCTGGCTCCAGCAGTAATGCGTGTTGCGCCTTTAGCGTGCCGAATTCACCGGTGCACAACAGCAGAATAGTGTCGTAACCCGCTTCTTCCAGCGCATCTATCTTTTGCTGTAATCCCTGCTCAACCTTCGGCGCAGCGAGTCGCACCTGTTGACCATTCCGCAAGCGCGACACCAAAATGCTGTCGCCAGGTTCAGCCGCGAACTGCGCTTCAATCTCCGCAGCGCTCATACCATCCAGCAAGCCTACATGATCAATGTGATCGGCAGGCAGATGCTCCAGCAGCAGCGGCAGAATATCACTGCGCGGTGACTGACCAATGGTCAGCGTGACCAGGGATTTATTCATATTATGGATTCCGGTTACGTAGATGGCTTAGGCTGCCGTATAACGCGAGCAAACGGGCGTACTCGTCTGCGTCATAGAAGTGACAGGTTTCGCGCCCGAACTCTTTCGCTACTTCAACGGCAAATTTCGCCGCCGCCGCGATATCCACTTCATGGCTCGCGCCCGTTCCGCAACCCGGCACCACCGATTCAGCGGTAATCGCTACACCGACTACCGGAACATCGGTCGCGGTGGAGGGCTGCAAAATGCTGTTCAAATGGTAAATACCGTTGCCGTAAGGCGTGATGTCTTGCGTGGTGATCGGAAACGTCACTGCAGGACGGCCACTGGTCATTTCCATAATGCGCAGCAGATCGTCGGAAACGCGCAAAATGTAGCCCTCTTTCACCGTTGGCGATAACGCATAACCTTTGTGATTGATGATGCGGTTACCTTTGGTGGTATCGATCGACAGAATCGCATCCACGCCCTCAACCACTTCATTGTCATTCATGGTGACGTCGTCAATCGGTGAATCCATGAAATCGACGGGCTCATGCGGACGCGTTGGCGCATCCGGGCAAATATGCGTAGTGATGATCACATCGCCCGCCAGCACGTCGCCTTTGGTTTGCATTTGTGCCAGCTTCAGGGCGCTGGTGATGGCCGCTATAGCGCCGTCGGCATCAGACACCAAGCCGATACGCGTTGGACGCGCACCGATCCCCCCCAGACGTCCAATAATGCCCAGCGTCGGCGCATTGCCGCCGGTGGCTTTGCCGTTGCTGCCGGGAATATCGACTCTTACGAAGTCGGTGCGCCCTTTCGGACCGCTAACGCGTTTGAATGTAGCGCGAACACCCGGATAATCAGCAAACAGATCCACGACCTGCTGCCCATCCACAAACGCGCTGTCGAATAATTCAAATACCTGCAAAGTCTGCTGCAAACTCATCGTCGATCCCTTAGTTATTTTTTACTGCTACTGGCAAACAGCGAATGAAAGAAGCTGTACAGAGCGTCACCGGCAATAAAGCCCGCCGCCATGACTTCCATCGGCGAACGCCCGCGCTCGCCCCAGACGCGAATAATGACAATACGCAAAGCAATACCCACCACTACCGCCCAACCCGCCATCGCGTTATTAATTAATAAACCAGTGGCAAGCAGAACGCCGAGCTGGCGCTTCGGTCCACCAATGAATTGAATAATCGCGCCGGGAATGGCCCACATCAGCAAATTACCCGCAATGCCAGGTTCGGCTCCGGCCTGAATAGTTTTTGCGTAAACGCGTGCGACCGGCGGTAGCAGGTTCTCAGCAAAGAAAATTGTGTGCGCATACCACACCAGTGGAATCGAGACGACAAAGGCGATCATTGCGGCGATCAACTGAATGCGACGTCCCCATAACTCTTGCTGCATATCCGCGCCGTTACCGCGCAGGATAAAGCCCGCTTTCAGGTCGTAACCCATGTCTGCAAAAGCCGGGCCGGTAGCCGCCGTAAAGCCGCACAGCAGGCAGAGCGCCAGCGGCGGGAAGCCAAGCAAAATACCGACAATCAGGGTAATCAACGCCACGGCAAAGGCCGGGAACCAACCTGAATGCATCGCGGCAATGCCGACAATCAATTCATGTACAAAAGCGGCAAACGCGGCGTAGAGAATAAACAGCAGCAGCATGCCGATACTCATTTCGCTCCACAATCCGCCTGCCAGCGCCAGCAGGGCTGAAATTAAAAGATAGCCGACGCCGCCGAGACCCAGCGCGCGTTTCACTTCGCTGCCGTTACGACTGACCACCAGCGAATCCTGTTTACGGCTGCGAATCACCATCGCTACTTGAATCAACGCCACTAAACCGGCACCCACCATGACACCGTGGGGAATATAAAGCGCATTGATATCAATGCCGGCAATCGGTTGCGCATAGGCCCGAATCAGGAAACCGATTCCTAACATGCTCAGCGCCCATATATTGCCGATAAACGCGGTGCCAAAAGCAGACATAGGAATCTTCAACATGGAGCCGACGATGCCACCTACAATGCCGACCACCAATAACCACGCCTGACGTCCACCGCGATCGCCCGCTTTGATCGCTTCAGCTGCGGCAACACCCGGTGGCCATGCATTACTGGCTGGAAATACGCGCGTATCAAATAAGCGATAGAGTAAATAGGCATCCAGTAACATCGCAGCGCTGACGCCACAAAATAATGGAAAGACTAATTGAGGTTCACCTAACGCCCACGGAACAGCAATGGGCATTAATAAACTGTTTGCCGCACCAAAGGTGGCAGAGGAAATAGCCGTTTGCGCCAGGTTTTGTATTTCAATCGAACGATAACGCCGGAAAGCTTGCAGAGGAATACGCGCTAATAACATCGCAAAGAGCGCGCCAATAATAGAAGTGTTAGGTGTTACGCCGATGGTGGTAATTAGCTGAATGCCAATTATCGCCCCCGCTATTGAAAGTAAAATTAAAACCAGAGCAACGCCAACCTGTTTTACAGGATTTACCCTTTCCATATTGTCCCCGCCAATGAATACCCAGACGAAATGAAATAACGCTTCACGAGCCAAAAGGCTCGCTTACGTCATTTTTTAAATTTCATCCTTGATTTACCTGCAGCGCAAAATACGCTGGGTAAAGTGAAGTAAACAGGCCCGAAGGCCTGAGTTTTCCCGGTGTGGCGAAATATTACGCCGATAAAATCATTTAGAGGTTACGCGCCATATTTATCGGCCATCTCTGCAGCCGTTGCGCGTAACGCGTCTAATAGTGCTGGCGGGTATCCCGGCTCAGCATCCTGCGACAGAAACGACAGGCAGAGCGCCACCGATTCGCCATGATGTTTATTGTTAACAATGACTGATAACGAACTGATTCCAGACAACGTTTCATTACGTGCCAGCGACCAGCCCTGCTGGCGGATCTCAGCCAGGGTTTCGCACAGCGCCTCAACATTCTGCGGAGAATTGGGCGAAACGTTTTGCCAGTTATCCTGATAATACGCCTTCACATCTTCATCGCTTAATAGCGATAACAACGCCCGACCAGTCGACGTGGCGACGGCAGGCATGCGGCTGCCCGGCGGAGTGACTAATTGCGTAAAGTGGCGGCCGTGGAACATGCGCATTACCAGCACTTCTTGTCTGTCCAGCTTAGAGACATATCCCATGCAGCCCGTATTGGCGGCAAGGCGCACCATCGCTGGCGAAACGCTATCAACCAGCGGTGCAGAGAGATAATGTCCTGCTGCCGCCAGCAATACGCGCCCAATGTGAAAACTACGCGTTTCGGGATCGCGTTCCAGCAAACCCTGACTTTCCATGGTTGCCAGCAAACGCGATACGGTGCTTTTCGGCAGCGTTAGCGCATCGACCACGTCTGTAAACGTCAGCCCGGCATGTCCCTGCGTAATGCCTTTACGCTGAAACAATTTAAGTACGGCGGATGCGTTTTCGAGTGTGGTCATTTAGCAGTTTCACTATATGGAACAGAGTTCCTGTTTCGATGCAGCGAAAGTAAAACGTGACGCTTAATCGGTCAAGCTTAAATTAACCTCAGCGCAAATTTTAGGCAGTTTAATAACGTGTCTGACGTTTAATCACAGGCGTTTTATAGGGTTTTGAAGAGAAAAAGCAGGACAGGATGCAGTAATAAATGAGAAATACGAGAAATTAAAGTAAATACGCAGAGGGCAATAACGAGAGGAAACAGTTGACTGGCGTCCTTGCCAGTGGAATTGCCTTACTCTTTTTCCACATCTTCATAACGGTCTTTAGCGTCTTGCGCTTCAGCTTCCGATTTATGTTCGCTAATGAGCGTATTGGGTGTGGGATGGTCGGCACGCAATTCATACCAGGTTACCTTGCTGTCTTCTGCGCCTTTATCGACGGGCACAATACGCGCTTCGCGTGGATACGGTGGTCTTGTTGGCATAATCAGTCCCTCTTGGCTAAATAGCATTCCACAAGACAGGCAATTGCCTGTCAGAAAGCAAGTATAGTCAAATGAGAGCAAAGGTAACTAAAACAGGGAAAAATCTGAGGGTTAGATCAGCTCGCGCGTGCCAGTGAAAGTGATTGCAAAATCTCCTCAACAACAGATTCGGGCAGTTGCATGGCGTTCACTTCATGATGTGCGGCGGCGCGATAAAGATGCGCGCGTTCACGTAATACATCGCTCATCTCTTCCGCAATTGGGCGGCCCGTTAGCGTTGGACGCTGCCCCGCTTCTGGCTGGTTTTCCAGGCGTTCAGCCAACACTTCGGGCGGTGCGCTTAACCAGATAACCCGGCCATTTTCGCGCATAAAGCGGCGATTCGCTTCCGCTAACACCATGCCGCCGCCAGTGGCGATAATCGTGCCGGGTGCGGTAACCGCTTTGAGTGATTCACTTTCGCGTGCACGGAAACCTTCCCAACCCTCTTCCGCCACCATTTCCGTTACGCTGCGCTGTGTAACAAGCTGCAAGTGATGATCGGTGTCGCAGAAAGCGTAGCCCAGCGCCTGCGACAGTGCTTCGCCAACGGTGGTCTTGCCGCAACCGCGTGCGCCAATCAGAAAGATGGGTAGTGACATCAGGGCAGTTCCTCCGCCGTGGCAGCCCAGAGCGGCTGTGCGTTCAGCTCAATAATGCGACGCATAATAACCGTATTTTATTATCACCTCCACCTATCAAGCATCAATTGCGTGGTAGATGCAGGAGATTGAGAATAATCTTTTGAAATCGTTAGAATAGTTGATGCACGTTTTGTGCATGAGCACTCAACCCTTACCTTCGCAACATTTACTTACTGACCGTCATTTTACTTTAACCATGCTGGCCCTCATATACTTATAAGAGTCGCAACAGGAGAGTCATCATGCAACGCGAAGAGCAACAACTTATTGATGGGCTGTTTAGCCGTTTAAAACAGGCTGAAAGTCAAACCACAGCGCGCGATGCCGCCGCTGAACAACTGATTAAGCAACATCTACAGGAACAGCCAGGCGCACCTTATTACATGGCGCAGGCGATTTTGATTCAGGAAGCGGCGCTGAAAAAGCTGAATGAGCGCGTCACTGAATTGGAAAATCGTGTTGCTCAACAGCAACAGCAGCCCCAGCAGAGCAGCGGTGGGTTCCTTTCAGGATTATTTGGCGGGCATTCACGCCAGGAACCCCCTGCACAACAGCAGCCGCCAGTCTGGAACAACGCGCCACAACAGCAGCCACCGCAATATGCCAATGCACCGGCAGCACGCGGCACCGGTTTTCTCGGCGGCGCGTTACAAACCGCAGTGGGCGTGGCGGGGGGTGTGGTAATGGCAGACATGTTGACCAGCATGTTCCACCATTCTCAGCCAGAGGAGATTGTGAACATCATCAACGAGCCGCCATTGCCGGACGTGAACAACAATCTCGATACCTTTAACGGAGGCGATCAGCAATCATTCCTTGATCAAAACAGTGGCTGGGATAACAACTTCGCCGACAACAATGATTTTAATGACGTTGGCGGCGATGATTTCGACGACGACAGCTTCGTCTAATCTCAGCGTTTTTGCTGCCTGAGCCAGCTATCCAGCTCATTCGCAAACTGTTGGCGGTCACGCGGACTCATCGCCGCTGGGCCGCCGGTCTGCACACCGCTGGCGCGCATCGTATCCATGAAATCACGCATAGTCAGCCGTTCACGAATCGTTGCTTCTGAATAACGCTCACCGCGTGGATTCAGCGCTGCAGCACCTTTTTCAATAATCTCTGCGGCCAGCGGAATATCAGCCGTGATCACCAAATCGCCTGGCTCTGCGCGTCTCACGATTTCATTATCCGCCACGTCAAAACCGGCGGGCACTTGAAGTGTGCGCAAATAGGGCGACGGTGGTACGCGCAAAAACTGATTTGCAACAAACGTCACGGTGGTTTGGGTTCTGTCCGCCGCGCGGTACAGCACTTCTTTTATGACATTCGGACAAGCGTCGGCATCGACCCAAATAGACATCGCAGTTCCTTATTCTCGGGGAATGATGGAGATCTTGCCGTTCTTCTCCAGAATGGCAAATTTTATTTGATCCAGCCGCTCCAGTCCTTGCGAACTGCGTGCGCTTTGCAGAATGTCGTCTTCACTGATTCCCGCTTTTCGGGCACGCTGGGAAAGTAATTTCCCCTCCTCAACCAGAATCAATGACGTTCCGTCGATCAACATTTCGACGCGGGGAAACCATGTTTTCAACATCCCAAACATAATATCAATCACAATCAGCGTGATGATGGTAATTGACGCACCGGTGATCGAGAAATCATCCCCTAATAACGCCTGCTGGGTAGCTTCACTGATGATCAACAGCAAAATCAGATCGAAGGAGGTCATTTCCATCAAGGTGCGTCGTCCGGCCACTTTTAGCACCACCATCAGCAGCAAATACATACTCGCCGCGCGTAATACTGTTTCCATGTCGCTCTCCTAGGGATAAACCAGTGAAGTCACTTTTACTTGGCTGTGATCGTCGAATTGTACCGTGAGCGGCAGTCGCCCATAACTTTGTGGCTGAACAGTTAACCAAACCGTAGCGTCTTGCTGACCAGCACGTCTTTGCCAGCGCAAAATCAATGTATTGGCGCTGCTCCACGCTTCATCAGGTTGAGGTTGAAGCGTCTGAATCGGCAGATCGCCGAGTTGCTCACCGCTCAGGGTGATTTGATAGTGCTCGCCCTCCAGTTGATGCAGGTGAAAGGAAATATCCATGTTGCTGTCGCGGCGACCAAATCGCTCATATTCGACCTGCAAACGTTTATCACTGCTGCTTACCTGCTGCTCACTGAGGAATCCCTTTGAAAAAGCGCCGCAGGCTCCTGCAATAACAATCAACACCAACACGGCATACCCGAAGCGCTGGATGTGCCATTCAAGGCGTTGCCACAGCATGTCCTCTTTTACTGGATAGTCTCTACTGCGTTGTTCATCGTTCGACATCGTCTCTTCTCTCTGCGGCTGACTTGTTATTAATCCTGGCTGAAGTAAGCTAACACGCTAAGAAAATCGAATATTTCCTAAGGAGACGGCGATGTTAGAGAAGAAAATCGGGTTTATCGGCGGTGGCAACATGGCGAAAGCTATTATTGGCGGGCTGGTGAACAGCGGGAAAATTGCGCCGTCTAATATCTGGATATTTGACCGTAAACCGGAAACCAACCAGGCGCTGGCCGAACAACAGGGCATTAACGCGGCTGAGAGCGCTGAAGCGCTGGCACGCGAAGTCGACATTTTGTTTGGTGCCGTGAAGCCCAACGTGATTCTTAAAGTGCTAAAAGACCTGGCAGGACAATTGAAAAAGGATGCGCTGGTGGTTTCCATTGCCGCGGGTGTGACGCTGGATTCGCTGGCATCTGTGCTCGGTTATGACCGTAAAATCATTCGCGCCATGCCTAATACGCCCTCTTTGGTCAGTGAAGGCATGACGTCTGTAACGCCAAATGTGCTGGTTGAACAATCAGAGACAGATGAAGTGGTCGCGATCTTTGAAAGCTTCGGCAAAGCCGAGGTCGTTAACGAATATTTGATCCATTCTGTGGTGGGCGTGAGCGGATCGGCGCCTGCTTATGTTTTCATGTTTATTGAAGCGATGGCCGATGCTGCCGTGCTCGGCGGAATGCCGCGCGCGCAGGCGTATCAGTTTGCGGCACAAGCTGTGAAAGGTTCTGCACAGATGGTATTAGAAACCGGTAAACATCCAGGCGAGCTAAAAGATATGGTCTGCTCACCCGGCGGTACCACCATAGAAGCGGTAAAAGTGCTGGAAGAGAAAGGTTTCCGCGCTGCCGTTATCGAAGCGATGCAGCAATGCATGGCGAAGTCTGAAAAGTTGAGCCGCGGATAGCGTTTTAAACCGCCGTAAACCTTTTGATATGTGGTGTCAGCAGGGCGCGCAGCCCAGTGAAGTTGCATCACCCAGTCGCGCCGTCTCCATATAAAGTTGGAGACGGCGCGCTGTGGGAAAAGCCTGGATGCGAAAGCCAAGGCTCCATAGACGAATTTATGCCGTCTTTACGCAATAGCGTGTCATCACCCTCTGAAACGCACGTTTTGGACGTTAACCCATTTCACGCTACGAGTGACTCTCTTCCAGCAACGCCAACCCTTCCTGCATCGTCATCGGTTGCTGCATAAGCGCAACGAATTTCGCCGATAACGTATACATGCCACATGAACTCACCGCCGCTAATTGCCCCTGCTTCCCGTAAAAGGCCATGAAGTTTTTGTCTTCAAGCGAGCCAACCAATTTATATTCATCCCACTCTTCAGCATGACCCACGTAATCATAGCGGGTGGCAAATTGCGTGGTCCAAAAGAACGGAACACGGTCGTATACGATGGCGTAATCCAGCATATTTTTGGCCGCAATACGGCCTTGCTGATGCGCCACGCGATAGTGCTCAATACGCAGCGGGCCTTGTGCCGAAGGATAGGTTGCGATGTCACCCGCCACCCAGATATTTTCTGCCACCCGTAATTGGTCATCGGTTTGCAGGCTGCCATCTTCCTGTAGCGGTAAATCATGAATAAATGAGGTGGCAGGTTTGATACCGGTGGCAAATAACACCACATCAGCGGCAATAATTTTACCGTCTTTTAAACGCAGACCGGTGACGTGATGCTCACCTTCCAGCGACGCTATTTCGCCTTCAATAAATTTCACGCCGTTGGATTTATGCAGGTTATAGAAATAGTTACCGATCTCTTCACCAAACGTTTTGGCAAAAGGAACAGAATGACGAGCCAACACCGTTACATCGATGTCGCGGTTGCGTAACGCCGAAGCCAACTCCATACCGATAAAATTATTGCCGATAATCACAATTTGCTGGCTTTCATCCACCTCTTTCAGCAGCGTGTCTGTCTGGCGCCGACTACGGAGCAGATGCACACCGGCTAAATCATTGCCGGGCAAATCGGGTTTAACCGGAACGCCACCACTGGCAATCAACAGCTTATCGAAGCTGAGTTCGCCGCCCTCACTAAAAATCAGACGCTGCTGTTTGCTGTCGATACGCGCAACGTTGGCGTGAATGCGCTCAATATGCTCCAGTACATCGCCCTTGAGCAGTTGAGGCACCTCGTTGATATCCATTTTCCCCGAGGGCACAAATTTGGTCAGCGCAGTCCGATCATAAGGCGCGTCCTCTTCGCGCTCCACTAACACCACGCGCCCTTTGAAACCTTCATGACGCAACGTCCAGAGCGCTGCGCTGCCGGCAGCGCCTCCCCCCAATACCACATAGACCGGCGACGCTGCGCCGCTGCCAATCGGAGCGGCTGGCGACATCGCTTTGGGATTGACTAAGACTTGGCCATTCTCGATGCGCAGCGGATATTGCTTGAGATCGGCGAGCGCCAGGGGATCACACATTTTGCCGTCCGCAATGTTAAACACCGCTTTATGCCATGGGCAAACCAGCTTGTCGCCGCAGAGGGCACCTTGCTCTAACGGTGCGCCAGCATGAGGACATTTGGCTTGATAAGCGTGAACATTCTCTCCGTCACGAATCAGCAGCACTTCGGTTTCACCTAATTTCTTTTTAGTCGGCTGACGTTGCGGCAGATCTTTCAAGGCGACAATAAATTGATAATTCACGACATGGCTCCTTTCGCTGTTTTCATTATTAATTACGCAGTCGTAAGCGAACCGCTGCGTAATACCCTACAAACAGTAAGTGTGGCAAAAAATTCAGCGAGCCATTGTCTGAATATAAAAATCAGCGGCTAATTATTTGTTTATAATGGTTTTTTAACGAAGCATGCAATTAATACGTGGCGAATGACGTAGCAGAGGAATACGCTTTTTCAAAATAAAAAACGGCTACCCAGGCAGCCGCTGTTTTTATGACTCAATCAATTCGCGTCGCAGCAAGGCGACACGCTTGAAAAAGATCGTACCGATTAACTCTTTTTCAAACACTGACTCATATACGTTTTGCGTGCTTCACCCGCCAGTTTTTTATCCCCAGCGTCACTATTACAGGATTTCATTTTCATTTGCTGCGGTGTCATGCTGGATAACTTACTCTCTTTTTTCAGACAATCGCTCATAAAGGTTTTACGGGCATCGCCTTTGAGATCTTGCGAACTGGCGTGTTGATTACACATTGTCATTTTTTCCTGCTGCGGCGTTTTTTCTGCCGCGCTGGCAGCCGCGCTCATCAATAAGCCTGCCGTTACCATCGCCATCAAACAGCCTTTCATTATCGTTGCTCCATTGTGAGTAGACGTGATAAGTCTGGCAGGAGATAAGCAAAGCGGAGGGTTTTTAAATAATAATGATGAGAAGATCGCAAAATAGGCAACAGGGTATGCTGTTTGGCATTATATACGCGGATGTTTAAGCAACTTGTCGACGTAATTACGCAACAAAACGGCGTTTTCATCAGAAGCATCAACACCGGCACTGAACATTGCGCTTTCAATACCGGCGGCAATCGACTTTTGCTGATCAAGCTCCATCTTACGCAGCATCGCCGTCACCACAATTTCCAACGCTTCAATTTGCGCAACCAGCTCTTTAGACGCTTCTTCTTTTTCCGCGAGCTTATCCAGTAATTCAGCAATAAGGTATTTCATGCTGTTGCCTCAATGATAAGGAAACGCTGAACTTATCACCCGTCAGATTAAAAAAAAAGCGCTTTTTTCACTGTTTTCTTAGCGCGTTAAAATAAAAAAATATCAAAACAAAAATTTATTTTCTTAATAGATAAGGAGCGAAACGTTTGCTTAATAATAAAGCAGTAAGTTAAACGTTTCGCTCGCGGTTAAAGGTGCTCTATTTACACATTAGCGTGGATCGACAAAACCGCGACCTGGGCCGCCGCCGTGACCACCACCATGTCCGCCGCCCCAACCGCCCCCGCCGCCTGGTGGTGGGAAAATACATCCGCTCAACGCGGTAACCAATGCCACAACAGCAGCCAGCTTAACAATTCGTACCATATCAACCTCAAGGTGGAGAAAACGGGCTGAGTGTATGAGCGCGCTGAAATGCCGACAAGAGAGAATACTCTGACTCCCGCCACTATTAATCTTTGCTGACCAGGCTTAACGAATTACTGGCAGTAAAACGACAAAAAGCCAACATCCCACAAAGGGAATACGCATCCAAAACGGCAGAACTTTGCTTAAATCGTTATGAGAAGCGCTTTACAGTGAGCGCAATTTTACGCATTGTGAGCGCAATACATTTACAGGATATTATCATGTCGATTGCTCAAGCTACTTTTGGTGAAATCATTGCCCGCCGTGATTGGGAGAATCCGGTGGTGACCTCGCTGCATCGACTGGATGCTCACCCCCCCTTTTCTGGCTGGCGTCATGAACTGGCTGCACGCGATGACCTTCCCTCTCTCGCCATGCAAAACCTCAATGGGCAATGGACATTCAGCTATTTCAGCCAACCAGAAGCAGTTCCGCAGAGCTGGTTGCTACAGGATCTGGCGGATGCAAAAACGTTACCGGTTCCTGCTAACTGGCAAATGCATGGCTACGATGCGCCCATCTATACCAATGTGCAGTATCCCATCCCCGTCAATCCTCCTTATGTTCCTAAAGAGAATCCAACGGGATGCTACTCGCTCACATTCACTATTAACGACGAGTGGCATGGCGCGGGACAAACGCGCATCATCTTCGATGGCGTAAATTCTGCTTTTCACCTCTGGTGCAACGGAAAATGGATAGGTTATTCGCAGGACAGTCGGTTGCCTGCTGAATTTGATCTCAGCTCTGCGCTACAGCCTGGTAAAAATCGCCTTGCGGTGATGGTGTTGCGCTGGAGTGACGGCAGCTATCTGGAAGATCAGGATATGTGGCGCATGAGCGGCATTTTCCGCGATGTCACTTTGCTGCATAAGTCTGAAGTGCATCTGGCAGATGTGCAGCTTGAAACGCAACTCAGCCCGGAGTGCTTTAGCGCCACCCTTTGCGCGCAGGTAAAAGTCGCCCTGCCGTTGGCGTCGCATGAAGATTATCACCTGCGTCTGACGCTGTGGCAGGGCGAACAGCAAATCGCTCAATGTGTGCAAGCGCTGGGCAGCGCGATCATTGATGAGCGTGGACATTATCCCGAACGCGCCCTGCTGCGCTTGCGGGTTGATCAGCCGCGCTTATGGAGCGCCGAAACGCCGCACCTTTATCGCGCCACGTTAGCGTTACTGGATGAGAACGATCAGGTGCTGGATGTGGAAGCGTATGATGTCGGCTTTCGCTCTGTCACCCTTGATAATGGCCTGCTGTGTCTGAACGGCAAGCCGCTGTTGATTCGCGGCACTAACCGTCATGAACATCATCCGGTTACTGGCCAGGTCATTGACGAAGCGTCCATGCGCCGCGATATCGAACTGATGAAGCAGCACAACTTCAACGCTGTACGCTGCTCTCACTATCCTAATCATCCATTGTGGTATCGATTGTGCGATCGCTACGGTTTGTATGTGGTTGATGAAGCCAATATTGAAACCCACGGCATGCAACCGATGAATCGCTTGTCTGACGATCCGCGTTGGTTCGCTGCCTATAGCGAACGTGTTACGCGCATGGTGCAGCGCGATCGTAACCATTGCAGCATCATTATTTGGTCACTGGGAAATGAAGCGGGTCACGGTAGTACACATGATGCGCTCTATCGCTGGGTAAAAAGCGCGGACCCAACGCGTCCGGTGCAATACGAAGGCGGCGGTGCCGACACGGCGGCAACAGACATTATTTGCCCCATGTATGCGCGCGTCGATCAGGATCAACCTTTCCCGGCGGTGCCGAAATGGTCACTGAAAAAGTGGATTAGCCTGCCGGGCGAAACGCGACCGCTGATCTTGTGTGAATACGCGCACGCCATGGGCAACAGCTTGGGCGGATTCGCTAAATACTGGCAAGCCTTCCGCGAGTTTCCTCGGCTACAAGGCGGCTTCGTTTGGGATTGGGTTGATCAAAGTTTGACGCGCTACGATGATCAAGGCCAGTCTTGGCAAGCCTACGGCGGTGATTTTGGCGACAAACCGAATGATCGCCAGTTCTGCATGAACGGTTTGGTTTTTGCCGACCGTACCCCGCATCCCGCGCTGTTCGAAGCGCAGCGTGCTCAGCAGTTTTTCCAGTTCGCCGCGGAGGCGAACAATCCTTTCGCCTTCACCGTAAGCAGTGAATATCTGTTTCGCCACAGCGATAACGAACAGCTTCTGTGGCGCATTGAACAGGCCGGCAAAGTTGTGGCTGAGGGCGATATTGCCTTAGCGATCCCGCCGCAAGGTCAACAACGCATTGAAATCACCCCACCTGACGATTTGCGCGGTGAATGTTGGCTGAATGTCGCGGTGCATCAGATCAACGCAACAAGCTGGGCCGATGCCGGCTGGCGCGTGGCATGGGATCAATGGCCATTGCCAGCGGCGCTGAATTTGCCAACGTCAGATGACATCGGTTATCCGCCAGAGCTGGAATTTAATCACGATCTGGTCTCTGTCAGCCACCAGCAGCAGCGCTGGCATTTTTCACGTCGTAGTGGCGAGCTGGTGCAATGGTTTGTGAATGAGGAAGAGACGCTGCTGTCGCCGCTGCGTGACTGCTTTATTCGCGCGCCGCTGGATAATGATATCGGCACCAGCGAAGCCGATCGCGTTGACCCGAATGCATGGGTTGAGCGGTGGAAAGCGGCGGGCTATGACCAAATGGAAAGCAGCATCGAATCTATGCAGATCGACGCGCTAAAAGATGCGGTGCAAATCGACACGCTTCACAGCTGGCGCGCCAATGGGCAGATCGCTTTTATCAGCCACAAGCGTTATCACATTAATGCCCATGGTGAGATGCAGGTCAGCGTTTCTGTGCAGCAGGCCCCAGGTTTGCCCTCGCCTGCCCGCATCGGTTTGCGTTGTCAATTGAGTCAGATGGCTGAAAAAGTGGAATGGCTGGGTTTGGGCCCGCATGAGAATTATCCCGATCGCCAGCTCGCCGCACAGTTCTCGCGCTGGCAACTGCCTGTAGACTCTCTTTATACGCCCTATGTGTTTCCCAGCGAAAATGGCTTGCGCGGTGGCACGCGGCAGCTCAATGCCGGCAGTTGGCAAGTGAACGGCGATTTTGCTTTCTCGCTGAGCCGCTTTAGCCTTGAGCAATTGCGTGAGGCTTCACATCGCCATCTGCTACAACCTGAAACCGGCTGTTGGCTGCATCTGGATGCTGCGCATATGGGCTTGGGCGGTGACGATTCCTGGAGCCCCAGCGTTAGCCCCGAGTTTTTGCTGACTCAGCAACGCTGGCACTATGTTCTGACGTTTCGTCAACAGGCTGCGGTAAATGGGTTTTTGGCCGACGGTAAAAACGACGCAGGAAAATCACATTAATCAATACCACCATGGCGGTGGCAAAGAAAACCCAACGATAACCGGCCAGCGCGGACACCGCTGCGCCGAGCATCGGCCCAGCCACATTGCCCAGATACATAAAAGATTGGTTATAACCGAAGATGCGGCCGGTAATGTTGTCGCGGGAATGACGTACCAACAGCGTCTGCACCGCAGGCATCATTGCGCCATCGGCAAAACCAAGCAGAAAGCGCAATATGCCCAACTGCGTCGCGTTGGTGACAAACGACATGCCGATAAACAGCAGCAGCGAAATCACCATTGTCGCGAGCAGGATACGCTGCGTGCCGATGCGATCGCCGAGTCGTCCTAAACGCGGAGCAGAGAGCAAAGCGGAAATGCCGGGCAGCGCGGCGATGAAGCCGCTGAGAAAAGCGATGTTTTCTGCGCCAGGGGCCAGTTCGCGAACAAACAACGTTAAGATCGGGTTCACCGACCCGTTACACATTTGAATAACCATGGTGGTGAAGAACAAGCAAAGCATCAACTTAGGATTATCCAGCGTGGCAAAAACCTGCCGGGCGTTGAGCTTGTCCTTTTTACTGATGGGTATGTAGCCGGTTTCTTTAATGAGAAATAACGTGACAAAAAAGCTGATCATTAACAGCACGGCGGTGATGATAAAAACCAGGCGCAGACCCACCCAATCCGCCAGCAATCCGCCAATCAGCGGCCCAAGGATCACACCGCCAATTTGACCGGTTGAGACACAACTCAACGCCCAGCCGCTGCGCTCGCGCGGCACCTGTGCCGCCACCAGCGCCATTGCATTAGGAATGTAACCTGAAGTCAGCCCCATCAAGGCACGCAACAGCAAAAGCTGCCACGCCTGTGTCACAAATGCCTGTAGCAGAATCACCAAACCCATGCCAAACGCGGCGCGCAGCAGCATCAGTTTGCGTCCTTTACGATCCGCCAAACTCCCCCACAGTGGCGCAACGGCGGCGGATACCACAAACGTGATGCTGAATGTCAAACCTGACCACAAACTCAGTGAATCCGCATCTTTGATACCGAGCTGTTCGATATAGAGTGGCAGAAAAGGAATGATCTGGCTGATCGCCAGTCCAGTGAAAAAACAACCAAACCAGACCGAAATCAGGTTTATTTTCCAGGGTTCTAATGAGCGGGGCATGATCAGGTGACTTGCAGGAGATATGAGGAGCCAGTTTAACAACGGCTTAACCGTGCTGAGCGGCAAAACATGGCACGTAATGCAAAACGCGGTTTTCCCCTAAGATTTGCGAATCTGCCTCGTGCATATTTTCTTCCTGTCTGTTTTCTTAGAGAGATTATGTGCAAAAACAATCATTCACTCTTCTGACTATTAATGCCGCAGTCATCACTATGAAAAAATATTTCAGGCTGTTACTGACAATTACGCATGACAGTTCTATGTTTAAAAAACCGCCAGTCTCGTGCGGTGCGTCGGCTATTCTTGCCAGCGCGACGTTCTCATACCGGGTGACGCCAATGTCCCTGCGATCCTGAGAACCCAAACCGCGTTTATGCGCATCGCGCCCTATCGTGATGTGCATGGCGTTGTCTTAGCGGAGGTGGATGATGAGAGTGCAACCAAACAGCGCCAGCCGTGCTATCACCGACTATTTCAACAGCCCTGACTGGAACGCGCCGCCAGAATCCGATCTGCTGGCTGCCATCCTGCGTGAATTAATGGAAGCCGGACAACCTGCCACTAATAAAGCAATTATTGCGCGCGTTATCGATAAGCTGGAGTTTGAAGGGGACGAAAAGCGCCTGCAAAATTATCGTACTTTACTGGCGCAGTTAATTGAAACGCGGCCACAAGAGTAAGTCGCCGCTGGCAGATTATTTCACGCCGCGAAGGGTATCCGCTTCGCTGACGCTGGCTTTACCGCTGCTGCGTTGATAGAGACATAACTCGCGCCCACGCTGATTATTCATGTGCTGTTGCGGATAACGTCCCTGAAGCAGCAAGGCGCTGTAGCCGACGCTGTCGTCATACTCAATTGCCTTTCCGACTACGCTCACCTGCTTGAGGGTGCTGGCCTTGAGACAGGCTTGCTGCATATCCACTTTACTTTGCTGCCACGCAGCGTCGCTGGCGGCCATCGCCAGCGGACTTGCCAACAACATTAATGGCAGGATGATTTTTTTCACATTCGCCTCTTCTACCGACATGAAATCGGATAAAAAAATTCCCGCCGGAGCGGGAATAAACAAGACGAGCATTGCATAACGAGAGTGACGAGGAAATCTCTATCGTGCGGAGCTATCCTCGCCTGCAGCCATGACAGCTTTATGACAATACCCGATATTTTTCACGCTTTAGCCGCAGTAAACCCGACTAATGTTGCCACTCTTGTCTGCCATAAAATTCAGGCGATTGAGTTTGAAATCCATGGTTACCGCCGAGTTGTAGGGAATGGCGCGAACCTGATGATCGAATCGTTGGCTATTCAACGAAGATAACGGCTTGCCGACATAGTCTTGATACTGTGAAGCACCGCAAAGATCGCTTTCTGGATCTTGAGCCACCGCAGCGGTTTCGGGTTTACTGGCTGACTGGCATGCCGTTAAGGCAAAGAAGCCCATCACAACCAGCGCTTTTCCATTATGATTCACGTTTGATCTCCTCTTGGACGTGTTAACCCTGAACCAAAGAGTAGCAAAGCGTGCCCGCAAGCGAAAATCTTGACCAGCAGACTTGTCGCGTTCTTTAAAAAAATGAAAGCGGTAAGGAAAGATAAGTCGTAAAAATTTAAGCGGCCGGGATCACATATTTTCAGAAAAATCGCACTTGCAGTCTAAAAACAGATCACCCAGCCGCTAAAATTACTTAAGACTTTTCTGAGGTAATCATTATGGAACTTGCAATCTTTATTGGCTTCGCTGCCTTGATGACGTTTGTCGCCATTAAAGTTCGTTAAGCCTGCTCCCGGTTGTTCTGGGTTGTTCTCTCCAGAAGCGTGCTGAAGGCTGCGAGTGGCATCGGGCGGCCAAGAAAATAGCCTTGCCCTTCTTCACATGACAGTATTTTAAGCTGATTCAGTTGCGCTTCTGTTTCAATGCCTTCGGCGGTGATGGTGAGTGCAAAAGCACGCGCCAGCGCGATAATGCCAGCGACCACCGATTGCGCCTGCTGCGATTCCGGAAAATCTTTCATCCACGAACGGTCAATTTTCAAGCCGTTAAACGGAAAGGTTTTTAAATAACCCAGCGCGGCATAGCCCGTACCAAAATCATCTACGGTTAAACGTACGCCTAACGAACGCAATCCCTGCATCACTTCTAGCGCTTGCTGCGGATGTTCGAAAGTGACGTTTTCAGTTATTTCCAGTTCCAGCCGCGTTGCGGGCAACCCACTCTCTTTTAACACATTGGCTACCCGCTGCACTAAATCGGTGGTACGAAACTCAATGGGCGAAATGTTAACGGAAACATAACGGTCGCCACCCCACGCCAACGCATCTTCACAGGCTCGCTTCAATACCCAATCGCTGATCGTGGCGATTAAACCATTCTCTTCTGCCAGCGGAATAAATCGATCCGGCGTGATCCATTGATCAGGCGCAGTTTGCCAGCGAATAAGTGCTTCTGCGCCTGCCAGTTGTCCGCCAGAGAGTTGATAACGCGGTTGATAATGCAAACGAAACTCATCATTTTTCAGCGCTCGCTCAATGCGGCGCGCCATATCGCGCTTACTTTCGCGCAAGTTAGCCATTTCATTGGCGTACCAAACCCATTGATTGCGCCCCGATTCGCGGGCTTCATTTAGCGCGATGTCTGACATCCGCAGCAACGCTTCAGGATGGGCAGCATCCTGCGGTGCACAGGCAATACCCATGCTGGCGGTTAAATAGTGAATATGCTGGCCGGTCGTAATCGGCTGCTGAACTTCATGCAGCAGCTGCGCACAGCGTTCATCAACTTTGTCACGATCCCCTTCGCGTAAAATCACGACAAACTCATCACCGCCGAGTCGCGCAGTCAGCTCATGAGGTCCTATACAATTTTTAATGCGCTGCGCCATCTGATTCAACACCAGATCACCCGCAGCGTGGCCCCAGGTTTCATTGATCGGTTTGAACTGATCCAGATCGATACTGATGATGGTGAGCGGAATATCCATGTTGAATTGTTCAAGATGGCTGGTGAGATACTCTTGCAACTGAAGCCGGTTTGGCAACCCGGTTAACACATCATGACGTGACAAGAACTGAATGCGCGCTTCCGCTTCCATGCCTTGAGTAATGTCAGAGACCGTGCCGCGAAAACCGATGCATCTGCCATTGTGCCAGACCGTTTTAGCCACCAACTGACCAATACGACGATCGCCCTGTGCCGACATAAACTGGCAACGCAGCGGCATTTGCTGGGGTTCCGCTTCCTGACGCATCAGCCAGGTCACTAAAGAGTGGCTGGGATGGGTCAGCAAATGGTCGAGGTGTCTTCCTAGCCAAACGCTAATTTCGTGGCCGGTTACGGTGTTGAAGCGAGACGACAAATAGATCAGCCGCCCTTCTTCATCGGTTTCCCAAATCCAGTCTGAAGCCGCTTCTGCCAGGTCACGAAAACGCGCCTCGCTGCTTGCCAACTCCTGCTGGCTGACCGCTAACATGGCGAATCGGCGATCGGATAATATTGCGTTGTGAAGCGCATGGCGGCTTACCCGACGAGTAATCCACGCGATGATGATGCCCATGATTAACAGCAACGGTAGCAGAAACCAGATCAACCCCATGCCGGGCATTTTTGGCGTCCAGCGTAAGACTAGCGGCTCGCCACCCGGCACCTCTTCCACCATTCGCGGCTCAATTTTGGCATCGACTTCGTTTTTGGCAAAACGCGGACTACTTACGCCAAGCGTGTCGCCTAACGCTTTTAGCTTGGCAGGCGTGAACACATTGACGAAAACCATCACTGATGGTGGCCCCGCTTTTTGCGGCAAGCCGGGCACTTTACCGGTGGTGATTGGCGCGGCGACGATAATAGCCGGCTGTCCATTCACCAGTGCATTGCGTGCTACCGCCGCATTATTCAATAAGCGTGCGTGGGCAATCAGCATCCGGCTGCTTTTTCCTATCCAGGCTTCCAGCGAAACAGAACTCAGCTTACCGTCGATGACTGAATAGGTGGTGTGATCGTTGCCATCGACAACAAAAACGCCTTCATAATGGTATTCCTCATACAAACCCGGACCGAAGTTCTCTTCATCGAAGGCCCAGACTCTATTCATCGTGATGTGCAGATTACGCCAGGCTTCGCCCCAGAAAGCGTAATCGCGGATGTCAGTTATCATCGCCTCTTTACGCCCTTCCCACGCTTGCTGCATCAATATCTGATCGTGTTCAACAGATAACTTGTTTTGATGCTGGGCAATGGTCAGCACCATCAGCATGGAAAGAAGCAATACGCCGAACAACAGCAGTGTAAGCGTGCGTAGACTCCGCCGCGTAAAGCGAACAGTGCGATCTTCTGCTCCGTTTATAAAAGGACGCAGCTGCGGTTGCTGAGGTACAAAAGTCATTAAGAAAGCTCACAACAAAGCGAAAAGTTCGGTTCGGGATTCTGCCTGACAGCAAACTATGCTGACTTACCCGAATTCATTTCCTCAGTTATCGGCTCGGTGTGCTTGCGGTTTAGCCTAATAAGGTAAATTTGCGTACAAATATTGTCTTGTTGGGTGACTCGACAGCGATCAGGCGCGTTGTTACTATGCGCTAACCTTCGCTGGCTGGGTCGCTTATGAACACCAATTCCGACAGAGTGGCGCTGACGCTGTTTTACGTCGGCAGCTTTGTGGTCTATTACCTCGTGACTATGCTTATCACGCTGTTTCCTAATTATGGCGTGCTGCGTAATGACGGCTTATTGGTGCCGGTGCTCTGCCTGTTTGAATTTGCCGTGATCTATCCGCTTTATCGCTTCTATTGCCAACGTCGTAGCGACCTGCCGCTGGGCGAATTACGTCCGCTGCAAACGCTGCTGTTTATTGGCGTACTGTTTATTTTAATGGCGGCGCAAACCCAATTTTTGCAGCCGGAAGGTTGGCTGGTTGAGCAGGCGCAGCAAGGACGTAATTCGCTGCTGATTTTGTTGCTGACGGCGGTGCTGTTAGCACCGGTGTTTGAGGAAGTCCTGTTTCGTGGATTTCTGTTACAGGCATTTTTGCTGTGGGCACCACGCAGTCGCTTTGCCTGCATGTTGCTGACTTCACTGCTGTTCGCCATGATGCACACTCAGTATGTTCACTGGGAAACCATTATCGCGCTGACACTGTTTTCGCTGTTATTATGTTACGCCCGCCTGCGCAGCAACAGCCTGGCGCTGCCCATTTTCCTGCACACGCTAAACAATCTTATCGCGCTGCTTCCTGCCTGGTATTTCTCAGGTTAACGCTTTCACCGCTCAGGGTGATAATGCCTCGTCGACACGTTTGTCTATACTGGAACAGTAAAAGGGATATTAAGCACCACAGTCCGGACCACCAGACCGTGTAAAGGAGTCGAGCCATGTTGATAGGATTTGTATTGTTAGTCAGTGCTTGCGGCCATGATGCCTGTGATGCTTTACCGGTATCGGAACGGATTTATCCAACAAAAATCGATTGCGAACAGATGGCAAATCGCATTCATAAAGTACGGCCTAATGTGGTCCTGCTTTGTGGTGAAGTGCATCGTTAATGCAGGGCCAAAAATAACAAAGCGCAGCCGTTAAGTTGCAAGGTGGCGCTTTAGCGTACAAAATATAAGCTATTGTTCACTATTATCGTTGTGAATCCCATGAAAACATCACGCCCCCGTCGTCCAAACGGACGCTGGGTCTATTACATTTTGTATGACGGCATATTGTGGCCGTGCCCCGTTCGCTGGGAGTGGGAAAGCGGCTACGGCGGCTGGCTGCCTTTTTATTACTCACCGACATTTGAATTTGTGGCGGGCGATCCCAATAAGGCGTATCGCATTGCACGCAGTGACGTCCGTACTAAGCGTCGCGAAACGGAATATGTGTAGAGAGGATTACTGCCATTCCCACGGCAGCCAGGATGCTGTCAGTAAGTAATGAATGAGTTCGAGCAGCAAGACAACCATCACTAATACGCCCAGTTTATGGTTACAAACCCATGATTTTAGGCCCATATCATCGCTGCCCAACGAATCAGCATTAACGCACCGCAGATACAAAGCAGAACCAGCACCATTTTCCAATACTTCTTCGCAGCCAAATATCGCGCCACCTTTATTTTCCTCTCAGCCAGAAAGCAAAAGATGCGCCCAAAGGCGCATCTGTTACGGTCAGTATCAGGACCGCGCTGATTTAGCATAACGCTCACGCCGTTAAAAGGCGACCCGCGTTACAGGCTTAGTTATTCAGGGTGTAGTCGAGAGTAATCTCAGCATTCAGAACCTGTGAAACTGGGCAGCCCGCTTTAGCTTTATTGATGATTTCATCAAATGTTGCGTTATCAATGCCTGGCAGTTCGATGGTGCTGGTCAGCGCCACCTTGGTGATCGCAAAACCTTCACCTTTCTTATCAAGAGAAACATCCGCCGTGGTATCAATGCTTTTCGGCGGAAAACCTGCTTCGCCTAACATCAGCGATAAAGCCATAGAGAAACACGCTGCGTGTGCAGCACCGATTAGCTCTTCTGGATTCGTGCCTTTTTCACCTTCAAAACGGGTTTTGAAACCATAAGGTTGCTGGCTCAGCACGCCACTCTCAGTGCTTACAGTCCCTTTTCCCTTGATATCGCCTTCCCAATGCGCCGAACCTTTCTTATGAATGGTCATGTCATTCCTCCTGTTGGTAAAGAGGGTAAGTATAGACAATACATTCGATTTCGCCGGATCAGCTCACCGCACGCGGGCGAGCAGGTATGACTTGCTCATTGAGCAGCGCATTGGCCTGCACCAGTGAATCGCGGGTAATTTCACCGATCGATTTTGCGCCGGTCAGCGTCATCGCTACCCGCATCTCTTTCTCAATCAGGTTGAGCAGATTCTCCACGCCGCGCTGTCCGTGTGTTGCCAGCGCATAGATAAAGGCGCGGCCCAGCAGTACGGTATCTGCGCCTAACGCAATCATGCGTACCACATCAAGACCACTGCGGATGCCGCTATCGGCCAGAATCGCGATGTCACCTTTTACCGCATCGGCGATAGCAGGTAGCGCACGCGCCGAGGAGAGCACGCCATCAAGCTGGCGTCCGCCGTGGTTAGACACCACAATGCCATCCGCGCCAAAGCGCACCGCATCACGCGCATCTTCGGGGTCAAGTATCCCTTTAATCACCATCGGGCCATCCCAGAATTCACGAATCCACTCCAGATCCTTCCATGAAATAGAGGGATCAAAGTTGTTCGCCAGCCAGCCGATATAATCTTCCAGGCCGGTGGGTTTGCCGAGATAGGTAGAAATATTCCCGAGATCGTGCGGACGCCCCTGCATGCCGACATCCCACGCCCATTGTGGGTGCGTCACGGCTTGCCAGTAGCGACGCAGCGCCGCATGGTTGCCGCTCATGCCCGAATGCGCATCACGGTAGCGTGCGCCCGGTGTTGGCATATCCACGGTGAACACCAGCGTGGAACAACCTGCAGCTTTGGCTCGCTCCAACGCGTTACGCATAAAGCCACGATCGCGCAGCACATAGAGCTGGAACCACATCGGACGATTAATTGCCGGTGCCACCTCTTCAATCGGGCAGACGGAAACGGTCGATAAGGTAAAGGGAATGCCTTTCAGCGCCGCAGCGCGGGCAGCCTGCACTTCGCCGCGCCGTGCATACATGCCGCATAAACCCACCGGTGCCAGCGCGACCGGCATCGACAACGTTTCATTAAACAATTTGGTTTCAAGACTGAGATCAGACATGTTTTTTAAAATGCGCTGTCTTAGCGCAACGTCAGCCAGATCGTCCACATTGCGGCGCAGCGTGTGTTCGGCATAAGCGCCGCCATCAAGATAGTGAAACAGGAACGGCGGCAGAATACGTTGCGCGGCGGCGCGATAGTCACTGGCAGCAGAGATGATCATGAGTCGTTTTCCTTACGGTTGCTGAATTCGTTGCCCGGCAAGCGGGTTATGCGAGCCTGCCGCGCTTCATCTTCGTGCAGGCCCTTCATCGTGGTATGAACAAAGCCGAGATGCTGCATCGCCGCTTGCTGCGCCGCTTCAGCGTCACCGGCGAGAATGGCGTTGAGAATGGCCTGATGTTGTTCAGTCAGACGGGCGAAAATCACCGGCTGGATATACATCCGCTGGCGGCTTTGCATCACCGATGATTGCAACAAGTCAAAAAAGCCGCGCATGGTTTGTAGCAGCACCACGTTATGCGAAGCCTCCGCAATCGCCAGATGAAAGCGTACGTCAGCTTGTGCTGCGAGATCGGGATCGTCGCTTTCGGTCATTTTGAGCGTGGCGTCAAACGCATATTGCAGCTTCTCTTTGTCGGATTCGGTCGCGCGTAATGCCGCATGCCAGGCCGTGCTGGCTTCAATCGCGTGACGCGCTTCGAGAATGTCATAACGGTAATCGGGATCGTCCGCCAGTAACTGGCGAATAGGCGCAACGATGCGCTGTTCCGACCACGGCGCAAGCTGCTGACGCAGCCAGGTTCCCCCGCCGCGTCGGCTGATCAACATACCGCTGCTGATCAGCTGCTGGATCGCCTCACGCAGAGATGATCGCGAAACGCCCAGTTCGGCAGATAACTGCCGCTCGGCAGGCAGACGCATGCCGGGTTCCAGCTGATGTTCGTTGATATACGCCTTTAGCCGTACCACCAGATGGGCCGCCAGCGGCGGCGAGTTCGCAGTCATGGAATCATCCACGGGAAGATGTAAGCCTGCAGCGTGGTAATGACGCCTACCATGCAGGTAAAGATGAGGCTGTGTTTAACCGTAAAGCGGAACAGATCGGACTCTTTACCGACCAGGCCCACTGCGGCGCAGGCGATGGCGATCGATTGAGGAGAAATCATCTTCCCGGTGACGCCACCAGTGGTGTTGGCGGCAACCAGCAACACATCTGAAACGCCAATCTGTTGCGCGGTAGTGGCTTGTAATGCGGCGAATAGCGCATTTGAGGAGGTATCTGATCCGGTAAGGAAGACGCCCAACCAACCCAAAAACGGTGAGAAAAAGGTAAAGGCTTGCCCCGTATGCGCCAGCGCTAAGGCCAGCGTGGCCGACAGGCCGGAATAGTTGGAGATAAAAGCAAACGCCAGCACCATGCCAATCGAGTAAATCGGTAATGCCAACTCTTTTAAGGTCTCGCCGAACGTCTGAATAGCCGCTTTCGGCTTCATACGCAGGTAAGCAATCGCCACAATCGCTGCCAGCAAAATGGCGGTGCCGGTGGCAGAAACGATGTCGAATTTAAAGATTGCCGGATAGGACGTGGCACTGTTCACTACGGGTGGCATGCGTTCCACCAGCGCATTCAGCAGCGGCACCGGCACGCTGAAGACCCAATCCGCTAGCGCCCCGCCTTTGGCAAACAGCGCTTTGAAGGGCGGAATGCTCCATAACGTTACGGTCGCGGTGAGAAACAAGAAAGGCATCCAGGCGCGGATCACCTGCCCAGCGCTGTATTTTTTGCGGGTCAGATCCTGATCAACCATCGATGCGCCAACATCGTTAAAACGAAAGATGCGAACCGGCTTCCAGCGACGCAGGAACAAGGTTAAACAGACCAGCGACGCCAGCGAAGAGATGATGTCTGGCAGTTCCGGGCCAAGGAAATTAGAGCTAAGAAACTGAGCAATCGCAAAGGATCCGCCCGCCACCAGCACCGCAGGCCAGGTTTCTTTGACGCCACGCCAACCATCCATGATCGCCATAATCCAGAACAGAACGATGATGGTCAGTAACGGCAATTGGCGGCCGGCCATTTGCCCGATGGCGAAACTGTCTAGTCCGGTAACCTGCCCGGCAACAATAATTGGAATTCCCATCGCACCAAATGCCACCGGCGCGGTGTTAACGATCAGGCATAAACCGGCGGCATACAGCGGATTGAATCCCAGGCCGACCAGTAGCGCAGCGGTGATCGCAACCGGCGCGCCAAAACCTGCAGCGCCTTCTAAAAACGCGCCAAACGAGAAACCGACAATCAGCATTTGCAGCCGTTGATCTGGCGTGATCGATAAGATCGAGGCGCGAATAATGTCAAACTGCCCGGTTTTTACCGAAATTTTGTAGACGAATACTGCCGCAACAATGATCCACGCAATCGGCCACAGACCATATAAAAAGCCATATCCCACCGACGCTAACGCTTGCCCGATTGGCATACGATAAAGAAACAGCGCTACCAGCAGCGCCAGACCCACGGTGATGGTCGCGGCGACATAGCCTTTCAGCTTCAGTTTTATCAGCGCGAAAAAGAAAAACAGAATCGGGATCAGCGCAACCAGGCTAGATAGCCAAATATTGCCGAGCGGATCATAATTTTGTTGCCACATCTGCATGCGGGTATCTCCAGAGGAAAGCCAGAAAATCGTGCACATAGGTTGTAGGGTGCGCACGCTAGCCTCTTTAACATCTTTTTTGGTCAGACCACATTTAAGATGCTGAGGCTTATTGGCAACAGATGGTTAATGTTTTGTTAACTTCAGGCAATAAAAAAGCCGTGAATTTTCCTGTTCTGTGAAGCAGGAAAATTTTTCGGCTTAATTGGTAGGACCAAAAAATTACTTTTCTGGGAAAGCGTGCGGATAACTGCGTGGATGGAAACAGAGGTTTAACACAATCAACAGCAGCGTCACCGCACCTTGCATCAACCAAACGCTGGCAAAGCTGTGGGTTAATGTATGCAACTGTCCGGCGATAAACGGCATACAACCTGCGATAATGAATCCCACGCCTTGCATAAATGCCACCAGACGTGCCCCCGCCTGGGGATGAGACAGATGATCCAGCGCCAGTACCAAGGCTAACGGAAAGGCGCCGCCCAGACCGAATCCCGATACGCCTGCCCAGATCCACGGTGCGGCCTGCGGGGCAAACAGAAATCCCATCATGCCGCAGAACTGCATGCCCAATGCCAGCAGCAATAATGGCCGACGATCGGCTCCGCGAGCCAGCAGCGGTAGCAACAATGCCCCGGCCACCTGACAGCTGATCATCATAGCAAGCAAGCTGCCGCCCGCCTGCGCGCTCCAGCCCTGTTGATGATAGAAATCGGGTAGCCACGCGACGCAGATGGCATACCCGCCATTGACCAATCCAAAGCTCAGCGCCAGCGTCCACGCCCGCGTTTTGCGCCACAGTGCAGGCATTGCCCGCTGCGTAGATTTCTCCGGCGCGGCAGTGGGAATAAACAGCCACAACAGCACCGCGCACAGCGTCGGTATCGCCCAACTGCTTAACGCACCTTGCCACCCCATCTGTGCGCTCAGCCACGGCGTTAAGGCGGCAGCCAGGCCGCCACCGCCCATCAACGCTCCAGCCCATAAACCCGTAATCGCTGCGCTGCGCTCACCAAAGCGCTGGCGAATCAATCCCGGCATCGCCATTTGCACCACACCAATGCCTAATCCACCCGGAATGGTGCTAAAGACTAATAGACTGCCCTGAGTGATAAACAGGCGGCTGAAAGTCGCCAAACTCAGTAACATCAATCCGCCTGTCAGCAATTTACGGACAGCGATGCGCTGCATTAAGGGCGCGCTTAACAGCGCAATCGCTCCCATCATCATCATGGGTATAGCGGGCAGTAAAGACGCGGCTAATGGCGTCAGCCCAATGGTCTGACGTAACTGGCCGAGCAACGGACTCACCGAGGTCATTAAAGGGCGCATATTCAGGCCCGCCAATACCAACGCGATAAGCATCATCATTTCTGTCTGTCGTTTCATCCACAACTCAAATAATTAAAGATTGCCAGCCTGACAGCGCTGGTTACTATTTGGAAATTAAATATTGCTCTAATTGATAGTGGGAAAATGAATCGACAGCCGATGTTTACGCCTCAACAGTTGTTAAGTTTTGTTGCCGTTTGCGAAACCACCAGCTTTACCCGCGCTGCCGATCGTGTGCATTTGTCGCAATCCACTGTGAGTCAGCAAGTGCGGCGGCTGGAAGAAATGGTAGGTAAAGCGTTACTGGAACGCTCTTCGCATCAGGTGCAGATTACCGAAGAAGGTGAAAAGCTGCTGGGCTATGCCCGGCGCATCATTGCACTGAACGGCGAAGCGCATGACGTATTAAGCGACAAATGGCGTGACGGCGTGCTACGTCTTGGTGTGCCGGAAGATTTTGCCGCACCTACCGCAGGATTGTTAGCCGCTTTCAGTCGTCAACATCCGCATTTACGACTCGATGTGATGAGCGGCATGCACGTTGAATTGCGCCGTGCGTGGCAGCGTGAGGAGCTGGACATCATGCTGATCAAACAGCCTTACGGCGAACGTCCACTGGCGGCGCGCCCGGAACCCTTGCTCTGGCTCGACAGCGCCGCCTATCCCTGTTTTGAACAAACGCCAGTGCCGCTGGTGCTGTTTCCTCAGCAGGGTTTGTACCGTGAAGAGATGTGCCAGACGCTGGATGCGATGGACCGCAGTTGGCGTATTGGTTATAGCAGCGCGAGTCTGGTTGCTTTGGCGGCAGCGAGCGCACAAGGCTTGGGGTTAACCCTGTTGCCCGCCAGCTGTCGTTTACCCGAACATCGGGTGCTAGGGCGCGAACAGGGTTTGCCGGAGATCGATATTTTTGAGCTGGCGCTGTTTTGCCGTCATCCCGAAGAGAATTTGCAGTATCAACTGGCGCAGGCTTTGGTCGATTTCGGCCAGCTGAGCTGGCAGTGATTTTTCAAATAGCCAGCAGTGGAAAATAGCGCAGCGGCCGTCGCCAGCTTTTGTCAGATTAAGACTCTCTTTTTTGCAGGAGCCTCTGATGACTATTTCCCCTTCTTCAAGCCGTCGTGAATTTCTTGGTAACGGCGTACGCTGGGCAGCCGCAGGGAGTTTGCTGGCTGCTGGCATGAGCCAGACCAGTTTTGCCGCCAATACGACATCTCACTCGCCAGCTGCTTTGCCCAGTACCGATCACTATTTACTGCGGAATGTTCGCCTTGAAGAAGGCTTTGAGCGTGAAGGCGAAGAGATCGTTGCGACTAAAACTGGGCTGTATGACATCAGCATCCGTGATGGTAAATTTGATCAGTTACACCCAGCCGGTCAGGGTGACGCTTCACTGACGGCCTGGGATGCGCAAGGTGCGCTATTGCTGCCCTCCACTCACGATATGCATATCCATCTCGATAAAACATTTTATGGCGGCCCGTGGCGGGCACCGCGTCCACGTCAGGGCAAAACCATTATGGATATGATTGCCCGTGAGCAGGTATTGATCCCGCAGTTACTGCCCACCTCAGTCGCGCGAGCAGAAAGTCTGATTGCCTTGTTGCAATCCAAGGGTTCGACTCAGGCACGCAGCCATTGCAATATCGACCCGGTCAGCGGTCTGAAAAGCCTGGAGCATCTCCAAACCGCGCTGGCGAAGCACCCTGAATTTCCCTGCGAAATCGTGGCATTTCCGCAGCACGGTTTATTGCATTCGCAGGTCGATGGATTGATGCGTGAAGCGATGCAGCACGGCGTGCAGTATGTCGGCGGACTGGATCCGACGAATGTCGATGGCGCGATGGAAAAGTCGCTGGATGCGATGTTCCAGATCGCGCTCGATTTCCAACGCGGCGTGGATATCCACCTGCATGAAACCTCGCCAGCCGGCGTTGCGGCGATTCGCTATATGATCGATACCGTGGCAAAGAACCCGGCGCTGAAAGGCAAAGTGACCATCAGTCACGGCTTTGCGCTGGCGACGCTGGAAGGCGCTGAGCTGGATAAAATGATTCAAGGGTTGGTTGAGCAGCAATTTAGCGTGGCGTCGACGCTGCCGATTGGCAAGCTGACCATGCCGATTCCGCAGTTACAGGCAGCGGGCGTCAAGGTGATGACCGGCACCGACAGCGTGGTCGATCACTGGTCGCCGTTTGGCACCGGCAGTATGTTGGAAAAAGCCAATCTCTATGCGCAGCTCTATCGTGGTTCGGATGAGTTTTCACTGACGCGTGCACTGGCGATTGCGACCAATGATTTGCTGCCGCTGTCAGCAGAAGGTCAACGTCAATGGCCACAGCAAGGTGATGACGCCAATATGATGATAGTTGCCGCGAGCTGCTCAGCTGAAGCCGTTGCGCGCATCTCGCCAGTGGTTGCCACCTTCTCACGCGGCAAAGCGGTGTTCGCACTGCAACACGTTTAATTGCTCCAATGCTCAACGCAGTTACAACGCGAAAGATGACGGGTATGACGATCAGATACCCTAAATAATTCGTGTTGCAGCAAGGCGGCAAGCGTGTGAGTCCCCGGGAGCTTACGCCGGTAAGTGACCGGGGTGAGCACGTGCAGCCAACGCTGCTGCAGCGCGAAGCATGACGCTCAGATACCCTAAAAAATTCGTGTTGCAGCAAGGCGGCAAGCGTGTGAGTCCCCGGGAGCTTACGCCGGTAAGTGACCGGGGTGAGCACGTG
>NZ_JAWUEB010000012.1:0-20345 GCF_036663535.1 Pantoea sp. T14
GAACCGCCATCCCGTTGCCGGTTTGCCGTGTCAGTGGAGGCGCATTATAGGGAGTTCTTCCGGGCTGACAAGTGCTAATCTCAAGTTTTTATTCAACCGCTCAATATTTAAACCACCTGCTTATTTTATGAACCAATTATCGCTTTTTACTCATAAAAAACGGGCCAAAAGGCCCGTTTTTATTTGAGGAGTGCTATTGATGAGCTGTTATTACACCGTCTTTAACATCCATTTCGATAGTTTTGCCCGGAACCAATGCACCGGAAAGTATTTGCTGAGCCAGCGGATTTTCAATCTGCTGCTGAATAGCTCGTTTAAGTGGACGCGCGCCATAAACCGGATCGTAGCCATTCTCACCAAGCAATTTAATCGCTTCACTGGAAATGTGCAGTTTATAACCGCGATCTTCCAGACGCTTATACAAACGCTGCAACTGAATATGCGCGATTGAAGCGATATGTTTCTCAGCTAATGGATGGAACACAACCACTTCATCAATACGGTTAACAAACTCAGGGCGGAAATGCTGCCCTACTACTCCCATGACGATATCTTTCATTTCGCCATAATTGAGATTGCCGAAACGCTCCTGAATCAAATCCGATCCCAAATTCGATGTCATGATGACAACTGAATTGCGGAAATCCACAGTTCGTCCTTGTCCATCGGTTAAGCGCCCATCATCGAGAACTTGCAACAGGATGTTGAACACATCTGGATGTGCTTTCTCTACTTCATCCAGAAGAATGACTGAATAAGGACGACGACGAACCGCTTCTGTTAAATAGCCGCCCTCTTCATAGCCAACATAACCAGGAGGCGCACCGACCAGTCGCGACACAGAATGTTTTTCCATGAATTCAGACATGTCGATACGTACCATCGCGTCATCGCTATCAAACAAGAAGTTCGCCAATGCCTTGCACAGCTCAGTTTTACCTACCCCTGTCGGCCCAAGGAATAAGAAAGAACCGATCGGGCGATTAGGATCCGACAATCCTGCGCGGCTACGGCGAATAGCATTCGATACAGCTTCAACCGCTTCGTCCTGGCCGATGACACGTGCGTGCAGTTCTTGCTCCATACGTAAAAGCTTATCGCGCTCGCCTTCCATCATGCGCGCCACAGGAATGCCGGTCCATCGTGCTAACACATCGGCAATTTCAACGTCGGTAACTCGATTACGCAGCAGCTTCATCATCTTGCCTTCAGCCTGAGTCGCTGCAGCCAGCTGTTTCTCAAGCGCTGGAATCTTGCCGTACTGCAACTCGGACATTTGGCCGAGGTCGCCTAAGCGGCGAGCCTGCTCAAGTGTAAGGCGCGCTTGCTCAAGTTCAGCCTTGATGTTCTGCGTACCGGATAAAGATGCTTTTTCCGCTTTCCACTCATCTTCAAGTTCAGCGTACTCACGCTCTTTTTGATTCAGCTCACTCTCTAACATCTCAAGACGTTTGATGCTGGCGTCATCCGCTTCTTTCTTAAGTGCCTGCTGCTCCAGTTTCAGCTGAATAATCCGGCGTTCAAGACGGTCAAGCGATTCAGGCTTAGAGTCCATCTGCATGCGGATGCTTGAAGCCGCCTCATCAATCAAGTCAATCGCCTTGTCGGGTAGCTGGCGATCAGCAATATAGCGATGCGATAAGGTTGCGGCCGCGACGATAGCCGGATCGGTAATTTGAACGTGGTGATGCAATTCATAACGCTCTTTCAGCCCACGCAGAATAGCGATGGTGTCTTCAACGCTTGGCTCAGCGACGTAGACTTTCTGAAAACGACGTTCTAACGCAGCATCTTTCTCTATATATTGACGATACTCATCCAGCGTCGTCGCGCCCACACAGTGCAACTCACCACGCGCCAATGCAGGTTTAAGCATATTACCAGCGTCCATCGCGCCGTCAGCTTTACCCGCGCCAACCATAGTATGCAGCTCATCAATAAACAGGATGACATTTCCCTCCTGTTTAGAAAGATCGTTCAATACACCTTTTAAGCGCTCTTCAAACTCACCACGGTATTTTGCGCCCGCCACCAGCGCGCCCATATCCAACGCCAGTACGCGGCGGCCTTTTAAACCCTCCGGTACTTCACCATTAATGATGCGCTGAGCCAGTCCTTCAGCAATAGCCGTTTTACCCACGCCAGGTTCACCAATAAGCACGGGATTGTTTTTGGTGCGCCGTTGTAATACCTGAATAGTCCGGCGAATCTCTTCATCACGACCGATTACTGGATCGAGCTTGCCTAATTCAGCACGCTCGGTTAGATCGATGGTGTATTTTTTCAATGCCTGCCGCTGATCTTCAGCCCCTTGATCGCTCACGTTTTCTCCTCCACGCATCTGGTCAATGGCCTTGGTTAGCTTTTCATTGGTTGCGCCAGCAGATTTAAGGATATCTGCCAAAGAACCACGTGAATCGAGGGCCGCCAGAACAAATAATTCAGATGAAATAAAATTGTCGCTGCGCTTCTGCGCCAGCTTGTCACATAAATTGAGCACACGGACTAAATCAGATGAAGGCTGAACATCACCTTCAGTCCCTTCCACTTGAGGCAGACGATCGATCGCCTGCTCTACCTGCGTGCGTAAGGTTGCAACGTCCGCACCTGCAGACGTTAATAATGGACGTACCGTTCCGCCTTCTTGATTAAGCAACGCGCTCATCAAGTGCAGAGGTTCGATAAATTGATTGTCATGTCCCAGAGCGAGGGACTGCGCATCGGCGAGAGCCAGTTGGAATTTGTTGGTAAGACGATCCAGACGCATGATTCCTCCCATTACAGGTCAAAATGCTACTGGAGATTAAATGAGGTCATCCCTCAAAATTTCAAGGTTAATGACCTGAGATAAGAGTAAAAAACATACTAACCGGATCGTCTTATGGCGTAAGGTTATATCAGCCAGATCAAAGTTGCCATACGACCGGTAACACCATCACGGCGAAAGGAGAAGAAATTGTCTGGTTCGCTGAAGGTGCAACGCTTCACAGCGCTAACAGATTGCACGCCTGCCGCCTGCAGACGCTGATGCGCTAATAACACTATATCGGCATAAAATTTATTGCCAACGGGACGGAATGCCGCTGCCGCCTGAGGAGCTTTAGCCATGAAGGCACTGCGTACCTCTGCGCCGACTTCAAATGCATTCGGACCAATTGCTGGTCCAAGCCATGCATGAATCTGATTAGGAGATGAACGAAACTGCGCCAGCGTGTTTTCTAATACGCCATCGCAAAGCCCACGCCACCCCGCATGTGCAGCGGCGACTTCCGTTCCATCTGCCGAGCAGAACAACACCGGTAAACAATCTGCTGTCATTACTGCACACACTACGCCTGCTTGATTAGTAATACATGCATCTGCACGCGGTATCTCTTGTACGGAATGTGGCAGCCGGACAATATCGGTTGTGTGAACCTGATCCAGCCATTGTGGCATTGCGGGCAAGCCCGCTAGCTCCACCAGTCGTTGGCGATTGCTTTCGACATGTGATGACGAATCCCCGACATGGCTGCCCAGATTCAGCGATTTCCAAGGTGCTGTACTCGTGCCGCCATAGCGTACAGTGGAACACGCTCGCACGCGGGACGGTACGGGCCAATCGGGGATAATCAAACTCATAACCAGTCCATTTGATCCTTGAACTCTTCAGTATCCGCTTTCAAAGCGTTAACTAAATCGATCATGTCTTGCGGGATTGGTGCATGAAATTCCATTTCAATACCGGTGATAGGGTGATACAGACGCAGCATGGTGGCATGCAGTGCCTGGCGATCGAAGCCACGTAATGTGGAGATGAACGCTTCAGATGCACCTTTTGGCGGACGTGGACGACCACCATAAAGCGGATCGCCTACCAGCGGATGGTTAATATGCGCCATGTGGACACGAATCTGGTGGGTACGCCCCGTTTCCAGACGCAGGCGTAAACGCGTGTGTGCACGGAAATGCTCCATGATTCGATAGTGAGTAACCGCAGGTTTGCCCATCGGATGCACAGCCATATGCGTGCGCTTGGTTGAGTGACGGCTGATTGGCTCATCAACGGTGCCGCCCGCTGTCATCGTACCGATTGCTACCGCTTCGTATTCACGCGTGATTTCACGCAGCTGCAGCGTTTCGACCAAGTGCGTTTGTGCAGGAACGGTTTTAGCTACCACCATTAATCCAGTGGTATCTTTATCAAGGCGATGGACGATGCCTGCGCGCGGAACATCCATTATGGCGGGGTAATGATGCAGCAATGCATTCAGCACCGTGCCATCAGGATTTCCCGCGCCCGGATGCACCACAAAACCACGCGGCTTGTTAATCACCAGGATATCATCGTCTTCATAAACGATGTCGAGCGGCAGATTTTGCGGCTCCCAGCGTTGCGCTTCTTCGATCTCAGCGTCAATGGCGACACGTTCGCCACCTAACACTTTCTCTTTTGGTTTGTCGACAATCGTGTCGTTAACACTAACGCGACGGTTAAGGATCCATTCTTTTATACGAGAACGCGAATAATCAGGGAACAATTCTGCCAAAGTCTGATCTAAGCGTTGTCCGAGTTGTGATTCGGATACCGTTGCGGTGAGTTGAACTTGTTGTGCCATATACAGCTTCTTCGTTAACGTTGGGTTTTCACGGCGATGCCGTTTAATATAATGTGCTATCGTACCTGGTCATTACCGGGAGCTATACGGACAGCTTCCGCCATAACATTTTGAGGATAATCATTTCGTCATGACGCGTATGAAACATCTGGTGGCTGCTGCCACACTGAGCCTGGCCCTTGTGGGTTGTTCCGGCTCTAATGACGCGGTACCGGACAGCCCGCCTTCTGAAATCTATGCCACAGCGCAGCAAAAGCTGCAGGACGGTAACTTTAAAGCGGCGATTAAGCAACTGGAAGCGCTGGATAATCGTTATCCGTTCGGTCCTTATTCACAGCAGGTTCAGCTGGATTTGATCTACGCGTATTATAAAAATGCCGATCTGCCATTAGCACAGGCGGCTATTGCTCGCTTCATGCGTTTGAATCCTACTCATCCAAACATCGACTATGTCATCTATATGAAAGGCCTGACGGATATGGCGTTGGATGATTCGGCGCTGCAAGGCTTCTTCGGCATTGATCGTTCTGATCGTGATCCGACCCATGCCCGTGATGCATTCCGTGACTTCTCGCAGCTGCTGCGCAGTTATCCGAACAGCCAATATTCAGCTGACGCGCAAAAACGTCTAGTCTACTTGAAAGATCGTTTAGCGAAATATGAACTGTCCGTGGCGCAATTCTATACTAAGCGCGAGGCTTATGTCGCGGTCGTTAACCGTGTGGAAGGTATGATGCGCGATTATCCCGATACGCAGGCCACGCACGATGCGCTGTCGCTGATGGAAAATGCCTACCGTCATCTACAACTAAACGCAGAAGCAGATAAAGTGGCAAAGATTATTGCTGCGAATCAAGTCGGCTAATTTTTATTCCGCTTGAAACTAAAAAAGCAGCCTTCAATGGCTGCTTTTTTTATGCTCGGAAAAACATTAAAACCAGTGTTTTCCCGTTGAGCTAACCCATCAACAATGCGCTTTTAACGGCTACGCTTCAAGCCTTTTAACCCGCTTTCTCAGCCTTTCTCACAAATAACTGGCCTTGACAAAAAGTGACATTTTTTCGTGATCTAAATCACACATTTTGTCTGTTTTCGCGTTATGCTGAACTTACCAAGACGGAAATGACAGAGAGGTAAGAAATATGATTCTCAACATTACCAGTAAACAAATGGAAATCACTGCGGCTATCCGCAACCATGTCGAAGACCGTCTCGCCAAGCTAGAAAAGTGGCAAACCGACCTGATTAATCCCCATATTGTCTTGTCCAAAGAACCAAAAGAATTCGTGGCTGATGCCACTATAAATACGCCAAACGGCACTTTGGTGGCCAGCGCCAAACACGACGATATGTATACCGCAATAAATGATTTGATTGCTAAGCTCGAACGACAGCTCAATAAAGTTCAGCATAAAGCCGAAGCTCGCCGCGCAACGACCAGCGTAAAAGATTTCACACCGGCCAGCTAATCACTTCAACGACAAGTTTAACGCGCCTACGGGCGCGTTTTTTATTGACAGCTTCAAATCAGTACGGTTACTCTCAGTTCACTATTTTTGTGGAATTAATCATGAAACAACCTCTGTTTTTCTTCGCTTTCTTTTTTACCTTCCCCTAATTGGGAGGCAATTCGTCGTGTGAAAACGAAAGCGAAGACGAACAACAAAGCCTCCCAACTGGGAGGCTTTTTTATTGGACAGCTTACAGGTGATCCCTATGAATCCCGATAATCCATTACTGGCGTTGCGCGACAGAATCAGCGCGGTCGATGAAAAACTACTGACTCTTTTAGCAGAACGCCGTTCGCTGGCCGTTGAGGTTGCACAGGCTAAACTTGAAACCCATCGCCCTATTCGTGATGTAGAACGCGAACGCGCTTTGCTGGAGCATTTGATCGTACTGGGCAAGAAACATCATTTGGATGCACACTACATCACACGGCTTTTCCAGTTAGTGATTGAGGATTCTGTATTAACTCAACAGGCGCTCCTGCAAAAGAATCTGAACCATCCTCATGCGCAGGCTGCCCGCATTGCTTTTTTAGGTCCAAAAGGTTCCTATTCTCATCTTGCTGCACGTAAATACGCAGCGCGCCATTTTGACAATATGGTTGAAATCGGCTGTCTTAAGTTTCATGACATTATTAAACACGTTGAGAATGGCTTAGCCGATTACGCGGTATTGCCGATAGAAAATACCAGTTCGGGTTCGATCAATGATGTTTACGATTTGCTTCAGCAAACAAGTTTGTCGATTGTGGGCGAACTGACTTTGCCCATCGATCATTGCGTGTTGATCAATGGCACCACCGATCTTCAGCAGATTGAAACGGTCTATAGTCATCCCCAGCCTTTCCAGCAATGTAGTCAGTTTATTAATCGTTTTCCACATTGGAAAATTGAGTACACCGAAAGTACCGCAGCAGCGATGGAGAAAGTCGCTGCACTCAATTCGCCTAAAGTTGCAGCCTTAGGCAGTGAGGCTGGCGGAGAGCTTTATCAGTTACAGGTTCTTGAACGAAATCTGGCGAATCAGCAACAAAACCAGACGCGTTTCATTGTTCTGGCTCGTAAACCGATCGACGTTTCTGATCAGGTTCCCGCGAAAACCACACTCATCATGGCAACAGGACAGCAAGCAGGTGCGCTGGTTGATGCCCTGTTAGTCTTGCGACAACACAACCTGATCATGAGTAAACTTGAGTCACGTCCTATCAATGGAAATCCGTGGGAAGAGATGTTTTACATTGATGTGCAGGCAAATTTGCAGTCGGAAAAAATGCAGCAGGCATTACAAGAATTGAAAACGATGACGCGATCGCTGAAGGTATTGGGATGTTATCCAGGCGAAAATATCGTGCCGGTTGAACCTGGCGAATAAAAGAAAGGCATCCAACGGGATGCCTTTTTATTTACTGCCGGCTGTCGTTCGCCGAACGTAATAAGCTGCGGCTTTCCACCAGGAAGCGTTTGGCATGGTCGCCAAACCAGTGCTCGACCCGATTAAAACTGTTGATGAAGGCTTGCTTATCACCCTGCTCCAGCAAGGTAATCGCTTCGCCAAAGCGTTGATAATAACGTTTTATCAGTGCCAAATTACTTTCTGAAGACATAATAATGTCAGCATACAGCTGCGGATCTTGGGCAAACAAGCGTCCAACCATCGCTAGTTCCAACCGGTAGATTGGCGACGACAGCGCCAATAACTGATCGAGATTAACGTTTTCTTCAGCTAAATGCAGACCATAAGCAAAGGTCGCGAAATGCCGAAGCGCCTGTATGAACGCCATGTTTTGATCATGCTCTACAGCGCTAATACGATGTAAGCGAGCACCCCACACCTGCATTTGTTCCAAAAACCATTGATACGCTTCAGGTTGACGGCCATCACACCAAACCACAACCTGTTTCGCAAGGCTACCGCTGTCAGGCCCAAACATCGGATGCAACCCCAGCACCGGTCCTCCATGCGCGGCCAGCATCGCCTGAAGCGGGCGATTTTTCACTGAAGCTAAATCAACCAAAATGCAGTCATCAGGCAGCTGCGGCAGCTGCGCTATGACTTGTTCAGTTAAATGAATCGGAACACTGATAATCACCATGCCGGCATCGCTTAGCAGCGATTCAGCCTGCTCCCAATCCGCTTTATCGAGTATTTTTACGATATAACCTGACAGGGTCAGCATCTTTTCAAATAGCCTGCCCATCTGGCCATTTCCGCCAACGATCACCACTGGACGCAATTCAGGACAAAGCGTTTTGAAACCTTTGTCATTTTCGCTGGTGTAGGATTCACGCATTACGCGGCGCAGCACATCTTCGATAAGATCAGGCGGCACACCCAACGCTTCCGCTTCCTTACGGCGCGACGCCAGCATTGAAGCTTCACGTTCTGGCACATAAATAGGCAAGCCATAACGGCTTTTGACTTCGCCTACCTCAGCGACCAGTTCAAGCCGCTTTGCCAGCAGATCGAGCAGCGCCTTGTCTACATTATCTATTTGATCGCGTAACGCGGTCAGTTCAGCAACCATTGCTCATTACACCTCGTGTGACAGACGCGCCGACAGCACTCCTTGCAGATCCTGATGCATATCACGTAGCAAAACTTCAGTGACTTCCCAATTGATGCAGGCATCAGTGACGGAAACGCCATATTTCATTTCACTGCGTGGTTGCTCAGAAGATTGGCTCCCTTCATTGATATGGCTCTCCAACATCAAACCAATAATCGAACGGTTACCATCTTTGATCTGGGCGACAGCTGACTCAGCTACCCCAGGCTGGCGACGGAAGTCTTTATTAGAATTACCATGGCTGCAATCTATCATTAAGGCTGGACGCAGTCCCGCCTTGAGCATCTCTTTTTCGCATTGTGCAACATCTTCTGGCCCGTAATTTGGCGTTTTTCCACCACGGAGAATGACGTGACCGTCTGGATTGCCTTGAGTTTGCAGCAAGCAAACTTGACCAGACTGATTGATACCGACAAAACGATGTGGCATTGCAGCTGCGCGCATTGCATTGATGGCCGTGCCAAGACTACCATCTGTTCCGTTTTTAAAACCAACCGGCATTGAAAGACCTGATGCCATTTCACGGTGAGTTTGCGATTCAGTCGTACGAGCACCAATCGCCGACCAGCTGAACAGATCGCCTAAATATTGTGGACTGTTAGGATCAAGGGCTTCAGTGGCCAATGGCAGACCCATTTCCACTAAATTCACTAACAGCTTACGTGCAATGTGTAAGCCCCCTTCCATATCAAACGAATTGTCCATATAAGGATCGTTGATCAAACCTTTCCAACCTACGGTCGTACGAGGTTTTTCAAAATAGACGCGCATAACGAGGTACAGCTGATCCTTCAACTGTTCAGAAAGGGTTTGCAGACGGCGAGCGTAATCAAGTGCAGCTTCTGTATCGTGAATTGAACATGGGCCACACACCACCAAAAGACGCGGATCGCGGCCTGCGATAATGTCAGAAATCGTCTGGCGAGATGCAGCAACCTGCTCTTGTTGCTGGGCATTCAGTGGAAATTTCGCCTTTAACTCTTCTGGCGTGATCAATATTTGTTCATCTGCGATATGCACATTATTCAGCGCGTCTTTTTGCATGATTACGATCCTTTTCTCGTTTATGCGGTCCAGGGATCCTCTAAGAGGATGTCGCACACTGTATCATAAAGAGTACGCCTTGCAATTAGTCTGTACATTTTTAATTACTATCAATAAAAATAACGTCCAATAAATAATTTAATTGCTTTAAAATAAATCACTTATAGTTACATTGCGCTTAACCCGCACCTTCAATACTGTAAAGTTATCATTACAATGCTGAACATGGGCGCTTAAGTGACCTGTGTTAATCTGACGTCACTTTCTGCTTAATTCAGTAATTTCATATGACCGCTCATTTCGCTTCTATTACATTACGTCCATTCACCCTAGAGGATATTTCTGCCTTCACTGCCGCAGTCAATAACTCGCTCGACACTTTGCTTCCATGGATGGTCTGGGCACATGAAAATTATGAGGAAAAAGAAGCAGCCAGCTGGATCAACTTTACTCACTTGCAAAGAGCAACAGGTGAAGCGCATGAATTTGCCATTGTAGATGAGCAAGATCGGCTATTAGGTGGCGCAGGTATTCGCTTTTCTCGTTTTCGAGGTGATTTTAGTGCGATGGGATATTGGGTTCGCAGCGATGTTCAAGGAAAAGGCATTGCCAGCCAGGCGGTAAACCAACTGCTTAAGTTTGGATTTGAACGTCCTGCTATTAAAACGATTGAGATCCTGGCAGCAGAGGCCAATACAGCAAGCAGGAGAGTGGCAGAAAAATGCGGAGGGCGTTTTGTTGATTACCGCTACGGGTTGATCATTTTAGACAGCGGTCCGGTTAATACCGCGATTTATCATTTTCATCGGCCACAGAAATAAGCTCACAGAGATTCTGGCGTGATGATGACATTGTGTCCGCAGGTATTTTTCCCTCATTATAATAAAAAAAGGGGCTGGCATTTCGCCAACCCCTTGTTTGCTATTAACTTTTAGATGTCGCGCTAGCGATACCTTAGTTAAGACGCTCTTTGATACGAGCAGACTTACCAGTACGCTCACGCAGGTAGTACAGTTTGGCTTTACGCACAGCGCCACGACGTTTAACAGCGATGCTGTCAATTACTGGTGAGTGAGTTTGGAAAACACGCTCAACGCCTTCGCCGTTAGAAATTTTGCGAACAGTGAATGCAGAGTGCAGACCGCGGTTACGAATAGCGATAACCACGCCCTCGAATGCCTGCAGACGTTTCTTAGAACCTTCAACGACCCATACTTTCACTTCCACGGAATCACCCGGACGGAAAGAAGGTACGTCCTGTTTCATCTGCTCTTGTTCAATTTGCTTAATAATGTTGCTCATAATTAAATCTCTTATCCTGGGTAAACTGATAGTCGGGGAAGATCACTCTTCCACATCATCGTTTTGCTGCTGCTGAAATTCACGTTTGAATTCCTTTAGCAACCTTGCTTGCTCTTCAGTCAGAGCCAGGTTTTCCAGAAGTTCAGGTCTTCTTAGCCAGGTACGGCCTAGCGACTGTTTCAGGCGCCAACGGCGAATATCGGCATGGTTGCCTGACAGTAAAACTGCCGGAACATCCTTGCCTTCTAACACTTCAGGTCGGGTGTAGTGTGGACAATCCAGCAAACCATCCGAGAACGAATCCTCATCGGCTGACGCTTGCTTACCCAGCACACCAGGAATAAACCGGGCAACTGAGTCAATCAACGTCATGGCTGGTAATTCTCCGCCACTGAGTACGTAATCGCCGATTGACCATTCTTCATCAATTTCGGTTTGGATTACGCGCTCATCAATCCCTTCATAACGACCACAGACCAGAATTAACTTGTTCTGCGTCGCTAACTCACAAACGCCCTGTTGGTCGAGTTTGCGCCCCTGAGGTGAAAGATATATCACCTTAGCCCCGTCTCCCGCCGCTGCTTTCGCTGCGGAGATGGCATCCCGTAAAGGTTGTACCATCATTAACATTCCCGGTCCGCCGCCATAAGGACGATCATCCACGGTGCGGTGCCGGTCAAGCGCGAAGTCACGCGGACTCCAGCTTTGAATACTAAGCAGGCCATTTTTTACTGCCCGGCCAGTTACCCCGTAATCGGTAATAGCGCGAAACATTTCTGGAAACAGGCTAATAACACCAATCCACATTGTATTCGCCGTTACGTTACCCTGTGATTCGGAGATCAAAAACCAGGATCCCAATCTACTTCGATGAGGCCAGTAGTGAGATCGACTTTCTTGATAACCTGTTCATCAAGAAACGGAATCAACCGCTCCTGAGCACCGAACGCATCTTTCAGGTTTGCCTTAACAACGAGTACGTCGTTCGAGCCGGTTTCCATCAAATCAATGACTTTGCCCAACTCGTAGCCTTCAAGGTTAACAACCTGGCAACCCATAAGGTCTTTCCAGTAATAGTCACCGTTATCCAGCGCTGGCAACTGCGTCGAATCAACCTTGATTTCGCAATTGGTTAATTGAGCCGCCGCATCCCGATCATCGAAGCCTTTGACTTTGATAATCAGGTCCTGATTGTGGTGCTTCCAACCCTCTAGCTCAACCTGATGCCATTTACCGGCACGCTGGATAAACCAAGGTTGGTAGTCGAAGATGCTTTCAGCGTCTTCAGTGGAGGAAAACACTTTGAGCCAACCGCGGATGCCGTATGCGGCCCCCATTTTACCCAAAACAATGGGATTAACGGGAGGCTGTGCGGCAAGTTGTTTGCTCATGCTCACCACCGTGACAGATTAAGCTGCTTTCTTTGCTTCTTTGATCAGCGCGTTAACGCGATCAGAAAGCGTAGCGCCCTGGCCAACCCAGTGCTCGATGCGATCCAGGTCCAGACGCAGACCTTCAGCCTGACCAGAAGCGATCGGGTTGAAGAAACCTACGCGCTCGATGAAGCGACCGTTGCGTGCATTACGGCTGTCAGTAACGACGACCTGATAGAACGGACGCTTTTTAGCGCCGTGACGTGCCAAACGAATTGTTACCATAACATCCTCTTCAGTTAATAAAACACCCGGCTCCATCGGGGAATGGAGTCCGGGTGCTGTATAAAAAGCCCGAAAATTTTACTCATTTTGGCGAAAAAAGCAACCTAATAGCGTTTCTTTCGGGCTTTTTTGTGGAACGATTAACGTCCCGGGAAACCTGGCGGCATCATGCCTTTCATACCGCGCATCATTTTTGCCATGCCACCTTTCTTCATTTTTTTCATCATGCGCTGCATATCATCAAACTGCTTAAGTAAGCGGTTAACGTCCTGCACCTGCATGCCTGAACCGGTCGCAATACGACGTTTACGCGACCCTTTAATGAGTTCCGGCTTTTCGCGCTCTTTGCGCGTCATTGAATTAATGATGGCTTCCATGCGCACCAGCACTTTGTCGTCCATTTGCGATTTAACGTTATCTGGCAGTTGGCCCATGCCTGGCAGTTTGCCCATCAGACTAGCCATGCCGCCCATGTTGCGCATCTGCTTCAACTGCTCAAGAAAATCGTTTAAATCGAAACCGTCACCGGTTTTTAATTTTTTCGCCAGCTTTTCAGCTTGCTCGCGGTCAACTTTACTCTCGATATCTTCAATCAGCGACAGCACGTCGCCCATGCCGAGAATACGTGATGCGATACGTTCTGGATAAAAAGGCTCCAGTGCCTCGGTCTTCTCACCGACACCCATGAACTTAATCGGTTTGCCGGTAATATGACGAATTGACAGCGCAGCACCGCCGCGAGCATCACCATCCACTTTGGTCAGAATAACGCCTGTCAGCGGCAATGCTTCGTTAAATGCTTTAGCCGTGTTAGCCGCATCCTGGCCGGTCATGGCATCAACCACAAACAGCGTTTCAACCGGATTAATCGCGGCATGAACCTGTTTGATTTCGTCCATCATCGCTTCATCAACGTGCAAACGACCGGCAGTATCCACCAGCAACACGTCGTAAAACTTCAGTTTGGCTTCTTTCAACGCATTGTTAACAATGTCGACGGGTTTCTGACTCACGTCGGATGGGCAGAAATCAACCCCAACCTGTTGAGCCAAAGTCTCAAGCTGTTTAATCGCTGCAGGACGATAAACGTCAGCAGAAACAACCAGGACTTTCTTTTTATGCTTTTCACGCAGGAACTTACCCAGTTTCCCGACGCTGGTCGTTTTACCCGCACCTTGTAAACCGGCCATCAGCACAACAGCAGGTGGCTGCGCAGCTAAATCAAGCGCATTATTCTCTGCCCCCATTGCTGCAACCAGTTCGTTGCGGACGATTTTGATGAACTCTTGGCCTGGCGTCAGGCTTTTATTGACGTCATGGCCTACTGCACTCTCTTTTACGCGACTGATAAAGTCACGTACAACTGGCAGTGCAACGTCAGCTTCGAGCAACGCCATGCGAACTTCACGCAGCGTGTCTTTAATATTGTCTTCGGTCAGCCTTCCGCGGCCACTGATATTACGCAGGCTTTGCGATAAACGATCGGTTAAATTATCAAACATTTTCTCTCACTTAAAAAATCGCGAGGCGCCTGATCGGCAGAATGCGGCGGATTATAACACGAAGCATCAGCGATCTCTGCAATTGACCCTCAGATCGTTTGGAGCATACTGCTGCTGGCGCTATACTGCTTTTTTCCTTATATCTGACTGATACCCGAAAGGATCTATGTCCGTTTTCTCGATTGTGGCGCTGTTCGCCTACTCCCTAAGCCTTGCACTGATCATTCCCAGCTTGTTAAAACGTAACGGTGGCTGGCGGCGGATGGCGGTGCTTTCTGCCTGTGTGGCGCTGATTACCCACGCGGTGGCTCTGCAGCAACGCATTTTTGCCGTCGATGGCGGACAAAACTTAAGCCTGTTGAACATTGGATCGCTAGTCAGCTTACTGATCTGCGCCATCATGACGATTGTCGCCTCACGCAATCGTGGCTGGCTGTTGTTACCGATTGTTTACAGTTTTGCGCTGATCAACCTGGCTTTTGCTACCTTCGTTCCCAACGCGTTCATTACTCATCTTGAAACCACGCCGGGCATGATGATTCACATCGGCCTGTCGCTGTTTGCCTACGCCACACTCATTATCGCGGCCCTCTACGCGCTGCAGCTGGCTTGGATTGACTATCAGTTAAAAAATAAAAAATTGGCGTTTACCCAAGATATGCCGCCGCTGCTTACCATTGAGCGCAAGATGTTTCATATTACCCAAGTGGGCGTTGTGCTGCTGACACTGGTGCTTTGTACCGGTTTGTTTTATATGCATAACCTGTTCAGTGCCGAGAATGTTGATAAAGCAGTACTTTCCATCATTGCATGGTTCGTCTATATCGTTCTGCTTTGGGGACACTATCATGAGGGTTGGCGCGGTCGTCGCGTAGTCTGGTTCAACTGCGGCGGCGCGTTGCTGTTAACCATGGCTTATTTCGGCAGCCGTGTTTTACAGCACCTACTCACTTCTGCCTCACATTAATTAAGGAAGTCCTGCGTTGGAACATGTTTCGACCACCACGCTGATCGTAACGCTAATCATTATGGTACTGGTTTCAGCTTATTTTTCAGGTTCAGAAACTGGCATGATGACGCTTAACCGCTACAAGCTGCGTCATCAAGCTAAAAGCGGGCATCGCGGAGCGCGTCGCGTTGAAAAGTTACTGCGACGCCCCGATCGCCTGATTAGCCTGGTGCTGATTGGCAATAACCTGGTTAATATCCTCGCGTCGGCCTTAGCGACCATAGTTGGAATGCGCCTGTATGGCGATGCCGGTGTCGCTATCGCTACCGGTGTGCTCACGTTTGTCGTTTTGGTATTTTCCGAAGTCCTCCCTAAAACCATCGCCGCACTTTATCCAGAAAAAGTGGCCTATCCTAGCAGCGTACTGCTTGGGCCATTGCAATATGTCATGCTGCCCTTGGTCTGGCTGTTAAACACCATAACGCGTATTTTGATGCGTATGGTGGGGATGAAAACCGATGGTTCTATCAACTCCGCACTAAGCAAAGAAGAGCTTCGCACTATCGTTTATGAGTCACGTAATTTGATATCACGCCGTAACCAGGACATGCTTCTTTCGGTGCTTGATTTGGAAAAAGTCAGCGTTGACGACATCATGGTGCCGCGTAATGAGATTGTTGGCATTAATATCAACGATGACTGGAAATCCGTGGCCCGCCAGCTCAGCCATTCGCCACACGGACGCATCGTATTGTTTCGTGATTCGCTCGATGATTGTGTAGGCATGCTGCGTGTACGCGAAGCCTGGCGCATGATGACAGAAAAAGAGTTCAACAAAGAGACGCTGCTACGCGCTGCTGATGAAATCTATTATGTCCCGGAAGGCACACCATTGAATGTGCAGCTGGTTAAATTTCAGCGCAACAAGAAGAAAGCCGGTTTGGTGGTTGATGAATATGGTGACATCAAAGGCTTGGTGACTATCGAAGATATTCTTGAAGAGATCGTTGGCGATTTCACTACCTCTATGTCACCTTCACTTGCAGAAGAAGTGATGCCACAAAACGATGGTTCAGTCTTGATTGAAGGAAGCGCCAATGTGCGCGAAATCAACAAAGCCTTTAACTGGAACCTACCTGAAGAAGAAGCACGTACCATAAATGGGATGTTGCTTGAGGCGCTGGAAGAGATTCCACAAATGAAGACGCGCATTCAAATTGGTCACTACGACATTGATATTCTGGATGTGCAGGACAATATGGTGAAGCAGGTCAAAATCACACCAAAGACGCCATTGAAATCTTCCATCGGCTCCTAAATTGCCTATAAAAAACGCCGCTAAATGCGGCGTTTTTTGGCAGGTAATCGCAAAACTAGATGTGCAGTTCCTGCAATTTCTCTTTTGGTAGTTTCAGATCTTCGTTGTGATTAACGCCGATATCATGTGCCAGAACGTTGCGGGCAATTTGCTGCGCTTCATCTAATGAATGCAGTTTGTAGCTACCACACTGATATTCGTTGAGTTCAGGGATCTGATTCTGATCTTTTACCTTCAGAACATCTTCCATCGCCTCTTTCCACGCTTTCGCTACGCGTTGCTCATCTGGCGTCCCGATCAGACTCATATAGAAACCAGTACGGCAACCCATCGGTGAGATATCAACGATTTCGACACCGTCACCATTCAGGTGATCGCGCATGAATCCTGCAAAAAGATGCTCAAGCGTATGAATACCGCGCTCAGTCAGGATCTCAATGTTAGGTCGGCAGAAACGCAGGTCGAAAACAGTAATTGTATCGCCGTTTGGCGTCTTCATGGTTTTCGCTACACGCACTGCAGGCGCAGCCATGATGGTGTGATCAACAGTAAAACTATCCAGTAATGGCATTACGTCGCCTCCTGTTCTGAGAATTTTTTTTAAAACAATGAAACTTTTCTGTTCGCCCAACGTCTGAATATATGAAAGACGCGCATTTGTTATCATCATCCCTGACAACAGAGATGTTAATTTGGCCACATTGATGTGGCCTTTTTCTTTTTCTACCCTTCCCGGCTCGCCAGATACGTTTCCAGATCCAACGTATCATTCGCTTCAAGCTGCTGCTGTTTAGACACAGACTCTTGCGCCTGACGCGTGAAGTCTTCTTCGCTTAACACTTCCAAAGATTCTTCACACAGCAAATGACGATATTGTTCTGCCAATGCTATACCGGTTCCGGTCAAACCATTATCCTTCATCGCGTGAAGGATGCGCGCTGAATAGGTTAGCTCAGGATCATCAAACGATGCCACCAGTTGATCGCAAACTTGTTGATATTGCGTGCTGCCCTGATTGCTGTCTAACACCTCAGCGACACGACGCAGATCTGCAAACAATGTTTTGCCTACTTCTTGCAGCGAATGCTCCGCTTCACCACATCCTACCGCAATTTTTTGGCCCGGCTTACGCCCTTCCAATACAACACGATTCCAGTTTTGACGAGTGCACTGCAGCTCTTCAGCGCTCATTTCAGGCGCATCTGCCAGCGTGCACCAAATCAGGAACAGATCAAGGAAGCGTACCTGATTTTCATCGACGCCAATTGCAGAGAAGGGATTGATATCAAGTGAACGGACTTCAATGTATTCAATGCCACCACGCAGCAGCGCATCAGATGGCGCTTCGCCAGAGCGCGTAACACGCTTAGGACGAATAGGTGCATAGAGCTCGTTCTCAATTTGCAGGACATTGGTATTAAGCTGAAGCCAGTTACCCTCTGCATCTTTGGTGCCCATCTCTGCAAACTCTTCTGATGGCGTTTTGATCGCCTTCTTGAGTGCCGATACATAACCGTCCAGAGAATTGAACGTGATACCCAACGAACTTTGAGATTTGTTGGTATACCCAAGGTCGCTCAGACGAAGCGACGTTGCATAGGGCAGCCACAACATACCTTCGTCATTGGTTTCGAATGGCAGCGCGCTTTCACGCCCTTGTAAAAAGCTGGAGCTGACAGCAGGTGATGCACCAAACAGGTAAGGAATCACCCATCCGAAGCGATAGTAATTTCGAATCAGGCGCAGATAACCAGCAGAAATGGTTTCTTTACCGCTTTCCACATCCTTCACATCGGCCCATTCCTGCCAGAAAGACAGCGGCAGTGAAAAGTTGTAATGAATGCCGGAGATGGTTTGCATCAGCGCGCCGTAGCGATTTTTCAGCCCTTCACGGTAGAGCGTTTTCATCCGGCCAATGTTGGAATTGCCGTATTGCGCCAGCTCAATTTTATCTGCATCTTCAATCACGCAAGGCATACTGAACGGCCACATGCGCTCCTCGCCCAACTCACGCGCAACATGGCGGTGAATATCGCGTAGAAAAGCCAGCATGTGGTCGATGCTGTGATCAACCGGCGTGATAAATTCGAGCAGAGTTTCTGCGAAATCGGTGGTAATCCAGTCATGCTTAAGCGCAGACCCCAGAGATTCCGGGTGACCGCTCTCAGCAAGATGACCATTTGGCATTGATCGTAATGTTTCACGTTCGATACCACGTCCAATGCCTTTTAAAGCATTAGGGTGCGCTTCCAGCCAGGACAGCGCTTTAGATACGTCCGGGATCACATTAACCTCCCGCTGTGAGAATAATTTATTTTTGTTCAGCATAATGTTAACCGTAGCCTCGAATCTGTGCGAATCAATGCCACCATTGCATGCCCTGTAATGTGGCGGTCGCGATAACGATATAACGCAGCGTTTTACCGACGGCGAGAAACAGCATTGCCGGGAGCCAGGCGAAACGTAACCAGCCTGCGAGAACGCAGAGCAGATCACCTACCACCGGCAACCAACTGAATAGCAGTGCTGCAGGCCCTAATCGGTGTAACCACGTCATTGCTGTGTCATGCCATCGCCCCTGACGTTTTAGCGGCAGTAAGCGACCAAGAAGAATGTTGGTTAAGCCGCCCAAGGTGTTTCCCAACGATGCGGCCACAATCAACCCATAAACTGATGCTTTTTTAGCAATCAGTAAAGCAATCAGCAGTGCTTCAGAGCTTCCCGGTAAAAGCGTCGCGCTTAAAAAACTGCTGCCAAACAAAGAGGCGTAAACAAGGATTTCACTCACAGTAAGCGAACATCTACCACGTCCATACCTGCAGCTTTCGCTGCCTGCACGCCAAAATCAGCGTCTTCGAAAACAATACAACGTTCCGGCGCTACGCCCATGAGTTCTGCGCAACGTAAAAAAGTATCCGGTTCTGGTTTGTGGCACTGCACGTCATCTGCACCAACCACTGCTGTAAACAACTCGCGTACACCCAGTTGGTTTAGCAAAGCCTCTGCCATGCTGTGCTCACTGCCCGTTCCAACTGCCATGGGACGACGGCCATAATAAGCCTTGACGACGTCCATTAAAGGAAGTGGATGCACGTTTTCCAACAGCATGGCTTTTACGGCAGCTGTTTTTTCAGCAGCGAGAAGAAGAGGATCATGAGTTGACTGATTTGTTTCAATAATAAACTGCGCCAGTTGCCAGGTCGGCGCACCATTGAAACTCACCATGCGTGCTTCATCCAGCGACAATCCGTAGCGTGCCAGTACCTGATGCCACGCTTTTCGATGTGTCGGCTCGGTGTCAAGAATTGTGCCGTCCATATCGAAAATCAGGGCGTCATATTGATCGTACATTGTCACTCCGGACATTCAATAAATGAGCCATTACTTTAGCTTAATGTGTGCAGGTTGTCGCCAGGTGGGATGAACAGCAAATGCTTTGAAAGCATTAGATATTTTTCTTTTCAGAAAAAGGTGATCCGGCGGGACGGCGTATAACCGTGTGGAATCACTGTAGATTTTTTAACAATTTGAGGAGGGTATAACATCATGGGAAATATTTTGGGTGCGTTATGAAATAACTCAACGCTGTTGGTTTTACTGAATTGCAGAAGGGTTAAGGCAGAGATTTTTGCTTTAAGAAGTGTTGACGGGTGTGGCAGCGTGTTATGGAGGTAGAGATTAAGAATATGGTGCATCCGGGAGGATTCGAACCTCCGACCGCTCGGTTCGTAGCCGAGTACTCTATCCAGCTGAGCTACGGATGCATAGGTAAAAACAGGTATAACAGAAAGGAGATAATTATTGGGTATAACGAAAAAGCGAATGGTGCATCCAGGAGGATTCGAACCTCCGACCGCTCGGTTCGTAGCCGAGTACTCTATCCAGCTGAGCTATGGATG
>NZ_JAWUEB010000013.1:0-240603 GCF_036663535.1 Pantoea sp. T14
GGTCTGTCGCGAGGTGGCGTATATTACGCTTCTCTCCTTCAGAGTCAACCCCTTTTTCAGAAGTTTTCTCCGGCGACCCAGTTTCCTGTGTCTCCTGAACCGCCATCCCGTTGCCGGTTTGCCGTGTCAGTGGAGGCGCATTATAGGGAACCATTCTGAGAGCGCAAGTGCGAATTCAAACTTTTTTGCTGTTCGCCTGAATTTTAATCACAATGCCTATTTTAAGCGCTTTTAATCCGCTCAGCGAGGTCTGCAAGGCTATTAATTACCCAATCCGCTGCCGCTTCACCTTCAGCTGTTACGGGTTTACCAGTGCGGACCAATACTTTTGTTCCAACACCAGCAGCTTGTCCTGCAAGCATATCCTCAACTTTGTCACCGACTATATAAGAAGAAGCCATATCGATATCCAGTTCTTCCTGGGCGGAGAGCAGCATTCCGGGTTGCGGCTTACGACAGTCACATTGTTGACGATAGGCTTCAACTGACCCTTCAGGATGATGCGGACAGAAATAGATACCATCCAGGTCAACATCACGATCTGCCAGCGACCAATCCATCCACTCGGTTAGCGTCATAAACTGGTCTTCAGTAAACATACCGCGCGCTATGCCTGATTGGTTTGTTACGACTACAAGGGCAAAGCCCATTTTCTTCAATTCTTGCAGCGCCTCGATGGTGCCATCAATGAACTGGAAATTATCGATTTCATGGACGTAGCCATGATCAACATTTAGGGTGCCATCGCGATCAAGAAAAATGGCTGGGACTTTATTCGCCACGTAGAAACTCCTGCTATAAAAATTACCGTTCAGTATCGCATGATTGCAATAAAAGGGAGAACGGCAGATTGAATGACTTTGATTGATTTAGACGTCTGGATGCCTTAACATCCATTGGGCTCTCTTATAGTTAAGCTTATAGAAAGCATCCCACACCACGGACAACGTAATACGATAATAAATAACGCAATGATAAAACTCGAAAATATAACCAAAGTGTTCCAGCAAGGTACGCGTAAGATTCAGGCGTTATCTGACGTCAGTCTTCATGTCCCTGCGGGTCAGATATATGGTGTCATCGGTTCTTCCGGTGCCGGTAAAAGTACATTAATTCGTTGCGTAAACCTGTTGGAGCGCCCTACTTCTGGTCGCGTGCTGGTTGATGGTGCTGATTTAACTGCATTGAATGAACGCCAACTGACTCAAGCCCGTCGCCAAATAGGCATGATCTTCCAGCATTTTAATCTGATGAATTCACGCACCGTGGCGGGCAATGTCTCGCTTCCGCTGGAATTAGGTAATCTGTCGCGTAGCCAGATCAACCAACGTGTTACCGAATTGCTGGACTTAGTGGGATTGTCTGACAAGCACGATGCCTGGCCAGCTAACCTTTCAGGGGGTCAAAAGCAGCGGGTTGCCATTGCTCGTGCGTTGGCCAGTAATCCAAAAGTCTTGCTGTGTGACGAAGCCACCAGCGCACTTGATCCCGCAACCACGCGTTCCATTCTTGAATTACTAAAAGATATTAATCGTCGCTTGGGCCTGACCATTCTCTTAATTACCCATGAAATGGATGTTGTGAAACGCATCTGTGATCAGGTTGCCGTTATTAGTCACGGCGAATTAATCGAGAAAGACAGCGTCAGCGAAGTGTTCTCACACCCTAAAACGCCGTTAGCGCAACAATTTATTCAGTCCACCTTGCATCTGGATATTCCTGACGACTATCAGCAACGCATGTCATCGGAAGCGAAAACCGATAGCGTACCGCTGTTGCGCCTGGAATTTACCGGTAAATCAGTGGATGCCCCACTGTTGTCAGAGGCCGCTCGTCGCTTCAATGTTAATAACAACATTATTAGCGCGCAGATGGATTACGCCGGTGGCGTTAAGTTCGGCATTATGCTGGCTGAAATGCACGGTACAGAAAGTGACACCAAAACAGCCATCGCCTGGCTGCAAGAGAACCATGTAAAAGTTGAGGTATTAGGTTATGTCTGACGCGATGATGTGGTTACTGGCGCGTGGCGTATGGGAAACGCTAATGATGACCTTTGTCTCGGGCTTTTTTGGTTTTGTGCTGGGCTTGCCGGTCGGCGTATTGCTGTATGTGACACGCCCCGGACAAATTCTTGAAAACCAAGGTTTGTATCGCGTGCTCTCAGCGGTAGTGAATATCTTCCGCTCCATTCCTTTCATTATCTTATTGGTGTGGATGATCCCCTTCACCCGCGTCATTGTAGGTACTTCGATTGGTTTACAAGCCGCTATTGTGCCATTGACGGTTGGGGCCGCACCTTTTATTGCACGTATGGTGGAAAACGCCTTACTGGAACTACCCACTGGTTTGATTGAAGCGTCCCGCGCCATGGGCGCAACGCCAATGCAGATTGTGCGTAAGGTGTTGCTGCCTGAAGCGCTGCCAGGTTTGGTGAACGCCGCGACAATAACGTTGATTACCTTAGTCGGTTATTCAGCCATGGGCGGTGCAGTCGGTGCAGGCGGATTAGGTCAGATTGGTTATCAGTACGGTTATATCGGATACAACGCTACCGTGATGAATACAGTATTGGTATTACTGGTGGTTCTGGTGTATCTCATTCAATTCTGTGGCGACCGCATCGTGCGTGCTGTGTCCCATAAGTAAGCAAGCAATATCAATATTAAGGAAAGGATATGTCTTTCAAGTTTAAAAACATTGCCGCTGTGGGTGCACTAATTGGCGCGATTGCGCTGGCTGGATGCGATCAGAAAGAAAAAGATCCAAACCACATTAAAGTGGGTGTGATTGTCGGTGCTGAACAGCAGGTTGCTGAAGTGGCTCAGAAAGTCGCTAAAGAAAAATATGGCCTCGATGTCGAGCTGGTGACGTTCAACGATTATGTTTTACCAAATGAAGCGCTGAGCAAAGGTGACATTGATGCCAACGCTTTCCAGCATAAGCCTTATCTGGATCAGCAAATCAAAGATCGTGGTTACAAGCTGGTATCGGTAGGCAATACCTTTGTTTACCCAATCGCCGGCTATTCGAAAAAAATCAAATCACTGGACGAATTGCAGGATGGCGCACAAATCGCCATTCCTAACGATCCGACCAATCTGGGACGTACCTTGCTGCTGCTGCAGAAAGTGGGCCTGATCAAATTGAAAGATGGCGTTGGCTTGCTGCCGACTTCACTGGATATCACTGAAAACCCGAAAAAATTAAAAATTGTTGAGCTGGAAGCGCCGCAGCTGCCACGTTCACTGGACGATGCCCAGATTGCATTGGCAGTGATCAACACCACTTACGCTAGCCAGATTGGCCTGACGCCAGCGAAAGACGGTATCTTTGTTGAAGATAAAGATTCACCTTACGTCAATATGATTGTGGCGCGTGAAGACAATAAAGACGCAGAGAACGTGAAAAAGTTCGTTCAGGCTTATCAGTCTGACGAAGTGAATGACGCGGCTAACAAAGTCTTTAACGGTGGCGCAGTAAAAGGCTGGTAATTCTGCCTTGCTCCTTCCCTCAGGGCGGCGCTATGCCGCCCTTTCTTTTGCTTAGCACCTCGCTCGACTTGTTATTTATTCTGGTCCTTGTTTCAATAACGCCACTTTTTACAACATGAGGATGTTGCTATGCGTTTTTTACCGCTCTGCTTGTTAGCATTGATGCTGACTGGGTGTGTTCGGGAATATCACCCCATAAGCAGCGCACCTTCTCGCCCGCAGGCATCCAGCGAGCCGACACGTAAGCCTGCGTCGCGTCCTGCGCCGGTCAAAGTTTATACCGATGCTACCGATCTGGTCAGCAAACCGTTCCGCGATTTAGGTGAAGTGTCCGGCGATGATTGCCAGACCAACACGCAAGATTCACCCCCCAATATCGCGACGGCACGCAAACGCTTACAAGTAAAAGCGTCTCAGATGAAAGCCAACGCCGTTTTACTGCACAAATGCGAAATTGTCAGCAGCACGCCAGGTTGTTATCGCCAGGCTATTTGCCAAGGCTCGGCGCTGAAAGTCAGTAATCAATGAGTGAATTCGCCTTTGCGCAAATTGGTGTAATCCGTTCACCGTGGAAAGAGAAATTCGCCGTGCCGCGCCAGCCAGGTCTGGTTCAGGATGGCGGCGGCGAGCTCCATCTTTTGCCCCCTTACAATCAGCCTGAGGCCGTACGTGGACTGGAAGATTTCAGTCACCTTTGGGTGCTGTTTGTGTTTCATCAAACGATGGAAGGTGGATGGCGGCCCACGGTGCGACCACCGCGCCTCGGCGGTAATGCACGCGTAGGTGTTTTTGCTACGCGTTCAACGTTTCGACCTAACCCAATTGGCATGTCGCTGGTTGAGTTAAAAGGTATTCGCTGCGCGAAGCAGCAGGTCATTCTGGATCTGGGTAGTCTGGATTTAGTTGATGGCACGCCAGTGGTGGATATCAAACCTTACCTGCCTTTTGCTGAAGCCTTACCGAATGCGCGTGCTGGCTTTGCTCAGGCTGCACCTGAAGCGGATATGCCAGTGCGTTTTTCTCTGCTGGCACAACAACAGCTTTTGCAGCAGCAAGTGAGCTATCCCCAACTCGCGCGATTTATCAGCGACGTTTTGGCGCAGGATCCCCGCCCCGCTTACCGCAAAGGCGAAGCGCTGGAGCGGGAATATGCTGCCTGGTTGCTGGATTTTAATGTGCGCTGGCGTATTGATGAAGCCGGCACTGAAGTCGTTGCTATCGACCCACGTTAAAACCCGCTTTTGAGCCAGAGATCTCGCTGGTACACTAGCCGCCAGCAAAATTCTGTCTGTGACTTTCCGATCAACTGGAATCGTAACCAATGCGTACTACTCAATATCTGCTCTCTACTCAGAAAGAGACGCCATCCGACGCTGAAGTGATCAGCCATCAGCTGATGCTACGCGCCGGAATGATCCGCAAACTGGCCTCGGGCTTGTATACCTGGTTGCCGACCGGTGTGCGTGTGCTGAAAAAAGTCGAAAACATCGTGCGTGAAGAGATGAACAACGCGGGCGCGATTGAGATTTCAATGCCGGTCGTTCAGCCTGCCGATCTGTGGCAAGAGAGCGGCCGCTGGGAACAGTATGGCCCAGAGCTGCTGCGCGTTGCGGATCGCCATGAGCGTCCCTTCGTGCTGGGTCCAACGCATGAAGAAGTGGTCACTGACCTGATTCGTAACGAGCTCAGCTCCTACAAACAGCTACCACTTAACCTGTATCAGATTCAAACCAAATTCCGTGACGAAGTCCGTCCGCGTTTTGGTGTGATGCGTTCACGCGAATTCATTATGAAAGATGCGTACTCATTCCACATTTCGCAGGAATCTCTGCAAGAAACGTATGATGCGATGTATCGCGCCTACAGCCAAAGCTTTAGCCGCATGGGACTCGATTTCCGCGCCGTACAGGCAGATACCGGCTCAATCGGCGGCAGCGCATCACATGAATTCCAGGTGCTGGCACAGAGCGGCGAAGATGATGTGATCTTCTCCACTGATTCCGATTACGCCGCTAACATTGAGTTCGCAGAAGCGGTGGCTCCAGCGGGTGAACGCGCTCTGCCAACGCAGGAACTGAGCCAGATCGATACGCCGAATGCGAAAACCATCGCGGATCTGGTTAATCAATTCCAGCTGCCCATTGAGAAAACCGTCAAAACGCTGATCGTCAAAGGTGCCGAAGAAAGCGGTCATGCGCTGGTTGCGCTGCTGGTCCGTGGCGATCATGCGTTGAACGAAATCAAAGCTGAGAAATCAGACATGGTTGCCTCACCGCTGGTTTTCGCCACTGAAGAAGAGATTCGTGCAGCCGTGGGCGCAGGTCCAGGCTCGCTTGGCCCAATTAACCTAAATATGCCGATTATTGCTGATCGTACGGTCGCGAAGATGAGTGATTTTAGTGCAGGTGCCAACGTTGATGATAAACATTACATTGGCATTAACTGGGAGCGCGATCTGCCCGCACCACATGTTGCGGATATTCGTAATGTAGTAGAAGGCGATCTGAGTCCAGATGGCAAAGGCACGCTGCAGATCAAACGCGGCATCGAAGTGGGACACATCTTCCAGCTAGGTACCAAATATTCTGAAGCGATGAAAGCCGCGGTTCAGGGTGAAGATGGCCGTAACCAAGTGTTGACCATGGGTTGTTACGGTATCGGTATTACGCGCGTAGTGGCGGCGGCTATTGAGCAAAACCATGATGAACGCGGCATTACCTGGCCTGCGGCCTTGGCTCCGTTCGAAGTGGCCATTCTGCCAATGAACATGCAGAAATCTTTCCGAGTGAAAGAAGTGGCAGAAGAGCTCTATAACCAACTGCGCGCCAAAGGCATCGATGTGATTCTTGACGATCGCAAAGAGCGTCCTGGCGTAATGTTTGCTGATATGGAACTGATTGGCGTACCGCATACTATCGTTATTGGCGATCGTAACCTCGATAACCAAGAGATTGAGTACAAAGCGCGCCGCGACAGTGAAAAACAGATGATTAAGCAGGACGATATTGTCGATTTCCTGCTGAAAGCGCTGAATAAGTAGCATCTTCACGTTCAAACGCCCCGGTTATGGGGCGTTTTTTATTGCACTTTTCCACGCAACGCTTTGGTATTTGCACGCCGTGTTTTGCCTTCCAGACGCCGTACTTTTGATGCACGCGTAGGTCGCGTTGCGCGTCGCGTTTTCTCAACCGTAGTAAGTTCAGCAATCAAATTGACTAAACGCTGTAAAGCAGCTTCACGGTTCATCTCCTGACTGCGATATTCCTGAGCCTTAATCACTACCACGCCTTCGCCAGTAATCAAATGGTGATTAGCGGCCAGCAACCGTTCTTTGTAAAACGGCGGCAGGGACGATGAAGCGATATCAAAGCGCAAATGAATCGCAGTGCTGGCTTTATTCACATGCTGCCCACCCGCGCCTTGTGCACGGATCGCCGTCAGTTCGATTTCGTTATCGGGGAGCTCAATATTGCGCGACAGCATAATCATCTGTCACCTTCCAGAGCGAAATCGCTGCTTAAATGTCTTAACTGATTCATCAACTTAACCTTTTGTGCGGGTATTAATCTGGTGTCAAACAGCGGAATCTGTCACTTTAGCAGTGAAACGCGTGTCGATCCTGCTTTAGCCGGGCTGATTTCCTGTAAATGCCTGTGTTATAGTCGCCTATCATCCAGAGTATTTACGCTCTGCTGAGGAGGGGCTTGTGCAAAAATATTGTGAATTAGTTCGCCAAAAATATGCCGAAATCGGCAGTGGGGATTTAGGCTATGTCCCGGATGCAATTGGCTGCGCTTTAAAGGCGCTTGATGATATTGCCGCGAATTCTGCGCTAAACTCTTCTGTCAGGGAACAGGCGGCATACGCCGCTGCAAACTTATTGGTGAGCGACTATGTTGATGAACGAAGCTTATAAACCCATCAATTGCGATGACTACGATAATCTGGAACTCGCCTGCCAAAAGAATTGGATGCTGTCGCTGGAATTGAAGGATGGCGAGCAGCTCAAGGCAAAAGCTAATGTTATCGTGTCCCGTAAAAACGTGGAGTATCTGGAGATTGACCTTTCTGGTGAAACGCGTGAATTGCGTCTCGATCACATCGCCAGTTTCAGCCACCCCGAACTGGGAAAGGTTGTCGTCAGCGAAGAGTAACGCAATCCTCATGGGCGGGATTCTATCCCGCCTCCTTCGCTACGGCTTCAAAGAGTTATAATAGGCCGCAATATCCGCCATATCTTCATCACTTAATCCCGCCACAAACGCTTTCATTACTTCCGCTTGCCCACCGCTGCGCTCACCTTTTTTATAAGCCTGTAAAGCATGATTAAGATAAGCGCTATTTTGCCCGGCAAGATTAGGATAGAGCGGTACCGCCGTTTTTCCTTCCGCACCATGACACGCCATGCAACTCGCGGCTTTTTGTGCGCCTGCATTCACATCACCCTCGGCAAAAGCCGGCACTGCCGTTACCACCAATAAGGCGGCAATAAAGTTTTTCATCATTGCTCTCCAGCACTATTATTGTTTGTGCCAGATCGCTTGCCAGCCGTGCGCATCCACGGTCGCGCCTTCCCGGGTAACAAACAAACCGGGCGCGCAGACAAGCGTCTGATTATAAAAAATTAAAGGAATGCGTTCGCGCTGCCATGGCGGAACATTTAATTCCTGCCAAAGCTTTTTCATTTCTCGACCACCCGCGCGATTAACCAGATGCAAATAGCCTTGTGCCTGAAAACGGACAAAGACGTGCTCATCAGCCTTTGGCTGCCGTAATACATTTTCCGAGTGATCAGCCTGCAGCGAGCCTAAATTAGGCGGAAGCGTCAGTGAGTCGTTGAGATCGGGCCAGCACAATTCACTGTTACGCAAAGATTCCTGTAACGGCAGCCAGTAAAGTTGCTGGCGAAAGCGGCGTATTTCAAAATGGCCTAGCTGCAAACGCGGCTGAGCATCTTCCCGGCTCAACATCACTTCCTGATGAATACGCTTTAGCGCATCACGGGAAGGCATCTTGCCGCCCTGCCCGGCAATCCAGCGGCGAAGCAGCGCATTAACACGCACATCGCTGAAATTCAGGAGTTCGGTGAACGTCAGGCTACCGTCGGCCTGAACCAGCGACTGTAATTGCTCAGACAATAACTCATCCAGCAGCTGTTCTTGTTCACCACATAACGCGGCGCTGCGCGCTGTCGCTTCGGCAAAATGGGGCCAACGCGTTAATAATTCAGGTAATAAACGCTGACGTAAAAAATTACGGTCATAACGTACATCCTGATTACTTTCATCCTCTATCCAGATGAGTTGATGCTTGTGAGCATAATCTTCAAGCACCTGACGGGAGATATCCAGCAGAGGACGCAGCAGGCGATGATTGCCCAACTGCATTGCTTTTGGCATTGCTGCTAAGCCTGCCGGGCCACTACCGCGTTTCAACGCGAGCAGTAAAGTTTCACACTGATCGTCAAGATGCTGCGCGGTTACTAATATTTCATCTGGCTTTAACGCGCCACTCAACGCCTGATAACGTGCCTGACGAGCTGCCGCTTCAATGCCTTGCTCGCGGCTATCGACGTTTACCCGCAATACCTCACAACTCAGCTGCCACTGCTGGCAAATCGCTACGCAATGCGCAGCCCAAGCATCAGCATTGGGGCTGAGCCCATGATGAACGTGTAAGGCACGTAAACGGATTTGAGGATGATGTTGCTGCCATGCCAGCATATGATGCAACAGCACAGTTGAATCCAGGCCACCGCTGAAAGCCACGACAAGCGCAGCGTCAGAATTCAACAAATGATCAAGCTGTGGCAAAGACATGGCGCAATCCAAAGATTCGGGCCGCCGAATGCGGCCCGTTGAAGCGCGCTATTTTACGCCTGATACAGCTCCAGCGGCAAACCATCTGGATCAGCAAAGAAGGTGCATTGCTTACCGGTAAGATCATCAATGCGAATCGGCTCGCAAGTTACCCCTTTTTCTGCCAGCGCCTGAACCGCGATTTCAACATCTGCCACGGTAAAAGCGAGATGACGTAAGCCGCAGGCTTCGGGATGACTAACCCGAGCAGGTGGCGTAGGGAAAGAAAACAGCTCAATGGTGTACTGGCCATTAAGCGCTAAATCCCCTTTCCATGAATCGCGCGCTTCCCGATAGTATTCGCCTAACAGGCTAAACCCGAGCACGTCGCAATAAAAGGCTTTGCTGCGCTGGTAATCGGACGCAATGATAGCGATGTGATGGATTTGAGTTAACTGCAGCATGCTGGCTCCTTGAGTTCGGTAATTCATTACCTTACGGCCGAGACTCTACGCTGACAATGCGTAATCTTCTGAACTCATTCACTTTTCAGCACCCGCACGCGATATTCACCCTCTTCAGTCAGTGTTGCGCCATGAATATCGGTCTCGAAACCGGGATAATGACGGCCAATGCTGCAAAGCATTAACAGAAAATCGAGCACGGCACGGCTCGCCTCAGTGATCATTTCACCAGGCATGACCAGCGGAACACCTGGCGGATAAGGCAAAATCATATTGGCCGAGACACGCCCAACCAGTTCACTGATATCCACCGTTTCGATATTGCCTTTAACCTGTTGTTGAAAAGCCTGATGCGGCGTCATTTTCATCTCTGGCAAGACATCAAAAGCTTTCAGCATCAGGCGCGGCAGATCATGTTGACGGATCATCTGATGGATCCCTTGCGCCAGCGTCTGAATGCGCATGTTGCGATAGAAATCAGGATCTTCTGCATACAGATCCGGCAGCATATTTTTGACCCGCAAATTCAGATCGTAAGCGCGTTTAAACTCAGTTAAGCCCCGCAGCACACTCATCGCTTTGGTTTTATCGATGCCGATACTGAACAAAAACAGCAAATTGTACGGTCCGGTTTTTTCCACCACGATACCGCGCTCATCAAGGAATTTGGCTACCAGCGCAGCCGGAATACCGTCATCTGCCATCACGCCCAGTTCGCTCATGCCTGGCGTGAGGATGGTGACTTTGATCGGATCCAGATACATATGATCGCGATCGGCCTGCGTAAAACCGTGCCACTCCTCTTCACCCGGCTGGATCGGCCAGCACTGCGCTTCATCGACGTGCTCAGGCTGCCAGATATCAAAAAACCAGCTGTCAGACTCTTCTCGCAAACGCTGAATCTCACGACGGAAATGCAGCGCACGCTCGACTGAACGGTTAATTAAACGCTTGCCGGGATTACCGCGCAGCATTGCCGCTGCCGTTTCGATTGAGGAAACAATTGCATAGTTCGGCGATGTGGTGGTGTGCATCATGTAGGCTTCGTTAAACGTCTGCTCGTCGTAATCGCCTTTAATATGGATCATTGATGCCTGCGAAAATGCTGCCAGCAGCTTATGCGTCGACTGCGTTTCGTAGACCACTTTTCCCGGCGTGCGCTCGCCGCTCATGCCGCTTTTACCCTCATAAATAGGATGGAAATTAGTGTAAGGCACCCAGGCTGAATCAAAATGAATCGACGGAACTTCCAGCGTCTGTTTGATGTATTGCGTGTTGTACAGCAAGCCGTCATAGGTGGAGTTAGTGATGACTGCATGCACCGGCCAGGTCGCGCGGGGTGTTGCCGCCACCTTTGCTTCGATGTTCGGGCGAGTAAATTCACGTTTAGGAATACCGCCAAGAATGCCGAGTGCATTTCGTGTCGGCTTCAACCAAATCGGCACCAGATCGCTCATCATCAGCAGATGCGTGAGGGATTTATGGCAATTACGGTCAATCAACACCGTGCTGCCTGCGGGGGCTGCATACATCCCCACTATTTTGTTCGACGTCGAGGTGCCATTGGTCACCATGTAGCTCTGTTCCGCCCCGAAGGTTCGCGCAATATACTCTTCCGCTTCAAGATGCGGCCCGGTGTGATCGAGCAGCGATCCCAACTCGGTAACGGAAATTGAAATATCAGACTTCAGCGTATTCGCACCAAAGAAATCGTAAAACAAGCAGCCAACCGGGCTTTTTTGAAACGCGGTACCCGCCATGTGACCCGGCGTACAGAAGGTGTACTTGCCTTCTTTTACATAGGTAAACAGTGCTTTCGTCAGCGGCGGAGTAATGTGATCCAGATAGTCGTCAGTGTATTGACGGATATGCAGCGCAATATCTTCAGCAGCATTGAGCGCGTATTCAAAAAAATGCAGAGGCATACGCATTTCATTGATGCTGATGTCCATTTGCGAATGGGTGTTGATGAAAGCATACAGCGGCAGATATTCGTTCAGCTGATTGATTTCGCCACATAACTCCATGCTGTTATGCGCATCCCAGTCAAAAATCACGCCACTGATACGGGGATTGTGTTCGATCAGCTTGAGCAAATCGACGGCGTTTTTGGGATAGATGAGTTGGAAACCCTGCTGACTTAACGCAGCATCCAGTTCGCGCAACGGTTCATCTTTATAGAACACACCGTGCCCGCCCATGATTGCCAGAATATTCAATGCGCACCTCCTAAGTTGTTGTGGCATTGGCTAAGCATAGCGAATTGCAGGGCCGCTCTCAGTCAGAATTAAGGCATAAAAAAAGCGGACCGAGGTCCGCTTAGTTTTTTATCATGCAAATCAGGCGTAGCCGTAGCTCATCAGACGCTGATAACGACGATCCAGCAACTCTTCAGTCGTGAATCCATCGAGATCGGCCAAGTCAGCCAGCAGTTGCTGTTTCAGCGAGATCGCCATATCCACTGGGCGACGATGCGCGCCACCCAACGGTTCTGGGATCACAGAATCAATCAGCTTCAGCTCTTTCAAACGTTCGGCAGTGATGCCCATCGCTTCCGCAGCCAGTGGCGCTTTGTCTGCGCTCTTCCACAGAATTGACGCACAACCTTCCGGTGAAATCACCGAATAGGTGCTGTATTGCAGCATATTCACTTTGTCGCCAACGCCGATCGCTAACGCACCACCTGAACCGCCTTCACCAATCACGGTACAAATGACCGGCACTTTTAGGCCAGACATTTCACGCAGGTTACGAGCAATCGCTTCAGACTGGCCGCGCTCTTCTGCACCTACACCCGGATAAGCCCCCGGCGTATCAATGAAGGTAATGATTGGCATTTTGAAGCGCTCAGCCATTTCCATCAAACGCAGTGCCTTACGATAGCCTTCAGGTGCAGGCATACCGAAGTTGCGACGAATTTTCTCTTTGGTTTCGCGACCTTTCTGGTGACCGATGATCATCACCGGACGTCCATCAAGACGAGCAATACCGCCGACAATTGCTTTGTCATCAGCATAAGCACGGTCGCCAGCTAACTCATCAAAATCGTCAAACGCGTTGCGCACGTAGTCAAAGGTATAAGGACGCAAAGGATGGCGCGCCAGTTGAGCGATCTGCCATGCGCCTAAGTCGGCGAAGATTTTACGCGTCAGCTCAACGCTTTTTTCGCGCAAACGCTGAACTTCTTCATCCAGATTTACGTGTTTATCATCCTGACGACCAATCGATGTCAGCGAATCAATCTTCGCTTCCAGTTCTGCGATTGGTTGTTCAAAATCCAGGTAATTAAGACTCATAATGTTCCTGTTTTAGTCAAACTCCAGTTCTACCTGCTCCGATCCGATCAACGACCGCAGATCATTAAGTAAACGATCGCTGGGCGAAATTCGCCACGCTGCACCAAAGCGCAGCTTGGCACGCGCGTCGGCTCTCTGATAGTAGAGATGCACCGGAATGGTCCCTGATCGATGAGGTTCCAGGGACTGGCGGAGTCGGTTTAATAGCTGGTCATCAATTTGCCTGTCCGTCAGCGAGATAGCAAGACCACGCGCATATTTTTCGCGTGCTTCGTCAATGTCCATGATTTCGCGGGCGGTCATTTTAAGGCCTCCACTGAAGTCATCAAAGCTGACCTGTCCGCTGACGATCAGGATACGGTCTTTCTCCAGCAACTGCTGGTATTTATCTAACGCATCGGTAAATAACATGACTTCCAGACGACCGGAACGATCGTCCAAAGTACAAATACCAATTCGGTTGCCGCGCTTAGTCACCATTACACGCGCGGCAATCACCAGACCGGCCGCGACAGTAATTTTACCACGATCGGTGGGATGCATATCTTTAAGACGTACACCGCCGACATAGCGCTCAATTTCTTTCAAATACTGGTTGATGGGATGACCGGTAAGATACAGTCCCAGCGTTTCACGTTCACCATCCAGTTGGACCTGTTCAGGCCACGGTGTGACGCTCGCGTAAGACTTTTCAACCTGCTCCGGCTCTTCCGCCAATACACCAAACATATCCGCCTGGCCAATCGCTTCGGCTTTGGCATGTTGATCGGCAGCTTTTAGCGCATCGCTGAGCGAACTCATCAGCGCGGCGCGGTGCGGGCCAAGGCGATCAAACGCACCGGACATGATCAATTTTTCCATCACGCGACGGTTGATTTTTTTCGTGTCAGTGCGCGCACAGAGATCGAACAGCTCGCGGAAATAGCCACCTTCGTTACGCGCATCAATGATCGCTTCGATTGGGCCTTCGCCGACGCCTTTGATCGCGCCAATACCGTAAACGATCTCTCCTTCTGGATTAACATGGAACTGATACAAGCCAGAGTTAATATCTGGCGGCAAGACCTTCAGTCCCATGCGCCAGCATTCATCCACCAGCCCAACCACTTTCTCTGTGTTATCCATATCGGCAGTCATTACCGCTGCCATGAATTCGGCTGGATAGTGCGCTTTTAGCCACAGCGTTTGATAGGAAACCAATGCATAAGCAGCGGAGTGCGATTTGTTAAAGCCGTAGCCAGCAAACTTTTCGACCAGGTCGAAGATTTTCATCGACAGCTCGCCGTCGACGCCCATCCGCTCCGCGCCATCTTTAAAGACAGAACGCTGCTTGGCCATCTCTTCCGGTTTCTTTTTACCCATCGCGCGACGCAGCATATCTGCACCGCCAAGGGTATAACCGGAAAGTTCTTGGGCGATCTGCATCACCTGTTCTTGATACAGGATGATGCCATAAGTCGGTTCCAGCACTGGCTTCAGCGTGTCGTGCTGCCACTGAATATCTGGATAGGAAATCGCTTCGCGACCATGTTTACGGTCGATAAAGTTGTCCACCATGCCCGATTGCAGCGGCCCAGGACGGAACAGCGCCACCAATGCGATCATGTCTTCAAAACAGTCAGGCTTCAGGCGTTTGATCAAATCTTTCATGCCGCGCGATTCAAGCTGGAAAACCGCTGTGGTCTCCGCGCGCTGCAGCATATCGAAACTTTTCTTGTCTTCTAACGGAATCGCCGCAATATCGATGGGCGGCTCGCCCTGCTTCTCGCGTCGGGCGTTGATCATTTCCAGCGCCCAGTTAATGATGGTTAAGGTACGCAGGCCAAGGAAGTCGAACTTCACCAAGCCAGCATATTCAACATCATTTTTATCAAACTGAGTCAGTGGATTCTGGCCGTTCTCATCGCAATAAAGCGGTGCAAAATCGGTGATTTTAGTGGGTGCGATAACAACACCCCCGGCGTGTTTACCGGCATTTCGCGTTACGCCTTCCAGCTTGCGCGCCATGTCAATCAGCGCCCGGACTTCTTCATCCGCCTCGTAAATTTCTGGCAACTGCGGTTCAGCAGCAAATGCTTTTTCCAGCGTCATGCCAGGATCAGGTGGAATGAGTTTAGATATGCGATCAACGAAACCGTATGGATGGCCCAATACACGACCTACGTCACGAATAACCGCTTTTGCCGCCATGGTACCGAAGGTGATGATTTGCGATACCGCTTCGCGGCCATACATATCGGCAACGTGCTCAATAACCTGATCGCGCTTCTCCATACAGAAGTCGACGTCGAAGTCTGGCATCGATACACGTTCCGGATTGAGGAAGCGTTCGAATAGCAGATCAAACTCCAGCGGATCGAGATCGGTAATTTTTAGTGCATACGCCACCAAAGAGCCAGCACCAGAACCACGACCCGGCCCGACGGGCACGCCGTTATCTTTCGACCACTGGATAAATTCCATTACGATCAGGAAGTAGCCGGGGAAGCCCATCTGGTTGATTACGTTAAGCTCTATTTCCAGGCGCTCATCATATTCTGGGCGTTTCTCAGCGCGAACGGCTTCGTCTGGGAACAAGAATTCGAGACGCTCTTCTAACCCTTCACGCGACTTCATTACCAAGAAATCTTCGGTGGTCATTTCGCCGGTCGGAAATTGTGGCAAGAAGTATTCGCCCAACCGCACCGTAACGTTACAACGCTTAGCAATCTCTACGCTGTTTTCCAGCGCTTCAGGGATGTCCGAGAACAGCTCGCACATCTCCTCTTCGCTACGCATGTATTGCTGAGGACTGTATTTGCGTGGACGTTTAGGATCATCCAGCGTGTAACCATCGTGAATAGCAACGCGGATTTCGTGTGCGTCAAAATCTTCTTCATTAATGAAGCAAACTTCGTTGGTCGCTACGACTGGAATGCCTTCGGCGATGGCTAGCTCAACGGCTGCATGCAGATAGCTTTCTTCATCCTGACGTCCGGTGCGTGTAAGCTCAAGATAATAGCGATCGGCAAAATGCTGTTGATAAAAATTCAGGCATTGCGAAACCAGACCGGTATTACCACGTAACAGGCAGCGGCCCACATCACCACAGCGTCCCCCCGAAAGCAGAATTAAGCCTTCCTGTAACTCAACCAACCAGTCACGGTCAATGACTGGGCCGGCAATGCCATAACCACGCTGGTAGGCACGCGAAATGAGTAAAGTAAGATTTTGATAACCGACATTGTTGCTGGCTAACACTGTCAACTGCGTTAATTCATCGCCCATCAGTTCGCTGGCAACGCTAAAGTCAGCACCGATTACGGGCTTTATCCCTGCGCCATGCGCGCTGCCATAGAACTTCACTAACCCGCACAGGTTGGTATAGTCGGTAATCGCAATAGCAGGCATACCCAAAGCAGCCGCTTTCTTGATCAATGGCCCGGTTTTCGCCAAGCCATCGACCATCGAATAGTCGCTGTGGACACGCAAATGTATAAAACGAGGTTCAGCCATATCAGTTTCCGATTAAAACAGTGTCAGGCTATTAAAGCGTGGTTGTCTGGCACGTAGCCAGCACTTCGGCGTCGATAAGGACATTACGCACCGGCGCAAAGCTGCGGCGATGGTGCGGTGTCGCACCGTACTGCGTCAGTTTTTCCATATGCAGCGCAGTTGGATAGCCTTTATGCTGAGCAAATCCATATTGCGGAAACAGCAGATCTAACTCGGCCATTTCACGATCGCGCGTCACTTTAGCAATAATGGATGCGGCGCTAATTTCTGCCACCAGGCTGTCGCCTTTTATTACTGCTTGCGAAGGCATGGGTAACGCCGGGCAGCGATTTCCATCGATCAAGACATAATCGGGCATTATCGACAACCCCGCTACTGCGCGTTGCATCGCGAGCATGGTGGCGTGCAGAATGTTGATTTGATCGATCTCTTCTGGTTCAGCGCGGCCTAAACTCCATGACAACGCCTTCTCTTTGATTTCGTCATACAACGCCAGCCGACGTTTCTCGGATAACTTTTTCGAGTCAGCTAAACCCACGATCGGCTTCGCCGGATCGAGAATCACCGCAGCGGTAACTACCGCACCAACCAATGGACCACGCCCGACTTCGTCTACACCCGCGATAAGGCTAGCAATAGGATAGATAAAATCAGACATCAGCGATCTCCAGTACCGCATCCGCCGCTTGCTCATCGGCATTCCAGCGGATCTGTTGGTGTAATTCATGGAAATTGTTCAGCAACTCGTCGCGCTCAACACCGGGGTGCAGCAACGGCTCTAAAGCCGCCGCCAACGCTTCAGGCTGACATTCATCTTGCAGCAACTCTTTAACGAGTTCACGTCCGGCCAATAAATTGGGCAACGATACATACGGCGTTTTTACCAGCCGTTTCGCCAACCAGAAAGTGAAAGGCTTCATGCGATAGCCAACAACCATGGGGCATTTTGCCAGCATACATTCCAGTGCGGCAGTTCCCGATGCCAGCAATGCGGCATCGCTCGCAATCATTGCTTCACGCCCTTTGCCATCCAGCAGATGCATAGGCAATTCTGGGGCAACTTCGGCTTTTATCAGCTCAAATTGTTCACGGCGCTTTGCGTTGACCAGCGGTACAACAATTTCCAACGCAGGATATTGCACGCGCAGCAGTTGGGCTGTTCTTAGAAAATCGCCGCTTAACATCTCGACTTCTGCCCCACGACTACCAGGCAATAGCGCGAGACAGAGCGCATCATCAGCAATACCCAGGTAGCGGCGAGCAGCAAGCTTATCTGGCTGTAATGGCATAGCATCAGCCATGGTATGGCCAATGAAACGGCAAGGTACATCAAAGCGATCATAAAAAGCTTTTTCAAACGGTAAAAATGCCAACACCAGATTGGTGTTGCGACCGATTTTGAATACACGTTTTTGCCGCCATGCCCATACCGATGGGCTGACGTAATGAATAGTGCGGATCCCCGCTCGCTTCAATCGTCCTTCAAGCGTGATATTGAAATCCGGTGCATCAATACCGACGAACACATCCGGTTTAAGATCGATAAATCGTTGGGTTAAATCGCGGCGGATTTTTAGCAGGCGCGGTAAGCGACCCAGCACTTCCACAATTCCCATCACCGCCAACTCTTCCATTTCGTACCAGGTTTCGCAGCCTTCCGCTTGCATCAACGGACCCGCTACACCAACGAAATGGGCATTAGGATGACGCGCTTTAAGCGCACGAATCAGGCCTGCGCCAAGAATATCGCCGGAGGTTTCTCCGGCGATTATGGCTATCGTTAAAGGACGCGATGACATGAATTAGCGAATTAATCCACGGGTTGAGCGGGCAAAGAAGTCATAGAATGGCTGCACTTCGCTATGCTGCTTAGCGATTTCTTCAATTTCCGGCTTCACTTCATCCAGCGTTCTTCCGCTACGATAAAGCAATTTATATGCATTGCGTATCGCGTGCAGTGACTCTTTACTGAAGCCACGGCGTTTCAGACCTTCAATATTGATACCAAACGGTGTCGCGTGGTTGCCCTGCGCAATCACGTAAGGGGGCACGTCTTGTGCCACGCCTGAACAACCGCCAACCATCACATGTGCACCGATAGTGCACCACTGATGCACGGCCGTCATGCCACCAATAATGGCAAAATCATCCACGGTTACATGACCGCCAAGGGTTGCATTATTAGCAAAAATGCAACGATTGCCGACTACGCAATCATGCGCAATATGCGCATTAACCATCAGCAGGTTGTCGCTACCCAGCGTCGTGACGTGACCGCCCTGGATGGTGCCACGATGAATGGTGACGCTTTCGCGAATACGGTTGCGATCGCCAATCTCAACGCGAGTCGGCTCACCGGCGTACTTCAGATCTTGATTTACTTCACCAATCGAGGCGAACTGATAGATCTGGTTATCTTTACCAATGCGCGTATGGCCGTTAACGACCACATGCGATTTAAGTACCGTTCCTTCACCAATCTCCACATTTGCCCCAATAAAGCAGAACGGGCCGATGTGAACATTGGGACCAATAATGGCCCCATCTTCAATGACAGAACTGGGATGGATGTTGGCGGTTGGATCAATCACGAATTATGCCTCCCGGCTGCGGGCACACATCATGGTTGCTTCACAAACGATTTTACCGTCGACGGTCGCCACGCCTTTGAAGCGAGTCAGGCCACGGCGGGTTTTTTCGAAAGTGACTTCCATGATCATTTGATCGCCCGGTACGACTGGACGTTTAAAACGCGCATCATCGATACCGGCGAAGTAATACAGCTCGCCCGGCTCCAGTTTGCCGACGCTTTTAAACGCCAGAATACCGGTAGCCTGCGCCATCGCTTCAAGGATCAGAACGCCAGGAAAAATCGGTTTACCAGGGAAATGGCCCTGGAAAAACGGTTCATTTACGGAAACGTTCTTCACTGCACGCAGGTATTTGTGCTCTTCAAATTCCAGCACACGGTCAACCAGCAAAAACGGATAGCGGTGCGGCAGCAGCTCTAAAATCTCTTCAATTTTCAGAGTATGAGTTTCAGTAGTCAAAATACTCTTCCTGTCCTAAAAATCTGATGACATCAATAACACGGCCTGCACAGATCAACATGATCTTCCGCAGGCCGCAAATAGGTTCCGTGGCGCCTGGCTTCCTGCTTAACACTTTTATTATGAAAGCCGGGCAGGTTTGGGATGCCGCTTAGTCTTTACCGACTTTGCGTTCGATGGCTTTTAAGCGTTTGCTTATTTCATCGATGTTCATCACCAGCGCTGCAGTTTTACGCCAGGTTTTGTTAGGTTGTAGCGGAATGCCTGAGGAGTATACACCAGGCTCTGTAATAGGACGCATCACCATGCCCATACCGGTCACGGTCACCTTGTCACAGATTTCCATATGGCCGTTAATGACGCTGGCACCGCCAATCATACAGTAACGACCAATTTTCAAACTACCCGCCATGATCACACCACCTGCAACAGCGGTATTGTCACCAATAACCACGTTGTGGGCGATCTGACATTGGTTGTCTATGATAACACCATTGCCGATTAGAGTGTTATCCAAGGCGCCGCGATCAATGGTGGTACAAGCCCCAATTTCGACGCGATCGCCGATAATTACCGCACCCAGCTGTGGGATTTTCACCCAATTGCCGCGATCGTTAGCGTAACCAAAACCATCGGAACCAATTACTGTGCCTGACTGAATCAGACAATCCTGACCAATTTGAATCTCATGATAGATAGAAACGTTGGCCCATAAACGCGTACCGCTGCCGATGCGTGTTTTTTTACCCACAAAACAGCCTGCGCCGATAACAACGTTATCACCCAGTTCAACATCTGACTCGATCACCGCATTAGCACCAACTGAAACGTTGTTGCCTAATTTTGCACTGGGATCGATGACGGCGCTGGGAGCGAGGTTTTGGGCTGGCTGAGGTGTAGTATCAAGCAGCTGCGCCATACGCGCATAGGTCAGGTAAGGATTTTTCACCACCAACGCTGCCGAGTTGCACCACTCCAGATCCGCTTCCGTCAGCACCACGGCTGAGGCCTTAATCAGGGCGAGTTGCTCGCGGTAACGGCTGTTTGCAAGAAAAGTGATTTGGCCAGTTGTGGCGGATTGCATAGAAGCAATGCCGGAGATGACGATATCGCCATCTCCGTGCAATTCTGCATCCAACTGCTGGGCTAAATCAGCCAGTCGAATAGATGACATCGATTATTTAACCTGTTTCAGCACGTCTGCAGTAATGTCTTTCGCGTTTGAAGCGTAAGCCACAGCATTAGCGTCGATGACTACGTCGTAACCATCGTCATCAGCAACTTTCTTCACTGCGTCCTGAATACGGCTCAGCAGTTTGTTACGCTCTTCCGTCTGACGACGGCGATTGTCTTGCTCAAAAGCCTGCGCTTTGGTTGAGAAAGTCTCACGCTGTGACATGACGTCTTTTTCCATGCGGCTACGTTCGCTGGCCTTCATGGTAGAACCGTCACGCTGCAGGCGCTGCATTTTAGTCTGCAGATCGCGCTCCTGGCTTTGCAACTCGGTTGCACGGCCTTTGAACTCATTTTCCAGCTGTTTAGCAACAGTCGCACGTTGCGGTAACTGTTGGAAAATGCTGGACACGTTTACCACTGCAATTTTGTCAGCAGCCTGAACACCAGCGGAAACCGCTAAAGCAAGACCCAGACCGGCGGCACACAACAACTTTTTCACTATAAACTCCTTACCATCAACGTTTGTGTCAGCGACACAGTGTTTGCCCCGGAACAGCTGTTAGCAGCTGCCCGGCGGCAATACTCTAGCTTATGCATCCATGCTCAGAACATTACCAGGTTTTACCAATGTTAAACTGGAATTGCTCTGATTTGTCTCCCTCGTATTTCTTGATCGGCTGGGCGTAAGAGAACACCAGCGGACCCAACGGCGACATCCATTGCAAAGCGATACCGCTTGATACACGAATGTTACTTGGATCGCTATAGTCCGGCACGTCAGCAGCGCGTGTATCGTCAGTATTTTCCCACTTGGTATCCCATGCGGTACCGGCATCAACAAACAGTGAAGTACGCACTGAGTTAGAGTATTTCTCACTCAGGAACGGCGTCGGTGTAATCAGCTCAAGGCTGGCGATCGCCATTGCGTTACCACCTACAGCATCATCTGAATTACAGATTTTGTTCGTGCCAGAACAAGTAGACGAGTTATCGTTCAAATACGCGGCTTTAGGACCAATCGTATTCGACTGGAAACCACGCACAGTACTTGAACCACCCGCATAGAAGTTCTCATAGAATGGCAATTCTTTGCCACTCAAGCCGTCACCGTAGCCTACACGACCACGACCTAACAGCACCCAAGTACGATCTTGGTTGATCGGCATGTACTGTTGGCTGTCCAGCGTCACTTTATAGAAGCTGTTATCAGAACCTGGAATAGTGACTTTACCATTCAGGTTAGTGCGGTTACCTGCGGTTGGGAAGAAGCCGCGGTCCAGCGTGTTGTACGTCCAACCATAGTTAAAGGTGAAGTCATCCGCAGAGAAATCACCTTCATCGTTAAGCTGTTGTGGTTTACCAACCGAGTCGAGATAACGCCACATAGCAACTTGTGGTTGCATGTTAGACAGGTCGTTGTGTACATAACCTAATCCCACGCGCAGCGTGTTGTTCTCGTTAATCGGGAAGCCCAGCGTACCGTCTAAACCGTAACTTTTGTTGGTGTAGTCGGAGAGATCAGCATCGTCAGCTTTAAAGTCGTTATAGAACAGACGACCGCCTAAGCTCACCCCATCAACCGTGAAATAAGGATCGGTAAGCGAGAACTCGGCATAGGTCTGGTAATCGTTTTTGGTACCGCTGATACCGACGGTATTACCGGTGCCAAGCCAGTTGTCCTGCGTGACGCCAACCTGGAAGCTGACGCCGCTTTCCGTACCGTAACCCACACCAAAGTTGAAGGTACCGGTGTTACGCTCTTTAACTTTATAAACCACGTCGACCTGATCAGGAGAACCCGGCACGCGCTGCGTATCGACATCAACTGTCTCAAAATAGCCGGTGCGGTTCAGACGCTCTTTACCCTGATCGACCAAATCGCTGCCCAGCCATGCACCTTCCATCTGACGCATTTCACGGCGCAATACGGAGTCTTTCGACGTGTCGTTCCCTTCAAAGCGAACATTGCGCACGTAGTAGCGGTTGCCGGCGTCGACATTAATATGCAGTTTTACTGTTTTATCAGCATCGTTAATTTCCGGCTGTGTAACAACGCGCGGATAGGCATAACCATAACGGCCCAGCAGCTTTTTGATATCATCTTCCATCTGCGTCACTTTGGTGCCGTTATACAGCTCGCCCGCAGGGATTTTGGTCAGATGTTCGATTTCTGCCGAGTGGCCCGCCATGCTGCCATTCACAATCACGCCAGCAATCTTGTACTGATCGCCTTCGTTGATGTTCACGGTGATGTAAATGCCTTTTTTATCTGGCGTCAGGCTTACTTGCGTTGAGTCGATATTAAAGCGTGCGTAACCGCGATCAAGGTAGAAGCTGCGCAGGGTTTCAAGATCGCCCGCCAGTTTCTGTTTCTGATATTTGCGATCGCCTACCACGTTCCACCACGGCACTTCGTCGCGCAGCTGGAAACGTGAAATGAGTTCATCGGAACTGAACGCTTTGTTACCAACGATGTTTATCTGCTGAATTTTTGCAGAAACACCTTCAGTAAACACCAGCTTCAAGTCGACACGGTTGCGTGGCAACGGCGTAACGACCGCTTTTACGCTGGCGGTGTATTTACCGACGCTGTAGTAAAAGTCTTCAAGTCCTTTCTCGATTGAAGAGAGCATGGTGCGGTCCAGCGCTTCGCCGACACGAACACCTGATGCTTCAAGATTCTGTTTGAGCTGATCCTCTTTCACCGCTTTGTTACCGGTGAAGGTAATGCTGGCAATGGTAGGACGTTCTTTGACCTGGACAATCAGCGTATTACCGTCTCGCAGGACCTGAACATCCTCAAAGTTGCCAGTAGCGAACAGCGAGCGAATCGTATTTCTGACGTCGTCGTCAGACACCGTATCGCCAACCCGTACCGGCATGCTCAGCAGAGCCGCGCCGACGGCGACTCGCTGCAGCCCTTCGAAATGAATATCCTTCACCACGAAACCGTCTGCACCGTAAACGGTGGCGCTGCTAAACAGCAGCGACGCTATGAGCAACTTTTTCATCGCCATCGTTATTATGCGTTTTCCTAACACATCCCTCGTCTGTCCGCTATCCAGCTATTACAGACGTGAGAAATCATTGAAAAGTGCAAGCCCCATTAACAACACCAGCAAGATTGAGCCAATGCGATAACTAAAGTCCTGAACTCGTTCGGACACCGGTCCACCTTTGATCTTTTCGATCGCCAGAAAGAGCAAGTGCCCACCATCTAAAACCGGGAGAGGGAACAGGTTGATGATGCCAAGGTTGACGCTAATCAACGCTAAGAACATCAGGTAGTAAATCATCCCGTACTCTGCTGACAATCCTGCACCTTGCGCGATAGAAATCGGCCCGCTCAGATTGTTTAACTTCACATCACCGGTTATTAACTTGCCCAGCATGGAAACAGTTAGCTTCATCAGTTGCCAGGTTTTTACACTGGCCTCACCAACAGCTGCGAACGCGCCATACTGTCGTACCGTTTTATATTCTTCCGGCAGCGGAATGATACGTGGGATCACACCCGCAAATCCTTCCGTTTTCGCTCCCGGCTTCGCTTCAGGTGTCATGGCTAACTGCACCGATTCACCATTACGAACAACCTCAAGTGCCATGCTTTTGCCAGGATTATCTCTCACCTGTGTGACAAAAACCTGCCACTGCGATAATGGCTGACCATCGACTTTAACGATCCTGTCACCAGCTTGCAAACCAGCTTCACTGGCTGGGGAGTTCGCCTGCACTTCTGCCAACGTAGTTTCAAGCTGCGGTCCACGTGGTCGAATACCCAATGCCACAATCGGATCTTGCTTATCAGGCTCAAAATGCCAGTTACGCAGATCAAGCTGTTTCTGCTGAGTTGCCTGTTCACCAAAACGCGCCACCGTAAATGTGGTTGCGCTGTCGCCGATTTTTCCTACCAGCTCCATGCGCACAGCATCCCAATCAGGCGTTTCGATACCGTCAACGGCCTTAAGTTCCATACCCGGCGCAATTTGCGCTTCAGCAGCGACCGATCCGTTTAATATTTCACCGATTACTGGGCGCACACCGGGTACGCCGTGAATAAACACAACCCAGTAAGCCAGGATGGCGAAGATGAAGTTTGCGACAGGACCTGCCGCAATAATTGAGGCGCGCTGCCATATAGCTTTGTTATTAAAAGCCTGATGGCGCAGCTCCGCAGGAACGCTCTCGACGCGCTCGTCGAGCATTTTGACGTAACCGCCAAGGGGAATAAGCGCAATAACAAATTCGGTGCCGTGACGATCCTGACGTCGCCACAGTGTTTTACCGAAGCCAACAGAGAAACGTTCCACGTGCACACCGCAACGGCGCGCTACCCAAAAATGGCCAAATTCGTGCACGGTAATCAATACGCCAAGTGCAACGATAAAGGCGACGAAACTCCAGAGTATGCTCAACATCTTTGCCTGTCCTCAGAGGGTGCGGAACACCAATAGCAATAAACAGGCAAAAACCGGCACGGCTGCGGTCAGACTATCAATGCGGTCAAGAATACCACCGTGGCCAGGAATCAAATTGCCACTGTCTTTAATACCCGCTTCACGTTTGAACATGCTCTCGGTGAGATCACCCAGCGCCGATGCTAATGTCGCGATGACGGCGCAAATGACCAGCGTACCGACAGGCACGCTCAACGGCGCCAGACTAGCAAATAATAATGCAATGATGGCTGAAGAAATCAGACCACCAATAAAGCCTTCCCAGGTTTTACCGGGTGAAACTTTTGGTGCCAGCTTATGTTTACCGAACAGTTTGCCGAACATAAACGCACCTGAATCCGCACCCCATACCAGAAACATAACAAACAGCAGCCACCAGGCTCCCGCGAAGTGATCGCTGTCGTAATGATATTGGCGCAGTGCAAGCATGCCCCAGAAGAAGGGGATAATGGTTAAGATGCCAAACAGTAGGCGCAGCGGGCGCGAATGACGCCATAATGCTGCAGAAGCGGGATAACAGAGCACCAGTAAAAGCGCTACAACCCACCACACTAATGACGCCCAAAGAGAAATTTCCACCTGCGGCAGATGGACATCATGCTGATAGGGAGGAAGTGTAAAAAGCATCAGCGACAGCAATAAGCCACAAAGTACGGCTAACCAGATGCGTTGTTGACGGGATGCCATGCCCGCAAGCTGCCCCCATTCCCAGGCGGCCAGCATGCAGATAATGATGGTTGTAATCGCAAAACCAACGGGCGGTAACCAGAACAGCGCAGCAATCACCAGCGGTATTAGAATAAACGCGGTAATCAGACGAGACTTCAGCAAAGGTTACCCCCAGATTGCTCAGGCGCCGCCTGGTGCAGCGCCGCCATAGCGTCGCTCCCGCAGAGAGAATGCATTCAGTGCACCTTCAAAAACGTGTTCATCGAAATCAGGCCAAAGAACATCGGTAAAATAGAATTCAGCATAGGCAATTTGCCACAGCAGGAAGTTGCTAATCCGATGCTCTCCCCCGGTCCTTATCACTAAATCCACTGGCGCTTGATCCTGCATACACAGGTGCGGTGCCAGATTCTCTTCGGTAATTTGGTCAGGACGTAATAATCCTTCCTGAACCTGTTCTGCCAGTTTTTTTACGCCTTCGATGATATCCCAACGCCCACCATAGTTGGCGGCAATGTTAAGGGTCAAACCATCGTTATTTTCAGTCAGCATTTCAGAACGACGAATACGTTCCTGGATGCGGGCACTGAAACGACTAATATCGCCGATAATACGTAAACGAACATTGTGTTTGTGCAGGCTCTTCACTTCACTGTCGAGTGCCCAGACAAACAATTCCATTAAGGCAGTCACTTCTTGCGCTGGGCGGCTCCAGTTTTCGCTACTGAAGGCGTACAGCGTCAAGGATTCTAAATTGTTGCTGACAGCAAAGCTAACGGCACGTCGTACCGACTTCACACCGGCTTTGTGACCGGTTATACGCAATTTTCCCTGATTTTTAGCCCAGCGACCATTGCCATCCATAATGATAGCAACATGACGTGGACCGTTTCCCTGTTGGTCATCGGTGTTGTTTTGATTGTTAGACGACATAACGCGTAATCAATTCCTTTCATCAGAAATGCTGTGGTTTCTGAATACATTGCGCTCGGTACAAATCCCGACACTCTATGTCGGGCCACACCGAATTCGGTGTCAGACCGTGAAACGCGAGCCAGCGACTATACCAGTTTCACCGGAAGTGAACAAACAGCCTCGGCGCGATCAACGTAATGACGTGACGCGCGGCAACATTTCTGTTGCAACTTTGCGCGCTATGCGATCGATTTCAAGGACTGCGTCCACCGAATCCGGTTCCTGACACGTTTGCGCTGCCAGCACCTCACTATTAAGTGCCGCAATATCAGTAAAGCGGATCTGGTGACTCAGGAAAGCCGCGACGGCAACCTCATTGGCGGCGTTAAGCGTGGTGGTCGCCGCTTGTCCGGCTTCACAGGCATCAATGGCCAGTTTCAAACACGGATAGCGACCATAATCGGGTTCTGCGAATGTCAACGCCGACATGCGGGTGAAGTCCAGCGGCGTGACGCCCGCCTTGATACGCGCTGGCCACGCCATGCTGTGAGCAATCGGCGTACGCATATCGGGAGAACCCAGCTGGGCTAACACGCTCCCATCGCAGTAACGCACCATGGAGTGAATGACCGATTGCGGATGCAAAATCACTTCCATCTGCGCTGCGCTAGCGTTAAACAACCAACGGGCTTCAATGTATTCAAGACCTTTATTCATCATGGTGGCTGAATCAACAGAGATTTTTCGCCCCATTGACCAGTTCGGATGTGCACATGCCTGATCGGGCGACATACCCGCCAGATCGGTTAATTGCGTGTCACGAAAAGGACCACCTGATCCCGTAAGAATAATCGACTCAATGCCATTATCCTGGAGGTCAGCGTAACCTAACTGATGCTGGATGGAAGCCGGTAAACTCTGAAAAATGGCGTTATGCTCGCTGTCGACGGGCAGTAATTGCGCGTTATGTTGGCGTACAGCCTCCATAAACAAACGGCCGCAGGTGACAAGGGATTCTTTATTCGCCAACAGGACAGTTTTACTGGCGCGAATAGCGGCCAGCGTGGGGAGTAAGCCCGATGCACCAACAATCGCCGCCATGACCTGATCGACGTCGTCCAATGCCGCCAGTTCGCAAGCCGCCTGAACGCCGGAGAGCACTTCGGTATTTACCTTGAGTGCTCTCAGTCGTTCACGCAGCGCCGCTGCTGAAGTTTCATCGGCCATCGCCGCATAGCGTGGTTGAAAAGTTGCGCACTGTTCAGCCATCAAATCAACGTTGTGGCCGGCAACTAATGCGGTTACCTGATATAAATCTGGATTAGCGCGAATTACCGCCAGCGTACTGACGCCAATCGAACCGGTTGAACCTAGCAGAGTTAGTCGCTTCATTATGCTGTCCATGTGAAGTCAAAAAGGCCGTGCTAAGAAGCACAATGTAAAACGCCGCCAGATAGCGTATTCGAGAGAATACTTCATCTGTACGGCGTTTTGTCTGGCAGTGATGGGATTAGAAATCCATCAGCTCTTTCTCTTTTTCTGACAGAGCAGCATCAACATTCTTGATGTGTGCATCGGTCATTTTTTGAATCTCGTCTTGCGTACGACGCTCGTCGTCTTCGCTGATCTCTTTATCTTTCAGCAATGCTTTGATTTTATCGTTGGCATCGCGGCGGACGTTACGTACCGACACTCGGCCCTGCTCGGCTTCGCCGCGCACGATTTTAATCAAATCTTTACGACGTTCTTCGGTTAACGCAGGCAGCGGAACACGGATGTCTGTACCGGCTGAACTTGGGTTCAGACCGAGATCAGACGTCATGATCGCTTTCTCAACGGCTGGGCCGAGTGAGCGATCAAACACGTTGATTTTCAGCGTGCGTGAGTCTTCTACGGTAACAGAAGCCAGCTGACGCAGCGGCGTCGGCGTGCCGTAATATTCGACGATGATACCGTCGAGCAGCGAAGGTGAAGCACGGCCCGTGCGTATTTTGCTGATGGTGTTTTTGAATGCTTCCACGCATTTGTCCATGCGCGTATCAGCATCTTTTTTGATGTCGTTAATCACGTTGAAACCCTTGGATTCGGTTTGACCTGGCCAGTTCCGGCATAACCGGAAGCGGGATCGATAATCATCGATAATCCTGACTGGTGCGCGATGAATTGTCACCGCGCTGACAGAATATACCTTATTTTATCTCGCCTCGGGTATTAATGCGTAATCAGGGTACCTTCTTTTTCACCCATCACTACGCGGCGCAACGCGCCAGGCTTATTCATGTTGAAGACGCGAATCGGCAATTTATGGTCACGCGCCAGCGTAAAGGCAGCAAGATCCATCACTTTCAGCTCTTGATCCAGCACTTCAGCATAGGTCAATTGTTCGTAAAGTGTCGCATCGGGATTTTTCACTGGATCGGCTGAGTAAACACCGTCAACCTTGGTCGCTTTCAATACCACGTCGGCTTCAATCTCGATGCCGCGCAGGCAAGCTGCAGAGTCAGTGGTGAAGAAAGGATTACCCGTACCCGCAGAGAAAATCACAACACGGTTATTCCGCAACAGGCTGATAGCTTCGGCCCAGCTGTAATTGTCACACACGCCATTCAGTGGAATTGCAGACATCAGGCGCGCATTAACATATGCACGGTGCAGCGCATCACGCATCGCCAGGCCGTTCATCACGGTCGCCAGCATGCCCATGTGATCGCCTACAACGCGATTCATGCCAGCTTGTGCAAGACCAGCACCACGGAACAAGTTACCGCCGCCAATCACGACGCCAACCTGGATGCCCAGTTCGACCAGCTCTTTCACCTCTTGTGCCATGCGGTCAAGCACACTCGCGTCAATACCAAAACCTTCGGCGCCTTGCAGTGCTTCGCCACTCAGTTTTAGCAGGATACGTTGATAAACAGGTTTTGCGTTGGTCGCCATGGCAATTCTTCCTGGAAGATATGATGAAAAGGAGAAGTAAAATCTGATCGATCATCCGCTTACCGCAATGAAATTGCTATTGGGATGAGACTGAAAATGTATCTGTTGCAAATCACAGACAAAAAAGAACCGCCTTCTGGCGGTTCTTTCAGAACATTAAGACTGTTTAGACATTGCTGCAACTTCTGCAGCGAAGTCAGATTCAGCTTTCTCAATGCCTTCACCCACTTCGAAGCGGATGAAGTTGATAACGTCAGCGCCCTGCTCTTTCAGAGCCTGGCCAACAGTTTTGCTTGGGTCGATAACAAAAGCCTGACCGGTCAGAGAAACTTCGCCGGTGAATTTCTTCATGCGGCCTTCAACCATTTTCTCTGCGATTTCTTTTGGCTTGCCAGATTGCATCGCGATGTCCAGCTGAACCTGGTATTCTTTGTCAACCACTTCAGAAGATACGTCTTCTGGTTTAACAAACTCAGGCTTGCTCGCTGCAACATGCATAGCGATCTGCTTAATCAGCTCTTCGTTAGCGCCTTTGGTTGAAACCAGAACGCCAATACGTGCGCCGTGCAGGTAGCTGCCCAGCTCTTCGCCTTCCAGGATCGCAACGCGACGAATGTTGATGTTCTCACCGATTTTAGCAACCAGCGCCACGCGCTCTTCTTCGAATTGCGCTTTCAGAACTTCAACATCAGTAACGCGGTCGGTCGCAGCAGCTTCCAGAACTTTGTCTGCGAATGCCTGGAAACCACCATCTTTAGCGACAAAGTCGGTCTGGCAGTTAACTTCCAGAATCACACCGTAGTTGCCAACGATTTTGGTTTTGATCACGCCGTCAGCAGCTACGTTGCCTGCTTTTTTCGCTGCTTTAATTGCGCCAGACTTACGCATGTTTTCGATTGCCAGCTCAATGTCGCCATTCGCTTCAGTCAGCGCTTTTTTGCAATCCATCATGCCTGCGCCAGTACGTTCGCGCAGTTCTTTTACCAATGCAGCGGTAATATCAGCCATTCCAGAATCCTCGGTTCGTACCTGTGTACATTTGCACTAGCAGGCACTTATTGCGGAAAGATTACTCTGTCCCGCCTTCCCAATGGGGGCGTTACAGACTTAGATAAAATAAAGGGGCCAATCTTGGCCCCTTACAGATCACATCTGAATACTAAGGGCTCTTATGCAGAGCAAACCTTATTAAGCGTTTTCTAAAGACGCTTCTTCAGCTTGCTCAGCCAGATCCTGAGAACGGCCTTCGCGAACAGTGGTCGCAACGGCAGTCAGGTACAGGCTTACAGCACGGATCGCATCGTCGTTACCAGGGATAACGAAATCAACGCCATCTGGATCAGAGTTGGTATCAACGATAGCAAATACTGGGATACCCAGGTTGTTTGCTTCTTTGATTGCGATGTGTTCGTGGTCAGCATCGACAACAAACAGTGCATCCGGCAAACCGCCCATATCTTTGATACCGCCCAGGCTGTTTTCCAGCTTGGCCAGTTCACGAGCGCGCATCAGCGCTTCTTTTTTGGTCAGTTTGTCGAAAGTACCGTCCTGAGACTGAGTCTCAAGGTCTTTCAGACGTTTGATAGACTGACGAACAGTTTTCCAGTTAGTCAGCATGCCACCCAACCAGCGGTGGTTTACGAAGAACTGGTCGCAGCTCAGTGCAGACTCTTTTACCGCTTCAGCAGCAGCGCGCTTAGTACCAACGATCAGGATCTTACCTTTACGGGAAGAGATCTTGTTCAGTTCAGCCAGAGCGTCGTTGAACATTGGTACAGTTTTCTCAAGGTTGATGATGTGAACTTTATTACGTGAACCAAAGATGAATGGCTTCATTTTTGGGTTCCAGTAACGGGTCTGGTGACCGAAGTGAACACCAGCCTTGAGCATGTCGCGCATGGAAACAGTTGCCATGATTACCTCTATGAGTGATTGGGGTTGGGCCTCCATGTATCCCATACAACCGACCTCTTACAAGGCACCCCGGCGTATGTGTCGATACATGTGTGTTTTATTACACATAATGAGAGTTATGCGTTTCCTGCCGACCAAAACGGTCGTACAGAGAATCGTCGGCGCGCTTTATACCATAATCACGCCCGAGACACCAATAATAGTTCGCTAACTCAGGCCAGCGCGTTCTCTATTTGGCAGCCCATTTGCTGGCTGCTAACATGACAGCACAGAATTTATTATTGTCGATATTTTCGACAAATGCGGATTAATTTAATGGCAATCTCAATAAAAACCCCTGAAGAAATCGAAAAAATGCGCGTCGCGGGCCGTCTGGCTGCCGAGGTGCTGGAGATGATTGAACAGCACGTAAAGCCGGGTGTCACCACTGGCGAGCTGGATCGCATCTGTCACGACTACATCACCAACGAGCAGCACGCGATTTCCGCTTGCCTCGGCTATCACGGTTTCCCGAAATCCGTGTGCATCTCTATCAATGAAGTTGTGTGTCATGGTATTCCCAGCGATGATCGTCCCCTGAAAGATGGAGATATCATTAACATTGACGTCACCGTGATCAAAAATGAGTATCACGGAGACACCTCAAAAATGTTCCTTGTTGGCAAGTCGACTATTCAGGGCGAGCGTCTGTGCCGCGTCACTCAGGAAAGCCTTTATCTGTCGCTGCGCCTGATCAAGCCAGGCATTCGCTTACGCGAGCTGGGCCGCGCTATTCAAAAATATGTTGAAGCGAACGACTTCTCCGTAGTACGTGAATATTGTGGTCACGGCATCGGCAAAGGCTTCCATGAAGAGCCGCAAGTATTACATTACGATGCAGACGACAGCGGCGTTGTGCTGCAAGCGGGCATGACCTTCACGGTTGAACCGATGGTCAACGCGGGTGATTACCGCATCCGCACCATGAAAGATGGCTGGACGGTGAAAACCAAAGATCGCAGCTTGTCCGCACAGTACGAGCATACTATTGTGGTGACGGAAAACGGCTGTGAGATTTTAACCCTGCGTAAAGACGACACCATTCCTGCAGTGTTAGTCAACGAAGGGTGATTCCCCCACTTAAGAAAAGGCCGGCGCTATGCCGGTTTTTTTATGGCTAAAGAAGAGAAGAGCTGCATGAGCGTGAGCCTGTCGGATGATGTTAAAAATGGCCTAAAAGATTCCCCCGCGCATTGGGATGATGACCAGCTAACACGCGAACTGTTAAAACAGCGGCTGGAGAATTTTCAGCAATATTTAGCTGCAGCGTTCGACGCAGGTGAAGCGGTTGAAACATTGATCGATGCGCGTACGTTGTATATCGATCGCCTGCTGCGTCGTTTGTGGCGCTTCTTTGGTTTTGACAGCATGAAGTCTATCGCCTTGGTTGCGGTAGGCGGTTATGGGCGCGCCGAACTGCATCCTCTTTCCGATATTGATGTTCTGATCCTCAGCCGTCAGCCACTCGACGAACAGGCGGCGCAGCGCACCAGCGAACTGCTGACCCTGATGTGGGATCTCAAACTTGAAGTCGGTCACAGCGTCCGAACGCTGGAAGAGTGTTTGCTGGAGGGTTTGTCCGATCTGACTGTCGCCACCAACCTGATTGAATCACGCATGCTGACTGGCGATGTCGCGCTCTTTCTTGAATTGCAAAAAAATGTCTTCAGCGATGGGTTCTGGCCTTCCTCTGATTTCTTCGCCGCCAAAATTGAAGAGCAGCAAGAGCGTCATAAACGCTACCACGGCACCAGTTATAACCTTGAACCCGATATTAAAAGTAGCCCCGGCGGATTACGCGATATTCACACGCTGCAATGGGTTGCGCGACGCCATTTCGGTGCCACCACGCTGGATGAAATGGTTGGGTTTGGCTTCCTCACGGAGGTTGAGCGCAACGAACTCAATGAATGTCAGGATTTTCTCTGGCGCATCCGCTTCGCCCTGCACCTCTCGCTGACGCGTTATGACAACCGTTTGTTATTTGATCGCCAGCTAAGCGTGGCTCAGCGCCTGAATTATCAAGGCGAAGGCAACGAGCCGGTTGAACGCATGATGAAAGATTTTTATCGCGTCACCCGTCGCATCAGCGAACTGAACCACATGCTGCTTCAACTGTTCGATGAAGCGATTTTAGCCCTTTCTACCAGTGAAAAACCGTGTCCAATAGATGATGATTTCCAGCTACGCGGTGATCTGATCGATCTGCGCGATGAAACCCTGTTTGGTCGCGAGCCGCAGGCGATTCTGCGCATGTTCTATGTGATGGTACGCAACGAAAATATCAAAGGTATCTACTCCACAACCTTGCGCCATTTGCGTTATGCACGTCGTCATCTTAAGCAACCGCTGTGTCAGATTCCCGAAGCGCGTCAGCTGTTCATGGCCATTTTGCGCCATCCAGGCGCTGTTAGCCGTGCGCTGGTTCCTATGCATCGCCATAGCGTGCTGTGGGCTTATACGCCGCTTTGGGGACATATCGTCGGGCAAATGCAGTTTGACCTGTTTCATGCTTACACCGTTGATGAACATACTATTCGCGTGTTGCAGAAACTGGAAAGCTTTGCCAACGAAGCAACGCGCCCGCAACATCCTCTGTGCGTCGAACTGTGGCCGCGTCTGCCGCAGCAAGAACTGCTGCTGATGGCAGCATTGCTGCACGATATCGCCAAAGGACGCAACGGCGATCACTCAATTCTCGGCGCGCAGGACGCACTCGATTTCGCCGAACTGCATGGGCTCAATTCGCGTGAAACGCAATTAGTGGCCTGGCTGGTGCGCCATCATTTGTTGATGTCAGTCACCGCCCAACGTCGTGATATTCAGGATCCTACTGTTATTCAACAGTTTGCTGAAATCATGCAAAACGAAAACCGCCTGCGCTATCTGGTGTGTTTGACCGTAGCGGATATCTGCGCAACCAATGAAAGTTTATGGAACAGTTGGAAGCAGAGTTTATTGCGAGAGCTGTTCTTTGCGACGGAAAAACAGCTGCGTCGCGGTATGGAAAATAGCCCGGATCTGCGCGAACGCGTGCGCCATCATCGCCTACAGGCTTTGGCCCTGTTGCGCATGGACAATATCGATGAAGAACGTTTGCACCAGATTTGGAATCGCTGTCGCGCTGATTATTTCCTGCGACATACGCCAAACCAAATTGCCTGGCACGCTCGACATTTAATGGGACACGATCTGACTAAACCGTTGGTATTGGTCAGCCCGCAAGCCACGCGCGGCGGCACTGAGATTTTTATCTGGAGTCCGGATCGCCCTCACCTATTCGCGGCGGTTGCTGGCGAACTGGATCGCCGTAACCTCAGCGTTCACGATGCACAAATTTTTACCAGCCGCGATGGCATGGCAATGGACACGTTTATTGTGCTGGAACCGGACGGCAGCCCACTGGCACCGGATCGTCACCCCATCATCATTCAAGCGCTGGAACAGGCGATTACCCAATCAGATTGGGTTCCGCCACGCACTCGCCGTCAGTCCGCCAAGCTGAAACACTTTAGCGTTGATACCGAAGTCAACTTCCTGCCTACGCACACCGATCGGCGCAGTTATCTTGAACTGGTGGCGCTCGATCAGCCGGGCTTGTTGGCACGCGTAGGTGAAGTGTTCGCCGATCTCGGCGTCTCACTGCACGGCGCACGCATCAGCACCATTGGCGAACGCGTCGAAGATTTGTTTATTTTAGCAAACAGCGATCGCCTGGCGCTTGATGAGGAAATGCGCAAAGCGTTGCAACAACGGTTGACAGAAACCCTTAATCCAAACGATAAAGTGTGACCGCAATCGATTTGTGAAATTAAAACTCTTTACTTGTATCGGGTCATTACCCGGCACTGAACACGACAAATCAGGAAAAAAACATGCAACAGTTACAGAGCGTTATTGAATCCGCCTTCGAACGTCGCGCCGACATGACACCGAACAATGTCGATACCGAAACCCGTGATGCCATCAATCAAGTTATCTCATTACTGGACAGCGGTGCGCTGCGCGTTTCTGAAAAGATTGACGGCGAATGGATAACGCATCAGTGGCTGAAGAAGGCGGTACTGCTGTCATTCCGCATCAATGACAACCAGGTTATGGAAGGCGCTGAAACGCGTTTTTATGACAAAGTGCCAATGAAATTTGCCGGTTGGGATGAGGCGCGCTTCAAAGAAGCCGGTTTCCGTGTGGTGCCGCCCGCAGCCGTTCGTCAGGGCGCGTTCATTGCACGTAATACCGTGTTGATGCCTTCTTACGTCAACATTGGTGCTTTCGTTGACGAAGGAACAATGGTTGATACGTGGGCGACCGTGGGTTCTTGCGCGCAGATCGGTAAAAACGTTCACCTGTCAGGCGGCGTTGGCATTGGTGGTGTGTTGGAGCCGCTGCAGGCAAACCCAACCATCATTGAAGATAACTGCTTCATTGGCGCACGTTCAGAAATCGTAGAAGGCGTGATCGTAGAAGAAGGCGCTGTGATTTCAATGGGTGTCTACATTGGACAAAGCACCAAGATTTACGATCGTGAAACCGGTGAAGTGCATTACGGACGCGTACCAGCAGGTTCTGTAGTGGTTTCCGGTAACTTGCCGTCTAAAGATGGCAGTTACAGCTTGTACTGTGCCGTAATCGTTAAGAAAGTTGACGCGAAAACCTTGGGTAAAGTAGGCATCAACGAACTGTTGCGTACCATCGACTAAAGCATCAGACGGGCTGGAAATCAGCCCGTCATCTTTTCTTTACACTTCCCGCCCAACATCCTGATTCGCGCCACGAATTAACAGGTGCGTTTGTTTTTCAAACAGTTCATAATCCGCGCCAGTTAAATCCTGTCGCGCAATGTTCATCCTGTTATTAATGTCTACAGTTGTTAAGTCATGAACACATCTGCGCGCTTCTCAATCTTGGTGGAAACAACGCTATGTACGACAATCTTAAAAGCTTAGGCATCAATAATCCCGACGATATCGACCGTTACAGCCTGCGTCAGGAAGCAAACAACGACATTCTGAAGATTTACTTTCGCAAAGATAAAGGTGAATTCTTCGCTAAAAGCGTCAAGTTTAAATACCCACGTCAGCGTAAAACCGTGGTTGCCGATCACGCGAGTCAGGGTTACAAAGAAGTTCAGGAAATCAGCCCGAATCTGCGCTATGTGATTGATGAATTAGATCAAATTTGCCAGCGCGATCAGGTAGAAGTTGATCTGAAACGTAAAATTCTTGATGACTTGCGTCATTTAGAAAGCGTGGTCTCACACAAGATCACAGAAATTGAATCAGACCTTGATAAATTAACCCGTAATTCACGTTAATCACACCGCTCTGATATAAAAGGCTGGCTGACGCTGGCCTTTTTTATTTTCGGCCGAATAACCCTTAATACGCATGGTTTCTTCCAACATCGCTACGCAGCGGCTTGTTGCGTTTGCCGTCAAAAATCGGGCTAGCCGCCCTGCTCATCAAGCTGTAGGGCCACATACAACAACAGCCGATCGTCAAAATGGCTCAGATTAAGCCCCGTTAATTCAGAGATACGGTTCAATCGATATTCCAGCGTATTACGATGTATAAACAGCGCCCGCGCCGTGGCGCTCGGTTGTACGTTATGGGTAAACCAGGCAATTAAGGTACGGCGCAACAAGCCGTTATTATCCATGCTTTTTAGCTTCGCCAACGGCCGCGCCAGCTCGTTCGCCTGCCATCCACCACGCAAACTATCCAGCAATACCGGCAACACTAAATCCTGATAAAAATAACTTCTTACATCCGGCATCCGCTGTTTACCGACCATCATGGTGGTGCGAGCGGTACGATAAGATCGCGCAATGCTACCAGGCCCCGTAAAATAGTTACCCAAGGCGATGCGCATACGTATTTGTCCGCTCTCTTTCATACGATGCAAAAGCTGTTCAACACGCTTACGGTGGTCTTCCTGATCGTAACGTCCGTGCGGATTAAGTGCCGGTTTCAGCACCACCATTTCTGTTAACGAAACAATAGCGATCAAGTTATCGCGCTCCGGCGTAGTAAGCAGCGTTTGCAGCTGTTGGAGTTCGGACATGGCACTGTCAACGCCGAGCTGTCCGCTGTCCACTTCCACGACTGCGACGACACGTGGCTGATTAAGATCGATGCCCAGCCGCTGCGCCCACTCGGTTAGCTGTGGCGATAAGGTATCGCTGCGAATCAGATTAAGCACCAGCTCTTCACGTAAACGGCTGTCCTGTGCCAGCATGTGCAGCAAGCGCGCCTGCTCCAGCATCATTTCTGCAGTCATACACACCAGCTCGCCATAATGACGCAGCGCGACTGGCTCGCCGGTCAGTCCGATCACTCCAACGATATCGCCATCAATACGCAGTGGCAGATTTATGCCTGGCCTGACGCCGTGCAGATGCTTAGCTACCGCTTCATCAATGTCTACCACCCGTCCCTGAGAGAGCACCAGCAAAGCGCCTTCGTGCAATTCTCCAATACGCTCCCGATCACCGCTGCCAATAATCCGTCCACGTGCGTCCATGACGTTGACATTGCTATCAATAATTCTCATGGTGCGTGCCACAATATCTTGGGCTAGTCGAGCGTCGAGGTGATAGGTAGCCATCCATTACTCCTGACAAAGAGGGGAATGACAGAATACGCGTAGGTTACGTACAGAACATTGTGCAACTGCACAGAGCCAGAGTGTCATTTACTCATTTTGCGGTGGCCATCACATTCTGATCGGTTAGCGCGTGGGTACAAAAAAGGCGGGCCAAAGCCCGCCTGAATCAGATAATCGTGAATTTTTACTGCATCAGCAAGTAAAGGTTACTGTCGCCGCGCTTCACGTTAAGCGCGAGCACGGAGGGCTTGCTGTCGAGGATCTTGCGCAGTTCGCCCAGATTAGCGACGCTTTGCTGGTTCACGCCCATGATCACATCGCCTTTCTTCAGGCCAATGCGCGCAGCTGAGCTGCCCGGCTTAACATTATCGATACGCACACCTTTATCACTGGTGTCGCTGTTGCTGAGATCGGCGCCTTCAATACCGGTATAAATGATGGCGGATTGCACTTTATCCTGCGTGCTTTGCTGCAACTGCACGGAAACGTCCATGGGTTTACCGTCACGCAACAAGCCCAGTTTCAAGGTTGTACCAATCGGTAATGTACCTACTTCGGCACGCAGCGCAGCGAAGCTGGTTAATGGCTTACCGTTCATCGACACCACGACATCGCCCGCTTTGATACCCGCTTTTGCTGCGGCGGAATTGGGCAGCACCTGGCTAACAAATGCACCGCGCTGGGCATCCACTTTCATCGCTTTTGCCAGTTCAGAGTTAAGCTCGGTGCCCATAACGCCCAGTTCACCGCGTTTCACCTGACCAAACTCCACCATCTGTCCGGTGAGGTTTTTAACCATGTTACTTGGGATAGCAAAACCGATACCGATGTTACCGCCATCTGGTGCCAAAATTGCGGTGTTAATCCCAATCAGTTCACCGTTGAGATTGACCAGCGCTCCGCCGGAGTTACCACGGTTAATCGCCGCATCGGTCTGAATAAAGTTTTCGTAGTTTTCTACGTTCAATCCGCTACGACCCAGCGCTGAAACGATGCCCGATGTTACGGTTTCACCCAAGCCGTAAGGGTTGCCGATGGCGACGGTGTAGTCACCCACGCGCAAATTATCGGAGTCAGCAATTTTCACAGCAGTGAGGTTTTTGGCATCTTGCAGCTGAATTAACGCGATGTCAGAGCTGGGATCTTTACCAATCACTTTAGCGTCATAACGGCGACCATCGCTGAGCTGCACCTGAATTTTAGTGGCGTCGTTTACCACATGGTTATTGGTTACCACGTAGCCTTTTTCAGCATTAATGACCACGCCTGAACCCAGAGCCCGGAATTTTTCTTTCTGGGTATCTGGCGCATTGCCCCCCTCGCTGCCGCCACCGTTTTGACACATTGGCGAGCTCTGGAACGGCGAACCGTCCTGGCAGAACGGTGAATCATCACCAAAGAATTGCTGGAACTGCTGCGGCATGCGCGGCGTTTTTACCGTAGTGCTGCCTTCAACACTGATACTGACAACAGAAGGCATCACTTTTTCTAACATAGGAGCCAAGCTGGGTAATTGCTGACTGGTAGAAGAGGCCGTTTCTGCTGCGAGAACACTGACAGGCGTCAGTGCCATACCAAGACTCAGCGCCAGCGCGCTTAACATTAGAACTTTTTTTTTCATTTTTCGGTATCTCTCAAAAATTATCGTCCAGACCCTTGCTGTGGTCGTATGATGAGATAAATGTTTTAACGTGAAGTTCCAGCAAAAGTTTTAGGTAAAAGTAAAAATTTATGCGCGCTCTTTACAATTCGCCCTTTATTCCACCGCCATTAAGCGACGATACTCATCCCAGGCATAAAGGTCGGTCATGCCGCTAATGTAATCCTGAATAAGGCGGAAACGATAATAACGCTCCCATAACAGACGCTCATATTTATGTTTTACCACCAGCGAACGCATTGCCTGCTGATAAGCTTTACGATGTTTTCCTGAAAGCTTATGAAACAAACGGGTTTCAATGGGATGCTGAGGAAGAAAATCTTCATTAATCAATGCAGTGAAAGCTTCGTAATTCAGCTTCATCAGCGGTTCATAAATTTCCAATAGTCCTTTAATGACGCGATAACCTTGTAACTCCAGCTGTTCGACTTCGGAATGGTTAAATACCTGCTGCCGCGCCACGGTTTTAAATATCTGAAGAAGCCGCCCTTCTTCCCCTTCATCCTCTAATAAAGCATGATTAAAGCTACCATCAAAAATAGCGGCAAGATTATCAACAAAACGTTTTACTGCGTAGCCCACCAAAACGTTTTGAACATTGACACGTAGCGACATAAAAAATTGATCGCTGCGGCTGCGGCGTTTTTTGCTACAGGCTTCACGCCAGGCCTCACCAATAGTTCGGCTAAATGCATCGTTGGGTTTAATTGTTCCCCAGGCTTTACTGAGAAATTCATACAAACTGTCGACATTAAAAATGGCTTTTTCTACCGCATCATCCAGATCGGCAATGCAATAAGAGATATCATCTGCCGCTTCCATTATATAAGTCAGCGGGAAACGATGATGCTCATCCATATTCGTCTCAGCCCGTAGCTCAGCAATATAATCTCGCTCGGATAAATAGAAGCCCGGTTTTTTCATTAATACGCTATATTCAGCCGGTTTTTCGCCTTGCCACCAGGCGGGTGCTGTATATTTCAACACGCAGGCAACTTGTGAATAGCTGAGATTCAGCTGCAGCAAAGTATGCACCATGCGAATGGCCTGCGCGTTGCCTTCAAAATGACATAAATCCTGGCGAATCATGGCATTCATTTGATCAAAAGCGCTGCGCTGCTCATCGGTTTCAACGCCAGCAACCAGCGGATCCACCAAGTTTGCGGGTAACTTATCCTCAAACCAGTCGTTAATTGCCGCTTCGCCAAAATGGCCAAACGGCGGATTGCCGACGTCGTGCAGCAGGCACGCCATTTCCACTAAGCTCTCAAAGGCACCTTCCAGCTCATCCAGACCATATTGCGCCAGCCCGCCCTGCATTTTCAGGGTTTGCAGGATCTCTTTACTGATATAGCGTCCGGTTTGTTGCACTTCAAGCGAATGGGTTAAACGCGAGCGCACCGCCGCATTTCGCTCTAAAGGAAAGACCTGGGTTTTCTGTTGCAAACGACGAATGGCCGCCGAGTTAATTATTCGACCGCGGTCACTTTCAAAATGGCGGCTAATATAATATTCCCCTTCGGGATCTTTTCGGCTGGTATAAGGGCGAGTAAAGCTGATCTTCGTCCTGAAATTGATCGCTGCCATTAATTGCCCCTCTTTTTTTCGTGAATTAATCCCCTGTCAGCCATGGTAGACTATGCCTTAATTTCGGCGAAAACATCTACATTAGCGAGACTCTTTATGAAAGCAGGCATTATTGGCGCGATGGAGCAGGAAGTCACTCTACTGCGTGACAAAATTGAAAACCGTCAAACCTTATCACTGGCTGGCTGCGAAATTTACACCGGCACGCTTAATGGCGTTGAGGTGGCTCTGCTGAAATCGGGCATCGGTAAAACTGCAGCTGCGCTTGGTACGACGCTGTTGTTACAGCTCTGCAAACCCGATGTCGTCATCAATACCGGTTCTGCGGGCGGTTTAGCGCCTACGCTGAAAGTGGGCGATATTGTGGTTTCGGAAGAGGTGCGTTATCACGATGCAGACGTCACCGCCTTTGGTTACGCGCCCGGCCAAATGGCGGGCTGCCCGGCAGCATTTGTTGCCGATGCGAATTTGATTGCGCAGGCAGAAGCCTGCATTCAGCAGTTGGATCTCAATGCAGTGCGTGGTTTGGTGGTGAGCGGCGATGCTTTCATCAACGGCGCTGAGCCGCTGGCACGCATTCGTAACACCTTCCCGCAGGCCATTGCCGTTGAGATGGAAGCCACCGCAATTGGTCACGTCTGCCATCAATTCGCGGTGCCTTTCGTGGTGGTTCGCGCCATTTCGGACGTTGCCGATCAACAATCACATTTGAGCTTTGATGAGTTCCTCAGCGTTGCGGCAAAACAGTCGTCGCTGATGGTAGAAAACTTGCTGGCGCGCCTGGCGCGTGGCTAAACGTTTTCTGCTCTGCTGGCTGCTGCTGTTTAGCAGCAGCCTGTTCGCTTCATCCCCACGCGTTATCGCTCTCGCCCCGCATTTAACCGAATTGGCTTTCGCCGCAGGCATCACACCAATTGCCGTTAGCGCCTGGTCAGACTATCCGACTGCTGCGCAAAAAATCGAACAGGTTGCCAACTGGCAAGGCATCAAAGTTGAGCGCATTTTGCAGCTAAAACCGGATGTGGTGTTGGCGTGGCGTGGCGGCAATCCACAACGTCAAATAGATCAATTGCAGCAGTTGGGTATCAAAATTGAATGGATTGATCCCGCTAATCTGGCAGGCATGATCGATGCACTGGCCGCGCTGGGAAAATGGAGTCCGCATCCTGAGCAGGCGGAAAAGACGGCGCAACAGCTGCGCCAGCAGGAAGCTGAATTGCGTCAGCATTACGCTTCGCTGACATCAATTCCGCTATTTTTACAGTTTGGCCAGCAGCCACTTTTCACCGCAGCTAAAGCGACCTTGCAGAACGACATTATTGAGCTGTGCGGCGGCAGAAATATTTTTGCTGATAGCCGCGTCAGCTGGCCACAAGTCAGCCGCGAACAAGTGTTAATGCGCCATCCTCAAGCGATAGTGATGGGCGGAAACACGCAGCAGGCAAGGAACGTAGCGCGATTCTGGCAGCCGCAGCTTAGCGTGCCGGTGATTGCTATCAATGATGACTGGCTAAGCCGCCCGGGCCCGCGTCTGATGCTGGCAGCAAAACAACTCTGTACAGCGCTGCATCCAGCACAATAAAGTTGGCTTAATCGATTAAAGAAAAAACAATTATTGCCGTTAATTACTACATGAGACGCGCGAGCCACGTATGCTCGCCGTCCTTTTGCGCATAAGCGCCTTTTGACTACACCAGGACCTAAACATGACCAGAACAGTGCTTCTGGCCATAGCGCTGTTGATGGCTGGCTCCGCGACTGCAGGGTCAATCACCGGCTCTATTGGCGTTAAACTGATCATTTTCTCTCGCTGTGAAATCAACAGCGCCACGAGCCAAAGCCCGCCCCAGGTTGATTGCGGACGTCACTTCAGCGCGCAGCCGCGCATTATGCAAAGCGTGCTGAAACGAGATGCAAAGCAGAGAGAAACCGATCGGTTAGTAACAATAGAGTGGTGAGCGAGGCCGCTGAACAGCGGCCTGCAAAATCAGATACTAAATGAAGAACCACAGCCGCAGGTGGTTTTAGCGTTCGGGTTAGTTACGATAAAGCGCGAACCTTCCAGCCCTTCGGTGTAATCCACCGATCCGCCCACCAGATATTGCAGACTCATCGGATCAACCACCAGTGACACGCCTTGCTTCTCAATCGTCATGTCACCATCATTCATTTTGTCATCGAAAGTAAAACCATACTGAAATCCGCTGCAACCGCCGCCAGTGATATAGACACGCAGTTTCAGTTCTGGATTCTCTTCATCAGCAATCAGATTCTTCACTTTATTGGCTGCTGCTTCGGTAAATTGCAACGGCAGTGCTGCTACTTCATCACTCATGTTTGACTCCAGTAAACGCCCAGGTCAGAAAACGACCTTAATACCGCTATTATCTGCCAGCACACCAGCGCAATCAAGTTTTGAGCTTCGCACTCTGTGCCGCCTTAACTAAGGTTAGACATATTGCAGGGTTTTCCACCCTTTCGCCTGCCGCGCCTCTTACGTAGAATGGCGCGATATTTTATTGAACTGCTGGAGCCGAAAATGAGTAAGTCCGAAAACCTGTTCGCCCAGGCGCAACGCCTGATTCCCGGCGGCGTAAATTCGCCGGTACGTGCGTTTACTGGTGTGGGCGGCGTACCGCTGTTCATTGAGCATGCTGACGGCGCCTATTTATATGATGCCGATGGCAAAGCCTATATCGATTATGTCGGTTCATGGGGCCCGATGGTGCTGGGCCATAATAATGCTGAAATTCGCAATGCCGTGATTGAAGCGGCCCAACGCGGTTTAAGCTTTGGTGCGCCTACCGAAATGGAAGTGACCATGGCGCAACTGGTCTGCGACCTGGTGCCAAGCATGGAAATGGTGCGCATGGTGAACTCCGGCACTGAAGCCACCATGAGTGCGATTCGTCTGGCGCGTGGTTTCACCGGCCGCGATAAGCTCATTAAGTTTGAAGGCTGCTATCACGGCCATGCCGATCACCTGCTGGTTAAGGCGGGTTCTGGCGCATTAACGCTGGGCCAGCCTAACTCACCGGGCGTGCCTGCTGATTTCGCCAAACACACGCTGACCTGCACCTATAACGATCTCGATTCTGTACGTGCGGCGTTTAAACTTTATCCGCAAGAGATCGCCTGTATCATCGTTGAACCGGTTGCGGGCAACATGAACTGCATTCCGCCACAGCCAGGTTTCCTGTCGGGTTTGCGTGCATTGTGTGATGAATTTGGTGCGCTACTGATTATTGATGAAGTGATGACGGGCTTCCGCGTCGCACTTGGCGGCGCGCAGGCGCATTACAATGTCGTGCCCGATCTGACCTGCCTCGGCAAAATTATCGGTGGCGGCATGCCTGTCGGCGCATTTGGCGGTCGTCGCGACGTGATGGCAGCGCTTGCACCAACCGGCCCGGTTTATCAGGCAGGTACGCTCTCCGGTAACCCGATTGCGATGGCAGCGGGCTACGCCTGTTTAAGCCAAATCGCCCAGCCGGGTACGCATCAGAAGCTGACCGCACTCACCACGCAGCTGGCGGAAGGCCTGCTTGAAGCGGCGCAGCAGGAAAACATTCCGTTGGTCGTGAATTACGTAGGCGGTATGTTTGGCCTGTTCTTCACTGATGCCGCAACGGTAACGTGCTATGCCGATGTCACACAGTGTGACGTTGAACGCTTCAAAAAATTCTTCCACCTGATGTTGGAAGAGGGCGTTTATCTGGCACCATCAGCATTTGAAGCGGGTTTCATGTCGCTGGCGCACAGCGCTGAAGATATCCAGCGCACTATTGACGCGGCACGTCGCTGTTTCGCTAAGCTGTAATAAAAAAAGACCGGTGAAAGCCGGTCTTTTTTGTTCTGAATAACCCACCCTGAATCGGGTTGATGTTATGCGGTTTAACGCGACCGCCGCAATAACCAGATGAAGTACGGCGCACCCAAAAACGTTGCCATTAAGCCCGCCGGTATTTGATCCGGAAACGCTAACATCCTGCCGCACCAGTCAGCAAACACCATCAACCCTGCCCCTAACAATCCAGACAGCAACACCTGCGGCAACGCCCGACGAAAGCCCAACATACGTGCGATATGTGGTGCCATCAAACCGATAAAGCTCAGCGGTCCGATGGTTAATGTCGCGGCAGCCGTCAACGCAGCAGCCAGCAGCAGCAGACTCAGGCGCGATGGCGTTAGCGCCATTCCCGCCGAGCGCGCCGTGGCGCTACCCAGCGGCAGCAGCGTCAACCAGCGGCTGGCCAGCGGTGCCATCGACACCAGCACCAGTGCGCAAACGGCACTCTGGATCGCCTGCTTGCCGCTGATATTGTAGGTTGAGCCAGAAATCCAGCTGAGTAATCCGCCCATGCGCGGATCGCCACTTGCCAACAAAAGCATCAGCAGCGTGACAAAAGCGCTGTTAAGCGCCATTCCCGCCAGCAGCATACGCTCCGGCGAGAAACCGCCTCGGCTGGCGACCAGCATGATGATCAGCAAAGTGACGCCAGCGCCCAGCACGCCCGCTGGTAGCAGATATGCCAGCGCATCCCCCGGTACGAAAAACAGCATGATCACCACGCCAAAAGCCGCACCTGAACTGATGCCCAAGACTTCCGGGCTCGCCATCGGATTACCGGTCAGACGCTGAATCAAACTGCCGGCAACGCCTAGCATCAAACCCACCACCAGCGCAGCCAGCAAGCGCGGTGCACGCCACGGCATGAGCTGTTGTAACATCTCGCCGCTGGACCAAGTCCAGCCATGCGCATCGCGGCCAAATGCCAGGCCAAAGCACGTCAACAGCGCCAGCATGCCCAAAGCGACAAGACACCAACGCCCCACCGCTTGACGCTCAGCAGGCACGTTATCGCCAAGATTCATTGCAGGCGGCACCGAGCCGGTGCGCAAACGCGGCAACAACCACAACAAAATTGGCACACCCAGCAGCGCAGTTGCGGTACCGGTTGAAACTTCGCGCCAATGCGTGGTGAGCCACAATACGCAAGCATCCGCCAGCCAGAGCAGTAACGCGCCGATAAGTGGCGCTAATAACATACGGCTGAGCAAACGGCGTCCGCCAAGCAACTTCGCCAGCAGCGGTGCAAACAGACCGATAAAGCCGATAATCCCGGCTGCGTTTACCAGTTGCGCACTCAGCAAAATCGCCAGCGCCAAACCGCCCAGCCGCGCCAGGGAAAGTGCGAGTCCCAGGTTTTTAGCGACACCATCATCTAGCCCCATCAAGGTTAATGGTCGCAGCAGCGCCAGCGCCACCGCAAATGCCAGCAGCAGACGCGGCCAGAGCTGACTCACATTCTCCCAACCCATTTGATTCAGCGATCCGGTGCTCCAAAGGAACATGTTCTGTAATTGATCGTGGTTAAAGATGGCAAAAATCTGGTTGACCGCGCCGCTGTACAGGCTCAGAACCAAACCTGCAAGGATCAGCGTGACCGGCGACAAACGTTTCCCCCACGCCACGCCAAACACAATCGCCCCCACCAGTAACGCGCCGCCCAGCGCCGCAAACTGCTGCGTCATCGCGCCGCCGGGTAATTGCCACAGCGTCGCCACCGTAATCCCTAGCTGCGCTCCCGACGAGACGCCCAATGTCGTGGGTTCTGCCAGCGGATTGCGCAACACTTGCTGAAACAGCAAACCGGCTAAACCCAAGCCTGCACCAACCAGCAACGCTAAAATCAGGCGCGACAGCAAACTGTGATGAAACACCATTTGCTGAATATTATTCACATCCGGCGCCCACAGCGCCTGTGACCATTGCGCCAACGGCAACGCGTGCTGCAAATTAACCAGCGTTAATCCAAGCGCCAGCAAAAACAGCACACTCAACAACGCAACGGGGAAAAGACGATGGCGCATCAATGCGTCTCCAGCGCGCGTTCCAACACGCGAACAAAATGCAGCGCCGACAACGTCGCGCCGTAATACCACACCGCAGGAACGCGCTGAAAGCGGCCCGCGCGAATAAAGGGCAAAGATTGCCACAGCGGACTGCGCATCACCTGCTGCATGTCCGCCTCGTTGTCATGATCGAAGCAGATCACCTCAACATCGCTTAGCGAAGCCAGACGCTCAATGCCCACCACCGCGCTGCCCCAAAAATTGGTTTCGCCCTGCCAGGCATTTTCCAGGCCCAGCATGTTCATCACCTCAAGAAACAGGCTGTTTTTACCGAACGTGATGGCGTGGCGACTATCGAGCAGTGACATCAAAAGAATGGGCCGCCCGCGATAAGCAGCAAGGCGCTGACGCGCCGCTGCAAGCTGATTATCCACCCACGCGAGATGCTGATCGGCTTGCGCTTCGCGACCGAGACGCTTGCCTAATTCTTGTAGCGACAGGCGCGCAGTCGTAAACGGTTTACCGTCGCCGCTGTTGAGGTCAAACCCCATAATCGGTGCAATGCGCGTGAGCTTCTCTTTTGGTGGACCATAACCGTTGGAACATAAAATCAGTGACGGCCGCATCTGCGTCATCAATTCAAGATTGGGTTCGGTACGCAATCCCACATCCACGACGCGGGCAGGTAGCGGCGGATCCCCCACCCAAATGTTGTAGTTGTGCATATCTGCCACGCCGAGCGGTGTTACGCCCAGCGCCAGCAGTAACTCCGTCGGCAACCACTCCAGCGCAATAATGCGTTGCAGATCCACGGGTGCGGCACGCAGCGGAAAACTGTGAAGTAACGGCGACAACGCCATTGCCATCATCAAACGACGGCGCAGCAGATCGGGCATTATCCCATCCTTAGTAAACAAAACTGACCGGCGCGCCGCCCTGCGGATGAGGCAAAATGCCCATGGGAATACCGTAAATGGCTGCCAGCACGTCGGCCTGCATAATGGTTTCCGGGCCGCCTTCGGCAATCATTGACCCGCCGCGTAGCGCCACCAGATGATCGCAATAACGCGCCGCCATATTGATGTCATGTAATACCGCGATCACGGTTAAACCGCGTTCACGGCTGAGGCGTTGAATCAGCGCGAGTACATCTACCTGATGCGCAATATCCAGCGCAGAGGTTGGTTCATCCAGCAGTAAACAGCGGCTGTTTTGCGCCACCAGCATCGCCAGCCATGCACGCTGCCGCTCACCGCCGGACAAGCTATCCACCAGCCGGCTGGCGAAGGGGTTTAGCCCAACCAGCGCAATCGCCTCATCGACACGATCGCGATCTTCCTGGCCGAAACGCCCCAGCGCGCCATGCCAAGGATAACGTCCAATCGCCACCAGTTCACGTACCGTCATTCCTTCTGCAGCAGGCAGTTGCTGTGGCAGATAAGCCACCTGACGCGCAAAAGCTTTGCTGCTCCAGTTCTCTATTGGCCGATTGTTAAGCAAAACCTGGCCTTCGCTGGCAGCATGATGACGCCCCAACATTTTCAGCAAAGTGGATTTGCCCGATCCGTTATGACCAATCAATGCGGTGACTTTGCCAGGCGGAAAGGTCAGCGTGAGCGGATGGAGCAGCGTGCGGCCAGGCACGTGAAAGCTGACATTTTGCAGTGTAAAAGTGGTTTCTTCGGCGTGCTGATGCTGCATGAGAATCCCTGTAAAACGGGCGCCGCAGCGCCCGGTTAAATCAGAATCTGAAGGTCGCGGTGCCCACAATTTGACGTTCTGCGCCCCAGTAACACGCGTATTCGCGGTAACAGCTGGCGACATAATCACGATCAAACAGGTTATTGACGTTAACGCCTACCGTCGATCCAGGCAAACCGAAGCGGCCTAAATCATACTTCAGCGCAGCATCAACCGTGGTGTAACCCGCAACGTCGAAGTTCTGGTTAACGTTGTCGCCCGTGCTATACAAACCTTTGCTTTCACCGACGTAACGCACGCCAGCCCCCACGGTGACACCCGAAAGCGCTGTCTCATGGAAGGTGTAATCGCTCCACAATGACGCCATATGCTTCGGCACCTGAACCGGTGTTTTGCCTTTTAGCGTGGTGTCTTCGGTGTATTCCGCATCGGTGTAAGTGTACGACGCGGTCAGGTTGATGTTGGCATTCAGCGCCGCTTTGGCTTCCAGCTCAACGCCGCGTGAACGGATCTCACCGCTTTGAATGCTGGCAAAAGGATGGTTTACGCTATCGGGATCGGCGGTGAGGTTTTTGGTTTTGGTCAGCTGATACACCGCAGCAGTGATAACAACAGGGCGATCTTTCGGCACATACTTCACTCCCGCCTCATACTGTTTAGCGCGTGAAGGATCAAACGCCTCGCCACCCCACGTCGCACCCGCGTTAGGTATGAAAGATTCGCTGTAGCTGAAATAGGGTGCAATGCCGTTATCAAACACATAGTTCAGGCCACCGCGCCAGGTAAACGCTTGATCGTTCTGGCGATCAACCGAGTCTGCTACACGATCGTAAACTGAATTCATGGCGTAATCGTAGCGACCACCGAGCGTCAATACCCAGCGATCCCATTCCAACTGATCTTGCGCATACAAACCGGTTTGACGTTGTTTATTGAGATGCTGATAAGGATCGGCAAATGGCGTCACGCTGTCATCACCATATTGAGGACTCACAGCATTCAACGGCGATGCCGTACCAAACTGCGCATCTATATCGTTGCGCGTACGCTGGAAATCCACGCCCAGCAATAAGGTGTGGTCAACCTGACCAGTCGCAAATTTGGCCTGCGCCTGGTTATCCACCGCGAACTGGTTCAGCTTCTCATTTGAAGTGGCCGAACCACGTGTAATCTCCTGCGTGGCGGGCAGATAACCGTTGCCGTAAATACTGCGATAATCGGTACGTAAATCCGCGTAGCGCAGGTTTTGCCGCACCGTCCACGTATCATTAAAACTGTGTTCGACGTTATAGCCGACCATTTTGGTGTTACGCGAGATCTTGTTGCTGTCTTCGCCTTCATCAAAGTTGGTAGGAAGTTTGTATTCGCTGCCGTCGGCACGAATGATAGGTACTACCGTGCCCTGACGCGGTAGCCAGCCGTAATAGCCGGTTTCAGGTTCGTTCTGGAAATAGGTCAGCAGATCGAAGCGGGTATTTTCATCAGGACGCCAGCTGAATGACGGCGCGAGGGTATAACGCTTCTCTTTGTTCATATCCTGCTGCGCATCCTGACTGCGAGCCTGGCCAGTCAGGCGATAACTGTAAACGCCATCATCGTCCAGCGATCCGCTGAAGTCGAAGCCCGTCGAGAACAGATTGTCGTTGCCCATCTGGAATTGCACTTCACGCAGTGTTTCCTGAGTTGGGCGCTTGCTGACCAGTGAAACCACGCCGCCTGGATTGCTTTTGCCATACAGCACCGAAACCGGGCCGCGCAGCAGTTCCGCACGCTCAAGAAAATAGGGATCGATGGCAAATTCAGAGTAGTTGTCGCCCTGTAGCTTCAGGCCATCAAGATATTGATTGGTGTTGGTTTCGCTGAAACCGCGAATCGACAGCGCATCGATCACATCGGAGCTGCCGCGGTTACCGGTTAATACGCCTGGCGTGTAGTTAAAGGCACCTTTCACGCTGGTAACGTTACGCATCTCCATCTCTTCACGCGTTACTACGGAAACCGACTGCGGATTTTTTTCGATGGGTGTATCGGTCTTGGTACCCGTGGCACTGCGTTTCGCGGCAACAGTTGGAGCGGGTCCCCATGCGCTTTCCTGCTCTACGCCGCCTCCGCCATCTGCTGAAACAACAATCGTCTCTTCGGCAAAGGCACCGGCGCTGAAACCACTGAGCGCAAGGGCAATCATCAAGGTCAGAGGCTGACGAGAAAAAACACCGCTTTTGTAACAAGGAAAAGTCGTTCGCGCATTCATAAAGTTATCTCTAATAGATGAGTTTTGGGCAGGCGAATCGAAACGATAATGATTATTATAACGGTCGGATAATATGCGAAACGCAGCAATCACTGCAAGCAAAAAACCCAAGCGTGACGCCGTTTGCAGCGCGATTGACCGTTATTGATCAAGCACAAAAAAAGGGCGCATAAGCGCCCTTTTTACTCATTACTCTTTCAACTACTTGCCGAACATATCCTTTATCCAGCCCGCAACGCCATCGCTGTCTTTCTGCTCTTGCTGCTGCTGTTGCTGCTGCTGAACTTGTTGTTCCTGCTGCTGCTCTACCTGCTGCTGCTGTTCAACTTGCTGCTGCTGCTGCTCGCAAAGCGCATTAGGATCCAGCGCCCACACCGGCAGCGAGCGCCAGGTGCTGCTGCCTGTGCCGCAAACAAAGTTGCCCGCAGAATCAACATTCATCAATGACACATCTTCTGGCGGCGTCAGCTGAAGCGGCATCGGCGCCTGATTGTCGAGATAACGGCGATAAAGCTGCATCGCACCACTTGCACCATAAAGCTTGGTGGGTTGGTTGTTATCACGGCCTACCCAGGTAATCGCCACTTCTTTACCGTCGACACCGGCGAACCAGCTATCGATCAGGTCGTTAGTGGTACCGGTTTTACCCGCCAGATGCGCATTCGGGAAACGCGCGCCCAGCGCACGTGCAGTTCCGTGGCTCGCAACCTGCTGCATGGTGTAAAGCGTCAGGTAAGCCGCTTGCGCAGGCTCAACACGTTGCGCCTGTGGGAAGCTCTGATAGAGCACTGTGCCATCTTCTGCAATCACCGAACGCACCGCTGACAGGGGCGCACGGTTGCCGCCGCTGGCAATCGACTGGAAAGCTTGCGCGACTTCAATCGGCGTCAGGTTAAGAGCACCCAACAGCATTGAAGGAACCGGATGCAGCTGATCTTTCGGCACGCCCAGCTTGGTCCAGGTATCCATTACCGCATCCAGACCCAGCGTCATACCAAGGTTAACTGTCGGCACGTTCATGGAGTTGGTCAGCGCATCCACCAGCATCACTTTGCCGCTGAATCGACGATCGTCATTCATCGGTTTCCAGATCGAACCGTTTGGCTGTTTCAGCGCAATCGGTTCATCCGCAATCCAGCTGTTGAGACGATAGCTGTTCGGCTGGCTCAGTGCCGTTAAATAGGTCGCCGGTTTTGCCAGCGAACCGATAGAACGACGCGCCTGCAGCGCACGGTTATAACCGGCAAACTGCGGATCGGCACCGCCGACCATGGCACGCACTTCGCCACTGAAGCGATCAACCACCACCATCGCGGTTTCCAGATCTTTTAAGCCGCGCTGTTTTTTCAGGGTTGGAATACCGTCAAGTACCGCTTTTTCCGCTGCATCCTGCGATACCGGATCGAGCGTGGTAAAGATTTTCACGCCAGAGAGATCTTTAACTTTGTCGCCCAGCCGGGTCTGGAGTTCGTTACGCACCATCTGCATGAAAGCAGGCTGCGGCGTAATCACGCCACCTTTCGGCTGCACACCCAGCGGACGCGCCGACAGCATGTCGTAGAGTTCCTGATCGATCACTTTTTGCTGCTGCAACAAACGCAGCACTAAGTTACGACGTTCCAGCGCCAGTTTCGGGTTACGCCACGGATTATAGAGCGAAGCGCCTTTTACCATGCCGACCAGCATCGCCTGTTGGTCGAGGCTCAGCTCATCGACCGGACGACCAAAGTAATACAAGCTGGCCAGCGGGAAGCCGCGAATCTGATCGTTGCCAGCCTGGCCGAGGTAAACCTCGTTCAGATAGAGCTCAAGGATGCGATCTTTGCTGTAGCGCGCATCCATGATCACCGCCATGTAAGCTTCACGGGCTTTACGCCACAGCGAACGCTCATTGGTCAGGAACAGGTTTTTTACCAACTGCTGAGTCAGCGTACTGCCGCCCTGCACCGCTTTACCGGCGGTAATGTTCGCCAGGAAAGCGCGACCAATCGAATAGGGGCTAATACCATCATGTTCATAGAAGTGGCGATCTTCAGTGGCGATCAAGGTATCGACCAGCAGATCCGGGAAACCTGCGCGTGGCACAAACAAGCGCTGCTCACCATTGGGTGATTGCAGCATGGTGATCAGACGCGGATCGAGGCGGAAAAAGCCAAAGTCGCGACCGTTATCCAGGTTCTTGATCTCACTCAGCTCATCTTTGCTGAAGGTCATGCGCGCGTGGATCTGCCCTTCTTTACTGTCCGGGAAGTCAAACGGACGACGCAGCATATCGATGGTGTTGCCTTTGATCGAGAACTCGCCGGGACGGGTAATGCGCGATACTTCGCGATACTGCGTACCTTCCAGCAGCGCCACCATTTCGCTTTTGTTGTACGCCATACCGGGTTCGAGGCTGACCATACGTCCGTACACCGTGGCAGGCAACTGCCATACTTTACCATCAATGCGGCTTCGGATTTCCGAGTCGAGATAGACGCCCCATGCCGCCATTACCACTACAAATACCAGGAAGAGTTTAATTAACCATCCCAACCAACGGCGTTTGCCGCGCGGCTTTCCGCTTTTACCTTTACGTGGCACGGGTGCCTTCTCCTCGTAATCATCGTCAAAATCATCCTGCGCGATATCGTCATCGATATCTCTGCGGCGACCCCGGTTCGCGCTGCGGCGCGGCGGCAGCTGCTTTCCTTTGCGCCCAATAGGTTCGCGATCGTTCCCAGACATTCGTTTCGTTCTCCAGGCATAGCCATCGGCAAGGCGGTTACTCTAACTGCTTTATCGCATTCCGCATGGCAGAACCCTCTGAATTCGATCCAGCGTTCTCAACCTTGCGGGGAATATTTTTTCGTGCGTCTTGTTGGCAAAGCGTTTGCTGGATCGTCAGGCCAGGGATGTTTGGGATAGCGCCCTTTCATCTCCTTTTGGACGTCCAGATACGCGCCACGCCAGAACGCAGCGAGGTCACGGGTGATCTGCAGCGGGCGCTGTGCGGGTGATAACAGCTCCAGCACCAGCGGCACGCGCCCTTCTGCGACGGCGGGATTGATGGCTTCGCCAAACATCTCCTGAATCCGCACCGCCAGCGCCGGAGGCTTATCCGCATGATAGCGAATAGGTAGACGACTTCCGGTCGGCACAGTGTAATGAGTTGGCAGCACAGTATCCAGCCGCTGACGTTGTGACCATGTGAGCAAATGTAATAGCGCGCTAACAAGATTGACCGACTGCAGGCTTTTTAGATCGCGTACCGCGCTCATCTGCGGCAACAGCCATTGCTCCAGTGAATCAAGCAACGCGGCATCGTCCATCGCGGGCCAGTTCTCTTCCGGCAGCCATTCAACCGCGCAGTGTAGACGCAGACGCAGCTGTTCAGCTTCCGGTGTCCAGCCGAGCACCGATAAACCTTTCTCGCTGATCCAGCGCAGCATCGCGGCATGCAGTACCTCTGGTTCAGGGCGCGCCAGCGGTTGCGTTTTGAGGATTAACGCTCCGATCTGCTCACGTCTGAAAGCGCGCAACGTGCCTTTTTCATCATCCCATTCCACTTCCATACGTTGCTCAATCAACGCGGGATGCTGGCGACACAACGCATCGATATCTACCGGCAACGCCAGCAACATGCGTGCATCCGGTGCGGCGCTGCCTTGTAACAACGCAGGCGCAATCAGCCATTCATTACGCGTTAATCCATCCTGCTCATCCAGTTTCGCGCCCAGGCCGTTAGCCAGCTGATAGCGACCACTTTGATCGCGACGACGTGCCAGACGATCGCCAAACCCCGCAGCCAGTAAGACGGCAAAGCGATCTTCATCCACACGCCCACCGCTGACCTTAAGCCGCTTTTGCCACTGCTGAGCACGACGTTGCCAGTGCGGCTGGGGCCGATGCAGCGCATCCCGTAAATCGGCGCTGCCGCTGCGCGGGGGATCTTCCAGAATCGCCACCAGCAAAGCGGCGCTGGCAACCGCATCAGCATCCTCGCCAGCGGCGAGCAAGATAGCAGCTAAACGCGGATCGCTACCGAGCTGCGCCATGCGGCGACCTTGCGCGTTAAGTTGACCCTTGTCGGCTAACGCGCCGAGGTGCGTTAACTGTTGCTGTGCAGCGCGCAGATGTTTTGCGGGCGGTAAATCGAGCCATTGCAGCTGCTCGGGTTGCGTACAGCCCCATTGCAGCAAATCTAGCCACAACGATGAGAGATCGCTGTGCAGAATTTCCGCTTCGCTTTGTGCTGCTGCCCGTGAAGCTTGTTCTTGAGGAATGAGATGCAAACAGATGCCGGGCGATAAACGTCCGGCGCGTCCGGCGCGCTGCGTCATTGAAGCCTGGCTAATGCGCTGGGTTTGCAGCCGCGTGACACCGCTGCGCGCATCAAACAACGCGCTGCGTTCCAGTGCGCTGTCAACCACCAAGCGAATACCTTCAATCGTCAGGCTGGTTTCAGCAATATTGGTGGCGAGCACCACTTTGCGTCGCCCTGCAGGTGCAGGAAGAATGGCGCGCCGCTGCGCCGCTAACGGCAATGCACCATATAAAGGCGCAAGATCAACATCCTCCGCCACACGTGATTCCAGCGCGTGCTTTACGCGTTCAATCTCTGCGACACCGGGTAAAAACAGCAGCAGCGAGCCGCTTTCTTCGCGCAACAGTTGCGCCACTTCACGCGCGACCGCCTCATCGAAGCGAACCGATTGATTGAGCGATGCGTAACGCCGCTCGACGGGGTAACTGCGCCCTTCTGAAATGATCAACGGCGCATTTGGCAGCATCGCCGCCAAACGGGCATTGTCGAGGGTTGCCGACATCAACAAAATCTTCAGGTCTTCGCGCAGACCTTGCTGCACGTCAAGCAACAGCGCGAGCGCGACATCAGCTTGCAGGCTGCGCTCATGAAACTCATCCAGGATCACTAACGAGACGCCATCCAGCATGGGATCTTGCTGCAACATCCGGGTGAGAATGCCTTCGGTCACGACCTCTAATCGGGTATTACCGCTAATGCAGGTTTCACCGCGCATGCGATAACCCACGGTTTCGCCCGGCTGCTGATTGAGCTGTTCCGCCAGCCGCTGCGCCACGTTGCGCGCCGCCAGACGACGCGGTTCCAGCATAATGATCCGGCCAGGCAGCGCCGCATGTTCCAGTAATTGCAGCGGCAGCCAGGTCGATTTGCCTGCGCCGGTAGGCGCGGCCAGCAGGATTTGTGACGCCGTGTTAAGCGCCGCTAAAATGTCAGGCAGCACCGCGCTGACGGGTAAATCACTCACAGCAAACTCCGATTCCGCCTGTGCTAATATGGCGCGCATTGTAGCACCCATCCGTGAGGATTGCCGGAGACCGCCATGCCGACACAACGCTTATTCTTTGCTATCAGCCTGCCCGACGATCTTCAGCAACAGCTGGTGCGTTGGCGGGCAGAAAACTTTGCTGAAGAGGCTGGACGCCCGGTTGCTGCGGCCAATATGCATATTACGCTGGCATTTCTGGGCGAGGTTTCCAGCGAGACGTCGCAGCGCTTACAGACGCTGGCGTCACGCATTGTGCAGCCTGGTTTTGATGTCGATCTTGATGATGCCGGACACTGGCCACGTCCCGGCGTGGTATGGCTCGGTTGTCAGCGCCCGCCTCGCGGCTTGTTACAGCTCGCCAGCCTGCTGCGAGCCCAAGCTGCGCGTCACGGCTGTGTACAAAGTCCCCAGCCGTTTCATCCGCATGTGACCTTATTACGCCACGCTTACCAGCCGGTTGCGCTACCGCCGCGCGGCTTTCACTGGCGCTTTCGCGTGGCGCATTTTTCTCTTTATGCTTCGGAGTTTGCTAAAGGCCGCACGCGTTATCGCGCGCTGGCAAGCTGGCCGTTGCAGGCTTGATCAGGAATCCTATGCATTTTTCTCCACCGCTTAAATCCGCCCGTTTACTTGCCCGTTACAAACGTTTTCTCGCCGATGTGGTGACACCCGAAGGCGAAACATTGACGATTCACTGCGCCAATACCGGTGCAATGACCGGCTGCGCTACACCGGGCGATACAGTGTGGTATTCCACGTCGGAGAGCCTGACGCGTAAATATCCCCACAGTTGGGAAATTACTGAGACGCAATCAGGCCACTGGATTTGCGTTAATACCTTGCGCGCCAATCAGTTAGTGCGTGAAGCGTTGGATCAGCAACGTATTCCAGAGTTATCCGCTTACGAACATTGCCAGGCTGAGGTGAAGTACGGCAGCGAAAAAAGCCGAATTGACTTCCTCCTCCAGGCGAAGGACAAGCGCAACTGCTATATTGAGGTGAAATCCGTGACCCTTTTACATCAAGGAAAAGGCTACTTCCCGGATGCGGTGACGACTCGAGGTCAAAAGCACCTGCGCGAGCTAAGCGCAGTTGCCGCTGAAGGTCATCGAGCTGTCTTGTTGTTCGCGGTTCTGCACTCGGGGATTGAGGACGTTTCCCCGGCCCGTCATATTGACGCGGCTTACGCAGAACAACTGGTCCAGGCGCAGAAGGATGGCGTTGAAGTTTTGGCGTATCAGGCAAACTTATCGGTGGCAGGTATGTTTCTTAAAAATCCTGTTGCAGTAAAGTTGTAATATCTTTAGCAATTATTTGTGCTAAGAATGTTCTGAGCATGACGCCAATTACGCTGCTCCTCACAGGCTTGTCAAGGTGCGTTCACGAATAATTGCTAACCTTGACTGCTTCTGTTATTTATAGCGGCCTGTTTTTTTCCCCGTTGGGGGATCGATGTACCCGAGAGATGTCAAGAAGCAGGCAGGCGGCAACGCACCTGTTGCAAGAAGTTGAAGGGTATAGTGCGTGTTATCCAGGAGAAACAACATGCAAGAAGGGCAAAACCGTAAAACATCGTCCCTGAGTATTCTCGCAATCGCTGGGGTTGAGCCTTATCAGGTAAAACCGGGCGAAGAGTATATGAATGATGCCCAGCTGACCCATTTTCGTAAGATTCTGGAAGCCTGGCGTAATCAACTGCGGGACGAAGTGGATCGCACCGTATCGCACATGCAGGATGAAGCTGCCAACTTCCCGGACCCGGTTGACCGTGCCGCGCAGGAAGAGGAATTCAGCCTGGAGCTGCGTAACCGCGATCGCGAACGTAAGCTGATTAAAAAGATCGAAAAAACGCTGAAGAAAGTTGAAGATGACGACTTTGGCTATTGCGATTCCTGTGGCGTAGAGATTGGCATTCGCCGTCTTGAAGCGCGTCCTACCGCCGATCTTTGCATCGACTGTAAGACATTAGCAGAAATCCGCGAGAAACAAATGGCTGGCTAATGCCGCAGCCACTTCGTTGCCGCGCATCAAGAGAACTGCAGGTTTTCTCGTTGCGCGGTAACCTCTAATGCACATGTCAATGTCATCTTGCACTGGGCGCTTCGCCCCATCCCCTTCCGGTGAACTTCACTTTGGCTCACTCATCGCTGCTTTAGGCAGTTACCTTAGCGCGCGCGCGCAAAATGGTCGCTGGCTGGTACGCATTGAGGATATTGATCCGCCGCGTGAAATCCCGGGCGCCGCCACGCATATTCTGCAGCAGCTTGAACAATACGGTTTGCATTGGGATGGTGAGGTGCTGTGGCAATCGCAACGGCATGAAGCTTATCGCGAAGCCCTCGACTGGCTACAACAGCATCGTCAAAGCTACTTTTGTACCTGCCCGCGCAGCCGAATTCAGCAGTTGGGCGGCTTTTATGATGGTCATTGCCGCGATTTACAGCGGGGATCGGAAAACGCCGCATTACGTTTGCGTCAGCATGCGCCGGTGAATGAATTTACCGATCGCCTACGCGGCACGTTGCAGGCCGATCCTCGTCTGGCGCAGGAAGACTTTATTATTCATCGTCGCGATGGGTTGTTCGCTTATAACCTGGCGGTGGTGGTTGACGATTATTTCCAGGGTGTGACCGAAATTGTTCGCGGTGCTGACTTGATTGAACCCACGGTAAGGCAGATCGCGCTTTATCAGCAATTTGGCTGGGCGGTGCCGCAATATCTGCATTTGCCGCTGGCGATCAATGCTGACGGCAATAAGCTTTCGAAGCAAAATCATGCGCCGCCGTTGCCTCAAGGTGATGCACGGCCGCTATTGGTTGAGGCGCTACGCTTTCTTGGTCAGCAGGTTGATGAGAACTGGCAGGACGAAACGCAGGAGAAACTGCTGTCTCGTGCGGTGTCACAGTGGAATATCGCTTTGATCCCTCAAGACAACGCTCTGAAACCGGATGCCAGGACAACAGCATTCTCAAACGGTTCTCAACAGGCTATGATTAGCCGCTGATTTTACCCACACCCTTTTTACGTCACTGTCGAGGTGTCCCATTTTTACCCGAGTAGCTAATTTTTGCAGAAAAGTCCTTAAGCGTGATGACGAGGAGGCACCAGTAGAGGTTGAACCCGAGCGTCTTATGACCATTATTCCTCGTGAAAGCCATATCATCTCACGCAAAGACATCAGCGAAAATGCCCTCAAAGTGCTGTATCGCCTGAATAAAGCCGGTTACGAAGCCTATCTGGTAGGCGGCGGCGTGCGCGATTTGCTGTTAGGGCAAAAGCCGAAGGACTTCGACGTGACCACCAATGCCACGCCAGAGCAGATGCGTAAGCTGTTCCGCAACTGTCGGCTGGTGGGTCGCCGTTTCCGTTTGGCCCATGTGATGTTTGGCCCGGAAGTGATTGAGGTCGCGACTTTCCGTGGTCATCATCAGGCTGAAGAGGAAGTGGACGATCGCAACACGTCGCAGCGCGCTCAAAGCGGCATGCTGTTGCGCGATAACATCTTTGGCAATATTGAAGATGATGCGCAGCGTCGCGATCTCACCATCAATAGCCTTTATTACAGCGTGGCTGATTTCAGCGTGCGCGATTACGTCGGCGGTCTGCACGATTTGCAGGAAGGCATTATTCGACTGATTGGCGATCCGGAAACCCGCTATCGCGAAGATCCGGTGCGGATGCTGCGCGTGGCGCGTTTCGCCGCTAAATTGAACATGCGCATTGCACCAGAGACCGCTGAGCCGATTCCTCGCCTGGCCACGCTATTACGTGACATTCCGCCAGCGCGCCTGTTTGAAGAGTCGCTTAAGCTGCTGCAAGCCGGTTACGGTTACAGTACCTATCTCAAGCTGTGCGAATACCAGTTATTCCAGCCGCTGTTCCCGACGCTGTCACGCAACTTCACCGAAAACGGTGATAGCTTCATGGAACGCATGCTGGCGCAGGTGCTGAAAAATACCGATAACCGCATCCACAACGATATGCGCGTAAACCCGGCATTTTTGTTTGCTGCCATGTTCTGGTATCCCCAGTTGGAAACTGCCGAGCGCATTGCGCAGGAAAGTGGCCTGACCTACTTCGAAGCCTTTGCCATGGCGATGAACGATACGCTGGATGAAGCCTGCAAAGCGCTGGCGATTCCTAAACGTATTACTTCGCTGATTCGCGATATTTGGCAACTCCAGCTGCGTATGTCTCGCCGTCACGGTAAACGAGCGTGGAAGCTGATGGAGCATCCAAAATTCCGTGCAGCCTACGATTTGCTGGCGCTGCGTGCTGAAGTTGAGAATAACCCAGAGCTGTTGCGCCTGAGCCAGTGGTGGGGTGAATTCCAGGTCGCTGCACCGCCGCATCAGAAAACCATGCTGAATACTCTGGGTGATGATCCTTCACCGCGCGGTAAAGCGCGTCGTCGTCGTCCTCGTTCGGCTGCGCCACGGAATCAAAGCGCGTCATGACCCGCGTTTACCTTGCGTTAGGCAGTAATCTCGCCGATCCGCTGCATCAGGTTGATGCAGCGTTGGCAGCGCTGGATGCGCTGCCCGAAACGCAACGTATCGCCACCTCCGCGTTTTATCGCACCCCGCCTTACGGTCCAGCGGATCAGCCAGATTATCTTAACGCTGCCGTCGCGCTGGAAACCCAGCTGTCGCCAGAAAGCCTGCTCGACCACACTCAACGCATCGAGCTTGAGCATGGTCGCGTACGCAAAGCTGAGCGTTGGGGGCCGCGTACGCTGGACATTGACGTCATGCTGTTTGGCGAAGCGGAGATCAATACTGAACGCCTTATCGTGCCGCATTACGACATGCTGAATCGCGCCTTTATGCTGCTGCCGCTGCTTGAGATTGCGCCCGATGCTGCCCTGCCCGATGGACGCGCACTCAAAACCTTTCTTCCTACACTGGATGCCAGCAATATTCGCCTCTGGCACGCCTGAACCGCACAATAGCACTTCTTTCATTCCGCTCCTTGACGCTATCCAGTAAACTTCGCCCATCAGAACTCCCTGAGTTGAGAAGGTTATGAAACCCACCACGATTTCCCATTTACGCCAGTGGAAAGCCAGCGGTAAAAAATTCGCAACGCTGACCGCTTACGATTTCAGTTTTGCTCGCCTGTTTGCTGATGAAGGTATTCAGGTGCTGCTGGTCGGTGATTCTCTTGGCATGACGGTTCAAGGTCACGACTCGACATTACCGGTTACGGTTAGCGATATTGCTTATCACACGGCGGCAGTACGTCGTGGTGCGCCGCAGTCGCTGCTGCTTTCTGACCTGCCCTTCATGAGTTACGCCACGCCTGAGCAAACCTTCGAGAATGCCGCGCAGCTGATGCGCGCCGGGGCCAACATGGTGAAAATTGAAGGTGGCGAGTGGCTGGCTGAGACCGTACGTATGCTCGCCGATCGTGCGGTGCCGGTATGTGGTCATCTCGGGTTAACGCCGCAGTCGGTGAATATTTTCGGTGGCTACAAAGTGCAAGGTCGTGATGAGGCAGGTGCTGAACGCGTGCTGGCTGATGCATTGGCACTGGAAGCAGCAGGTGCACAGTTACTGGTGCTTGAATGCGTGCCGGTCGCGCTGGCGAAGCGCATCACCGAAGCGTTGACCATTCCCGTGATTGGTATTGGTGCCGGTAACGCCACCGATGGTCAGATTTTAGTGATGCATGATGCCTTTGGCATTACCGGCGGGCACATTCCCAAATTTGCTAAAAATTTCCTGGCCGAGACCGGCGACATTCGCGCGGCGATTCGCCACTATATTGCCGAAGTGGAATCTGGGGCTTACCCCGCCGCTGAACACAGTTTCCAGTAATTCAGGAGAATTTCAGTGCTGATCATTGAAACGCTGCCGTTGCTGCGCCGTGAAGTGCGCCGCTGGCGTCAGGAAGGCAAACGCATCGCATTGGTGCCGACCATGGGTAATCTTCACGACGGACATTTAACGCTGGTCGATGAAGCGCGTAACCGCGGTGACATCGTCATCGTGTCGATTTTTGTTAACCCGATGCAATTTGATCGTGCCGACGATTTAGCGCGCTATCCACGCACCTTGCAGGAAGATTGCGAAAAGCTGAACCGTCGTGGTGTAGATGTGGTGTTTGCGCCCTCTCCGGCCGAAGTCTATCCGCACGGCACTAAAAACCAGACCTTCGTTGAAGTGCCGGTACTTTCTTCACTGCTGGAAGGCGCCAGCCGTCCTGGTCATTTCCGTGGCGTCGCCACCATCGTGAGCAAGTTATTTAATCTGGTTCAGCCCGATATCGCCTGCTTTGGTGAGAAAGATTTCCAGCAGCTGGCGATCATCCGCAAAATGGTGGCGGACATGGGCTTTGATATCGACATCGTTGGCGTGCCTACCGTGCGTGCCAAAGATGGTCTGGCGCTGAGCTCACGTAATGGCTATCTCAGCGATGACGAACGTAAGCTGGCACCGGCGTTAAGTCAGGTGATGAATGAGATCGCCACGCAGTTGGCCAATGGCGAACGGCACGTTGATGAGATGATTGAAGCCGCTAACCAATCATTGCTGGAAAAAGGCTTACGTCCAGATGGGCTGGCCATTTGTGATGCTGAGACGCTGCAACCCTTGACGGTCGACAGTCAGTGCGCGGTGGTATTAATGGCGGCGTGGCTCGGCAACGCGCGTTTAATCGATAACAAACAGGTCGATCTCACCCAGTAATTCGCTGTTGCTGGAGAGATTTTTTCCGCTGCATAAGAAAGGTTTTGGCTATGATTCGTACCGTTTTACAAGGTAAGTTACATCGAGTGAAAGTGACGCAAGCGGACCTGAATTATGAAGGTTCCTGCGCTATCGACCAGGATTTTCTTGATGCCTCAGGCATCCTGCAATACGAAGCGATTGATATCTACAACGTGACCAACGGTCAGCGCTTTTCAACCTATGCCATTGCGGCTGAACGCGGCTCAAAAATCATTTCCGTGAATGGTGCAGCGGCGCGTTGTGCCTGTGAAGGCGATATTCTGATTATCTGCTCGTATGTGCAGGTGGAAGAGGCTGAAGCGCGGACATGGCAGCCTAAAGTGGCCTATTTTGAAGGCGACAACCAGATGAAGCGCCTGGCGAAAGCGTTGCCCGTACAGGTAGCCTGACGCTTTGTGCTATTCGCGCCAATAAAATAACGCAGCCTGAGCTGCGTTATTTATATTGCTGATGCTGCGATTAGCTGCGTAAACCGCGGCCACGCTGAATCAGGCTATACACCAAGATATAAAACACCACAATAAAGCCGATCAGCACCGACAACGTGAAAATGATCGGCACATCGTTGATACCCAGAAAACCAAAGCGGAACCCGCTGATCATATAAACCACCGGGTTCAGTTTCGACACCATTTGCCAGAACGGTGGCAGCAGCGTCAGCGAATAGAACACGCCGCCAAGGTAGGTTAACGGTGTCAGCACAAAGGTTGGAATCAAGCTGATGTCATCAAAAGTACGCGCAAACACGGCATTCAGCAGGCCTGCCAGTGAGAACAAAATTGCTGTCAGTAACAAGGTTACTGCCACCATCGTCCATGAATGCACGTGGAACGGCACAAAAAACAGAGAGATTGCTGTAACCAAAATACCGACGCACACGCCGCGCGCGACACCACCACCAACATATCCAGCGATGATAATGTGTGTGGGAACGGGCGCGACTAACAGCTCTTCAATGTTACGCTGGAACTTCGCGCTGAAGAAGGATGACGCCACGTTAGCGTAAGCATTGGTGATCACCGACATCATGATTAAGCCCGGCACAATAAACTGCATGTAGCTAAAACCATGCATATCGCCAATGCGTGAACCGATCAGATTACCGAAGATAATGAAGTAGAGCGTCATGGTAATAACCGGCGGCACCAGCGTCTGAATCCAGATGCGGGCAAAGCGGTTAATTTCCTTGCTCCAGATGCTCTTTAACGCCACCCAGTACAAATGTGTCATGCTTTTGCTCCTGTTTTTCCCTGCACCAGGCCGACGAACAACTCTTCCAGTCGGTTGGCTTTGTTACGCATACTCAATACCTGAACGCCCTGCGCACTAAGCTGGCTGAATACGCTGTTTAATCCCTGTTCACGCATCACTTCCACTTCCAGCGTTGAGGTATCAACCAAGCGATACTGAAAACCTTCCAGTGCAGGCAGCGGGCTGCGCGGGGCTAAATCAAGAATGAAGGTTTCCGATTTCAGCTTGGAGAGCAAACCTTTCATGGAGGTGTTTTCCACCAGTTCACCGCTCTGGATAATGCCAATATTGCGGCACAGCATTTCGGCCTCTTCCAGATAGTGCGTGGTAAGGATAATGGTGGTGCCTTTCGCATTGAGATCTTTCAGAAACACCCACATTGAACGGCGCAGCTCAATGTCTACGCCGGCGGTGGGTTCATCAAGAATCAGCAGTTTGGGTTCATGCATTAAGGCGCGAGCAATCATCAGGCGACGCTTCATACCCCCGGAAAGCATACGCGCACGCTCGTTGCGTTTTTCCCACAGATCGAGCTGCTTCAGGTATTTTTCAGCGCGCGTATTGGCTTCTCGACGTTCAACGCCGTAATAACCCGCCTGATTCACGACAATCTGCATGACGGTTTCAAACGGGTTAAAGTTGAACTCCTGCGGCACCAATCCGAGCTGCCGTTTGGCATTTACCACATCTTTTTCCAGGTCGTAACCAAATACCCGCACGCTGCCTTCGGTCTTATTCACCAGCGAGCTAATAATACCGATAGTGGTGGATTTACCGGCGCCGTTTGGCCCCAGCAGCGCATAAAAGTCGCCCGCCTCAACGTTAAGATCGATCCCTTTCAGCGCCTGCATGCCGCCGGGATAGGTTTTAGTTAACCGGGAAAGTTCCAGTGCATAAGTCATTACGAATCCATACCCTGTTGTAGTGGCATTTTTATGCCGTTTGAAATTATTAAGCCTTCGCCTATAGTACGCCCACGCACAACGCGCAGTAACAGGTCGCTCACGCCATGACAGACATCGATACCCTGATCAGTAATAACCGCGAATGGTCCAAATTACTGGTCGAAGAAGATCCCGGCTTTTTTGAGCGGCTTGCCCAGGCACAAAAACCCCGCTTTTTGTGGATTGGCTGTTCAGACAGCCGCGTTCCCGCCGAGCGCCTCACCGGACTTGAACCGGGCGAACTTTTTGTTCATCGCAACGTGGCCAATCTGGTGGTTCACACCGATCTCAACTGCCTTTCCGTGGTGCAATACGCCATCGAAGTGCTGGAAGTTGAACACGTCATTGTTTGCGGCCATTATGGCTGCGGCGGTGTACAGGCGGCGATGGATAACCCGGAGCTGGGTTTGATCAACAACTGGCTGCTGCACATTCGCGATCTCTGGTACAAGCATAGCGTGTTGTTGGGGGAACTCCCGCCGGATAAGCGCCTCGATAAACTGTGCGAAATCAACGTGGTTGAGCAAGTTTATAACCTTGGACACTCTACCATCCTGCAATCCGCCTGGAAACGCGGGCAGAATGTTTCGCTGCACGGCTGGGTATACGGTATTCAGGACGGCTGCTTGCGTAACCTTGATGTCACCGCCAACAGCCGCGAAATCCTTGAGCAACGTTATCGCCACGGCATTGCCAATTTATTGGTCAATTCCGAAAGCCCGCAGTAATCCGTCTGGATATACCCTAAATCATTCTCGTTGCAGCCACACGGCAAGCGTATTTATCCCGATGAGCTGACTCAAGTCAGTGATTCGGATAAACACAGGTAGCCAGCGCATCTGCAGCGTGAAGAATGATGGGTATCGCGGCGACAAGCCTACACTAAGCAGGCTGTCGTAGCCTTGGAAGAATGTGCGGTGCTTATGCTTCGAGCGGAACGACTTTACCGATATAAGGCAGATTACGGTAGCGCTGCGCATAGTCGATACCGAAGCCCACCACGAATTCATCGGGAATAGTAAAGCCGACATATTCTACTTTTACTTCAACTTCACGACGTTCCGGTTTATCCAGCAGAGTACAAATTGCCAGTGATTTCGGTTGGCGCAATGCCAGAATTTCACGCACTTTGCTCAGTGTATTACCGGAGTCGATGATATCTTCCACGATCAGCACATCTTTACCACGAATATCTTCATCCAAATCTTTCAGGATCTTCACATCACGCGTGGTAGACATGCCGCTGCCGTAGCTTGATGCTGTCATAAAATCGACTTCATGCGAAACATCGATGGCACGGCACAGATCGGCCATAAACATAAAGGAGCCGCGTAGCAGCCCGACAAGTACCATGTCACTGCCGCTGTCGCGGTAATGCTCGGTAATCTCTTTGCCCAGTTCGGCGATGCGCTCGGCGATTGCCTGCTCAGGGATCATCACTTCAACAGTGTGTTTCATTGCGTTCAGCCCGGTTACGTCAGAAAGCCACGAAGTCTATCATAGTCGATACCGCCGCTGACGCCGTACGGCAAAGGCAAACGTTACCGTGGCGAAAAAGGATGCAGTAGCGTTAACTGTATGAATCGTACGCTGCTCGTTAACCCAGGTTAGCCGGAGATTTCATGACCTCTTCATCCAGTAAAAAGACCCACATAGGCGATCGTCCCCTTCATCCTGAAACGCAAATGCTGAATTACGGCTTTGATCCACGCCTCTCAGAAGGCGCGGTTAAACCGCCGGTTTTCCTCACCTCCACCTTTGTTTTTAACAGTGCTGAAGAAGGACGTGATTTCTTTGATTACGTCTCAGGGCGCAAAGAACCGCCAGAAGGGAAAACTGGCGGGTTAGTCTATTCGCGCTTCAACCATCCCAACAGCGAAATTGTTGAGGATCGGCTGGCGATTTATGAACGCGCTGAAAGCTGTGCACTGTTTGCATCGGGCATGGCGGCAATTTCAACCACGCTGCTGGCCTTCTCCCGTCCTGGCGAAGTCATTTTGCATTCGCAACCGCTCTATGGCGGCACCGAAACGCTGTTGAGCAAGACGCTGCATAATCTGGATATTCAGGCGGTGGGTTTCAGCGATGGCAATGATGAAAGCAAAGTGCGTGACGCTGCACAGCGCGCAATGGCGCAAGGTCGGGTGGCGATGATCCTGATTGAAACGCCCGCCAACCCGACCAACAGTTTGGTAAATATCGCCTTGATTGCGCGCATCGCCGACGAGATCGATCAGCAGCAAGGATCACGTCCGATCGTGGCTTGTGACAACACCCTGCTTGGCCCGCTGTTTCAGCAACCGCTGACGCTGGGCGCGGACGTGTCGCTCTATTCACTGACCAAATATGTGGGTGGGCATTCTGATTTAATTGCTGGCGCGGCGATGGGCAGTAAAGCGCTGATGACAAAAATCCGTGCCTTACGCAGCGCGATTGGTACGCAGCTCGATCCCCATTCCAGCTGGATGATTGGTCGCTCGCTGGAAACGCTGTCGCTGCGCATGGAAAAAGCCTGGCATAATGCCGAAGCGGTGGCTGCATTTTTACGCGACCATGCGAAGGTGGAAAAGCTGCATTGGCTTCCCTATCTGGATGCAGAGAGCGAAGAAGGAAAAACCTACCGTGAGCAATGTCACGGCGCCGGCTCAACCTTTTCATTTGATATCGTTGGCGGCCAGCCAGCTGCGTTTCGTTTTCTTAATGCGCTAGCGCTGTTCAAACAGGCCGTCAGCCTTGGCGGTACCGAATCGCTGGCCAGCCATCCTGGCAGCACCACCCATTCGGGCGTGCCGGAAGCGGTGCGTCAGCGGATTGGCATTACTGACGCGACCGTGCGTTTGTCGATTGGCATCGAGAATGCGGATGACCTGATAGAAGACATTAAGCTGGCGCTTGATATCGCCTGAATTTAGGTCACGGTGAACCCCAGCATCATGCCGGTATCTTCATGCTCCAGCAGATGACAGTGCGCCATATAAGCCTGTTCGGCGGCGGCAACATAGTTGAAGCGCACCAGCACTTCGCTGCGCCAGCCGTCAACATTCACGATATCTTTCCAGCCCTGACGATGCGGGGCTGGCGGTTTGCCATTCTCCGATAAAATGCGGAACTGCGTACCGTGAATATGGAAGGGATGCAGCATGCTGTCGCCTTCCCCGGAGATCGTCCACTTCTCTACCGCGCCCAGCTCGACATTGAACATCGGCTTAGCCATATTAAACGCCTGACCATTGATTTTATTGCCGTTGTGGAAGTCATAGGCCGCTGCGGTTTTTGGCTGGCTTGGTGCGCCGTGATCCATTGAATGTTCGCCGTGCGCCATGCTGCTATCACCGCCGCCCATTTTCATCTCATGGTGGCCCTTGCCCATCGCTTTCTCGCCATAGCGCTGCATTAATGCCTGCATACCTTGCTGGTCAAGCTGCGGATCCATCATCAGTTGCAGCCAGCGCGTATTGAGCCCTTCGGTTTTTGGTATAACAGGCAACGTGGCTAACGTGTCGGGTAACGTGGCGCTGGCCATCACGCGCAGCGGTAAAATCTGCACCAGCGGCAAAGGCTGGTCGAACGGTGCCAACGTCATACCCATTTGCTCAACAGGTAATGTCACGATGTCAAAGGCGTTGCCGTCAGAAGTGTCGATCATCACCTCAAAACGTTCACCCGGCAACAAAGGCAGCGACGCAATTTTGACAGGTTCAGCCAGCAAACCGCCGTCACTGCCGATCACATACAGTGGACGTTTATCGCTGGCAGCTATGTGCAGCGAACGGGCGTTACACCCGTTGAGCAGGCGCAAACGCAGCCAGCCACGTGGCACGGCATGTTGCGGATACTGCACGCCGTTGGTCAGCATCATGTCGCCAAACCAGCCCACCGCGGCACGCATGATATCCAGTTGATAATCGATACGATCGCCCTGCTTTGTGAGCAGTTTGTCCTGAAAAATCAGCGGCACATCATCTGCGCCCCACTGCGTGGGCAGACGTAATTTGCCGGATTCATTATCTTCTAACAGCACCAATCCAGCCAAACCCTGTGCCACTTGATGACCGGTTTTGCCATGTAAATGTGGATGATACCAACAGGTTGCCGCCGGTTGATCGGGCGTAAATGTCACTTGCCGCGTCGTGCCCGGCGCAATGCTGGCGTGCGGTCCGCCGTCAACCGCGCCGGGGATTTCCAAACCATGCCAGTGCAGCGTCGTCGCTTCGTTGAGCCGGTTGTGAATATTTACCGTGACTGCCTTGCCACTTTGTAACACCAACGCCGGCCCGAGCAGATTGCCATTATAACCCCAGGTTGGAACGTCTTTGCCCTTCCACTGCGTGCTGCCTTGCCTGGCGGTGAGGTTGTATTGGCCTCTGCTATCCGGTTCCAGTAAGGAAGGAATCGGCAGCAGCGGGCGTTCAGCCGCCATTAGCGAGCGGCTCCAGAGCGGCAGCGCACCCGCCGCGCTCAGTGCAGCGGTGAGTTTGAGGAAATGGCGACGTTGCATGGTAATCATCCTTGTGACAAGAGAGGGCATAGCCTAAACCCTGACCTAATGGGAAGGTCAAGCATTCCCACCAGAATCGCCCGAAAAAATGCGGTCCTCTGCGGTAGCGGGCAAATTAATCGAAAACCTGTTAACAACTGTGCTAACGTCAATAAGATTATCCCTTGAAGAGAATGACTATGAAGAAGAGCATCAAGATCCTGCTGTTGTCAGGACTCCTTGGCTTCTCCTCCACCAGCTTTGCCTTGAGCGAATCCGAAGCCGAAGATCTGGCCGATCTCACGGCGGTGTTCGTTTATTTGAAAAACGACTGCGGCTATCAAGATTTACCCGATGCGCAGATTCGTAAAGCATTGGTATTTTTTGCGCAACAAAATCGCTGGGATTTAAGCAATTACAGCAACTACAACATGAAGGCGCTTGGCGAAGATAGCTATCGTGATTTAAGCGGTATTGCGATCGCCAATGACAAAAAGTGTAAGTCCCTGGCGCGTGATTCTTTAAGCCTGCTTGCCTACGTTAAATAACCCGCAGAACCCGCTCTCCTGCTGAACATTTGACCGTGCAACCACGGTCAGAGTTAGCTATGATGTGCCGCCCATTTTCATGGCGATGTCATTAGAGGAGAGCCTACCATGCCCCAAAAAATGGCCCAAAAAGAAACGTGGTATGAAACGCTTCATGCTGGATTTGGACAGTATTTTACCGTCGATAAACAACTCTATCGGGAAAAGACAGCGCATCAGGATTTAATCATCTTCGAAAATGCGGAGATGGGCCGCGTGATGGCGTTGGATGGTGTGGTACAAACCACTGAACGTGATGAGTTTATTTATCATGAAATGATGACGCACGTGCCAATTCTGGCGCACGGTGCAGCCAAAAGCGTACTGATTATTGGCGGTGGCGATGGCGCGATGTTACGTGAAGTCTCACGCCATCCGCAGATTGAAAAAATCACCATGGTGGAAATTGATGCGGGCGTCGTCACTTTTTGCCGTCAATATTTGCCCAATCACAGCGCCGGTGCCTATGACGATCCGCGCTTCACGCTGGTGATTGATGATGGCGTCAACTTCGTTAATCAAACCCATGAAAAATTTGATGTCATTATCTCTGACTGTACCGATCCTATCGGCCCAGGCGAGAGTTTGTTCACCTCAGAATTCTATGCTGGCTGCAAGAATGCCCTTAATGAAAATGGCATCTTCGTGGCGCAAAATGGCGTGTGTTTCCTGCAACAGGACGAAGCCATCAACAGCCATCGCAAACTCAGCCACTACTTTGCCGATGTCAGTTTCTACCAAGCCGCGATTCCGACCTATTACGGCGGCATCATGACGTTTGCCTGGGCGAGCGACAATCCGGCGCTGCGCCAGCTCGACGCTGCAACTTTGCAGACGCGTTTCGAGACCGCTGGCCTGAACTGCCGTTACTACAACGCGGCAATCCATACCGGCAGCTTTGCCCTGCCGCAATATCTGTTGAATGCTTTGTCACAGACCGAGCATTTATAAGGGGGTGAATGAAATTGCAAAAGCTAAAACTACATGGCTTCAACAACCTGACTAAAAGCCTGAGTTTTTGTATTTACGATATTTGCTATGCAAATACGGAAGCTGAGCGCGATGGCTATATCGCCTACATTGACGAGCAATATAACGCGACCCGTTTGACTGAAATTTTGACGGAAACCTGTTCGATCATTGGTGCCAACGTGCTGAATATTGCACGCCAGGATTATGAGCCGCAGGGCGCGAGCGTGACCATTCTGGTGAGCGAAGAGCCGATCGATCCGAAAGATATCGATAACTCGGAGCATCCTGGCCCACTGCCGAATTCGGTGGTTGCTCACCTCGACAAGAGCCATATCTGCGTACACACCTATCCCGAAAGCCACCCCGAAGGCGGACTTTGTACCTTCCGTGCAGACATTGAAGTCTCCACCTGTGGCGTGATTTCACCGCTGAAAGCGCTGAATTATTTGATTCACCAGCTCGAATCGGACATCGTTACGGTTGATTATCGCGTGCGCGGATTCACCCGTGACGTGAATGGTTTGAAGCATTTCATCGATCACGAGATCAACTCGATTCAGAACTTCATGTCAGATGACATGAAGGCGATGTATGACATGGTGGACGTGAACGTCTATCAGGAAAACATCTTTCATACCAAGATGATGCTGAAAGATTTTGAACTGAAACATTACCTGTTTAATACCAAGCCGGAAGATCTCAGCCCACAAGAACACAAGCGCATTACTGATTTGCTGTGGAAAGAGATGCGTGAGATTTACTACGGCCGCAACATACCTTCAATGGGTTTGAAGACGCTGTAGTGGCTGCCTCTGCGGGCTAAGTTAGGTGGTCGCTGAAGCTGGAGCTGGTTCTCGCAGTCCCCCACCTCGCTTCTCCCCCATTCATGGGGGAAGGTTGGGAGGGGGACAAACGACCCCGATCTATTTCGTCAACTGTAAGCCAATGCCGCGTTCACGTAACTCCCGCCTCACGTCCTCTTCCAGCCGGTTGTCGGTCACCACATCGGTTAAATTTTCCAGCGGCGAAGCGCAAAACAGCGACCAGGAACCGTATTTACTGCTATCGGCCAGCAAGACACGTCGTGCGGCATTCGCTAACAGATCGTGCTTCAGTCCCGCTTTCTCTTCGGTCGGCGTGGTAATGCCGCGCTCCAGACTCCATGAGTTGCAGCTGACAAACGCGATATCGGGGTTAATGCTGCGCAACAGACGGCGTCCATGTTCACCAATACACGACTGGCTGGAATCATCAATGCGCCCACCAATAATGGTCACTTCGATCTGTTTGAATTCGGAAAGAAACAGCGCGATATGTAAATCTGCGGTGATGACGCGCAGCGGCAGGTGCGTGAGCTGCCTCGCCAGTTCCAGCATGGTAGTGCCGGCATCCAGCACCACTGCATCACCCGACCGCACAAAGCTGGCTGCTTGTTCAGCAATTGCCTGTTTTTCGGCTAAATTACGCTGCATTTTCTCCAGCGTGGTGGGCTGGCTGGGAATAAACCGGTTTAAGGTCACACCGCCGTGGCTACGGCTGATTACGCCCTCTTTATCCAGCTTGATCAAATCACGCCGAATGGTGGCCGGTGAGGCGGAAATCGCACTCACCAACTGCTCTACAGTCACCAGATTATGGCTTTTCAGATAATCCATAATCTGGTCAAGACGACTTTGTCCCTTCATATTTCCCTATGCAAGCTGCATCGCGAGTTTGATCGAGATCGCCATGCTCTCAGACTTCGCTTTACCTGTCCAGGCGATATCAAACGCGGTGCCGTGGTCTGCCGAAGTGCGGATAAAAGGCAGTCCTGCGGTAATGTTCACGCCATCATAAAAGCCCAGCAGCTTCAGCGGGATATGTCCCTGATCGTGGTACATCGCCACCACAATATCGTACTGCCCTTCCTGACATTGCAGGAACACCGTGTCTGGCGGACAAGGCCCATAAACGTCAATGCCCTGCGCTTTCATCGCCTTGATTGAGGGTGCAACCGTGGTGATCTCTTCATCGCCAAATAACCCATTTTCACCCGCGTGGGGATTAACACCCGCGACAGCAATACGCGGCTTCTCAAAACCGACGCGGCGCAAGAAGGTATCCGCCATGCCAATCACCGTTTCAATGCGCTCACGATTCAGCGTATCGAGGAACTTACGCAGCGCAATATGCGTGGTGACATGAATCACCTTCAGCTTATCGGTATACAGCACCATGGCGTAATTTTTAGTGTTGGTAAGGTGCGCCAGCAGTTCGGTATGTCCCGGATAGATATGGCCTGCCGAATGCAGCGCTTCCTTGTTCAGCGGCGCGGTGGCAATCGCCTGCACTTCTCCGGCCAGCGCCAGTTCCGTCGCGCGCTTTACGCAGCGCCAGGCGAGATCGCCCGCTTCTTTTTGTACCACGCCAGGTTTTAACGCTTCCGGGTTCGCCAACGGTTCATCAAGGATGTTGATGATGCCTGGCGCAAAATGCGCATCCTTTACGCTGTCGAGCACCCGCAATTCAGCTTGCGGGGTGATATTCATCGCCATGATGCGGCGCAGAGTACTGGCACAACCCACCACCACTGCTGGCGCGCCGTTCAGATCGCCTTCAGACAGCGCTTTAATGATAATTTCCGGGCTGATGCCCGCAGGATCGCCCATCGTCACCGCAATAATTTTATTCACTCGACTTCTCCTCAATAAAACGTATGGCTTCTACCAGGGTGTTTTCGTCGCCAAAGCCACCCGCTTTGGTCATCACCGGCAAGATAAATTCACTGTTAAGCAGAACCCCGTGCGGCACGCAGCCCGCCACCAGACCCTGAATTTGAAACCCGCTGGCACCCAGCGCCTGGGCAACGGCAATGGCCACGTCGCCGCCGGAAAGATAAAGCGCATTTGGCAATTGCTGACGGCACACGGTGCGCGTCATCTCGCCGAGAAACGCACAAATCGCCTCGCCCAGTTGTTGACGTGTCATGTTGTGTTGCTGGCAAAGTTGATCAATTTCTTGCCGCTGATTGGCTCGCTGGCAGGTTCGAATCACCGTGTGCTGACCTGCACGCAGCGTCGCCACGCTTTGCGTGATCCATTCCGACGCGGAAGGCCACGCCGGTTGCAAGAACAGCTCACTAATATTGATGTCGATCAGAGCAATGTTGCGCTGCCTCGCCAGCTTGCTGATTTGCTGCTGGGCGTTGGCGCTCATCGATCCCACCACCGCTAACACCGGCTTTGCTACACGGGTAGAAAGGTGCGCGCCCAGCGCATCGCTTAATCCCGCCGCGCCGACTAATAAAGGCGTTTCAGCTAAACGCGCCGCAGCGCGTACCAGACGGGCGATATCCGCGTCCTGTTCTGCATCCACCACCACCACACCGCGCAGGTTATTCAGTACGGTCTCCAGACGATCGCTTCGTAATGTGGCGAGATCGATCTGTGTGCCCGGCAACTGCAATTGTTGCAACACATTGGCACTTGAGATTGGCGTTTTAGGATCGCTGGCAAATTCGGTATCGGTGAGCAGCACATCATCTAAATAAACCGCGCCGTTTCGCGTGGTGCGTCCAAGACGCGGCACTGCCGGCACCACCAGCGCCAGCTGTTTGCCGCTGGCTTTGAGTGCGGCATTCACTTCTGCGCCGACATTGCCACGCAAGGTCGAGTCAATTTTTTTAACCAGCCAGCCGGCGTGTAGGGCGTGCTGCTTTACCACCTGCGTAATGCGCTCCGCCGCCAGCTCAGCGCTGATTGCCCGACTGTCAGTGCTGATCACCCAAACATCTACTGCCTCGCTGTTATGCGGCATCTCGCTGTTGAACAGCACATGTACACGCGCTCCCGCCTGGGCCAGCCCGCTGCCCGCATCGTTCGCGCCGGTAAAATCATCGGCGATCACCAATACCGGGGTTTTCCATGACGATTGGGTCATTGTTTCTCCTGTTTCGGCTGCTTGCCGCTGACGATGATTATATTCAATCATGATTGATTATATGTGAGCAAGATCAAATTAATCGAAATCAATATGTCCTATAAATTGAGGCACAGTAAGTGACGGAACTCGCACTGATATGAGCAAACACAATCATTCAGTTCAGATACACAGTGAAAAGGGTATGAAATGAATATCAACAGCACGGTTATCAGCGGCTATCAGGCGCTGAATGACATTCGCTATCTGCTTAACGGTAAGGCGAAAGCATTACTGGTTACCGACAAGAATATCGAAAGCATTCCTGCGGTTCAGGCGCTGATCGCACAACTGAAACAGCAGATTGCTCGCGTCAGCATCGTGAACAACGTACCGCCAGAGCCAAGTCAGCATGATGTCGCGGCTATCCTCAGCGCATTGCCCTCACGTGACGTTGATTTAGTGATTGGTGTCGGCGGTGGCAGCGTACTGGATGTCGCTAAGCTGCTTTCCGTGTTGTGCGTAGAGAATGCGCCGTCGCTGGAGGCGTTGTTAGCGGGCGAGAAACCGCAGCATCGCACCACGTCGCTGTTAATTCCTACCACCGCAGGAACCGGCTCTGAAGCCACACCCAACGCGATTTTAGCCATCCCAGAAAAAGAGACCAAAGTCGGCATTATTTCGCCGGTAATGCTGCCCGATTTCGTGGCGTTGGTGCCTGAACTCACCACCAGCATGCCTGCACATATCGCCTCTTCAACCGGCATTGATGCGCTGTGTCACCTGATCGAATGTTTCACTGCCACCGTGTCGAACCCGGTGAGTGATAACTATGCACTGATAGGCATGAAGAAGTTGTTCGCCAATCTTGAAACCACCATTAACCAGCCGGGCAATCTGCAGGCGCGACTGGAAATGTTGTGGGCTTCCTATTATGGCGGCGCCGCCATTGCCCACGCCGGTACGCATCTGGTGCACGCCATGTCCTATCCGCTGGGCGGCAAATATCACCTACCGCACGGCGTTGCCAATGCCATTTTACTGGCACCTTGCATGCGTTTCGTTCGTCCTGCCGCAGTGAGCAAATTTGCTCAGGCATACGATCTGCTGCCAGAAGCAGATAGCTCGCTGAGTGAAGAAGCCAAATCTCTGGCGTTGGTGGATTACTTCACTGCGCTGGTCAAGCGCCTGAAACTGCCAGCCAGTCTGGAAGAGCTGGGTATCAGCCCGGATCACCTGCCCTATTTAGTGGAAGCGGCATTAGATGTGCAACGTCTGATGAAAAACGTGCCAACGGCGGTCAGCGCCAACGATGTGCGTGACGTGTATTTGACGCTGTTTCCTTCACACCAGGCATAACGAGGATTCTCATGAGCCAGAAAATAGTCGGCGTATTAACCGCCATCATCACCGCCTTTGATCGTGATGGCGCTTTCAATCCCGCCACCCAGCGCGAGCAGGTAAAACGCCAACTCAATGCAGGTAACGGTATCTTCTGCGGCGGTACCAACGGTGAATTCTTCGTGCTGAACGAGCAGGAAAAAATAGCGGTTACCGAAACCTGCGTGGATGAAGTCAACGGCAGCGCGCCAGTGGTGGCGCACATCGGTGAAATATCGACCCGTGAAACCATTCGCCTTGGCAAGCAGATAGCCAAACTGGGCGTGGACGCCGTATCTGTGATCACGCCTTATTTCGTGCCGTTGAAGCAGGAAGAGTTGATTTATCACTACCAAACCGTGGCCGACGCGCTCGACGTCCCGCTATTCCTCTACAACATTCCGGCGCGTACCGGTAATACCTTGCAGCCCGAAACCGTGCGCAAGCTGGCCTCACATCCCAACATTATCGGTATCAAAGATTCTGCGGGCAGCTATGAGAGCCTGAGTGGTTTCCTGAAAGCCGCTGAAGGCATTGATAACTTCGACGTGCTGAACGGTCCAGATTCATTGATTCATCAAGGATTTGTCGATGGCTGCTCAGCCTGCATTTCTGGCCTCGCCAACGTCGCGCCGCAAGAGATCAACGCTATTTGGGCACACTTCAACGCTGGTGATGTCGCCGCCTCACGTCTGGCACAAGAGAATGTGACGGGCCTGCGTACGGATTTATACAGCGTCGGCTTCTCGCCAGCGGCGGTGAAAAAAGCCGTCACGCTGCTGGGCTATGACGTCGGTGAAAGCCGCTATGCCGTGCATTTCAGCGCCGAAGAAGAGCAGAAGATCCGTCAAATCGTGAATCAATATTTGCAGTAATGGCCGTCAGGGTGGCCTTTGCTGCCCTTGCCTGAAACCTGACACCGGGAAAAATTATGAAAGTGATTTGCACCTCGCCCTCCTTTGCTAAATATGATGCGGCGCCCATCGACACCCTGAAACAGCATGGCTTTGAGCTGATTACGCTGCCCGCCGATGCGCCATTGTCGACGCTGGAGCCGCATCTGGCTGAAACCGTCGCGATGATCGTGGCCTTTACTGACGTCAACGATGAGCTGCTGGCGAAAGCGCCCCAGTTAAAAGTGGTATGTAAACATGGCGTTGGCGTCGATAACATCGATCTGGATGCAACGCGCGCGCGCGGAATTTATGTCACCAATGTCCCTGACGCCAACAAGCACGCGGTGGCTGACTTCGCTTTCGCGCTGATGCTTAACAGTGCGCGTCAGATCACACAGGCCGCAGAGGAAACCCGCGCCGGCAACTGGCCACGCATTTTCGCCACCGACGTCTACGGTAAAACGTTGGGCATTATCGGGCTGGGCAATATTGGTAAGCAGGTCGCGCTGCGTGCCAAAGGCTTCAACATGCGCGTTATCGCGTTTGATTTTTATCCCGATGAGAAATTTGCCGCCGAGCACGGCATCGAGTTCGTCAGCATGGATCGTCTGACTGAAGAAGGCGATTTCATCACGCTGCATACGCCACTGACCGATGAAACCCGTAACCTGTTCAATGCCGCGCGTATCAAACGGATGAAGAAATCTGCCTTCCTGATCAACGTCTCACGCGGTGGCGTGATCAACGAAAACGATCTGTTCCAGGCGCTACAGGACAACGTGATTGCTGGCGCTGCCGCTGACGTATTCGACCACGAACCCTTAGCTGAACATCCGCTGTTTACGCTGCCGAATTTTATTCCTACCTCGCACATCGCCGGTTATACCGACGGCGCAATCAGCGCTATTGGCGAACGTTGCGTGCAGCAGATTATTCAGTGCCTTAAACAGGGCGAACGCCCAGTTAACGTGATGAACGGGTTGGCGTAAGACCGACCGCTTCTCTTACCGAACAGTTTGGTGATTATAACGATGAACAACACCTCGCGTATCCGTTGGTGGATCGCTGGCCTGATGTGGCTGGCGATCGCCATTAACTACATTGATCGAACTGTACTCTCTGCTGCTGCGCCGCACCTGATCACTGAGCTGGACATCAATCCAGAAATGATGGGTTTTATCATGGCCGCGTTCTTCTGGTCTTATGCGCTACTGCAAATTCCGGCAGGCTGGTTTGCTGACCGCTACGGCCAGAAAAAAGGGCTGGGCATTGCCGTGGCGTGGTGGTCAATCGCGACCATGGCGATGGGTTTAGCCACCGGTTTTAAATCATTGCTGGCCATGCGTCTGGCGCTGGGCATCGGTGAAGCGGCTGCTTATCCGAGCAATGCGGGTATTACCGCGCGCTGGTTCCCCGACCGCGAACGTGCCACCGTTTCTGGCCTGTTCGACAGTGCATCGAAATTTGGCGGCGCGGTGGCCATGCCATTGATCGTCTGGATGATCGCCATGGTTGACTGGCGTATCACCTTCCTGGTAATCGGCGCAATTGGCGTGTTTTGGGTCATCGCCTGGTACTTTATCTATGCAGAGAACCCGGAAGATCATAAGAAGATCAGCCAGAGCGAAATCAGTTTGATCCGCGATGGCCAGACACAAAAACATGGCGATAAAAGCGTTCGTCCCATGAAGTGGTACAAACTGCTGCGCTACCGCAACATCTGGGCAATGTGTATTGGCTTCTTCACTATTAACTATACCTCCTACTTCTTCATTACCTGGTTGCCGACTTATCTGGTGCAAGACAAGGGTATGGATTTCCTCAAAATGGGCATGGTGGCTGCGCTGCCGCTGATTTGCGGCATGGTGATTGAAGTGATTGCCGGTTGGATGTCAGATCGCATCGTCCACAAGAAAATCTTGTCGCTGACCGCCACGCGCAAACTGTTCCTCACCGTGGGTCTGTTGATGGCGCTGTGCATTGGTTTCGCGCCGTTCACCGATTCCGTCTTTATGACCGTGCTGCTGCTGTGTATCGCTAAATCGGGCACCACCGTGGCGGCTTCGCAGGTCTGGGCATTGCCTGGCGACGTTGCACCGCAGAACAGCGTGTCGATTGTCGCCGGTCTGCAAAATACGGTCTCCAATATGGGCGGCGCGGTGGGTCCGATCATTACCGGTGCGATTGTCGGCGCTACCGGCCACTTTACCTGGGCGCTGGTGTTCTCCGCCGTGCTGGTGGTGATTGGTATTCTTAACTACCTGTTCCTGCTGGGCAAAGTCGAGCCAATCGTTGACGAAGAACAGGTTCACGAACATCAGGCGGTGAGCCACAGTCTGTGATCACCTTCTGACATAACGCCGCATGCGTCCTGCATGCGGCATTCCCTCTCTGTAACCACAATAAAAAACAATTGGAGGCGATGATGTCGCTGAATTCCAATGGATCACCTGCAGTCGTTTCGGCAAGTAAAAGTAAAGGGAAGTTTCGTTACGTGATTCTGACGGTGCTGTCAGTGGGTATCGCCATTAACTACATCGATCGTGCGGCGATGAGTGTCGCCATGCCATTTATGAGCGAGGAGCTGCACATCTCGCCCACCGACAGTGGTTTGCTGCTGTCCGCCTTCTTCTGGAGCTATGTGCTGTTCCAGCTGCCCGGCGGTTGGCTGGTTGATCGGCTTGGCCCGCGCATCACCTTCGCGTTAAGTAGCCTCGGCTGGGGATTAGCCACCGCGGCCTGCGGCTTAGCCAGCAGCATAGCCGCGTTGGTTGGCTTTCGGTTTGTACTGGGCGCGGTAGAAGCACCGAGTTATCCCGCCAGTTCGTCAACGGTGACGCGCTGGTTCCCGCGTCAGGAACGCAGCTTTGCCGCCGCGACCTTTAATAACGGCAGCAAAATCGGCGGCACGCTGGCGATTCCAATTATCTCGCTGCTGATTGCATGGGTTGGCTGGCGCGCCACTTTTGTGATTTCTGGCGTGGTCGCGGTGGGTTGGGCACTGGGTTGGTATCTGTGGTATCGCGAACCGCGCGATCACCCTTCCGCCACCGCCGAAGAAGTGGCCTTCATTGAAGCGAATCAGGATGCAGAAACCGGCGCTCCGATGAGCATTCGCCAGCTACTGACCCAGCGCACGGTGCAGGCAATGATGGCGGGCTTCTTCTGCATCAACTTCGTCTCTTATTTCTTCTTCACCTGGTTCCCTACCTATCTGGTGGAAACCTTCCATCTTTCGTTGATGAAGTTCGGCTTGCTCGGCATGTTGCCCGGCGTGGCGGCGATTATCGGCGGCTGGTGCGGTGGCTTGCTTTCCGACAGCCTGGTGCGTCGCGGTTACTCACTGAGCGTCGCGCGAAAAATTCCGTTGGTGGGTGGCATGCTCGGCAGCGCGACCATTGGCTTAGCCGCCTTTTCGCCGACGGTGGGCCTGGCGCTGGCGGCATTGTGTTTTGCCAACTTCTCGGCAACCTTTGCTTCCGCCGCGCTGTGGGCGCTGCCGTCTGACGTTGCGCCAAACCGCGCCAACGTCGCCACCATCGGCGGTATCCAAAACATGGCTGCCAACCTGGCGGGCATCATCTCGCCGATCATGATTGGCGTGATTATGCAGTACACCCATTCATTCGTTATCCCATTAGAAATCGCAGGCGTGGTGGGCATTATTGGCGCGCTGATTTACGGTTTCTGGCTGCCGCGCGTAACGCCGATGACGCTGAACAACGCCCAGCCACTGGATGCATCCGCAAGGAGTGAAGTATGAATACCCGCTGGAAAAAACGGCCTGCGCTGTCAACCTGGGGCGATTTTGGTCCCGACGATCAGTTGGGTCGTCTGAATTTGCTGACCGCCGCCAAGGTACTTGAAGGGATTGCCGAAGTGCGTGAAGGCCAAACGTTTTGCCTGAGCCTGCCGCTGGATCTGCCTGGCGGCACGGCGATGAATCCACGTCGCCCACCGCCGCAGCTTAACGCCACGCGGCGTGGTGAAAACGCCAATATGACCTATCCACTGTCGCGGGATGATGCACGCCTGAGCGATGTCATCTGTGACGACAGCGTGACGCTGGCGCTGCAGTACTCAACGCAATGGGACAGTCTGGCGCACATGGGGCAATGGTTCGATGTGAACGATAACGGCGATGCCGAAATGGTGTTCTACAACGGCTATAAAGCGGGGGTGGATATTGTCGGAGAAACCGATTATCGCGGCGGCTGTGGTTGTGATAGCGGTACGCATCTCGGTGCAAAAGCATTGGGTATTGAGAATATGGCGCAGCACGGTATTCAGGGCCGTGCGGTGATGATCGATATCAAACGCCATTTCGGCATTAGGCGTTTCGCCTTTGGTTATCAGCATCTGATGCAGATCATCGAGGCCGATAATATCGACATTCGGCCCGGCGATCTTGTGTGCTTCCGTACCGGCATGGATGAAGCGATTATTGAAATGAACGGTGAACCTGATATGGCTTATCTCAATAGCCATTTTGCCGGGCTGGATGGTAGCGATCCGGAGCTGCGTCAATGGGTGCATGACAGCGGCGTGGTTGCGCTGCTGGCTGACAATCCTGCGGTGGAAATTCTGCCCGCTAAACCTCTTAACAATGATTTTTATCCGTCACATCCGCTGCACGATCTCTGCCTGTTTCGGCTTGGGGTTTATCTCGGTGAACTGTGGCTGATGAGTCCGCTGGCTGACTGGCTGGCCCTACAGCAACGAACCGCGTTTCTGCTCACTGCACCGCCGCTGCGCCTGCCTGGTGCGGTGGGTTCACCCGCCACGCCGGTGGCGACGGTGTAAATTTACTCCCCCTAAACCCTACGGTGACGCGCAAAAAGAGCAAAAATGCCATTGCAGTCACCCTCATTGTGAGGCTTCACCATGAGTACATCGCAACAAGAAATCAGCATCCCGGTCGCCGATCACCACTTGCCGACCACCTTTCGTGGGTATCTGCGCAGTTTTGGTCCTGGCTTAGTGCTGGCGATGACCTTTCTCGGCACCGGTGATCTGGTGGCTTCCACCGTCGCGGGCGCTAATTATGGTTATGACCTGCTCTGGACGCTGATCATTGCCCTGCTCGCGCGTGGTTTTATGATCTCCTACATCGCCAAATACACCTTGATGAACCGCTTTGGTGATAACGACATTATTCAAGGCTACAAACGCGTCTGGCGCGGCTTTCCGCTGTTTTTTGGCATCCTGATCGCCATTGTGGCGTTCGTGGTGCAGATGAGTTTTTTACGTGCCGGCGCGGTGGGTCTTTATCAGCTTTTTAATCATTTCGGCGGCGAAACCTGGGGCGTGTTTCTCTGGAGCGTGGTGATTGTGAGCATGACGCTGCTGATGATGCTGACACGCAATCAATATCGTCACCTCGAAACGCTGGCGCGAATTGCGTCAGTGATTATGATTGGCTCGTTTTTGTATGCGATGATCAAGGTCGGTCATTTTGATGTTAGCGGCTTTCTGCGCGGCCTGACTTTCGGCCTGCCGGAAAACGCCGGGCCTTTTTTTGCCGTGTTCATTGCTGTCTCGACCATTGGCGCTATTGGCGGCTCCACCAGCAACCTGCTCTATCCCGGTTTCATGCGTGACAAAGGTTGGGTTGGGCCGAAATACCGCAAGCTACAACAGCTTGACTTGCTGTTTGGCATGTTACCGATGCTGGTGATTAACGTGCTGTTCTGGAGTGTGGCCGCCGAAGTGGTGCACGGTTCGGGCAGCACCATCGCCGATGAAAATGATCTTTCTGCTATGATGTCCAGCGTCGTCGGCCCAGCCGGGCCTTACTTGCTGTGGACCTGTATTTTTCTCGCCAGCTTTACCAGTTTTCCTTCGCAGTCTCGCGGCTTCTGTTCATTGATTTTCAGCTGTGTGCATCACACGGGAAACCTGAATCAACGTTACGCAACACCAGATGATAATCCGTGGTTTAAGCGGGTGCAGATTGCGGTCTATATCATTCTGCCGATTCTTGTCACCTTTCCCGGTGCGCCAGATTTAGTGATGCTGAATATCCTCGGCACCAGCGTCGCGACCTCTTTGGTCTTGCCGCCGCTGCTGGTTGGGCTGTTTATCATGACCAGCCGCAAGCGTTTCATGATGGAAGGTCAGGCAAATCGCCTGTGGGAACAGGCGTTGTTGGGGGTGATTTCACTGATTGGAATCTGGTCGACGTTTGAAATTGTACGCAATTTCTTTCGTCAAATAACGCATATTCTTTAAGCCGGAACGCAGGTTGAGCGGCGAATGCGGCTCAACCTTTATGGCCATATTGCTGAAGGAATTGGCGATAAGCGGCGATCACCAACAAAAAATCCTCTACACCACAGAATGACAGGCTCTCTTCATCGTAATAGTTCATGCCTTCTTCCATACCGTCATCTTCCAGTGCCAGCAGATTAGCGCGGATCATCACCTCTTCTTCATCCAGCAAAATGGTGTATTCGCTGCCGACGCGCTGCCATTGTCGCACGCTGCCTTTTACCTCTTCGATGGCCGCTTCCACTTCATCCAGCAATCCGAGATCATTTTTCACTTCTTCATTAAACCAATGGCCAACTGCTTCATGATCCATCGACATGCGCACTTTAATCTGGCCCGTCACATCACGTAAAAACTCATATTCCATTGCGTTATCCTCTTGCTCTCGCGGCTCACCTTGCACTCCCTGAGTGCATTTTGTGCGCAGCCTGCCCTCTACATTGTGACAGATGGCGCATTATTGCAGGCCACAGCGCCCTTTGCAGCGTTTTTCCCTTGATGAAAGTCTGGCGCGTTTCTTGCGTGTAACAAAGTGTGTAATCCCGCAGACGTTGCTTTCCCATTCATCCAAAGAGGTCCCTGCTATGGAATTGAAATGGTTTGAAGATTTTCTCAGCGTTGCCCGCAGTAACAGTTTTACCCGCGCTGCCGATGAGCGTCACATTACTCAATCCGCCCTGAGTCGTCGGATACGGCAATTAGAAGAGTGGCTTGGCGTGCCGCTGTTTAATCGCAAAACCTATCCGGTGACCTTAACCCCAGAGGGGCAAATCTTTCTTGCCACCGCCAGGGAAACGGTATTCTCCATGACGCATCTGCGTAACGATTTACATCAACGCTTTCGTTCACGTACTGCGGTGCTGCGTTTTGCCATGCTGAATACCCTTTCGCTGACCTTTTTTCCTGACTGGATTCAGCGGCTCAATTTGAAACAACAGCTGGGCTACATTCGTATGTGCAATTCGAAACCGAGTTTTATTGAGCATATCGCCACGCTTCACAGCGGTGAAACCGATTTTCTCCTGACTTATGCCCATGATGCCGTGTCGCTGATCCATCAGCTCGCGCCTTATCCGATGGTGCAACTGGGACGTGAGCGCGCCATTGCTGTTTGTCGTCCCGACAGCAGCGGCAAGCCGCTCTATCCGGTTGATCCGCATGGCGGACCGATTCCGTGGATCAGCTACGGACAACACTCCTTTTTTGCCCATGCGCTGGCACAAATGCTGAGTGAACGTCCTTTGCCATTGGAAGCGGTATACGAAAACGGTATGTCGGTGAATTTGAAAGCGATGGTGCTGGCAGGTGGCGGTGTCGCCTGGCTGCCGCTCAGCCTGATTCATCAGGAACTGGCCAGCGGCATGCTGGTACGCGCAGACGACAGCCGCTGGGATATGTCGCTGGCGATCCGCCTCTATCGACAACCGGTGTTACAGAACCCGCAGGCGGAATTGCTGTGGGATCGGGTACAGCAACTTCAACCCGCTACTGCGGCGTGAATGAAAACTATGCAATTTTGGAATGGGTTGTGTGAATTGCTCATTGGCCTTTTGCCAACCTGTTCGCCCATGCTGACGACACAGAGACGTGAAAGCGTCTGCCGCTGTGCGGGTCAACCAATCTGGGGATTGCAATGGAAAACAAAGCGTTAGTCTGGAAGTGGGTTGAAGAACACCAAGCAACTTTTTGTGCACTCAGCGATCGGGTCTGGGGTATGCCAGAGATTTGTTATACCGAATACCGCTCGGTCGCTGAGCATACCGCGATGCTAAAACAGCAAGGATTCCGTGTGACCGAAAACGTTGCGGATATTCCCACTGCCGTGATGGGTGAAGCGGGCGATGGCGGGCCGATCATCGCTTTCTTGGGTGAATATGATGCGTTGCCCGGATTGAGTCAGGCGGCAGGCGTAGCGTCCTATTCACCCTTGCCAGGCAACGGCAACGGCCATGGCTGCGGTCACAACTTATTGGGTTCAGCCGCCATGCTGGCCGCCACTGCGATGAAAGCCTGGTTGGAAGAAACCGGCCTCCCTGGCCGCGTACGCTACTACGGATGTCCCGCGGAAGAAGGCGGTGCAGCTAAATCCTTTATGGCGCGCGCTGGCGCATTTGACGGCGTTGATGTAGCGATTACCTGGCACCCTAGCGCTCATCATGAAGTGGCAAAACCGCTGTCACTGGCGAATACCCGCATGGACTTTTTCTTCACTGGCCGTTCTTCTCACGCCGCCGCCTCGCCGCATTTGGGCCGCAGCGCGTTAGATGGTGTCGAACTGATGAACGTTGGCGTGCAGTATCTGCGTGAACACGTGCCACAGGATTCGCGTATTCACTACGCCATGCTCGATTCTGGTGGTATCGCACCCAACGTGGTGCAGGCGAAAGCTGCGGTGCGCTATGCCATTCGCTCACGCGATGTTCACGCCATGTTTGATCTTAACGAACGCGTCAAACGCGTGGCGCAAGGTGCGGCGATGATGACTGACACTAAAGTGGAGATCAGCATCATGAGCGCGGTGTCCAACCTGTTGGGCAATCGTCCATTGGAAGAAGCGATGCAGCGCAACCTTGAGGTACTTGGGCCGGTGGCTTTCGACCAAGCCGACCTCGCTTTCGCGGCTGACATTCAAGCGACCTTGTCGCCCGAAGAGATCGACAGCTGCTACCGCAAAACCGGCGTGAAACCGGCTAATCCTAAGCCGCTCAGCGATTACATCATTCCTCTCGATACACAGGGTGAAGTGATGATTGGCTCGACCGACGTTGGTGACGTCAGTTGGGTGATTCCGACCGTGCAGGCGCATGTGCCGACCATGGCCATTGGCACGCCGGGCCATTCATGGCAACTGACTGCGCAAGGCAAAATGCCCGCCGCACACAAAGGCCTGACGCATGTAGCCAAAGTCATGGCGGCGACTGCAGTTGATGTGCTGACAGACAAAGTGCTGTTGGCTCAGGTGAAAAAAGTGCATTTCGAACAGATCAGTGAAAAGCCTTATCACTGCCCGATTCCACCCGACGTTAAGCCACCGATTCAGCCACGCCCGGATAACCTGTAATCCTCTGGAGAGAATAATGAAAGCAACACAGATTACCGCCGCGTTAGCGTTGGCTGGTGCCTGCTGCGCGCCGCTTCAGGCTGCTACCCCGCCCGATTCACTGGTGATGGCGTGGAACATTGACGCCATTAGCACCTGGGATCCGGCCCAAATTGGCGAAGTAGTGACCAGTGAAATCTACGCGAATACCTGCGATACGTTAGTGGATTTTAAGCTGAGCGATGAGAAAGAGCTGGTGCCAAACCTGGCGAAAACCTGGGATGTTTCAGCCGATCGCAAAACGATCACCTTTCACTTGCAGGACAATCTGAAATTCGCCGATGGATCGTCCGCCACCGCAGGCGATCTGGCCTGGTCAATGCAGCGCGTGGTGAAACTCGGATATGGCAACGCCGCAGCGATTAAAGAGTACGGTTTCACCAAAGAAAACGTTGATAGCCTGATTACCGCGCCTGACGACAACACGCTGGTGATGGCCTTCGATAAAGCCTATCCCACCAATCTTCTCCTTCAGGCGATTGCCGCCAACAACGTCTCTTCGCTGCTCAATCGCAAATGGGTCGAACAGCAAGCGGTGGACGGCGATCTCGGGCATAAATATCTCTCTACGCATACCGCCTGTGTTGGGCCGTATCAGATGATGCGCTGGAATGCGGGCGAAGGCGTGGTGCTTCAGGCTTCACCCCATTATTGGGGCAAAGCGCCGGCACTAAAACGCGTGTTGATTCGTCACGTTGCAGAAACCGGCACGCAGCGGCTGTTATTAACCAAAGGCGATGTGGATATTGCTCGCGATCTCTCCGCTGACGATCTTAAAACGCTGGATGAAGGCGGTCAGGTCAAAGTGGAAAAAGCCCTTAAACCGCAGCTTTTTTTCTGGACCTTCAACAATGAAGATCCCATTTTCAAGAATGAAAAAGTGCGTCTGGCGATGCGTTATCTGATCGATTACGACGGCCTGGCGAAAAGCGTCATGCCCTACCTTGGCGTCCCGCACGCCAGCTTCGTGCAGCTTGGCGCCTTTGGTGCGCTGGATGAACAGGCGGGCCAACCGTTTAAACTCGATCTCGACAAAGCCAAACAACTGCTAACCGAAGCTGGTTATCCCAATGGTTTCAGCGCGTCGGTGATCTTCGGCACTCTGCCGCACTCCGCGCCAATTGCGCAAAGTGTGCAGCAGAATGCCGCGAGGATCGGCGTCAAGTTAACCCTTGAACGCATGGCGAACGCCCAACTGTTTAGCCGGGCGCGGGGCCGCGAATTCCAGAGCGCGATGATGGCATGGCAAACGTCGGTGCCCGATGCCTACGGCAACGCCTCGCGATTAGTGTTCAATCCTGACAACCGCAAGGAAGCCCGCGCGACGCAATATCCTAGCTGGCGTGCTGCCTACTACGACCCGGCGATGAACCAAAAGGTCAATGCCGCCTTGCTGGAACCGGATGACATCAAACGCAGCGCGATGTATGCCGATCTGCAACGTGAGCAGATGGAGAAAGGCCCGATGGCGATCATGTTCCAGATGTACAACAGCGCCGGGATCAGTCCGGTGGTGAAGAACTGGACCTGGAACGGTTTCCGCGTCTGGTACGGTGACGCAAGCAAGTAACGGAGGTAACAGATGTCTCAGGTGATCACACCCACATCGATCAATACCTCGCCCTCTCCCTTATGGCGCCTTTGCAGGCGCCTGTTTCGGGGGCTAATTTCAATCGCTTTTACCCTGCTGGGACTGGCCGCATTAACCTTTTTTATTGGCCGACTGCTGCCGATCGATCCGGTCGTCGCAGTGATTGGTGATAATGCCAGTCAGGAAGCCTACGACAAGATGTTTCATCAGTTGGGGCTGGATCAACCGCTGTGGCAGCAATTTATCGATTACGTCTGGCAGCTGCTGCATTTCAACTTTGGTACCGCGTTGACCACCAGCCATCCCGTGGCTGAAGACATTGCCCGCGTGTTTCCGGCCACGTTGGAGCTGGCCACCGTGGCGGCGATCCTGGGTGTTGGACTCGGCATTCCGGCGGGGGTTTATGCCGCAATGTACCGTAATTCGTGGTTCGATCATCTCATCCGTTTCGTTGGCTTATTAAGCTATTCCACACCTCATTTCTGGCTCGGTTTAATGGGATTACTGCTGTTTTATGCCACTTTGGGCTGGATCGGCGGGCCCGGACGCATCGATTTTCTCTATGAGTTTGACCTGCAACCGGTGACCGGATTCTGGCTGATCGACAGCGCATTAAGCGGCAACTGGGCGGTATTCAAAAATGTGTTCGGCCACATCATTTTGCCCGCCTCGATTCTTGGCCTGAGCGCGCTGGCCTACATCAGCCGTATGACGCGCAGCTTTATGATTGAGCAGCTGTCGCAGGAGTACATCATCACCGCACGCGTCAAGGGGTTGTCGTGGTCGCGCTGTGTCTGGATCCACGCCTTCCGCAATATCGCCGTGCCGACGCTCACTGTGGTGGCGCTATCCTGGGCCTGGCTGCTGGAGGGCGCAGTACTGACCGAAACGGTGTTTGCCTGGCCCGGTTTTGGCCGCTACCTGACGAATGCACTGCTGGCGGGAGACATGAACGCGGTGGTCGGCTGCACGCTGCTGATTGGTGCGATCTTTGTTGGCCTGAATATTCTCTGCGATCTGCTGTATCGCATCTTCGATCCGCGAACCCGTCAGGAGGATCAATGACCGATTCTGCCCATAAAACCCTGCGAGTCCGTCCTCAGAGCGGCCTGCGTGCCTGGCTGAGCGATCCGGCTCCACACTCTCCGTTGCAGGCGCAGGTTCAGCTCGGCTGGATCCAGTGGCGCCGTTTTTGCGCCAATCACTCCGCGCTGTTTGGTTTGCTGGTATTGCTGGTGATTATCGCGGCAGCGCTGTTTGCGCCGTGGCTGGCCACGCAGGATATCTTCGCGCAGAACCTGGCGTTTCGCCTGCAAGCGCCCAATGCCCAGCACTGGTTGGGCACCGATGAGCTGGGACGCGATATCTTTAGCCGCCTGCTCTACGGTGCACGCATTACCTTGTATATCGCTGCACTCACCGCTCTGATCATCACGCCGCTCGGTCTGCTGATTGGCACCGCCGCAGGTTATCTGGGCGGGTGGGTCGATACGGTGTTGATGCGATTAGTTGATATCTTTCTCGCCTTTCCCAGCCTGATTCTGGCGCTGGCGTTTGTCGCTGCACTCGGCCCCGGCATCGAAAACGCCATCATCGCCATTTCTCTCTCCGCGTGGCCGCCGATTGCTCGCCTGGCGCGCGCCGAGACGCTGGCAATCCGCAAGATGGATTACATTGCGGCGGTGCGGCTACAAGGTGCGTCTTCGTGGCACATCATCGTACGTCACATCATTCCAATGTGCCTGCCTTCGGTGGTGGTGCGCGTCACGCTCAATATGGCGGCGATCATTCTCACTGCCGCCGGGCTGGGCTTTCTCGGTTTGGGCGCACAAGCCCCCAGCCCGGAATGGGGCGCGATGCTGGCTTCAGGTCGTGAGTTCATGCTGAACAACGGTTGGATCGCCGCCATTCCCGGTTTAGCCATCCTTTTCACCAGTCTGGCTTTCAATTTGTTGGGTGATGGCCTGCGCGACGTAATGGATATTCGCCATGAGTAATCAACTGCTGAAGGTAGAGAATCTCAATATCGTTTTCAAAGGCGCGCATGAAGATCATCACGCGGTACGCGACGTCAGTTTTCAAGTCGGGCGTGAAAAAGTCGCGATCGTCGGTGAATCCGGTTCCGGCAAATCACAAACCTGCCGCGCACTGCTAAAACTCACCCCGAAAATCGCTCAGGTAAGCGCGACGAAAATGCAGTTTGGTGACATTGATTTGCTCAACAGCAGCGAGCGAAAAATGCGCACGGTTCGTGGCAATCGCATTTCGATGATTTTGCAGGATCCGCGTTTTTCTCTGAATCCGCTGATGCGCATTGGCGATCAGGTGGCGGAAGCCTGGCGCATTCACAGCCGCGTGAGCCGAAAGGAAGCGCAGACACGGGCGCGTGAAATGCTGGCTTCAGTGCATATCCGTGAAGTGGAGAAAGTCGCACAGCTTTACCCGCATGAAATTTCGGGCGGCATGGGACAGCGCGTGATGATTGCCATGATGCTGATCCCCGAACCCGATTTGATTATTGCCGATGAACCGACCTCGGCGCTGGACGTTACCGTGCGTCAGCAGGTGTTGCATATTTTGGATGAGCAGCTGTCACGACGTCAGACCGGTTTGTTGTTCATTACCCACGATCTCAATCTGGTTTCACGTTTCTGCGATCGCGTGCTGGTGATGTACGCCGGACGCATTGTTGAAGAAATTCGCGCTGATCGGCTGGAACACGCCCAGCATCCTTACACGCAGGCATTGCTGGCCAGCCAGCCGCGACTGCATCATCCCGTTGAATTGCTTCGCGTGCCCAGGCGTGATCCTGCCTGGTTACATGGCCCCCGTTTCCGTGATGGAGTTGCCCTATGACCCCGATTCCAGGCACTGAACGCAGTATCGAAACGGTTAATCTCAGCATCGCATTCGGTAAAGGTGCGCAATATCGTCAGGTAGTCGATGACGTCAGCATCACGCTGGCGCATGGCGATTGTTATGGTTTGATCGGCGAATCGGGTTGTGGGAAATCCACCATTTTGCGTGCCCTCGCCGGCCTTAATCACGATTACCAAGGTCATATCCTGTTCAATAACCGTGAGCAGCAGCCGCTGCGCGATAAAGCATTTTATCGTCAGGTTCAGATGGTATTTCAGGATCCTTATGCCTCGCTGCATCCGCGCAAAATGGTGTGGAACAGCCTGCGAGAACCCTTGAAGCTGCATCGGATGGATCGTCATGAAGCCCGCATCAGCGATGTGTTGAATGCAGTGGGCCTGTCAGATGCGTTTCGTTATCGCTATCCCCATCAGCTTTCGGGTGGGCAACGCCAGCGCGTGGCGATTCGTGCGCTGATTCTTGAGCCTTCGGTGTTATTGCTGGATGAGCCGACCTCGGCGCTGGATGTCTCGGTGCAGGCTGAAATTTTGAACCTGCTCAGCGTGATGCGAAAACAGCGGCAATTAACCTATCTGATGGTGACGCACGATTTGGCGGTAGTGACGCATTTGTGTCAACGCGTCGGCATTATGCATCACGGCAAGCTGCTGGAAGAGTTGAGCGCCGATACGTTACGGCGCGGTGCCGCTAATGAACCTTACACGCGCCAGTTTCTGGCTGCCAGCGAGGCATAACTGATGACGTTGATCGAAACTTTAGCGCGCTGGTGTGCCGAGCCGCCCGCCTTCTCGCCTCACGCACAGCAGCTGGCGCGTGAGGCTATTACCGACACGCTGGCCTGCCTGGTTGCCGGGCGCGACGATTTTTCTACCCGCGCCGTAGCACAAGCCTGGTCTGCCGATGCCCGCAGCGTGGCGGTCGATGCACTGATTAACGCGACCGCAGCGCATGCAATCGACTTTGACGACAACTTCGCGCCGGGGATGAGCCACGCTTCTGCCGTTTTAGTGCCGGCGCTGCTCGCGGTGGCACTGGCTAAAAATTACAGCGGATCGGCGCTGATCAAAGCCTATTTAATTGGCTTGCAGGCGCAGGCATTTATCGGCGATGCGGTGGGTTATGGTCATTACACCGCAGGCTGGCACGGCACCTCAACCGTTGGTTGCATTGGCAGCGCGGCGGGCGTGGCGGCGTTGATGGGTCACGATGCGGCGGCGATTGCGCGTTCGCTGAGCATTGCCGTTAGCCTTGCTAGCGGTGTAAAAGGCCAGTTCGGTACGCCATTAAAACCCTTCCATGCCGGGATGGCGGCACGTAACGCCGTTGACGCCGCAACGCTGGCAAGCACCGGTATCAGCGGTCGTCTGGACATCATTGAATGCCCAATGGGGTTTGCTGAACTCTACAATGGGATGCTGCAGGTGCCAACGCTGCCGGAAAACAGCGATCCGCATGTGATTGAAAGCATCGGCGTAATGCCAAAGAAACATCCCTGCTGCGGTTCTACTCATCGCATTCTCGACGCCATTGCCGACCTGCAACAGCAGCAGCAGTTTCAGTTGGATGATATTGAACAGATACATTGTCAGGTGGGCATTGCGAACTGGCGTAACCTCGCCTATCCACAGCCAGAAGATGAGATGCAGGCACGCTTTTCCATGCCCTATTGCGTGGCGGTGATGTTGCAGCAAGGCGCATTAAGCGTGGCCGATTTTACTGCCGAGGCGGTAAAGCATCAGGCAAAAAATCCCTTGTTATTGCGGGTAAAAATGGACGCCTGGACGCCAGAGCAGGAAGCAGAACAGCGCGATTTACCGCATATACTGACGCTGACGCTAAAAGAAGGTCGGGAAATCATCCATTCACGTTATCAGGCCAAAGGAACGCAAGCTGAACCTTTTAGTGAGGCGGAGCGGCGATCAAAATTTTTGGATTGCTGTGACGAACTCACCGATCGGGAGCGGCTTTTTTCTCGCTTGTCTGCGCTGGAACAGGAAACTACGCTGCATTTTTTACGGGAAATGATGGCGTAAACAGAAAAGAAAAAGGGGCGAATCATCGCCCCTTGTTGCTATCGCTTGACGATTAAACCGCGGTCTGGAAAATCACGCCGTCGGCTTTCTCAGTGTACTGATCCAGCTTATCGAAGTTCAGGTAGCGGTAAGTATCGGTGGCAGTCTTATCCACCTGCGCCATGAACTGCTGATACTCTTCTGGCGTAGGCAGCTTGCCTAACAGAGAAGAGACCGCAGCCAGTTCCGCTGACGCCAGGAAGACATTCGCGCCGGTTCCCAAACGGTTCGGGAAGTTACGGGTTGAAGTCGATACCACGGTTGCGCCGTCTGCTACACGTGCCTGGTTACCCATACACAGTGAACAGCCTGGAATCTCGATACGTGCACCGCTCTTACCGAAGACGCTGTAATAGCCCTCTTCTGTCAGCTGCGCGGCATCCATTTTGGTTGGCGGAGCCACCCAAAGACGCGTTGGCAACTGACCTTTGTGACTGTCGAGCAGTTTACCGGCAGCGCGGAAGTGACCGATGTTGGTCATGCATGAACCGATGAAGACTTCATCGATCTTCTCGCCCTGTACGTCAGACAACCAGCGAGCATCGTCTGGATCGTTCGGTGCACACAGGATCGGCTCTTTGATCTCAGCCAGATCGATATCGATAACGGCGGCATATTCTGCATCCGCATCGGCTTCAAGCAGCTGAGGATCGTCCAACCATTTCTGCATGCCTTCAACACGGCGCTCAAGCGTACGACGATCGCCATAACCTTCAGCAATCATCCACTTCAGCAGCACGATATTGGAGCTGAGGTACTCTTTGATCGGAGCCTGATCCAGCTTGATGGTACAGCCTGCGGCAGAACGTTCTGCTGACGCATCGGTCAGTTCGAATGCCTGCTCAACTTTCAGATCTGGCAAGCCTTCAATTTCCAGGATGCGGCCAGAGAAGATGTTTTTCTTCCCTTTCTTCTCAACGGTCAGCAAACCTTGCTTGATGGCGTAAAGCGGAATCGCATGCACCAGATCGCGCAACGTGATGCCCGGCTCCATCTTACCTTTGAAGCGCACCAGCACCGATTCCGGCATGTCGAGCGGCATCACGCCCGTTGCAGCAGCAAACGCCACCAGACCAGAACCCGCCGGGAAAGAGATACCGATTGGGAAACGGGTGTGAGAATCACCGCCGGTGCCGACCGTATCTGGCAGCAGCATGCGGTTCAGCCATGAGTGAATCACGCCGTCGCCTGGACGCAGTGACACACCGCCACGGTTCATGATGAAGTCTGGCAGCGTATGGTGCGTGTTCACGTCAACCGGCTTTGGATATGCCGCAGTGTGACAGAACGACTGCATCACCAGATCGGTGGAGAAGCCAAGACACGCCAAATCTTTCAGTTCATCACGGGTCATTGGACCGGTAGTGTCCTGAGAACCGACGGAAGTCATTTTTGGTTCGCAATAGGCGCCTGGGCGAATGCCGACGGTGCCGCATGCACGACCCACCATCTTCTGTGCCAGCGAGTAACCGCGGCTGCTTTCTGCCACATCTTTCGCCTGGCGGAAGACATTGCTGATCGGCAAGCCCAGTGACTCACGCGCTTTGCTGGTCAAGCCGCGACCGATGATCAGCGGAATACGGCCACCGGCGCGGACTTCGTCAATCAGAACTTCGGTTTTCAGCTCAAAGTTAGCGAGCAGATCGCCGGTTTCATGGTTGCGGACTTCGCCTTTGAACGGATAGATGTCAATAACATCACCCATGTTCAGGTCGCTAACGTCGACTTCGATTGGCAGTGCACCGGCATCTTCCATAGTGTTAAAGAAGATTGGCGCAATTTTGCTGCCCAATACCACGCCGCCGCCTTTCTTGTTTGGCACGTTCGGGATGTCGTCACCCATAAACCACAGCACCGAGTTGGTGGCAGATTTACGTGATGAACCGGTACCGACAACATCACCGACGTACGCCAGCGGGAAGCCTTTGGCTTGCAGCGCTTCGATCTGTTTGATCGGGCCGACACTGCCTGCTTCATCTGGCTCAATGCCTTCACGGGCATTTTTCAGCATCGCTAAAGCATGCAATGGGATGTCTGGACGTGACCACGCATCCGGCGCTGGAGAGAGGTCATCCGTGTTGGTTTCACCGGTTACTTTGAAAACTGTAACAGTGATTTTTTCTGCTAACTCTGGACGAGACAGATACCACTCGGCGTCTGCCCAGGATTGCATCACCTGTTTGGCATATTCATTGCCCGCTTTGGCTTTCTCTTCTACATCGTAGAAGCTGTCAAACATCAGCAGCGTGCGAGAAAGCGCCTTCGCAGAGATAGGTGCCAGTTTGGCATCATCAAGAGCTTCAATCAGCGGATGAATGTTGTAACCGCCTTGCATGGTGCCGAGCAGTTCAACCGCTTTTTCAGGGGATACCAGAGGAGAGGTTGCTTCGCCCTTGGCGATGGCCGCCAGGAATCCCGCTTTTACATACGCCGCTTCATCGACGCCGGGTGGAACACGGTTGACCAAAAGATCGATCAAAAATTCATCTTCACCCGCAGGCGGGCTTTTCAGCAGTTCAACCAGCGCGGCCATCTGGGAAGCATCTAAAGGCTTAGCTACGATTCCCTGGGCTGCACGCTCGGCAACGTGCTTACGGTATTCTTCTAGCACGACTTTCTCCTCGCTCTCATTGTATGGGTTTCCGGTGCACCCCGATGACAAAGCATTCCGTGAGTAGGGTAAGGTGCCCGGTTCCGCGTGGGGCAGCATAGCAGGATTTCGCCTGATTGTTAATCTGTTTACAAAAAAGCAACATTGTTAACTTCTGTAGCAGATTTAGCTAGAAAACGCCGTTGAGACGAAAAAAAGCAGGGCATTACGCACCTGCTTTTTAACTAATGAGGAGCAGATTATGGGTTATCAACCAGGCCCATTTCTGCGCGGGAATAGCGTTCACCCTGAACGTTCTGCGCGGCAAAGAGCGCATCGAGTTGAGCTACATCTGCCGCCTGTAGCCTGACATTGACTGCCGCACAGTTATCTTCCAGATGATGAATTTTACTGGCGCCCGGAATCGGTACAATATCTTCACCTTTTGCTAATACCCACGCCAATGCCATTTGTGCCGCAGTAATATCATAACCTTGTGCCATTTTAGTGAGTTGATTAACTAACTTTTGGTTATGCTCCTGCGCCTGTTGCTGAAAACGCGGTAAACCGCGACGGAAATCATCTTCCGCGAATGTGTGACTTAGCTTGCCCGTCAGGAAACCGCGTCCGAGTGGGCTGTAAGGCACGAATCCGATGTTTAACTGACGACAGGCCGCTAAAATTCCCTGCTCCGGGTCGCGCGTCCATAACGAATATTCACTTTGTACCGCTGAGATGGGATGTACCGCATGCGCACGATGCAAGGTCGCTGCAGAGATTTCTGACAGCCCGAGATAGCGAACTTTGCCCTCCTTCACTAACGCCGCCATCACACCTACCACCTCTTCAATCGGCACGTTGGGATCGAGGCGATGCTGATAAAGAAGCTCAATGGTTTCCACCCCTAAACGCTGTAACGATCCTTCTACTGCGCGGCGGATATGTGCCGGATCGCTGTTTACGCCCGTGACGCGCTGCCAACCCTCGCCCTCTTCATTAATGCGGAAACCAAACTTCGTGGCGATTTTTACCTGACCATGCCGACCTTTAATCGCTTTCGCGATCAGTTCCTCATTGGTAAAAGGCCCGTACACTTCAGCGGTATCGAGAAAATCCACGCCCAGATCGAATGCACGATTAAGCGTGTTTAGTGCCTGCTGCGCATCATTTTGGCCATAAGCGAACGTCATCCCCATGCAGCCTAAACCCAATGCTGATACGCGTAATCCCTGATTGCCCAATTGACGTTGTTGCATGGTTCTCTCCTCGTTGTGTTCAGTGTTAATGTTATAACCCTCAACAATCACGGCAACAATTGTGCTTATCTTGCCGATTTAGTGAGTAAAACTCAGCAATGACCCATCATCGCGCCACGCTTCAGGAACTTGAAATGTTCGCTGCTATCGCTCAGCACCGCAGCTTTCGTAAGGCTGCAGAGGAGCGAAATGTCACGCCTTCTGCACTCAGTCACGCCATGCGCAATTTTGAGCAGCGCCTGGACGTGCGGCTGTTAAATCGCACTACACGTAATGTGGCGCTGACCGAAGCGGGCGAACGTTTTCTCCAGCGCATTCAACCCGCTTTACTCGACTTGTCCCAGGCGGTGGATGAACTCAATGACTGGCGCAGCGATCCGCGTGGAACCCTAAAGCTCAATATGCCGCGCTCGGCAGAAGCCTTGTTCTTCGACTCGCTGATTTTGCCGTTTGTGCAGCGCTATCCTGAGATTACGCTTGAGATCGACAGCAACGATGCGCTGGTAGATATCATTGATGCTGGATATGACGCGGGTATTCGCTACGGCGATGTACTGGCGCAGGACATGATTGCCCTGCCTTTCGGCCCGCCAATGCGCGCGCTGGCGGTGGCAAGCCCTGCTTATATTGCGCGCTACGGCGCACCGCAAACGCCAGATGCCCTACTGAAATTTCCCTGTATTGAGCGCCGCTTTCCCAGCGGCCGTCGTTATCGTTGGGAGTTTTGGACGGAGGGACGGAAACAGGAAGTCTCTGTCAGCGGCACGCTGGTCCTGGATAATAACGAACGTATTTTGCAGGCGGCGCTGGCAGGTGCAGGGATCGCCTTTTTGCACCAGGCTACCGTGGAACAAAGCCTGGCTGAAGGGACGTTAGTGGAGGTACTCGCGGAATATACTGGCTATGCAGAAGGGTTCTGGCTCTATTATCCCAGCCGTCGTTATTTATCGACGCCGCTAAGACATTTCATTAACTGGTTGCGAGAGAATAAGGATTGAGCCAATCAATAATTTCATTTAAATAAATCATTAAAAATAAGAAATTGAGCGATAAAAAAGCGAGCCATATTGAACACGGCTTGCTTTGATGACATTAAAAGAAAAATCAATACACCCTTCATTACGCAAAGCCAAACGACACTCGCTTCATTAAAAAAATCAAGCCAGATAAAAACCCACCTTTAACTTTTTAATTTTATGAATCGCATTACAATCTCACTCATTAACTTACTTAAATTCAATAAGAAAACACACGTAAGGGAATAAAAAAGAGAAATTAAATAAGACGTGAGTCGAGAGCCGGTGGGCGCTTGAGGCTTCCTACCTCAGTTATCAACCTTAGGGAGAAGGAGAAATCCCCACTGATAATATCGCTTGCATACAAAAAGAGACGTTATTATGAAGTCGCAATAGGGGTTACTCATTATTTATGGCTAATACTTTTAGGGTTAACGCTAGCGCGTTGCTACGCCTTATGTGAGGTACGGTTAAACGTAATGATCATCAAAGTTTCGGCTGTGCTTAATGAAGAAAAAAAGCAGTAAGCACTTTGTTAAGTGCAGAGTTCACGCTGCCATTTCTGATAATGTAAATATTAGCTTTAGCGACCTTTATCCGTTATAAATATTCCATTTTTCTTATTTTTTTAATTTAATACTTTTAAAGGTATGCATAATAAAAAACGGCTCCTTTCGGAGCCGCTTAATTAATTACGCAGGCGCTTATTTCTTTTTCGCTTTCGCGTTTGGCAGATCGGTGATGCTGCCTTCAAAGATTTCTGCCGCCAGACCAACGGATTCATGCAGCGTTGGGTGAGCATGGATAGTCAATGCGATATCTTCCGCATCGCAGCCCATCTCAATCGCCAGGCCGATTTCGCCCAGCAGCTCGCCGCCGTTAGTCCCGACAACGGCGCCACCAATCACACGGTGCGTTTCTTTGTCGAAAATCAGCTTGGTCATGCCGTCTGCACAGTCAGAAGCGATAGCACGACCTGAAGCAGCCCACGGGAAAGTGGACGTTTCATAGCTAATGCCTTTCTCTTTCGCTTCTTTCTCGGTCAGACCCACCCAGGCAACTTCTGGCTCGGTGTAAGCAATTGATGGAATCACTTTTGGATCAAAGTAGTGCTTCAGACCAGAAATCACTTCAGCGGCAACGTGACCTTCGTGCACACCTTTGTGCGCCAGCATTGGCTGACCGACGATATCGCCGATAGCGTAGATGTGCGGCACATTGGTACGCATTTGCTTGTCAACGCGGATGAAGCCACGATCGTCCACTTCCACGCCCGCTTTACCCGCATCAAGACCTTTACCGTTTGGCACACGACCAATCGCAACCAGCACCGCATCATAACGCTGCGCTTCGCCCGGGGCTTTTTTGCCTTCCATAGAAACGTAGATGCCGTCATCTTTCGCTTCAACAGCGGTGACTTTCGTTTCCAGCATCAGGTTGAATTTCTTGCTGATGCGTTTGGTAAAGACTTTCACTACGTCTTTATCGGCAGCCGGGATCACCTGGTCGAACATTTCAACCACATCGATCTCTGAACCCAGCGCTTTATAAACGGTCGCCATTTCCAGACCGATAATACCGCCGCCCATAACCAGCAGACGTTTCGGCACTTCTTTCAGCTCCAGCGCGTCTGTGGAATCCCATACGCGGGGATCTTCATGAGGAATAAATGGCAGTTCAATTGGACGTGAACCCGCAGCGATAATGGCGTTGTCGAAGTTAATGGTGGTTGATCCACCTTCGCCTTCAACCACCAGCGTGTTGGCACCCGTGAATTTGCCGAGGCCAGTAACCACTTTCACTTTACGGCCTTTCGCCATACCCGCGAGGCCACCAGTCAACTGGTTGATAACCTTCTCTTTCCAGGAACGAATTTTGTTGATGTCAGTTTGCGGCTGGCCAAACACGATACCGTGCTCTTCCAGAGCTTTGGCTTCGTCGATCACTTTGGCGACGTGCAGCAGCGCTTTTGACGGGATACAGCCTACGTTCAGACAAACACCACCGAGGGTGCTGTAACGCTCAACGATTACGGTTTCCAGACCTAAATCAGCGCAACGGAAGGCTGCAGAGTAACCTGCAGGACCTGCCCCAAGTACCACGACTTGAGTTTTAATCTCTGTACTCATCATGACCTCTTATTTGATATCCGGCGGGTCAGACGTTCTTATGATGCCCTTGTTCCACCGGGACTTTCACCGCAAGAGTTTACAGAATTGTTAACAAACTGCCAACCGCGGTGCTACGAATGTTACAAGAAGGCCGGCATCTGCCGGCCTTGTTTGTACTTACATCACCAGACGACGAATATCTGCTAACAGGTTGCCAACGATGGTAATGAAACGTGCACCATCAGCACCGTCAATGACACGGTGATCGAAGGAAAGAGAGATTGGCATCATCAGACGCGGCGCAAACTCTTTACCGTTCCATACCGGCTCCATGGCAGACTTGGAGACACCAAGGATAGCCACTTCTGGCGCGTTAACGATCGGCGCGAAGTGAGTTGTACCCAAACCGCCAAGGCTGGAGATCGTAAAGCATCCGCCCTGCATGTCGCCCGCAGTCAGCTTGCCATCGCGCGCTTTCTTCGAGATCGCCATCAACTCACGAGACAGCTCGGTGATACCTTTCTTGTTCACGTCTTTAAATACCGGAACAACCAGGCCATTTGGTGTATCCACTGCCACACCGATGTTGATGTATTTCTTCAACGTCAGCTTCTGCGCATCTTCGGACAGCGAGCTGTTGAAGCGTGGCATCTGCTCAAGAGCAGCGGCAACCGCTTTCATGATGAACACTACTGGCGTGAATTTCACATCCAGTTTACGTTTCTCAGCTTCAGCGTTCTGCTGCTTACGGAAGGCTTCCAGCTCGGTGATATCTGTTTTATCGAAATGCGTAACGTGAGGGATCATCACCCAGTTACGGCTCAGGTTCGCACCAGAAATTTTCTGAATACGACCCAGTTCGACTTCTTCGATTTCGCCAAACTTGCTGAAGTCGACTTTCGGCCATGGCAACATGCCCGGCAAACCGCCACCGCTGGCTGCAGTCGGTGCTGCTTCCGCACGTTTAACCGCATCTTTCACGTAAGACTGTACGTCTTCTTTCAGGATGCGACCTTTACGGCCGGTGCCTTTCACTTTCGCCAGGTTAACACCGAACTCACGGGCCAGACGACGGATAACCGGCGTGGCATGTACGTAAGCATCATTCTCTGCAAACTCGCCTTTGGCTTCGGCTTTCGCCGGTGCCGCAGCGGGTTTAGCGTCAGTTTTGGCAGGTGCCGCAGTCTCTTGCTTCGCTGCTGGAGCTGGAGCCGCAGCCGGTGCTGCACCTTCAACTTCGAACTCCATGATCAGTGAACCGGTGCTGACTTTATCGCCCGTCGACACTTTCAGCGCTTTCACGGTGCCGGCGAACGGTGCAGGCACTTCCATCGAAGCCTTATCGCCTTCAACCACAATCAGTGATTGCTCAGCTTCGACTTTGTCGCCGACTTTCACCAGAACTTCGGTCACTTCGACTTCATCGCCGCCGATATCCGGCACGTTGACGTCTTTGGCGCCCGCAGCGGCGGCAGGAGCCGTTGCTGCTGCTTCTTTCACTTCTGGCTTCGCTTCGGCCGCAGGTGCTGCGCCTTCTGCTTCAAACACCATAATGTGAGAACCGGTATTCACTTTGTCACCGGTAGAGATTTTGATCTCTTTCACGGTGCCAGCGAACGGAGCCGGCACTTCCATCGAGGCTTTGTCGCCTTCAACCACAATCAGTGATTGTTCAGCTTCCACTTTGTCACCGACTTTCACCAAAATCTCTGTGACTTCGACTTCATCGCCGCCGATATCCGGGACGTTGACGTCTTTGCTCGCGGCAGCAGTAGCAGCGGCTGGCGCTGGCGCCGCCTCTGATTTTTTCTCTTCCGCTGGCGCTGGCGCAGCTTCTGCTGCACCTTCTGCGTCAAACATCATGATCAAAGAGCCCGTTTCGACTTTATCGCCGGTAGAAATTTTAATCTCTTTAACCACGCCGGCCTGCGGTGAAGGCACTTCCATCGAAGCTTTGTCGCCTTCCACGGTGATCAGCGACTGCTCGGCTTCCACCTTGTCGCCAACTTTGACCAGAATTTCGGTGACTTCAACTTCATCAGACCCGATGTCCGGTACCTTAATTTCGATAGCCATTACTCTTTTACCTCTTAAGCCAGACGCGGGTTAACTTTATCGGCATCGATATTGAACTTGGTAATCGCTTCCGCTACCACTTTCTTATCGATTTCGCCACGTTTAGCCAGCTCGCCCAGTGCCGCAACCACCACATAAGAAGCATCAACTTCGAAGTGATGACGCAGATTTTCACGGCTATCCGAACGACCAAAGCCGTCGGTACCCAACACGCGATAATCGCTAGCAGGGACATAGCTGCGAACCTGCTCGGCAAACAGTTTCATGTAGTCGGTTGACGCCACCGCTGGCGCATCACTCATTACCTGAGCGATGTAAGGAACGCGTGCTTCTTCGGTCGGATGCAGCATGTTCCAGCGCTCACAATCCTGGCCATCACGCGCCAGTTCGGTGAACGAGGTGACGCTGAATACGTCAGAACCGATGCCGTAATCTTTCGCCAGGATCTGCGCAGCTTCACGCACATGACGCAGGATTGAACCTGAACCCAACAGCTGGACTTTACCTTTGCTGCCTTCCACGGTTTCCAGCTTGTAGATACCTTTACGGATACCTTCTTCAACGCCTTGCGGCATCGCTGGCATGCGGTAGTTTTCGTTCAGCGTGGTGATGTAGTAATAAATATTTTCCTGCGCTTCGCCATACATACGTTTCAGGCCATCTTGCATGATGACAGCCACTTCGTAGGCATAAGACGGATCGTAAGAAATACAGTTCGGGATAGTCAGCGACTGAATATGGCTGTGACCATCTTCATGCTGCAGACCTTCGCCGTTCAGCGTGGTACGACCGGAGGTACCGCCGACCAGGAAGCCGCGCGCCTGTTGGTCGCCCGCCAGCCACATCAAATCACCAATACGTTGGAAACCGAACATCGAGTAATAGATGTAGAACGGAATCATTGGCAAGTTGTTGGTGCTGTAAGAGGTCGCCGCCGCCAGCCAGGATGAACCTGCACCCAGCTCGTTGATCCCTTCCTGCAGAATTTGACCTTTCTCGTCTTCTTTATAGTAAGCAACCTGCTCACGGTCCTGCGGGGTATATTGCTGACCGTTCGGGCTGTAAATACCAATCTGACGGAACAGACCTTCCATACCAAAGGTACGCGCTTCGTCAGCAAGAATAGGAACCAGACGATCTTTGATCGACTTGTTCTTCAGCATCACGTTCAGGGCACGCACGAAGGCGATGGTGGTAGAGATCTCTTTGTTCTGCTCTTCCAGCAGCGCACCGAACTCTTCCAACGCAGGCATTTCCAGTTTTTCAGTAAACTGTGGCTGACGTGAAGGCAGATAACCGCCTAACTTCTCGCGCTGAGCGTGCAGATAGGTGTGCTCTTCAGAACCTTCTTCGAAGGTGACGTAAGGCAGCTCTTCAATTTTTTCATCGGCAACAGGCACGTTGAAGCGATCGCGGATATAGCGAACGCCGTCCATGTTCATTTTCTTCACCTGGTGAGCAATGTTCTTGCCTTCCGCGGTGTCGCCCATACCATAACCTTTGATGGTGTGCGCCAGAATCAGAACCGGTTTGCCTTTGGTGTCTTGCGCTTTTTTCAGTGCTGCATAGACTTTCTTCGGATCGTGGCCGCCACGGTTCAATGCCCAGATTTCATCATCGGACAGATCTTTAACCAGCTCAGCTGTTTCCGGATATTTACCAAAGAAATGCTCACGCACGTAAGCGCCGTCACGTGATTTGAAGGTCTGATAATCGCCATCAACGGTTTCGTTCATCAGTTGGATCAGTTTGCCGCTGGTATCTTTACGCAGCAACTCATCCCAACGACCGCCCCAGATCACTTTGATCACTTCCCAGCCTGCGCCAGCGAAGATGCCTTCCAGCTCATTGATGATCTTGCCGTTACCAGTGACCGGACCATCCAGACGCTGCAGGTTACAGTTGATGATGAAGACCAGGTTATCCAGTTTTTCACGGGTGGCGATAGTGATCGCACCTTTGGATTCTGGCTCATCCATCTCACCATCACCCAGGAAGGCGTAAACGGTTTGTGCTGAGGTATCTTTCAGGCCGCGGTGTTCCAGATATTTCAGGAATTTAGCCTGATAAATTGCCGTTAATGGACCAAGGCCCATGGAAACGGTCGGGAACTGCCAGAATTCTGGCATCAGTTTCGGGTGCGGATATGATGACAAACCTTTGCCATCCACTTCCTGACGGAAGTTATTCATTTGCTCTTCGGTCAGACGACCTTCGAGGAACGCACGCGCATAGATGCCTGGAGAAATGTGACCCTGGAAATAAACCAGATCGCCGCCATCTTTGTCACTGCGCGCGCGGAAGAAGTGGTTAAAGCACACTTCATAAATGGTTGCAGAAGACTGGAAGGAAGAGAGGTGGCCGCCCAGCTCCAGATCTTTCTTCGATGCACGCAGCACCGACATGACAGCGTTCCAGCGGATTGCGGAACGGATACGACGTTCAAGAGAGGTATTCCCCGGATAATCCGGTTCATCTTCAACGGCAATAGAGTTGATGTAGTTGCTGATTGCAGAGGAACCTGCAGCAACTTTCACGCCGCCTTTGCGGGCTGCACCCAGTACCTGATCAATCAGATACTGCGCACGTTCTACACCTTCTTCACGGATGACCGATTCGATCGCCTGTAGCCAGTCACGAGTTTCGATCGGATCCACGTCATTGTGTAAACGTTCTGACATGGGTGTGTTCCTTATCTGTGTCTAATACGTTGAATAATCGGGAGCCTGTAAAGCTTAAGGGAGACAGGCTCGTCGCACATGTCCGCACGATCTGTGTCGCACGTTATTCCTTACGTTGCTGTAAACGACGTAGGGAGCGTTCTCGACGGCTCTGCTCCCGACTTCTGTCCAGCAAGATTTCCTCTATGAACGCCAGGTGACGATGTGAAGCTTCGCGTGCTTGTTCTGGCTCACGAGCCACAATCGCCTCAAATATACTGGCGCGGTGACCACTCACTTTCGCCAGCATTTCTCGGCGCGAGTAGAGTAATTCGAAATTCTGGCGGACGTTTTTCTCCAGCATCGGCCCCATCGAGCGTAGCAAATGCAATAGCACAACGTTATGGGCCGCTTCTGTGACAGCAATTTGATACTGCATTACTGCGTCCGCTTCGGCGTCTAAATCGCCGCTATCTTGCGCCTGCTGAATCTGAACATGGCAGTCACGAATACGCTGCACATCATCTTCTGTACCACGCAATGCCGCGTAATAGGCGGCGATACCTTCAAGCGCGTGACGCGTTTCCAGCAGGTCAAACTGTGATTCCGGATGGTCGGCGAGAAGCTCAACGAGCGGATCGCTCATGCTTTGCCAGAGATGTTCTTGTACGAACGTTCCGCCGCCTTGACGGCGTAGCAACAATCCTTTGGCTTCTAAGCGCTGGATTGCCTCGCGGAGTGACGGACGTGAGACATCGAATTGTTTGGCGAGTTCGCGCTCTGGGAGCAGCTTCTCTCCCGGACGAAGCGTCCCTTCCATAATCAACGATTCGAGCTGTTGCTCGATTGCGTCGGAGAGCTTGGGTTGGCGAATCTTACTGTAAGCCATCTTCCCTTCTTATTATGCCAATCGTCCGGAGTAAATTGGTAATACCAATTGCAAAATGGTGGCCGTAAAGTAACAAAGTATTCACCTTGTGTCTATATGGCTTCCGTCACATATCAATCCAGTGCTGCCATGGCCTGACGCTAAGTTACCGTTAAAAAAATGAAAAATTAGTGTCACGCCAAATGTTAAATATTTTCACTTTTACCAAACCTTACACGCGGTTAGTGAATTAAGACACGACTTACCATAAGGCAAACTTATTCGTGTTTAGTGTTATTTCGTGGCAGAAATTCTGCTGCATTTTTTATGCAAGAAACGGCGGATTTTAGGCCAACTCCCCGCACGAAAAGCGAAAGCAGGTGCAAAGCGATGCGCTTATCACTATTCTTGTCGCCATGGTAGCAGTGAGCAGCATATCCCGCGCCTGATACCGTAAAAAAATCAATACGTTAATGTAACCACTTCATTACAGCGAACTTGCGCTGCGAGCGAAGAATTCAACATCACGAGGTTTGTATGGAACAACAGCACGGCGAAGCGCTGCAGCGCGGTCTTAAGAACCGCCATATTCAGCTGATCGCGCTGGGTGGTGCGGTGGGGACCGGTCTATTTCTGGGCAGTGCATCGGTCATAAAATCTGCCGGACCGGCCGTTATTCTGGGTTATGCCATCGCTGGCTTTATCGCTTTTCTCATCATGCGTCAGTTGGGCGAAATGGTGGTTGAAGAGCCGGTTGCAGGTAGCTTTAGCCACTTTGCCTATAAATACTGGGGCAACTTTGCAGGTTTCGCTTCGGGCTGGAACTATTGGGTTCTGTATGTCTTAGTGGCAATGGCGGAACTCACTGCGGTAGGCAAATACATTCAGTTCTGGTGGCCAGACTTCCCCACCTGGGCTTCGGCAGCCATCTTCTTCGTGATGATCAACGCCATCAACCTGACCAATGTAAAAGTGTTTGGTGAGATGGAATTCTGGTTCGCCATTATTAAAGTGGTTGCCGTTATTGGTATGATCCTGTTTGGCGGCTGGCTGCTGTTCAGCGGTCACGGCGGCCCGCAAGCCACGGTAAGAAACCTGTGGGAACAAGGCGGATTCTTCCCGAACGGTTTTGGCGGCTTGGTGATGGTGATGGCCATTATCATGTTCTCGTTTGGTGGCCTGGAACTGGTTGGGATCACGGCGGCAGAAGCTGACAATCCAGAAACCAGTATTCCGAAAGCGACTAACCAAGTGCTGTGGCGCATCCTGATCTTCTATATCGGTTCTCTGACCGTATTGCTGTCACTGATGCCGTGGACACGCGTCACCGCTGAAACCAGTCCGTTCGTCTTTATCTTCCACGAATTAGGTGATGCCATGGTGGCTAACGCCCTAAACGTGGTGATCCTGACAGCGGCGTTATCGGTTTATAACAGCTGTGTTTACTGCAACAGCCGTATGCTGTTTGGTCTGGCGCAACAAGGCAATGCGCCAAAAGCACTGCTTAAAGTTGATCGCCGCGGCGTGCCGGTTATGACAATTCTGGTTTCAGCCGTTGCTACCGCGCTGTGTGTGTTGATCAACTACCTGATGCCAGGCGAAGCGTTCGGTCTGCTGATGTCGCTGGTGGTTTCCGCGCTGGTGATCAACTGGGCGATGATCAGCCTTGCTCACCTGAAATTCCGCAGGAAGAAAGATCAGCAAGGCGTGACAACGCGCTTCAAAGCGCTGTTCTACCCAATCGGTAACTGGATTTGCCTGGTGTTTCTGGCCGGTATTTTGGTGCTCATGGCTATCACGCCGGGCATGGCCATTTCTGTCTGGCTGATCCCCGTCTGGTTGGTGATTTTGGGCATTGGTTACATGATTAAAAAGCACACGCAGAAAGCTTAATCTGCTGCCCGCCGACGTTTGTTAAACCTCGGCGGGTTTTCTTTCAAACTTCTGATCTCAGTCACACTTCTCCCTCCACACCTATTTTGTCCATCTTAGTGACGAATTGTTGCCAGCCATGATATTGATTTAACGATGATAATTCCTGCTCACACCGGATGCGCAGGAGAAGACCATGAAAGGTGCAGCCCTCTCATTTCGAGAAAAGCTTGGATACGGCATGGGCGATGCCGGATGTAACATGATTGGCGGTGCCATCATGCTATTCCTCAACTATTTCTATACCGATGTTTTTGGCCTGGCCCCCGCGCTGGTGGGCACGTTATTGCTTTCAGTTCGCGTACTGGATGCGGTGACCGATCCGATTATGGGTGCCATTGCTGACCGCACTCAAAGCCGTTGGGGACGTTTCCGTCCATGGCTACTCTGGATTTCCGTACCTTATGTGTTGTTCAGCGTCATGATGTTTACTACGCCGGACTGGCGCTACGAATACAAGGTGATCTGGGCTTTCGTCACCTACTTCCTGATGTCGCTAACCTACACCGCGATAAATATCCCTTACTGCTCACTGGGTGGCGTCATTACTAACGATCCCAGCGAACGCGTTTCCTGTCAGTCTTACCGCTTCGTGATGGTGGGAATTGCGACACTGATTTTGTCGCTCTCTTTGCTCCCTATGGCGGAATGGTTTGGTGGAGAGGACAAAGCGCGCGGTTATCAAATGGCGATGGGCGTACTCGCTCTGATTGGGCTGGGTATGTTTCTGTTCTGTTTTGCGAACGTGCGTGAACGCATCCACCCCGCCGTTCCGAGCCATGACGATTTGAAAAAGGATATGCGCGACGTCTGGAAAAACGATCAGTGGGTGCGCATTTTGCTGCTCACGTTCTGCAATGTTTGCCCTGGCTTCATTCGCATGGCGGCAACCATGTATTACGTGACGTGGGTAATGGGACAAAGCACGCACTTCGCCACGATTTTCATCAGTCTGGGCGTAATTGGCATGATGTTGGGCAGCACGCTGGCAAAAGTACTGACCGATCGCTGGTGCAAACTCAAAGTCTTTTTCTGGACCAATATCGCGCTGGCACTGTTTTCCTGCGGCTTTTATTGGATCGATCCGCACGCCACTGTCATGGTGGTGATCGCCTACTTCCTGCTGAATATCCTGCATCAGATTCCTTCGCCGTTGCACTGGTCATTAATGGCTGACGTTGATGATTACGGTGAATGGAAAACCGGCAAGCGTATTACCGGGATGAGTTTTTCCGGCAATCTGTTCTTTTTGAAAGTAGGCCTGGCGGTCGCAGGCGCGATGGTGGGTTTTCTGTTGTCATTTTATGGCTACGATGCCGGCGCTAAACAGCAATCTCCGCAAGCCGTCAACGGCATCATATTGCTGTTCACTGTGATTCCCGGCGTAGGCTACTTGATTACTGCTGGTGTGGTTCGCCTGATGAAGGTAGACCGCAAAATGATGCAAACCATTCAGGCCGATCTGGCTCTGCGTCGAGAAAACTTCCGTGATTTACAACCGCTTCATCGACGCGACGGCGTCGCCACTCAAACTGGAGAAGTAAAATGAGCTCTATCTTGCCGAATCCTTTTATCGAGCAGCGCGCTGATCCTTTTATTTTGCTTCATCAGCAGCACTATTATTTCATCGCGTCGGTGCCGGAATATGATCGTTTAGAGATTCGACGGGCCTCGTCACTGCAAGGACTACGCGATGCTGAAGCTGTTGTGGTGTGGCGCAAACCGGAAAGCGGCCCATGCAGCGAACTGATCTGGGCACCTGAACTGCATAATATTAATGGACAATGGGTAATCTATTTCGCCGCAGCCCCAACGCGTGACATCAAAGATGGGCTGTTTCAGCATCGTATGTATGCGCTGGTCTGCGACGACGCCGATCCTCTCAGCGGTCAATGGCAACCGTGCCGTCGCGTTTTCACCCACATTGACAGCTTTTCATTAGATGCCACGCACTTCGTTCATCAGGGAAAAAACTGGTATCTCTGGGCACAAAAAGATCCGACGATTCCCGGTAACTCCAACCTCTATCTCGCTGAATTACTCAATCCCTGGACGCTGAAAGGCACGCCAGTGATGCTAAGCCGCCCTGAATATGAGTGGGAATGTGCCGGGTTTAGCGTAAACGAAGGACCTGCGGTGATTACCCATGGCCAGCGACTTTTTGTCAGTTATTCTGCTAGCGCAACGGACGAAAATTACTGTATGGGTCTGTTATCGATAGCGTTAGATGCACCGCTGTTACAGCCTGAAGCGTGGCACAAATCTGCACGTCCAGTATTTGGTTCAAGCTGGGATAACCATCAATATGGTCCGGGGCATAACTGCTTCACGCAAGATGAGGAAGGCCGGGATGTGCTGGTGTATCACGCACGTAACTACACCGAAATTGAGGGCGACCCGCTGTGGGACCCAAACCGCCACACGCGGCTGAAATACATTGAGTGGCGAGAAGACGGCACACCAGACTTTGGTGTACCGCCTGCCGATTACACTAACGTGCCGTAAATTGTTAGCAACGCCACAACGACAACTAACACCAGCGAAATACGCTTGGCTAACGCCACCGCAACACGTGGCGTTTCAACTTTATCCGTATGCGGATCACGCTCCAGCGAGAACTGCGCCAGGCTGGTTAATACCTGATATTGCGAACGGTGACGATCGGTCAGCGAAGCAAACCAGGCCGGCAAGGCTTTTTCGCCGTGTCCTAGCAGGGCATAAGCGACACCCGCCAGTCGGACCGGGATCCAGTCCACAAGATGCAAAATGCCATCAACACCTGATTGCGCTCGCGCCATCGGTGTTTGATGTTTTGCCAACCAACTTTGCCAGGCACGTAAAAAAGCGTATCCCACCAGCAAAACCGGCCCCCACGCGCCACCTGCCACAAACCAGAACAGCGGAGCGAGGTAGAAACGGAAGTTAATCCAGATCAGTGCATTTTGCAGTTCCCGCAGAAACTCGCGCTCGCTGCATTCAACCGGCACCCCGTGAATAAGTGTTAATTCTGCAGCCATTGCCTGATGCGCAGCGGCATCGTCGTGGCTAGCCGCTTTTAAATAGTTGTGATAATGCAATCGCACCGAGCCTGCGCCAATACACAACAAACCGATCATAATCCAGAACAGCAGCTGCGCCACGCCAAACAGTAGCCCTTTTAGGCTCCACACCACCAGTGCTGTTATCGCCATCGCTAAAACCATCATGAGCAGCGTACGCATCATTGAAAAGTGCTGCCGACGACGAAACAGAGGCTCAAGCCGATGATCGAACTGCCAATGCTCGCCCAGTTTGAACAGGCGCTCCCAGCCTAAAACTAATAACAAGGTAAACAACGTCATACAGACTCCAGGAAAGTCAGAATTTTTATTGCGTTAACAGCTGCTTATAGTATTCCCAGTCAAAAGCAGGACCGGGATCAGTTTTACGTTCTGGCGCGATATCACTGTGCCCGGTAATCCGCGATGGCGTCAGCGGATACGTTTGCATCAGCAACTGCGTTACCTGCTGTAATGATTGATATTGTGCTTCGGTATAAGGCTCAACATCGGTGCCTTCAAGCTCAATACCGATCGAATAATCATTGCAGTTATCGCGCCCTCTAAACTGCGAAACGCCTGCATGCCAGGCGCGCTTATCAAAAGAGACATATTGAACAATTTCACCATCGCGGCGAATCAAGCAATGTGCCGCAACGCGGAGGTGCGCAATATCGGCAAAATAAGGATGTGCATCCGCAGGCAAGGTGCCGGTAAACAGGCGATCAATCCACGGACCGCCAAATTCGCCCGGCGGTAAGCTGATGTTATGAATCACCAACAATGAAGGCGCTTCCTCTGCAGGACGATCGTTGCAGTGTGGCGAGGGCACCCGACGCGCATGGCTCAGCCAACCTTGTTCAATTTTCATGCCGATTTCCTTATACAAACCTGGCTGAGAATAACATGTATTTTAAGGGTTTCTTGCGTCTTAATGCGTCGATTCTGAGGCCAGGACAATATGCAAGTTAAGGATACTAAACAAAACCCTTCTCCTTGCTGGCATGAATATGCCTTTCAGGCTATTGTGAACGCCACATTCATTGACCCTTTTGGAGCAAAACGCTTATGTCTACGCGTCGTTATGATCCAGACAGCCGCCGTCAGGCGCTGATTGAGCGCATCGAAAATGATATCCCCGAAGCCGTTGCACGTGCTTTGCAGGAAGATCTTGGCGGCGATATCGATAGCGAGCGTGATATTACTGCTCAGCTTTTGCCAGCAGATACTCAAGCCCATGCACAAGTAATCACTCGGGAAGCCGGTGTTTTCTGTGGTAAACGCTGGGTGGAAGAGGTGTTTAACCAGCTGGGTTCACACGTCTCCCTGACCTGGCATATAGAAGATGGCCAGGCGGTGGTGCCTGATCAGCTGCTGTTCGAAATTGAAGGTTCTGCTCGCTTGTTACTGACTGCTGAGCGTACCGCGCTGAATTTCGTCCAAACGCTTTCAGGCGTGGCGAGTGAAGTCAGCCGTTACGTGAAGTTGCTGGAAGGCAGCCAAACACAACTGCTGGATACACGAAAAACGTTGCCCGGCCTGCGTACTGCGCTGAAATATGCGGTACTTTGCGGCGGCGGTAATAATCATCGATTGGGTCTGTCAGATGCCTTTTTAATCAAAGAAAATCATATTATTGCCAGTGGCTCGATTCGTCAGGCGGTAGAGAAAGCCTTCTGGCTGCACCCTGATGTGCCGGTAGAAGTCGAAGTTGAATCTATAGACGAACTGAACCAGGCGCTGGACGCCGCAGCCGATATCATCATGCTGGATAATTTCAGCCTTGATGAAATGCGTGAAGCCGTCAAAATTACGCATGGCCGTTCGCTGCTTGAGGTATCGGGTAACGTTACCGAAACCACGCTGCCACAAATCGCCCAAACCGGCGTGGATTATGTTTCTGTCGGCGCATTGACTAAACACGTGCGTGCACTCGACCTCTCTATGCGTTTTCAACAAAAATAGACCGCGAAGCCGGACGCCTGTTCCGGCTCATTTTGCGGGCTCGCTTCCACCGCTCTGCTCTTTTACCTGCAACATCACTGATTGCCTGCGTAATAACATCCATCCGCTAAAGACACCGCTGTCGCTGACCCTGCGATATTTTTTAGGCTGTCTCCTTCTTATTCAGGAGACATGCAATGAATGCTCAACGTGGTTTTACCTTGGTCGAATTGATGATTGTGGTGGGCATTGTTGCCATCCTCAGCGCCATCGGCCTCCCCGCTTATCAAAACTATCTGCAACGTGCAGCGCTTACCGACATGTTGCAAACCATGGTGCCCTATAAAACGGCGGTAGAACTTTGTGCCATCGAACGTGGAGGGCCAACGCAATGCCAGGCAGGGCAGCGCGGCATTCCTGCTGCCAAAGGCTCGCGCTATGTCTCTTCTTTGAGCGTAACCAATGGCGTCATTACGCTGTCAGGCCAGGAAAGCCTGAACGGCTTGAGCGTAGAGATGCTACCGATTTGGGACAGCAATGAAGGAGGCCTTAACTGGCAGCGTAGCTGTACCAGCAGTAATACCAGCCTGCGTGACAATTGCCTGGCGCAATTCCGCTTCGCGGATAAAGGAGCTGGCGATGAAAAAGTCTAAGAATGCAATCACTTCTCTGTGCCAGCGCCACCAGGCGATTGTGTTACACCACGATGCGACACAGCTACGCGTAGCGGTTACCGAATCGGTTCCTTCAGGCTTGGCTGAAGCACTGCATTTTGCCAGCCAGTGTCAGATTGAGATTGAGTGCTGGCCGCAGGCGCGGATGGATCAGTTTCAGCATGCCGAGCAGCCGCTAGTTGCCCGTGAAGCTACGCCAACCGAATCAGCCATTGAAGCCACGCAGCAGATTTTGCGTCAGGCGCTGCAGCGACGCGCTTCAGATATTCATATTGAACCTTTGCAGCATGGTTTAAGGATCAGGTTACGCATTGATGGCGTCCTTCATCCGCTCTCCTCATTGCCAGATACTCAACCTGCAGCGCTGTTAGCGAGGTTGAAAATTTTGGGTGGATTAGATATCGCTGAGCGTCGCTTACCGCAAGATGGGCAATTCAGCATGGAGATCGAAGGCAAACCGGCTTCTTTTCGCTTGTCCACGTTACCCATCAACCGTGGCGAAAAAGCGGTCGTGCGCCTGCTTCAAAGTGAAAATGCCGCTTTGTCGCTGGATAAACTGGGCTTGCCAGCCGCCCAGTTACGCCTTATCACGAGCGCATTAGCACAGCCACAAGGTTTGATTTTGGTTACTGGCCCCACCGGCAGCGGTAAAACTTTTACGCTGTATAGCGGGCTGAGCGCCCTCAATAAGCCAGAGAAAAATGTGTGCAGCGTTGAAGATCCCATTGAGATCCCGCTGCCTGGGATTAATCAGACGCAGATTAATCCCAAGTGTGGCCTTGATTTTAACCGCGTGTTGCGTGCCCTGCTGCGTCAGGATCCCGATGTCATTATGGTGGGTGAAATACGTGATGCAGAAACGGCAGAAATCGCCGTTAAGGCGGCACAAACCGGACATTTGGTGTTATCGACGCTTCACACTAATTCCACCGCAGAAACATTGACGCGATTGCGCCAAATGGGGATTCCTGGCTACCTGCTGGGCTCTGCGCTGCGCCTGATTGTTGCGCAGCGCTTAGTCAGGCGCTTATGTCCACACTGCCGCCAGCCTGCGCAGGCAGTCGCGCATTATCCCTCGGAACTTTGGCCTGGCACGCTACAAACCTGGCGAGCACCCGGCTGCGATCACTGTTTTTCCGGTTATTTTGGTCGACTGGCGCTGTTTGAACTGCTGCCTGTTACGGCCAAGCTTCAGAACGCTATTGCCGCTGAAATGCCGCTTGATAGCCTGCTGGCATTGGCAAAACAGCAAGGAATGCGATCGCTGCTGGCGGCAGGACTCGAAGCCGTTAGCCGGGGCGATACCTCGTTAGAGGAAATGCAACGCGTGATAGGACTCGACGATGGCTAATCTGTGTCTGTACAGTTGGCAAGCCGTCGACAGTAAAGGCGAACTGCAAAGTGGCAAAAGCCTGGCGCTTAATAGTGATCGACTGCTTGTGGATCTGACTGAAAACGATCTGCTGCCAATCAACTGGAAGCGAGATAAAGTCTGGTGCCAGCGCGACTGGAAATGGCAGCAGAAAATAGATCTGATTCGTCAACTTGCGACGCTACTAAAAGCAGGATTGCCCCTTTCAGAAGGATTAATACTGCTTGCTGAAGGGCATCCGCATAAAGGCTGGCAAGCCTTGCTTGTAGCGCTTCAGCAACGTGTGTTATCGGGTGAACCTTTTTCGCAGGCATTACGTGACTGGCCGCAGATTTTCCCGCCACTTTTTCCTGCATTGATGGAGGTGGGAGAATTAACCGGCCAGCTGGATATATGTTGCGCGCAATTGGCACACCAGCAGGCTCGGCAGCAACATCTCTGGAGTAAAGTGATCAAGGCGCTACGTTATCCGCTGTTTATTTTAATGGTGGCTATCGCGGTTTCGTGTGGGATGCTGCTTTTCGTGCTGCCTGAATTTGTCTCCGTTTACGCATCCTTTGATGCTCCCCTTCCCGCATTTACCGCAGCAGTCATGCAACTTTCCACCGGCTTGCAGTCATGGGGCTTACCGCTGACATTCCTGTTCATGTTCATTTTGCTGGGTTGGCGAGAGTTACGGCGTCGTTCAAGCGTCTGGCAGCGTTACGAACAGCGTATGCTTTTACGCATTCCAATATTGGCAGGATTGTGGCGTGGCAGCCAACTGACTCAGGTGTACACGATTTTGCAGCTAACCCAACAAGCCGGGCTGACATTGCTGCAAGGGTTGGAGGCTGTGCAGGTTACGCTCTCCTCATTGCTCTGGCGCGAAGCCATTGAGAGGCTGCAACAGCATATTTCGCAAGGAAAGCCACTGCATCAGGCACTCGATAATCATCCGTTGTTTACCGCACTGTGTGGCCAATTGGTGCGTGTTGGCGAAGAGGCTGGTGCATTAGATGTCATGCTGGCGCGTCTGGCTGAATGGCATGAAGATCAAACATTGAGCCGCGCAGATAGCCTCGCAGCCTCACTGGAACCAATGATGATGGTCATTATTGGGGGAATTGTCGGCACGCTGGTCATTGCCATGTACTTACCGGTTTTTGGTCTGGGCGATGCTATGCATTAGGGCGCGCTGGAGAACGCGCCCCGTTACATCAACGATTAAATACGCGATTTTCTTGCTCAGCAACACGAATGAAGGTGGTGCGTTTAGTCAGCTCTTTCAACCGTTCGGCACCGACATAGGTGCAGGCTGAACGTAAACCACCCAGAATATCGCGTGCGGTTTCTTCAACTGGCCCGCGCAGCGGTAATTTCACGGTTTTACCTTCAGCGGCACGGTAACCCGCTACACCGCCAACATGACGTTTCATAGCAGATTCAGAACTCATGCCATAAAACAGCATGAATTTTTCACCGTTCTCTTCTATAACGCTGCCTTCACATTCATCATGCGCAGCAAGCATGCCGCCTAACATGACGAAGTCTGCTCCGCCGCCAAACGCTTTAGCAACGTCGCCCGGCACAGCGCAACCCCCGTCACTAACAATTTGTCCACTCAAGCCGTGCGCGGCGTCAGCACATTCAATCACTGCAGAAAGCTGCGGGTAGCCCACGCCAGTTTTCATACGAGTGGTACAAACAGAACCGGGGCCAATACCGACTTTAACGATATCAGCACCAGAAAGTATCAACTCTTCAACCATTTCACCTGTTACCACGTTCCCGGCACAAATCGTTTTGCCCGGAAAGGTTTCACGCGCACGTTTCAAGAATTCGACAAAGTGTTCCGAATAACCGTTCGCGACATCAATACAGATGAATCGCAGATCATCTGAAAGTGCCATGATCGCAACAAGCTTGTTGAGGTCGGCATCAGAGGTGCCGGTTGAGACCATGATGTGATTCAAAATTGAGACTGGCACACGTTGAACGAAGGCACGCCAATCATCAACGCTATAGTGTTTATGAACGGCGGTAAGAATATTGAAACTGGCCAGTGCCTCTGCCATCAGGAAAGTCCCTACGGTATCCATATTGGCTGCGATAATCGGTACACCGCTCCAGCTCAAGCCTGAATGCTTGAAGGTGAAGTTGCGTTCCAGTTCAACCTGAGAACGACTCTTCAACGTAGAACGTTTGGGACGAATCAATACATCTTTAAAGCCCAGTTTCAAATCTTCTTCGATACGCATAAATAATGTCCTGGTTAGTGGCAACGAACCGCAGTTCGCGAAGCAAGCACGGCTCCAGTGAAATGATGATACGCGCTAATCATCCTGCTGCAAGACTGCGAATTTCACTTTATTTAAGCTACAATCCGATAAATTTAGCTGAAAAACATGAAAGTGATCTGCCGCGCATTTTTGCGTTTTAGAGAAAGAACTTAACGATGATTCAGCGTCTACCAGCGTGATTGAGAGAACCTTATGCCTTATACCGTAGCGCTGACCGGTGGTATCGGTAGCGGAAAAAGCACCATTGCTAATGGCTTTGCGGCGCTGGGCGTAACAATTATTGATGCCGATGTGATCGCCCGTGAGGTGGTTGAGCCAGGCTCACCTGCTTTGCAGGCCATAGTTGAACGCCATGGCAAATCGCTGCTAACTGAGCAAGGCACTCTTTTTCGCGCACATTTACGCGAAATCATTTTTCAGTCACCAGAAGAGAAGCATTGGCTTAACAGTCTCTTACACCCATTGATCAATGCCCGAACGCAGCAGCTTAAGGCTCAAGCCCGCTCGCCTTACGTTTTATGGGTGGTGCCGCTACTGGTAGAAAATCAGTTGCAGCATCAAGCTAACCGCATTTTAGTCGTTGATGTTGATGAAGCGACGCAGCTCCAACGCACCCAACTGCGCGATAATATTTCCTTAGAGCAGGCAAAAAATATTCTTGCAGCACAGGCCACGCGCCAACAGCGCCTCGCCTGTGCTGACGACATCATTGATAATAGCGGCGCACCGGAAGATGCGCTGCCGCAAGTTGCCGAACTCCATCAACGCTATCTGGCGTTAGCGGCAACGCAACAGGATTAACATCATGAGTACAGTCGTTCTTTTTGAACACCCATTGAATGAAAAAATGCGCACCTGGCTACGCGTTGAATTCCTTATTAATCAACTACTAGAAAGCGTGCCGCTCAGCAATACCACCAGCGCGCTAAATTTCTTTCGCCTGATTGGCGAACTGCTGGATATATTTGAACGCGGTGATATGCGTACAGAACTGTTGAAAGAGCTGGAACGGCAGCAACTGAAATTACGGGCATGGGCTGATGTACCGGGCGTCGATATGACGCTGGTAGACTCGTTACGCGATACGCTGAAAATGCAATCAACTCAGCTTATGCATGCGCCACGCATGGGGCAACAGCTGCGTGAAAATCGTCTGATTGGACTGGTTCGCCAGCGCCTGAGTATTCCTGGCGGTTGTTGCAGCTTCGACCTGCCCAGCTTACATATCTGGTTGCATCAGCCGCAGGAAATACGCAATTCCCAGGTTGATGAGTGGCTTGAAACGCTGGTGCCATTGCGTAGCAGCCTGGCGATGATCCTTGATTTGATTCGCCAGTCAGGTGCATTTCGCCATCAAACCAGCCTAAATGGTTTTTATCAGGATAATGCCGAAGGCGCAGATTTACTGCGTCTACAGCTGCTGCTGGAAGATTCGCTTTATCCGCAAGTTTCCGGCCATAAAAGCCGTTATGCCATCCGTTTTATGCCATTTGATGCCGAACGAGGTGAAGTGCCTGCTCGACTCGATTTTCAACTGGCCTGTTGTTAGAGGTGAACATGCAAGAAGAAATTATGACCGTGGAATGCCCACAATGTGGCAAAGATGTTATTTGGGACGAGCTGAGCCCGTGGCGGCCCTTTTGCAGCAAACGCTGCCAGCTCATTGATCTAGGGGAATGGGCCGCAGAAGAGAAACGCATTCCCAGTAACGGCGATTTGAACGACAGTGATAACTGGAGCGAAGAAGAGCATTAACGTTAAGTGGGGCATAATGCCCCACTTTTAGAATTCACCCGCAATCAGGCGTGCGATCAACTGATGATTGGCCGCTGGAAACTCATCAGCCACCAGCGCATGCTGTTCCACCCAGCGTTGCGGTTGCCCTTCTCGTCCCCACGGCTCACCTTTCCAGCCTTCCACTAAGAAAAAGTGTAGCGTGACGCGAAGATCTTCATAGGTATGATCCGCTTCACCAATAGCTTGAGCTTCAGTCACTTCAATACCGGTTTCTTCTAGTAACTCACGGATCAATCCTTGTTCAGCACTCTCCCCAGCCTCAATTTTGCCACCGGGGAATTCCCACTTGTTGGCCATATATGAGGTCGCTGCACGCTGGGCCAGGAAAATTTGTTTGTCGGCGTTGCGAATAATACCTACCGCGACCTGCAGGTGTTTCATGAATGATATCCCAGAGTTTTAGCTGAATGAGCCGTGATTTTAAAACATGGCTTAAAGGAAGTTAAACGCTTTAGGCACTGTAATGAAATCAAACAAGACAGGTCGCAATGACGTTGCTCCAGATGTTTAGCAATACTCGCACTTACCTATTGTTTCACTAGACTGCGCAACGGTTAATCCCATGCTTACATACATTGCCCATAACACCGCCAGAGAGATACATTCCGCCCGGCAGGTGATTTTTCATGACATTCTGACCCTCGACAGTGTCCATAATCAGCTGACATGGCATCCCGGCAACATTGTCATCCCGTTAAACGATGCCCAAAAACGTTTCTTTAACTGCCTGCTTATGAAAGTCACTTCTAAACAACAAATCATCTCAATTGTCTGGAATGAGCGCGCTTACGGTATTAGCGATAATAATTATCACCAGTTATTGTTTCAAAGCCGCGCCCTGCTAAAACGCCACAAATTACCGGATGGCCTGCTGGTCACTATCCCTTATCATGGCGTCAGGCTTAATGAAGACCTGCTGTTATCCAGCGCCAAGGCATACAGTTAGTTGCAGAAATAGGGATAAAAAAAAGGAGCCATCGGCTCCTTTTTCTTTCAGTGCTTATTAGGCCAGACGCCCATGACACTGTTTGTATTTTTTGCCCGAGCCGCATGGACAGGGATCGTTACGTCCAACTTTGCGTTCACCGCTCTCTTGCGCCAGCTCTTCTTTCGCTAAGATTTCATCGTCAACATGGCTAAGCTGCTGCTGCTGTGCCAAACGTTCAGCTTCCTCACGACGCTGCTGCTCCATCGCTTCAACTTCTTCCGGCATGCGAACTTGCACCTTGCTCAGCGTGCTAATCACTTCATATTTCAGTGACTCCAGCATTGCTGCGAACATAGCAAAGGATTCGCGTTTATATTCTTGCTTAGGATCTTTCTGCGCGTAACCACGTAGATGAATACCTTGACGCAGATAATCCATGGCTGCCAGATGCTCTTTCCACAGTGAATCCAGCGTCTGTAACATTACTCCTTTTTCGAAGCTACGCATTGTCTCAGCGCCAACCACTTCTTCTTTCGCAGCGTAGTTTTCCATCGCATGCGTCATGATACGTTCGCGCAGCGTTTCTTCATGCAGATCGGGTTCTTTATCTAACCATTCAGCGATAGGAAGTTCCAGATCGAAATCAGTGCGTAAACGCTCTTCCAGACCAGGGACATCCCACATTTCCTCCAGCGACTGCGGTGGAATGTAGGTGTCGATGGTGGTTTTATACACATCCTGACGAATGCTGTTGATGGTTTCACTCACATCAGAAACATCAAGCAGTTCATTACGTTGGCTGTAAATTGCGCGGCGCTGATCGTTAGCAACATCATCATATTCCAACAGTTGCTTACGAATATCGAAGTTGCGGCTTTCTACTTTGCGCTGTGCATTAGCAATCGCTTTTGTTACCCATGGATGTTCAATCGCTTCGCCAGGCTTCATGCCTAATTTACGCATCATGTTTGACACGCGATCCGAGGCAAAAATACGCATCAGCGCATCTTCCATCGACAGATAGAAGCGTGATGAACCCGCATCACCCTGACGACCCGCACGCCCACGCAGCTGGTTGTCGATACGGCGAGATTCGTGACGCTCTGTACCTACGATGTGTAAACCGCCGGAGGTCAGCACTGCATCGTGGCGAATCTGCCATGCGGCTTTAATCTCTTCGATCTGCGCTTCTGTTGGATCCTGAAGCTCAGCGACTTCAGCATGCCAGCTACCACCCAGCATAATGTCTGTACCACGACCCGCCATGTTAGTGGCGATCGTTACCGCGCCTGGCTGGCCCGCTTGCGCCACGATTTCTGCTTCGCGGGCGTGGAATTTGGCGTTCAACACGTTGTGTTTAATGCCTGCGCGCGTCAGTTCATTAGAAACAACTTCTGATTTTTCAATGGAGATGGTACCCACCAATACAGGCTGTCCGTTTGCGGTACGCTCACGGATATCCTCAATGATTGCATCAATCTTCTCTTTCTCAGTCATGTAGACCAGATCAGCCAGATCTTTACGCACCATTGGGCGGTTGGTTGGTACGACAATGGTATCTAGTTTGTAAATTGAGCTAAATTCGAATGCTTCGGTATCTGCTGTACCGGTCATACCAGCCAGTTTTTCATAGATACGGAAGTAGTTCTGGAAAGTGATTGAGGCCAGCGTCTGGTTCTCGTTCTGAATATCAACACCTTCTTTCGCTTCGATAGCCTGATGCAGGCCGTCGGACCAGCGGCGTCCCTGCATGGTACGCCCGGTGTGCTCATCGACGATAACTACTTCGCCATCTTTCACAATGTAATCTACATCGCGGGTAAACAGCGCGTGGGCACGAAGCGCAGCGGTAACGTGGTGCATCAGCATGATATTGGTTGGCGAATACAGAGACTCGCCCTCATCCATGATGCCTTGGCTAACCAAAAGCTCTTCCACTTTGACTAAACCACGTTCAGACATGTGCGCCTGTCGCGCCTTTTCATCCACCCAGAAATCACCTTCGCCCTGGAAATTTTCAGTGTCTTCTTTATCCTGACGAACCAGGTGCGGAATGATTTTATTAACTTTGGTGTAGAGCTCAGAGCTGTCTTCTGCAGGGCCAGAAATAATTAACGGCGTACGCGCTTCATCGATCAAGATGGAGTCCACTTCATCTACCAGCGCATAATTCAGTTTACGCTGTACGCGCTCTTCCGGGCTGAACGCCATGTTATCGCGCAGATAATCGAAGCCATATTCGTTGTTGGTGCCGTAAGTAATGTCAGCCGCATACGCTTCGCGTTTAGCATGAGCCGGCAAGCCTGACATGTTAATACCGACGGACAAGCCGAGGAATTCGAACAGCGGACGGTTATTTTCGGCATCACGCTGCGCCAGATAGTCATTCACCGTGACCACGTGAACGCCTTTACCGGTTAACGCATTCAGATAAGCCGGCAAGGTTGCCGTCAACGTTTTACCTTCACCGGTACGCATTTCCGCGATACAGCGGTCATTCAACACCATGCCGCCAATCAGCTGGACATCAAAGTGACGCATACCAAATACGCGCTTACTCGCTTCACGTACTGTGGCAAAGGCTTCAGGAATTAAGCTTTCCAGCGTTTCGCCTTTTGCCAGACGCTCACGGAATAATACAGTTTTAGCTTTCAATTCATCATCAGAGAGCTTTTCAAAATCTGGCTCCATCTTGTTGATGACATCAACAGCCTTACGCATACGGCGTAAAGTACGATCATTGCTGCTACCAAAAACCTTGGTCAACATTTTGATTAACATAATAAATATTTTCTCAATTCAGCCGTGTAATCACGGGCTGCGAAATCTAAAAGTGTGAAACAACCAAAAAGATTAGCAGAACAATGAGGAAGGTCCGGCGCGAATGCCGTTTACTTTAGCGTGCCACTCAACATACGTATGAGGCTGGGCAGCAGAGTGCGGTTTAGAACGGTTTATCTGCGGCGCGGTATGCAGCGCAGTTTGTGAAGTCAGTAACGCGTGAAGCGAATCCAGTAACGCCAGCTTTTGCGCTGCCAGCGGTAGCGCACCCTGCTCTTCAGCCTGCGTCTGCGGCGTCAACGTAAAAGAGAGATGGCGTATCACGGTGCGGATAGCATGTTGATGCCAATAATCCACAGTGAAGTTTGGGCGTCTCGCCGCTTCTTGTAGGCGAATAAGATGATCGAATCGGGCAGCATTGCCGATAAACAAACTGCTGGCAGGTGATTCTGATGATGCGTTGAGTTCTGAACTTTGTGCACACGCCGGCAAGCCAAGACTGGCCGCCACCATCCCCAACAGGAGATGAGGCCAGAAATAGCGTCTGCCTAATTGTCGCCAGCGTAAAAGAAGTTCGATCACAACCTTTCCATTGCACAAGAGTCGATTTGCGCATCAATTTTCTGATCACCAACCGCGTAATGCAGTGGCGTTAAGCCGATAAAAGCGCCTGAGATAGTATCACTAATGTGGGATGTCCACACCTGGGATTAAAGTCGCTCTGGGAGAAAACACGCTTGATTGTTCAGCAATTCAGCAACTAAGAGATTTACTTGCGAGCGGCATCGCACTTCAGGAGAGAACAGCGAGACAATAAAAAACGGCTGACGCCGCTGACCGGAGAGGGTGTCAGCATTGCCAGCCGTTTTAGATGTTCTGAGGTAATTAAGCCAGAACCAAATTGGGTGCTTTGAATGCCAGCGGCAGTTCAGCTTCGTCTTCGAAAGTTGCCCATTCCCAGGCTTCTTGCTTAGCTAAAACGGCTTGCAGCAACTTGTTATTCAATGCGTGGCCTGATTTGAACGCGGTAAACGCGCCAATGATGTTGTGGCCGCACATAAACAAATCACCAATTGCATCAAGCATTTTGTGACGAACGAATTCATCTTCAAAGCGCAGACCGTCTTCATTCAAGACGCGGAAATCATCCAGACCTATCGCACAATCTAAACTACCGCCCAGGCACAGGCCTTTAGACTGCAGATATTCGATCTCACGCATAAAGCCAAATGTACGCGCGCGACTGATTTGGCGAACAAACGCTTCAGCAGAAAAGTTCATCTGATAACGCTGAGAGCTGGAGTCGATTGCCGGATGTTTAAAGTCGATGGTGAAGTCCAGCGAAAAGCCATTAAACGGCTTAATCTCGGCCCATTTGTCACCATCTTCAACACGCACGGTTTGCTTAACGCGCACGAATTTTTTCGCGCTGTTCAGCTGTTCGATACCTGCATCCATCAGCAAATAGATGAACGGTGCTGCGCTGCCGTCCATGATCGGGATTTCTGGCGCATCGACTTCAACAATAATGTTATCGATACCCAATCCCGCCAAGGCGGCGTTTAAATGTTCAACCGTCGAAATACGTACGCCTTCATCATTCACCAGGCAAGTACTCAGCATGGTGTCGCGCACGTATTTTGCATCAGCCGGGAAATCAACCGGTGGATTCAAGTCAGTGCGACGATAGATGACCCCGGTATTAGCCGACGCAGGGCGCAATGTCAGTGTGACTTTCTTGCCGGTATGCAAACCGACACCAGTCGCCTGAACAATACGTTTTAATGTCCTTTGTTTGATCATCGTATTATCTCGCAATATTACCTTTCCAACCGCCAGTATACTTTACCAGCGGGCGGACACTTTAGCACAAAGAGCGGAGATTCCCAATTATAGGGATATTCTTAATCAGCCTGCTTACGTAAAAACGCAGGAATATCAAGGTAGTCAGGCTCTTTATTAGATTGCGCAGTCTGGTCATTAACCACTTTCGCAGCCGGTTTTTGCTCCTGCGGCAGCGGCGACATGCCGTGCTGCTGATAGCGATGATCCATAACCGGTTGGCTGGCAGGCTTATTCGTTACCAGCGTGATTTCAGGACGTTTGTCCATGCCGATACCGGTTGCTACCACGGTGACGCGCAGTTCGTCATTCATTTCTGGATCTAATGACGTACCAATCACGACGGTCGCGTTGTCAGAGGCGAAGGCGCGGATGGTGTTACCCACGGTTTCGAACTCATCCAGACGCAGGTCAAAGCCAGCGGTAATGTTAACCAGGACGCCACGAGCGCCAGAAAGGTCGATATCTTCCAGCAGAGGACTGGAAATCGCCATTTCAGCGGCTTCTTCAGCACGATCTTCGCCACACGCTACACCTGAGCCCATCATGGCATAACCCATTTCAGACATGACGGTGCGTACGTCAGCAAAGTCGACGTTCATCAGACCCGGACGTGTAATCAGTTCTGCAATACCCTGAACCGCGCCTTTCAACACATCGTTTGCTGCGCCAAAAGCATCCAGCAATGAAATGCCGCGACCTAATACTTTCAACAACTTGTCGTTAGGAATAGTAATCAGTGAATCGACATGTTTTGAAAGCTCAGCAATACCCTGCTCGGCAAATGCCATGCGCTTTTTGCCTTCAAAATTGAAGGGTTTAGTCACCACAGCAACCGTCAGGATACCTAAATCTTTGGCCACTTCAGCCACAACTGGCGCAGCACCGGTACCGGTGCCGCCGCCCATACCGGCAGCGATAAACACCATGTCTGCCCCTTCCAGCGCAGCACGCAATGCTTCGCGATCTTCCTCTGCGGAGTTGCGGCCCACTTCCGGGTTCGCGCCCGCGCCCAGACCTTTGGTAATGTTATTACCGATCTGGATGGTCTGGCCGACTGCTGTTTTACGCAACGCTTGCGCGTCGGTGTTAACAGCGAAGAATTCTACACCTTCGATACGCTCGCGTACCATGTGTTCTACGGCGTTGCCGCCGCCACCGCCGACGCCGATGACTTTAATCACCGCGTCGTTGGTTAATTCCATAGGTTCAAACATGATTTCTCTCCGTTATGTGCCTGTCGCCTGGAGATCACTAAAAAAACCAGCATGATCTCCTTTATCAAAAATTAAAACTCTTTTTTCAACCAACTATTGATGCGCTTGAACCAATTTCCCACCGATGCACGTTTTTCTGTCTCTGCATCGCCATTCATGTGCGACTCTTTGCCGTAATGCAGCAGTCCCACTGCGGTTGAGTAATATGATTCCTGCGCATAGTCAGTCAAACCAGTGATATTCAGTGGCTGACCAATACGTACCTGCGTATGGAATACGCGTTGCGCACAGGCCGCCAGTCCTTCAATTTGCGCGGCACCACCTGTTAACACAATACCGGCTGCCAGATGATGTTTCACGCCCTGCTGACGTAATTGTTCCTGTAATTGCAGAATCTCGTCATTGACCAGATTCAAAAGCTCGGTGTAGCGCGGTTCAATCACCTCGGCCAGCGTTTGGCGCTGCAGGCTGCGAGGAGGACGACCACCCACACTGGGTACTTCAACATTCTCATCTTTACCTACGATAGAACCCAGCGCACAACCATGCCGGACTTTAATCGCCTCAGCGTCAGTTGGCGGAGTGCCAAAGGCATAGGCGATATCGCTGGTCACTACATTCCCTGCATAAGGGATGACTTTGGTATGACGCAACGCGCCACCGGTGTACACCGCGATATCCATTGTACCGCCACCGATATCGACAACACAGACCCCTAGCTCACGTTCGTCTTCAGTTAATACTGCAAAACTGGATGCCAATCCGGCAAAAATCAATTGGTCAACTTTCAGGCCACAACGTTCAACGGCTTTGACAATATTTTTTGCCATGTCGTTATGGCAGGTAATCAGGTGTACTTTTGCCTGCATACGTACACCAGAAAGTCCAACCGGATTTTTAATGCCTTCCTGATAATCGATAGCATATTCCTGAGGAATAACGTGCAGGATGCGATGCTCGTCGCGTACGCGAACCGATTTAGCGGTATGCACCACATTTTCTACATCATCCTGAGTCACTTCTTCTTCGGAAATCGGAACCATCCCGATTTCGTTCTGGCAGCTGATATGTTTGCCCGATAATGCAAGATAGACGGAGGAGATCTGGCAATCTGCCATCAACTCAGCCTGATCAATGGCGCGCTGAACGCATTTCACCACTGATTCAAGGTCGTTTACGCCACCTTTATCCATGCCGCGGGACGGGCAACTGCCGACCCCAATAATATTGACCATACCATCGGGCAGAATTTCTCCAACCAGGGCGGCAACCTTTGCGGTGCCAATTTCGAGTCCAACTACCAGTTTTCTGTCCGTTGCCTTGATCATTGTTGTTTAGCCTGTGCCTGGTTCTGTTGCTGATTACTGTCCTGTGGCTCCATCACTACCGGCGTCCATCCCACAGAAGCGCCAGAGTCGTATCGCAGATCGACATAGCTGATACGTTTGCTTTCATTCTGACCTTGCTGCAGTAGCACCGGGTAGAGCTCAATAAAGCGGTTCAGACGTTTCATGGTGTCGCTGCGTCCCAGTTCAATGCGCACATCATCACTGGTAACCAATTGCCACGAACGCCGCGCCGTCATCGACGCTACCTTCAGGGTAAACTTCCGGGCTTTCAGCACATCGTCCATGCTGTGGTAGCCCGCCAGCACCTCTTTTTCGCTGCCTTCTGGCCCGTACAACATCGGCATCGTTTCTTTTCCGATGTGATTCGCCGGTACGCTGAAGGAGACGCCATCCGCGTCTACCATATGTAAATCATTCCAGCGTGCTACCGGCGTGTACTCAGTCAAATGAATCTTCAGTTCATCTGGCCACTGTTTACGCACGCTTACCTGCTTAATCCACGGTAGTCGCTCGATTTGCTGCTGCAAGATGTCCACATCCTGCGACATAAACGTGCCGGGCGCGCCAAGTGATAAAATTGCCTGGCGAATATCATCGTGGGTGGTGTAATGCGTTTGACCGGTCACCACCAGCTTCGACAGCGGCAAGCGTGATGAATCATTCATCCACTTCAGTACCACTAGCCCGCCAGAAACCATAATGCCCACAACGATTAGCAAAAATATGATGCCAAAAAGTCGGGCTCCGTTACTGCGTCCCGAGCGTACACGCTCTTGCGGTTCACGTTCACGGTTACGTGCATTCATCGCCGCCTGTGACATATCAGTCGGCCAACTCCACAATACGAGCAACCAGCTGCGAGAAGGTCATTCCTGCCTGCTTCGCTGCCATTGGCACGAGACTGTGGCTTGTCATACCTGGTGAGGTGTTAATTTCCAATAGATGGAAACGACCTTCACCATCAGCCATTACATCCACGCGTCCCCAGCCGCTACAGCCCAAAGCACGCCAGGCCGCTAACACTAATTGCTGCAGTTCTGCTTCACGATCAGCACTTAAACCACTCGGGCAGAAGTATTCAGTATCGTCAGAAATGTATTTAGCTTCATAGTCATAGAACTCGCTGGCAGCTTTTATTTGTATCGAAGGCAAAACGTGCTCGCCCACAATACCTACGGTGTATTCACCGCCGCTTAAAAAAGCCTCAACTAATACATCATTGTCATGTCGAAACGCTTCTTCTAATGCTGCTGGCAGCGCGCTTAATTCGTTTACGCGACTGATGCCGACGCTCGATCCTTCGCAGCTTGGTTTAACAAATACCGGCAAGCCCAACGCCGCGATCGCCGCATGGGTATCTGCGTCAAGACCTGCATCCATTTGCTGACGGGTCAGCCAGACGAAGCGGCCAGAAGGTAAACCTCGGCCCTGCCACAGCAGCTTGGTGCGCAATTTGTCCATGGTGATAGCAGATGCCATCACGCCGCTGCCGGTGTAAGGCAGGCCAATAAATTCCAGCACGGCTTGCAGCGTGCCGTCTTCACCACCACGACCATGTAGCGCAATAAACGCTTTGGCGAAGCCCTGATCTTTCAGGTTTAATACCGACACATCACGCGTATCAACAGCGTGCGCATCAATGCCCGCTTCACGTAGCCCGGCTAAAACGGCATTGCCTGACATCAGCGAGACTTCACGCTCTGCTGAAGTCCCCCCCATTAATACAGCAACTTTCTCAGCCATGACGGTCCTCCGCTTTGCGTTCCGGTTGCAGTTTGCAGTCCGCTAATTTACGTGCGACTTTGCCCACATTACCTGCGCCTTGTACCAAGATCAGATCGTTACCTGAAAGCAACGGTGCCAGCATTTCCGGCAGTACATCGTGATCCGGCACTAAAATCGGATCCACTTTGCCACGACCGCGAATGGTCCGACACAGCGCGCGGCTGTCAGCGCCGGGAATCGGCGTTTCGCCTGCTGCATAAACGTCCAGCATGAGCAAAACATCCACTTGTGACAATACGTTAGCGAAATCGTCGAACAAGTCGCGAGTACGCGTATAACGATGTGGCTGAAAAATCATGACCAATTTTTTATCTGGCCAGCCTGCACGCGCAGCCTTGATCGTGGCATCAACTTCAGTGGGATGATGACCATAATCGTCCACCAGCATGGCGCTGCCCGCGTGTCCGTTGACCGGCTCAGTGGAGTACTCGCCTAATAAATCAAAGCGACGACCGGTACCCTGAAAACTTTCCAGCGCAGCCAGAATAGCGTTGTCTTCAACGCCCTCTTCACTTGCAACCGCCACAGCTGCGGCTGCGTTGAGCGCATTATGACGACCCGGTGCATTCAACGTGATTTGCAAGCGCGGCTTGTCCTGGCGTACTAAGGTGAAATGCCCTTGTGCTCCACGTTGTTCATAATTCTCAATGCGAAAATCAGCATCATCACTGAACCCGTAGGTCGTAATTTGACGTCCTACACGGGGTAACAGGTCACGAATAACGACGTCATCAATACACATCACCGCACGACCGTAAAACGGCAGGTTATGCAGAAAATTAATAAAAGTTTGTTTCAAATTCTCGAAGTCGCCCTGATAGGTATCCATATGATCGGCTTCGATATTGGTCACAATGGCAACCATGGGTTGCAGATGTAGAAACGACGCATCGCTTTCGTCTGCTTCTGCAATCAAGTAACGGCTGCTACCCAAACGCGCATGCGTTCCTGCTGCTTTAACTAATCCGCCATTGACGAAAGTAGGATCCAATCCGCCTTCGGCATAAATGCTTGATACCATTGCTGTGGTTGTGGTTTTGCCGTGCGTACCCGCTACAGCAATGCCATGACGAAAACGCATCAGTTCAGCCAGCATTTCAGCACGGCGAATCACGGGGATGCGCTGTTCACGGGCAGCAATCAGCTCTGGATTATCCTGAGATACCGCGCTGGAGACCACGACGACGCTGGCATCAGTCACGTTTTCCGGGCGATGATTAAAATAGATGGTTGCACCCAGCGCAGCCAGATTCTGCGTAACCGGGTTCGGCGCCAGATCAGAACCGCTGATATGGTAGCCTTCATTTGCTAACACTTCGGCAATACCGCCCATGCCAGCACCGCCGATGCCGACAAAATGGATGTGCCGGACGCGACGCATCTCGGGCACTATAGAACGCAGTTTTGCCAATTGTTGTGTATTCATCGCTCTCAATTACCTGCTATTTCAGTTTGTGCTCAGCATGAGCACAGGTCAGCCGAGCTGACCGGATTCATTACTTTGCGGCGCGAGCCACTTCACGCGCGACCCGATCGGTCGCATCGGGAATCGCCACCTGACGCGCTTTTTCAGCCATCGTCAGCAATGTTTGGCGATCCCAGTGGCGCAGCGTGTCCGCTACAGCATCCGCAGTAAATTGCGGCTGCTCAAAAATTTTCGCCGCGCCCGCTTTTTCTAGCGGTAACGCGTTCCAGTATTGCTGGCGATCTTTATGCTGAAACGGCACAAAGATGGCGGGCAATCCTGCCGCTGCTATTTCGCTAACGGTTAAAGCACCAGAACGACAGACCACCACATCAGCCCACGCATAGGCGGCAGCCATATCATCAATAAACTCGGTGACCTTGTGCTGCGTTTGCCCCACTTTTACGTAGGCTTGTTGTACGTCAGGCAAACCACCTTTACCGGTTTGATGCCAAATTGTAATCTGCTCGCCCAGTTCGGCAGCCACTTCTGGCATTGTCTGGTTCAAAATACGTGCGCCCTGACTGCCACCAATCACTAAAACGCGAATCGGGCCGTTACGATTGGCTAAACGTGCAATCGGTAAAGGCAAAGCCAATACATCGGTGCGCACCGGATTCCCCACCACGTCCGCTTTAGGGAATGCACCCGGAAAAGCCTGCATCACTTTGGTGGCGATTTTTGCCAACCATTTATTGGTCAATCCAGCGATGCCATTTTGCTCATGCAATACCACCGGGATTCCGCAACTCCACGCCGCTAAACCGCCAGGCCCAGAGACGTAACCGCCCATCCCGAGTACCACATCCGGCTGCCAGGCTTTAATAATGGCCCGCGCCTGGCGCCATGCATTGAAAATACGCATGGGTGCCAGCAACTGAGCTTTAATGCCCTTACCACGCAATCCGCTAATCTGGATAAAATCAATTTCGATGCCATGCTTCGGCACTAAATCGGCTTCCATGCGATCCGCAGTACCTAACCAACGCACCTGCCAACCCTGCTCCATCAGATGATGGGCGACAGCCAGACCGGGGAATACATGCCCGCCAGTCCCGCCTGCCATAACCATCAATCGTTTACCACTCATCGACCACCTCGGGTAAACGCCTGCGCTTTCGCCAGACGCGTTTCATAATCTATGCGCAACAAGAAGACGATGGCCGTTGACATGATGATCAAACTGGAGCCGCCGTAACTGATCAGCGGTAAGGTCAAGCCTTTGGTAGGCAACATGCCCGCTGCAGCACCGACATTTACCAAAGCCTGAAAGCTAAACCACACGCCAATTGAACAGGCTAAAAAGCCGGAAAAGCGTTGATCAAGCTCCAGAGCGCGGCGTCCAATCGACATTGCGCGAAAAGCGACGAAGAATACCATTAACAATGCTAAAACCACACCGATGTAGCCGAGTTCTTCACCGATAATCGAGAAAATAAAGTCGGTATGGGCTTCGGGCAAATACTCCAGTTTTTGCACTGAATTTCCCAAGCCTTGCCCCCAGAACTCACCGCGACCAAATGCCATCAGCGACTGGGTTAACTGGTATCCGCTACCGAACGGATCTTCCCACGGATCCCAGAAAGAGGTCACACGCCGCATACGGTAAGGTTCGGCAATGACCAACAGCACCACGGCGAAAATGCCGGAACCGATAATCGCCAAGAACTGCCACAGCTTGGCTCCCGCCAGAAACAGCATTGCCAGCGTCGTTACAAACAATACAACCACCGTTCCGAGGTCAGGCTGCGCCAAAAGCAAGACGGCCAAAATCACCATCACGCCCATCGGCTTACAGAAACCCCAAAAGTTGTTACGTACTTCTTCAACTTTTCGCACCAGATAGCTGGCGAGGTAGCAGAACAGCGTCAACTTAGATAACTCAGCTGGCTGAATACGCAGCGGGCCTAACGCAATCCAGCGCGATGCACCGTTTACCGAGCTACCGACGACTAATACGATCAACAGCATCGCTACTGATGTCATTAACATGATGTTGCTGTAGCGCTGCCAAAAATCCATCGGCACGCGCAACGTCACCAAGGCGATACCCAAAGCCAATAAGATGTAAAAGGCGTCGCGCTTTGCGAAGTAAAACGGGTCTTCATTGAGGCGCTGGCCCACCGGCATTGATGCCGATGTCACCATGACAAAGCCGATAACCGCCAAACCAAAAGTCAGCCACAGCAAGGTACGGTCATACAACACCAGCGAAGTGTCGTCGCTTTCACGCGATCCCATCACCCAATCTTTCAAGCGGCTTGAGAAGTAACTGGCCAAACCTGCGCCTGGAATATTCATCAGCTCAGCTCCTTCGCCAGTTGTGCAAACGCATCACCGCGTTGCTCAAAGTTGCGAAACTGATCGAGGCTGGCGCATGCTGGCGATAGCAGTACCATGTCGCCAGGCTGAACCTGCGCAGCAATTTGCGTCATCGCCTGCTGCATGGTTTCAGTGCGTACCGACACGTCAGGGCGCAACGCGGCTAACGCATCGCCATCGCGACCAAAGCAGAACAGCCGTAAATTGTCGCCTTGTAGATAACGTGCCAGCGGCGTGAAATCTGCCGACTTGCCATCACCGCCCAGCAACAGCCACAAGCGCCCGGTCACTATCAACCCTTTCAACGCCGCTTCGGTGCTACCAACGTTGGTGGCTTTAGAATCGTTAATCCAACGTACGCCGTTATGTTCATGCACCAGCTGGAAGCGATGTGCTAACCCGCTATAAGCGGTCAGAGCCGCCAGGCTGGTGGCGCGTGGTAGACCTACGGCATCCGCCAGCGCCAGTGCAGCCAGCGCGTTGGTGTAGTTATGCTGACCCACCAGTTTCATTTCATCGGTATTCAGTACTTTTTCGCCTTTCACCCGCAACCAGATGCTGCCCTGCTGCTTGTTCAGGTGATAATCCCCAATATCGATACCAAAACTGACGCAGCGTGTATCTGCACCGCGCACCGGCATGGTTAATCCATCATCTGCATTCACCACACATACCTGCGCATTCTCATAGATACGCAGCTTGGCGGCGCGGTATTGCTGCATGCCCAACGGATAACGATCCATATGATCTTCCGTCACGTTGAGAATGGTTGCGGCTGCCGCTTTCAGGCTGTGCGTGGTTTCCAGCTGGAAGCTGGAGAGTTCCAGCACATAAAGTTGTGCAGGTGATTTCAACAAACTCAGCGCAGGCAAACCGATATTGCCGCCAACGCCAACCTGCCAACCAGCGGCTTTCGCCATTTCACCGACCAGCGTAGTGACGGTACTTTTGCCGTTAGAACCGGTGATCGCCACAATAGGTGCCTGCGCTTCTCGGCAGAACAGTTCAATGTCACCCACGATTTCGATACCCGCATCAGCAGCTTCGCTTAAAGCAGGATGCGCCAATGCAATACCGGGGCTGGCAACAATCAGATCGGCCGCGAGCAGCCAATCAATATTGATGCCGCCGACATAGCGCTCGACCTGTGCTGGAAGCTGGTTGAGGCCGGGCGGCGATATACGGGTATCCATCACGCGCGGTGTAACGCCCTGCGTTAAAAAGAAATCAACACAAGAAAGCCCGGTCAGGCCTAACCCGATAATGACGACTTTCCTGCCCCGATAGTCAGCCATAATTAACGTACCTTCAGCGTGGCCAGGCCAATCAGCACCAGCATCAGCGAAATAATCCAGAAGCGCACGATAACGCGCGGCTCCGGCCACCCTTTCAATTCATAGTGATGATGGATCGGCGCCATGCGAAAAATACGCTGGCCGCGCAGCTTGAACGATCCCACCTGCAGAATTACCGACAGCGTTTCAACCACAAACACGCCGCCCATGATCACCAGCAAGAACTCCTGACGCAGCAGCACCGCAATCGTGCCCAGCGCACCGCCCAAAGCCAGTGAACCGACATCGCCCATAAAGACCTGTGCCGGATAAGTGTTGAACCATAAAAAGCCCAACCCAGCGCCGACAATCGCAGTGCAGACAATCACCAGTTCGCCTGCGTGGCGAAGATAAGGAATATGCAAATACTCAGCAAACTTCACGTTACCGGTCGCCCAGGCTACCAACGCGAAACCGGCAGCAACAAAGACGGTGGGCATAATCGCCAGGCCATCCAGACCATCGGTTAAATTCACTGCATTGCCGGTTCCGACAATCACGAAATACGCCAGCAGGATATAAAACAAGCCCAACTGCGGCATGATGTCTTTGAAGAACGGCACCACTAGTTGCGTCGCTGGCGTATCTTTACCCGCCAAAAACAGGGCGAAGGCGACGCCCAGTGAGATCACCGACATCCAAAAATACTTCCAGCGAGCAATCAGACCTTTAGTATCTTTGCGTACCACTTTGCGGTAATCATCTACAAAGCCGATGACGCCGAACCCTACCAGCACCACCAATACGCACCAGACATAAGGATTGGATGGATACGCCCACATCAACACTGAAATAGTGATGGACGTAAGAATCATGATCCCGCCCATGGTGGGCGTGCCGCGCTTGCTGAAATGCGACTCAGGACCATCGTTGCGAACGACCTGACCAATCTGCAATTTTTGTAGCCAGGCAATCAGACGCGGCCCCATATAAAGAGAGATAAACAAGGCGGTCAGCAGGCTGACAATGGCGCGAAACGTCAAGTACGAAAAGACGTTAAAGCCGGAATAAAATGCGACCAAATGCTCGGCCAGCCAAACTAACATGTTCCTTTCTCCTGTAAGCTCTGTACTACCTGCTCCATGGCGGCACTACGCGAACCTTTAATCAAGACCGTAATTTCTGTGTGTTCGGACAACAGCGAGCGTAAACGTTCAGTCAACGCGGCTTTATCGCTGAAATGTTCGCCAACTTCGCTGCTTTCACTAATGAGGTGACTGATTTTTCCGGTGCTTAATACGCGGTCAATTCCGGCAGCTTTAGCCGCATGTCCGACTTCACGGTGGCACTGTTCTGCTTCATGACCCAGTTCCGCCATATCACCCACCACCATCACGCGATAACCCGGCATTTCACCCAGTACCTGCGCAGCAGCAGTCATTGAGCCGACGTTCGCGTTGTAGCTGTCATCCAGCAATAACTTGCTTGGTGATAAGCGGATCGGGAACAGGCGTCCAGGAACAGACTGAAGTGTTTTAAGGCCGAGCTGAATTGCGCTTAGCGGCGCATCGACTGAAAGAGTCAGCGCAGCGGCTGCCAGCGCGTTAGCAATATTGTGGCGGCCAGGCAGCGGCAGCGTGATGGCGATATTGCCACGCGGCGTATGCATAGTGAAGTGCGTGCCATCTTGCCCTACAGTGATATCGCTGGCAGAGAAATCACACTCTTTGGCTTGAGGCGAAAAACGCCAAACCGTTTTACCGTGCAGGTGTTGTTGCCAGTGCGGCCAGTCGTTGCTGTCGGCATTGAGAATGGCGGTACCGTGGGCAGGTAAGCCTAAGAAAATTTCACCTTTGGCTTTAGCGACCCCATCCAAAGATCCAAAGCCTTCGAGATGCGCAGCGGCAAGGTTATTGACCAAAGCCGTTTCAGGGCGAACCAGCTCGGTAGTGTAAGCAATCTCACCCTGATGGTTAGCACCTAATTCAATCACCGCATATTGATGTTCAGCGGTCAGGCGCAGCAGCGTCATCGGCACGCCGAAATCATTATTCAGATTGCCTGCGGTATAAAGTGTTTCACCGCACTGACGCAAAATAGCCGCGGTCATCTCTTTGACTGAGGTTTTACCGGAAGAGCCGGTTAACGCGACAACGCGCGCTTTCGCCTGTTGACGCACCCACGCGGCTAACTTGCCAAACGCCAAACGTGTGTCATCAACCACCACTTGCGGTACAGCGACGGGTAAATGTTTGCTCACCAATAAAGCCAGCGCGCCGCTAGCAATTGCCTCACCGACAAAATCATGCGCATCAAAGCGTTCACCGACGATGGCAATAAACAGACAGCCTGCCGTGACTTTGCGGGTATCGGTGGTCACCTCATTCAGCGTTAAATCGCTGCCATAGAGCGTACCACCCGTGATCTCTGCCAAAGTGCTTAAGGAAACCGGGATCATGCCGCGCCTCCTAATAAAGCCGCAACAGTCGCGCGATCAGAGTAATCAAGGCGGCGATTGCCAACGATTTGATAATCTTCATGCCCTTTACCCGCCACCAACACGATGTCGTCTGGCTGAGCCTGCATGATGGTATTGGTCACGGCTTGTGCACGACCTGCAACCACGCGTGCACGCGTTGGATCCAGCAGGCCGGCTAAAATATCCTTCACAATGGCTTGTGGATCTTCGCTACGAGGATTGTCATCAGTGATCACCACGACATCCGCATATTGCTCAGCAATCGCGCCCATCAGTGGGCGTTTGCCTTTGTCGCGATCACCACCACAGCCAAACAGGCACCAAAGCTGACCTTTGCAGTGCAGACGCGCCGCTTCCAGCGCTTTTTCCAGCGCGTCTGGCGTGTGGGCATAATCGACGACGACAGTCGGCTTGCCTGCGGCGCTAAAGACTTCCATACGACCATTTACCGGCTGCAGTTGCGGCGCAACGCGCACTAACTCATCCAGTGAATAATCGAGCGCCAACAATGTCGCCAGCGCCAGCAATAGGTTGCTGACGTTGAAGGCACCCATCAGGCGGCTATTGATTTCACCTTCGCCCCAACTCGAGCTGAAGCGGATATGCGCACCATCATCGTGATAGGTCACATTGTCAGCCTTCAACCAACGGCCATGGCAGCCTGGCAGCAGGTTATTTTCCATGGTGACCGCTACGGCATCAGGAAGGTTGGCCAACCAACGGCGGCCTACCTCATCATCAGCGTTCAGAATCGCTTCGCCTACCTGATGCTCAGAGAACAAAAGCCATTTCGCAGATTCGTAGCTCTGCATATCGCCATGATAATCGAGGTGGTCACGGCTGAGATTGGTGAATACTGCAGCGGCAAAAGGCAAAGCCGCCACGCGGTGCTGCACCAAGCCGTGTGAGGAAATTTCCATCGCCGTCAGGGTGACACCCTTCGCGGTAAGATCATGCAGGATATGTTGTACATCGACTGCAGATCCGGTGGTATTTTCAGTGGGCACGAGTTGACCGAAAAGGCCGTTGCCGACCGTGCCCATTACCGCACTGGTTTCACCTAAGAGTTTCGCCCACTGCGCTAAAAGCTGCGTGGTAGTGGTTTTACCGTTGGTGCCAGTAACACCAACCAACTGCTGTTTTTCACCGGGCTGTTGATAGAAGCGCCCGGCTAAAGCAGATAAACGTTGATGCAGTTGCGCCAGATAAATCACCGGTACGCCGTGCATTTCACGAATTTCGCCGTCAATGGCCTCGCCTTCTGCTTCAGCAATCACAGCCGAAACGCCTTGAGCAATAGCCTGCGGAATAAAACGCCGTCCATCGGCGTGGTGGCCTGCAACAGCCACAAACAGATCGCCCGATGCCGCAATGCGGCTATCCAGCGTCATGTCACGAAGCTGACGTGCCGGCGCGTCTGGCACCCATGGGCCAAGTAAGTCGCGCAGGTTACGATCTGTCACTTGATTCCTCACTTCTGTTAGTCACTAACTCGTTCTTGTCATTGACCGGCAACGCATCCGGCTCGATGTTCATGGTGCGTAAAACGCCGCCCATGATGGCACCAAACACCGGCGCGGAAACCGCACCGCCATAATATTTGCCGGCCTGGGGATCGTTGATCACCACCACCAGCGCAAAACGAGGGTGACTGGCAGGCGCAACGCCTGCAGTGTAAGCAATGTATTTATTGACGTAGCGCCCATCCGGTCCGACTTTTTTTGCCGTACCCGTTTTGATTGCGATGCGGTATCCCTTGATGGCGGCTTTAACACCACCTCCACCCGGCAGCGCGACGCTTTCCATCATATGCACCACGGTTTTCACCAGCGACTCATCGAAAACGCGTTCACCGGCAACCGGTGGATCAACCTTGGTGATCGACAGCGGGCGATTAATGCCGTAGCTGCCAATCGTTGCATAGACTCGCGCTAACTGTAACGGCGTTACCATTAGCCCGTAGCCGAAAGAGAAGGTGGCCCTCTCTATGTCAGACCACCGTTGTTTTTGAGGGTATAAGCCACTACTTTCCCCGACCAGCCCCAAATTGGTCGGTTTACCCAGTCCAAAGCGTGCGTAAGTATCTACGAGCGCTGAGGAGGGCATCGCTAACGCCAAACGTGAAACACCGACGTTACTCGACTTCTGCAAAACCCCTGTCAGGGTCAATTCGTTATAACGCGCCACATCTTTGATCTCATGACCATTTACACGATAAGGCACGGTATTCAATACGCTGTTTTCTTTGACCACGTTGCGTTGCAGCGCCGTCATCACCACCATCGGTTTCACCGTGGAGCCTGGCTCAAAAATGTCTGTGATAGCGCGGTTACGCATCATCTCTTTGGGCGTATTGCTGAGATTATTCGGGTTGTAAGCTGGGCTGTTTGCCATCGCTAACACTTCACCGGTGCTGACATCAACCAGCACGGCGGTTCCAGACTCCGCTTTGTTGAAGGCAACCGCGTTATTCAATTCACGGTAAACCAGCGCCTGTAAGCGCTCATCAATGCTTAGTGTCAGGTTATGTGCGGCACGGCTGTCCACTGAAGAGATATCTTCAATTACGCGGCCAAAGCGATCTTTACGTACCGTACGTTCGCCTGGCGCACCGGTAAGCCATTTATCAAAGCTCTTCTCGACCCCTTCAATGCCTTGACCATCAATGTTGGTGAAGCCGATTAGATGGGATGTCACCTGCCCTGCCGGGTAATAACGACGAGACTCTTCGCGGAGATGAATACCGGGAAGCTTAAGTTTTTTAACGTATTCACCAATAGCCGGATTGACCTGGCGCGCCAGATAGACAAAACGTCCTTTTGGATTGGCGTTGACGCGAGCGGCGAGCTGATCAAGAGGAATGGAGAGCGCATCAGACAGCGCTTTCCAGCGGCTGTCTAATGTCACGCCACCGCCATCGTGCAGCTCTTTAGGATCGGCCCAAATAGCATTGACCGGTACACTAACCGCCAATGGGCGTCCTGCGCGATCGCTGATCATGCCACGTGCCGTCGGCACCGCCTGCACGCGCAGCGAGCGCAAATCGCCCTCTTTAACCAGTTTGTCTGGGTTAATAACCTGTAACCAGGCGACACGGGAGAGTAGGCCGCCTAATGCCAGCAAAATACAGCCGCACAGCAACGCAAAACGCCAGCTTACAAAGCTGGCTTTATCTTCCGGTTTCTTCAACTTCAGCGTTCTGCCTGCGCCGCTCATTCGCTGTTTGAGGTCCTTATTTCTGCACCACAATATTTTCTTGTGAAGGATCAACATGCTGCAGCTGCAGCTTCTCGGTCGCGATCCGCTCTACCCTGCTGTGATCGCCCAAGGCGTTTTCTTCCAAAATCAGGTTGCGCCATTCAATATCAAGCGCATCACGTTCCAGTACTAATTGTTCACGCTGTGCCGTTAACAAACGCGTTTTATGCGTTGTGGTGACAACGAATACCGCTGAAACCATCACGGCGATTAACAGCAATACCGGAACTTTGCCCTTACGCAGCAGATCGCCGCCAATGACGCCGGGCAGGCTGTGGCGCTCATTGCCGATCATGCTTACGTTCTCTCCGCAATACGCAACACCGAACTGCGCGCGCGTGGGTTTTCTGATACTTCACGATCGCCCGGCACCAACTTGCCGTGCAGTTTCAGTTCTCGTCCACCTAACTCTCTTAACTGGTACTCAGTCATCGGGATTCCAGGTGGAACTTGCGGACCACGACTTTGATCGCGCATAAAACGTTTAACCAAGCGATCTTCTAACGAGTGAAAACTGATAACGGATAAGCGACCTTCAGTTGCCAGCACCTCAACGGCCCCTTTCAGCGCGATGTCGATCTCTTCCAGTTCACTGTTAATCCAGATACGAATCGCCTGGAAACTGCGTGTCGCAGGATGTTTAAACTTGTCTTTTATCGGCGTTGCCGCTGCGATAACGTCAGCCAATTCTTTAGTACGCGTCATTGGCTGTTCACGATTGCGCTCGACAATGGCACGTGCAATGCGCTTAGCAAAACGTTCTTCACCGTAAGTTTTCAGCACAAAAGCGATATCAGCTTCATCAGCATGGAGCAGCCAATCCGCGGCAGAATGTCCTCGCGTGGGATCCATACGCATATCGAGCGGCCCATCACGCATGAAAGAGAAGCCACGCTCGGCGTCATCTAACTGCGGAGAAGAGACGCCAAGATCCAGCAAAATGCCGTCGATCTTGCCAACCAGATCACGCTCGTTGACATATTCTGCCAGCGCAGAAAAAGGGCCATGAATAATTGTAAAACGTGGATCATCAATCTCAGCGGCCGCGGCAATAGCTTGCGGGTCACGATCGATGGCGATGAGCTTCCCGTTCGCACCAAGTTGCGAAAGAATTAAGCGTGAATGACCGCCACGACCAAAAGTGCCGTCGATGTAGATCCCGTCTTCCTTGATGTTGAGGCCGTTAACAGCCTCATCCAACAGCACGGTGGTATGTTTAAAATTTTCCTGCATAGCTATAGCGACAAGTCCTGCAATCGATCAGATAAAGGTTCCTGAGCCGACTGTTCTGCGTCAATATCGTCCTTAACTTGTTGATACCAGGTCTGTTCATCCCACAGCTCAAACTTATTGAACTGTCCAACCAGCATCACTTCTTTTGATAATTTGGCATGCTGACGAAGCGTGTTCGCCAGCAGCAAGCGGCCTGCATTGTCCATCTGACACTCACTGGCATGCCCCAACAGCAAGCGCTGCACGCGGCGCTCAAGCGGGTTCATACTGGATAAGCGAGCAAGCTTCTTTTCAATGATTTCCCATTCAGGCAAGGTATAAAGCAACAGGCAGGGCTGATGAAGATCGATGGTGCAAACCATTTGACCTTGAGACTCACTGTTCAACAAATCGCGATAGCGCATTGGTACGGCCAGTCGTCCTTTGCTGTCAAGATTGACTAACGTTGCTCCACGGAACATGCCAGCCTTTCCCCTCAGTTACCCATTTCCGCCACTTTATCCCACTTTTTACCACGAAACGAGTTTAAGGACCCGATGAAATCCTTGTCAAGCCGGAGCGGTAAGTGAATATCACTATTTCATGCTGACTAAAATTGAATTACAGAGCATCAACTCTGCTAAAAAAATCAAAATGGAAATTAACTTGATGAATAACTGAATAAAATTGAAGCACGTAAAAAAAGCGGTGGAAAATAGAACAATTATTGAGACGGCATATTTATCGTGGATTCTGAGACAGCGGCGGCATTTTAGGGGATTTCCTAAAGGATGAGTTAGCGCATCAGGCGGGGCGTGGCTTGGCTGAATGATGAAGATCTAAACAAATAAAGAAATACCTCTCCAATAATGTGTTAGTTAACGTGTGCAGAATTTACTCTTTTTTACGCCTTGGCGATTTTTTAAGCTGAATTAATTACCACGGTAATTATTGGGGGCAGCATAATTGCCGCCCCGCGTTTATTTTGATTTGCGGCTTAATTGTCCGCGTCGGAATAAATTACGGCGAATACGCGTAAGTCCTGGTTTGGGCTTTCTTGGCTCATCCAGTGAGGCAAGAACCAGTTCAAGTACTCGCTCCGCAACATCACGATGTCGCTGACCTACCGCTAAAACCGGACACTCTAAAAAGTCCAGTAATTCGTGGTCGCCAAAAGTCGCAATAGCCAGCTCAGTTGGTAAACGTCCGTCACGTTTCAGCACCACATCCATCACACCTTGCAGTAAACCAAATGAGGTGGTGAAAAGTGCTTCTGGCATCGCATGGTCTTCGAGATATTTTTCAAACATTGCCGCGGCAGCGGTACGTTCAAAGCTGTTGCAATAAAGGTAATCGATGGGTCGATCATCCTCTTTCCATGCATCACGGAAACCCGTTTCTCGCAGAAAACTCACTGAAAGCTCTGGCAAAGCGCCCAGGAACAACACGTTTTTTACTTCAAGCTGACGCAATTCAGCCGCCAGCATAAAGGCATCGTCCTGATCTGCACCCACTACGCTGGTAAAATGCTCACGATCAAGCGCACGGTCCAATGCAATAATCGGCAGCGAATCGTGGATCCAGCGTTGATAAAAAGGATGCTCGGGTGGCAAAGAGGTTGAAACGATGATGGCATCAACCTGGCGTTGCAGCAGATGCTCAATGCAGCGCATTTCATTATCGGGCTGATCTTCCGAACAGGCGATCAACAGCTGATATCCACGCTGACGTGCTTGCCGTTCAAGATAATTAGCGATACGCGTATAACTGGTGTTTTCCAAATCAGGAATAACTAAACCAATCGAACGCGTGCGCCCCGCACGTAGCCCTGCGGCCACCGCATTGGGGTGATAATTATGTTCACGCACCACCGCCATGACTTTCTCGACGGTTTTGTCGCTGACACGATACTGCCGCGCTTTGCCATTAATGACGTAACTGGCCGTGGTGCGCGACACGCCTGCCAGGCGCGCAATTTCATCCAGTTTCACGATAACCCCACAATCAAGCACGTTTCTGCAGCGTAAATAGCCGCAGTTACGCTAAGGACAACTCATTTATCACATCTAACAGCAGAAAAGTGTGTGGGGCAACCGCTTTTATGACGGTAGGCGGCATAGCGCATAAAAAATAAAAAAACCCGGCATTTCGCCGGGTTAGCACACAGTTGTTTGATTCCGCTACGTTATTACCGCATGATGCGATCGCCACGTGAGACACCAACGATGCCCGAACGTGCAACTTCAACAATTTCCGCTACATCACGCACGGTATTCAAAAAAGCATCCAGCTTGTCGCTGGTGCCTGCAAGCTGAACCGTGTAAAGCGTTGGCGTCACATCGATAATCTGACCACGGAAGATTTCGGCATTACGTTTAACTTCTTCACGTCCATATCCGCTGGCTTGGATCTTCACCAACATGATTTCACGTTCAACGTAGGCACCCTGCCCCAATTCGGTTACGCGCAATACATCAACCAGTTTGTGCAGTTGCTTCTCGATCTGCTCCAATACTTTTTGATCGCCAACCGTTTGGATCGTCATACGCGAGAGTGTCGGATCATCGGTTGGCGCAACGGTAAGGCTTTCAATGTTGTAGCCGCGTTGTGAAAACAAGCCGACAACGCGAGACAATGCGCCGGATTCGTTTTCCAGCAAAACTGATAAAATGCGACGCATAATTAAGTCCTCTCCGTTTTGCTCAACCACATCTCGTCCATACTGCCACCGCGAATATGCATCGGGTAAACGTGCTCGCTGCCATCAACCGTAACATCAACAAATACCAGACGACCTTTCGCTAGCGTATCCAGCGCCAAGGCTAACTTCTCTTCCAGCTCGGCAGGGTGTTGAATCGCAATTCCAACGTGTCCATATGCTTCTGCCAGACGAACAAAATCAGGCAGCGATTCCATATAGGATTGTGAATGGCGCCCTGAATAGATCATGTCCTGCCACTGCTTCACCATGCCGAGAACGCGGTTGTTTAGGTTTAGCACCAGCACCGGCAAGTCATATTGCAGTGCAGTTGAAAGCTCCTGAATGTTCATCTGGATGCTGCCATCACCGGTTACGCAAATCACCGTCTCATCTGGCAGCGCCATTTTCACACCCAGCGCTGCTGGCAGTCCAAAGCCCATCGTTCCCAGTCCGCCGGAGTTAATCCAGCGACGCGGCTTATCAAACTGATAATAAAGCGCGGCAAACATCTGGTGCTGGCCGACATCAGAGGTGACGTAAGCATCACCCTGAGTCAGGCGATAAATAGTTTCAATGACCGCCTGCGGTTTGATCTTGTCGCTGGTGCGATCAAATTCAAGACACTTGCGGCTACGCCAGCCATCAATCGTTTGCCACCAATCGCGCAGACTATCGAGCTGCTGCTTGCTTTCGTTTTGCGCCAGCAGTTCCAGCATCTGCTGCAGAACCTGTTTAGCATCGCCGACAATAGGAATGTCTGCGGCAACGGTTTTAGAAATCGAGGTAGGATCGATATCAATGTGCATCACCGTGGCATTAGGACAATATTTTGCCAGGTTATTGGTGGTGCGATCGTCAAAACGTACGCCAATACCAAAAATCAAATCGGCATTGTGCATCGTCATATTCGCTTCGTAAGTCCCGTGCATGCCTAACATGCCAAGGCATTGGCGATGCGTACCAGGGAAAGCGCCTAATCCCATTAATGAGTTTGTGACCGGGATATTCAGGCTTTCAGCCAACTGAAGCACTTCAGCTTCACATGCAGAGGTAATCGCGCCGCCACCGACATACATTACAGGCTTATGCGCTGCTAACAGCGTTTGCAAAGCGCGCTTGATCTGGCCTTTATGTCCTTGAACGGTTGGATTGTATGAGCGCATGCTCACCGAATCCGGCCACATATAAGGCAACTTGTGGGCAGGATTTAGAATATCTTTCGGCAAATCGATGACGACCGGACCGGGACGGCCACTTGCTGCCAGCCAAAAGGCTTTTTTCAAAACGCCAGGAATTTCTTCGGTGCTTTTCACTAAGAAGCTGTGTTTCACCACCGGGCGGGAAATCCCCACCATGTCGCACTCCTGGAAAGCATCGTAACCAATCAGTGAAGACGGTACTTGCCCCGATAGAATAACGAGCGGAATGGAATCCATGTATGCCGTAGCAATACCGGTAATTGCGTTGGTTGCACCGGGACCCGAAGTCACCAGCACCACACCCACTTCGCCAGTGGCGCGCGCAAGACCATCAGCCATATGCACTGCGCCCTGTTCATGGCGAACTAATATGTGATCAATACCACCCACCGTTTGCAGAGCGTCATAGATATCAAGCACCGCTCCGCCCGGATAACCGAATACCTGCTTTACGCCCTGATCGATTAACGAACGGACGACCATTTCGGCTCCTGACAACATCTCCATTTTCTGCCTCCAGGCTAAAGGAACTGAATTCACTGACGAATGCTTTCCAGCATGTCACTTGCATCCTGCTCCCTGTTCGCCAATTAAGATCAAAACCTTATGTTTATGCGTAGACAGCGGAAATCATTTCCGCTGTCCAGATACAGAGAAATCTGCTGATTTAATTCTTTTCATAGTAGGTCGATTACCATAACCGTAGAAAACCTGGCAGGCAAACTTCAAACTTGAGTTAGGCAATCGATTAGGCTTTAAAGGCTCTGCTCGATAAGATTTGGCTACGATGATTAAACTAATTACGTGAGCTAACAGCAGACGAAAATGCTAGTCATGATATTAATTGCAGCGTGATCTAAGAAATAGCAAAAAGTTATTGGAGGAAGCGTTAGCCCACAATTTCCTGAGACAATTCATTTCTGGCGTTATTATCCTTAAAATAGTGCATTCACATGAGATTCTGCTGCATCAAACGCTCACCAACCGTAATCATTACGGCAAAATAATAAAAATTAAACATTATAATTCAATTGGATATAATAATTTATTTTATTGAATCCTTATGTTTTCATCCTCAGGTGATATCTCTGCTTTTATGCTGCTGCGCATAACTCTGCAACGACGTAAAACCACAGAATATTTTTCTTAGCGACCTAATAAAATAACCCTTCACCTATGGTTGACATCCCTTAGGGATTCCAGTACCAATATGTGCAGCAAAAAAATTTACGAGGTTTGAATCCATGTTTCGTTCTACTCGCCTACTAGGTCTACTACTAAACGCAGCCAATTTGCGCGGTAGACTTGTGGGCGGAATCAAACACTGATTCAAACCTGCTGAAAGTTAAAAACCCGCGCCGATGCGCGGGTTTTTTTATGCTCGTTGCAAAGCGAAGTTAATGCATAAGGATGAATACGATGAGCCAACAAGTCATTATTTTCGATACCACTCTGCGCGACGGTGAGCAGGCATTACAGGCCAGCCTGAGTGTGAAAGAAAAACTGCAGATTGCTTTAGCGCTGGAGCGCATGGGCGTCGATGTAATGGAAGTCGGTTTCCCGGTTTCCTCACCCGGTGATTTTGAATCGGTACAAACCATTGCGCGCACTATTAAAAACAGCCGCGTCTGTGGTCTGGCGCGTTGTGTAGAGAAAGATATCGACGCCGCATACGAAGCACTACGCGTTGCCGAAGCGTTTCGCATTCACACTTTTATCGCCACCTCGCCGATGCACATCGCTACTAAGCTGCGCAGCACCTTGCCAGAAGTGATTGAGCGTGCCGTTCACATGGTGAAACGCGCCCGTAATTACACCAATGATGTTGAATTTTCTTGTGAAGATGGCGGTCGTACGCCGATTGATGATCTGTGCCGCATGGTTGAAGCCGCGATTAACGCAGGCGCGACAACCATTAACATTCCCGACACCGTGGGTTATACCTTGCCGGGTGAATACGCAGACATCATCAGTCAGTTAGTCAACCGCGTACCTAACATCGATAAAGCCATTCTGTCCGTTCATACCCACGACGACTTAGGTATGGCTACCGGCAACGCGATTGCTGCGGTTCAGGCGGGTGCGCGCCAGGTCGAAGGCACAATGAATGGTCTGGGTGAACGTGCAGGTAACTGTGCGCTGGAAGAAGTGATCATGGCGATTAAAACCCGTCAGCAAATCATGAACGTCCATACCAATATTCAGCATCAGGAAATTTACCGCACCAGCCAAATGGTCAGCCAGATCTGCAACATGCCGATTCCCGCTAACAAAGCGGTGGTCGGTTCTAACGCCTTTGCTCACTCTTCCGGCATCCATCAGGATGGCGTGCTGAAAAATCGTGAAAACTACGAAATATTAACGCCAGAATCGATCGGCCTGCACAAAATCCAGCTGAATCTGACGTCACGCTCAGGCCGTGCCGCGGTAAAACATCGCATGGAAGAGATGGGCTACAAAGAGAGCGATTACAACCTGGACAAACTGTATGACGCTTTCCTGAAACTGGCCGACAAAAAAGGTCAGGTATTCGATTATGACCTGGAAGCGCTGGCGTTCATTAACAAGCAAAACGAAGAGCCGGAATATTTCCAGCTGAACGATTTTAATGTGCAGTCGGGTTCAAGCATCAACGCAACCGCATCGGTGAATCTGGGTTGTGGTGAAGAAACAAAATCTGAAGCGGCAACCGGTAACGGCCCGGTCGATGCGGTCTATCAAGCGATCAATCGCATCACCCAGTTTGATGCCGAGCTGGTGAACTACAAGCTGACGGCAAAAGGCCACGGCGAAAACGCCTTGGGTCAGGTTGATATTGTGGTGAGCTACAACGGCCGTAAATTTCATGGTGTCGGCCTGGCGACGGATATCGTCGAGTCTTCCGCCAAAGCGATGGTCAACGCCCTGAACAATATCTGGCGTGCCAAACAGGTTGAAAAAGAATTGCAGCGCAAATTTAAAGATCAGAAGGAAACGGTGTAACTATGTCTACGTCTTCACATATCGCAGTTTTACCGGGCGACGGTATTGGTCCAGAAGTCATGGCGCAGGCCATCAAAGTGTTAGATGCGATTCGTCAACGCTTCGATATGCGTATCACCACCAGCGAATATGATGTTGGCGGCATCGCGATTGATCGTCACGGTGAACCTCTTCCACCGGCAACAGTAGCCGGTTGTGAACAAGCCGATGCAATTCTGTTTGGTTCGGTAGGCGGCCCAAAATGGGAGCATTTGCCTCCCGCTTCCCAACCTGAGCGTGGCGCGCTGTTGCCGCTGCGTAAGCACTTCAAACTGTTTAGCAACTTGCGCCCTGCTGCGCTCTACAGCGGCCTGGAAGCATTTTGTCCGCTGCGTAGCGACATCGCTGCAAAAGGCTTCGATATTCTTTGCGTGCGTGAGTTAACTGGTGGCATCTACTTCGGTCAGCCAAAAGGCCGCGAAGGCAGCGGCCCACATGAGCGTGCGTTTGATACCGAGGTCTATCACCGTTTCGAGATTGAACGTATTGCGCGCATTGCTTTTGAATCTGCTCGTAAACGCCGTAATAAAGTTACGTCAGTGGATAAAGCCAACGTGCTGCAAACCTCCGTAATGTGGCGCGAAATCGTTAACGAGATCGCTAAAGAATATCCTGACGTGCAGTTGAGCCACATCTATATCGATAACGCCACCATGCAGTTGATCAAAGATCCTTCACAGTTTGATGTGCTGCTGTGTTCTAACCTGTTTGGTGACATTCTTTCTGACGAATGCGCCATGATCACCGGTTCAATGGGCATGCTGCCTTCCGCCAGCCTGAATGAAGAAGGGTTTGGTCTTTACGAACCGGCAGGCGGTTCTGCGCCTGACATCGCGGGGCAAAATATCGCTAACCCCGTTGCGCAGATCCTCTCCTTATCTCTGCTGCTGCGCTACAGCCTGAATGCTGATGACGCTGCAGACAGCATTGAGCGCGCGATCAGTCGTGCGCTGGAAGAAGGTTATCGTACCAAAGATTTAGCCGGTGATGGCCCAGCAGTCAGCACAGATGAGATGGGCAGTATCATTGCCCGCTTTATCGCCGAGGAAAAATAAAATAATGAAAACCTTATACCAGAAGTTATTTGATGCACATGTCGTTAATGAAACGCCAAATGAAACCCCATTGCTCTATATCGATCGTCATCTGATCCATGAAGTGACATCACCGCAGGCCTTTGATGGCCTGCGTGCTCACGGTCGTAAAGTCCGTCAGCCGTCTAAAACCTTCGCGACCATGGATCATAACGTCTCCACGCAGACCAAAGACATCAATGCGTCGGGCGAGATGGCACGTATCCAGATGCAAGAATTGATGAAGAACTGTGCCGAGTTTGGCGTGCAGTTGTATGACCTGAATCACCCGTTTCAAGGCATCGTGCACGTAATTGGTCCAGAGCAAGGTATGACTTTGCCCGGCATGACCATTGTTTGCGGTGATTCACATACTGCAACGCACGGCGCTTTTGGTTCGCTGGCATTTGGTATCGGTACTTCAGAAGTTGAGCATGTGTTTGCCACGCAAACCCTGAAACAGGGCCGTGCCAAAACCATGAAAATCGAAGTGCTGGGTGAAGCGGCTACCGGCATCACTGCCAAAGATATTGTGCTGGCGATCATCGGTAAAACCGGTAGCGCAGGCGGCACCGGCCATGTAGTCGAATTCTGTGGCCCAGCCATTGAAGCGCTGAGCATGGAAGGTCGTATGACGCTGTGCAACATGGCCATTGAGATGGGTGCCAAAGCGGGTTTAGTGGCACCGGATGACACCACCTTTACTTACCTGAAAGGTCGCCAGTTTTCACCCGACGGTGAGAAATGGGAACAAGCCGTCGAGTATTGGCGCACCCTGAAGTCAGATGAAGGCGCAAAATTTGATGCGGTTGTTACCCTGCATGCCGAAGAGATCGCGCCTCAGGTAACCTGGGGAACAAATCCAGGCCAGGTCATTGCCGTTGATCAAGCGATCCCGAATCCAGCCTCTTTTGCCGATCCCGTTGAACGCGCCTCCGCAGAGAAAGCGCTGGCGTATATGGATCTGCAGCCAGGCATCAAGCTGACTGACGTTAGCATCGACAAAGTCTTTATCGGTTCTTGTACTAACTCACGTATTGAAGATTTACGCGCTGCTGCTGCGATTGCCAAAGGCCGCAAAGTCGCGCCAGGCGTAATGGCGATGGTGGTGCCAGGCTCGGGTCCGGTAAAAGCGCAGGCGGAAGCGGAAGGTCTGGATAAGATTTTCCTCGAAGCGGGTTTTGAATGGCGCTTGCCGGGTTGCTCAATGTGCCTGGCCATGAACAACGATCGCCTGAATCCGGGTGAGCGTTGCGCCTCTACCAGCAACCGTAACTTTGAAGGACGTCAAGGACGTGGCGGCCGTACGCATCTGGTTAGCCCGGCCATGGCAGCTGCGGCTGCGGTAACTGGTCATTTTGCTGACATCCGTGAACTGACGACAGGAGCATAAGTCATGGCGAATAAATTTACCCAACACACCGGGATTGTTGCGCCGCTGGATGCGGCAAACGTCGATACCGACGCGATCATCCCTAAGCAGTTTTTGCAGAAAGTTACGCGTACCGGTTTTGGTCAGCACCTGTTTCACGATTGGCGCTTTGAAGATGATGCCGGCACCGTACCGACTGCCAGCTTTGTGTTGAACAAGCCCGAATTCAAAGGCACCAGTATTTTACTGGCGCGTGAAAACTTTGGCTGTGGATCGTCACGTGAGCACGCACCTTGGGCGCTAACAGATTTCGGTTTTCACGTGGTGATTGCACCCAGTTTTGCCGATATCTTTTACGGCAATAGCTTCAACAATCAGCTGCTGCCGGTAAAGCTCAGCGATGAAGAAGTCGATGAGATGTTTAAACTGGTCGCTGCACAGCCAGGCATCCGTTTCACCGTTGATCTTGAAGCGCAAACCGTGACCGCTGGCGATAAAACGTATCCGTTTGAGCTCGACAGTTTCCGTCGTCACTGCATGATCAATGGTCTCGACAGCATTGGCCTGACGCTTCAGCATGAAGCCTCGATCTCTGATTATGAGCAGAAGCAGCCCGCTTTCCTGCGTTAATCATTAAGGGCGACGATTTAGTCGCCCTTTTCTTATACGTTGCGTACCCGCGCCGACATGGCAAAAGAGGCAATAGCCAGCCCTAACGCCAGCCAATATATTGAGATATGTCCAAAGCGTTCGCTCAAGGTTCCCTGAATCAATCCCGCCAAAATCATGCCGGTGGAAATAGAGTTAGTGAACATAGTGGTGGCTGCGCCCGGTCGTCCTGGCATTAAATCCTGAAACCACAGCATGCCTATTCCGGCAATGATGCCGATAAATACTGCATTAAACAGCTGCAAAATCAGCAACGCATGGCGCGAACTGAACAATACCAGTCCGAGATAGAACAGAATACCTGCCGCTACCGCGATCAGCATCAGGTTGCGTTTACCGACGCGTTTAGCGCAATAGCCAGCCAGTAACATCACTGGAATCTCCAGTGCTGCCGCCATTCCCATCAATAACCCCGCCAGCTTTTCCGGTAAGCCCAGCGTGCTGCTGATATAGAGCGGCATATCGATAATGTACATGGTATTGCAGGTCCACATTGTCACGGAGGCGATAAACAGCAGCCTGACATCGCGGTTGCGCCAACCGCTGATCGGCATGCCGCCGCTGTGCATCAGCGAATCAGCGCGTGGCACCGAAGGCAAGGTAAACCAAATAAGGAGGATGCAGATAAAGAACAGCGCTGCCGCCACCATGAATAGCGTGACAAAGCCATAGTTGAGCGCCAGTGCAAACGACAGCGGCGGCCCAATCACCCAAGCCAGCGATATCTGCGCACGCATTACCGAACTGAACATCGCTGCTTCGCGCGCGGAATGGTCAATATATTCTCGCGCCAGCGCAAAAATCTGTGGCATGGAGACGCTGGCCAGCGCTGACAGCAGCACGCCAAGCGTAATCAGTGTGAAATAATGACGCGTGAAGGCAAATAAAATGGCATTACACAGCGCCATCAGACAACAAAACAGAATGATGTGACGGCGATCACCGACGCTGTCTGAGCGCTTGGCCACCAGCATGCTCACCACAATCCCGGCCACGGCATTAATGGTAAAAAACAGCCCAACCCAAAACGGCCGCGCCTGCACTTCACGCGTCAAAAACAAGCTGAGCGTGGGTGCTTGTAATGCACCGGCTACGCCAATCATGAACGATGCCACCATAAACGCGAGATAAACCGGATTGATGCGACGCTGCGACTTCATGCCGAAATCCCTAACAGAATGAAAAAACCGAGGAAAAAAACAAGGGTAGACGATACAGCGCAACACGAAAAAAGCCAGCAGATAAAATCCTGCTGGCGGTGTAATTGCACCCTACTCAGAAAGGATCCCGCATCGCTGCGCGATCATGGTTGAGCGCCATTCATTGCTGAATGCCTCCCGCTCTTCCAATGAGGTTCAGTTTGCCTCTAATATGAGGCAGGAAAAACAGAGCGCTTTTTACAGGGAGTTCCTCTTTTATGTCCTCATCACGCCTTAAGCAGCAATTCATTCGCCTGTGGCAAAGTTGCCAGGGCCAGACGCAAGAAACCACGCTGAGTGAACTGGCGGATTTACTGCATTGCTCTCGCCGTCATATGCGTAATTTACTTAACGCTATGCAAGATGCTGGATGGCTGACCTGGCAAGCTGAAGCCGGGCGCGGCAAGCGTTCACAGCTGACTTTTTGTTATACCGGACTCGCGCTACAGCAGCAGCGGGCAGAAGATTTGCTGGAGCAGGATCGTATCGATCAACTGGTGCAACTGGTCGGCGATAAAAATCAGGTGCGCCAGATGATCAGCGCGCATCTGGGCCGCAGTTTCCGCCAGGGCAAACATATTCTTCGCGTGCTTTATTACCGCCCGTTACTCAACCTGCTGCCTGGATCGCCGCTGCGCCGCTCAGAGACGCATTTGGCACGACAAATCTTTAGTGGGCTGACGCGAATAAATGAGGAAAACGGGGAAATCGAGGCGGATATTGCGCACCACTGGCAGCAAACATCGCCGCTGCACTGGCGCTTTTTTTTACGCCCGGCTATCCGCTTTCACCACGGTCGCGAATTAGAAATGGCTGATGTCATCGGCAGTCTTGAACGCCTGCGTGATCAGCCGCTGTTTTCACATTTCCAACTCATCACCTCGCCCGCCCCCTGGACGCTGGATATCACGCTAAGCCAGCCCGACGACTGGTTACCTTGGTTACTTGGCAGCGTGAGCGCCATGATTCTACCGCGTGAATGGCCCGAGCAGCGTGATTTCGCTCGCCAGCCTAAGGGGACTGGCCCTTACAGCGTGGTGCGCAATCAGCAAAGCCAGCTGAAAATCGAAGCGTTTGATGACTACTTTGGCTTTCGCGCCCTGATCGATGACGTCTCAATTTGGGTATTGCCTGAGATCAGCGACGAACTGGTTTATTCAGGCGTACGTTTGCAGGGCGACACCGTTGATGAAAAGCAGGAAGAAAGTCGGCTCGAAGAGGGATGTTATTATTTGCTATTTGATCAGCGCTCAGAAAAAGGTCGCAACGAGGCGATTCGCCGCTGGGTCAGCTATTTATTTAATCCTATTGCCCTGCTCAATCATGCGAGCGCTGGCTATCAGCGCTACTGGTTTCCCGCTTACGGTTTGCTGCCGCGCTGGCACCATCGCCGTGACTTAACGCCCGTTGAGAAACCAGCTGGGCTGAAAAGCCTGACGCTCACCTGGTATAGCCAACACGTTGAGCACGAAGGCATCGCTAATGCGCTACGCCCTTTATTAGCGCAACATGGCGTAACGCTTGAAACGCGTGAAGTCAGCTATGAAAGCTGGCATCAGGGCGAGGCTGAAAGCGATATCTGGCTGGGCAGCGTCAATTTCACCCTGCCGCTGGAATATTCACTGTTTGCTCAGCTCTATGAGGTGCCGTTGCTGCATCATTGCCTGCCCATTGACTGGCACAGCGATGCCGCACGCTGGCGTGAAAAAGCGCTGCCGCTTGCCGAATGGAGCAAGCGTTTGGTCGAGGAAGGTGGGTTGCATCCGCTGTTTCATCACTGGCTGCTGCTGGAAGGAGAACGCAGTATGCGTGGCGTGCGCATGAATACGCTGGGCTGGTTTGATTTTAAATCCGCCTGGTTCGCACCGCCGGAGCTGTGATCCTTTCGCCCCGGCGACGAAATGACTAGAATGACTCGTTCTCAACGGGGTGCCGCTTGCGATTGTCGCAATGAGCTGAGATATACCCGTCGAACCTGATTCGGTTAATACCGACGTAGGGATTTGAGAGGCCAACGTGCTCAGATCCTTTGCGACTCATATAACAATTCTCCTTAAGGAGCGCAAAGTGTTAAAAAAATGTCTGTCTCTGCTGCTGCTGCTGCTGCTGTCAGCGCCCGTCTTTGCTGCCAAACCGACCTTAACCGTTTATACCTACGATTCATTCTCAGCCGATTGGGGCCCTGGCCCAGCGGTGAAAAAAGCCTTTGAAGCGCAGTGCAATTGCGAACTGAAATTCGTCGCGCTGGAAGATGGCGTGTCGCTGCTGAATCGCGTGCGCATGGAAGGCAAAAACAGCAAAGCCGACGTGGTATTAGGGCTGGATAACAATTTGGTGCAGGCGGCACAAAAAACGGGTCTGTTTGCGCCCAGCGACGTTGACACCAGCGAGCTACAGTTACCCGATGGCTGGCAAGATAAAACCTTTGTGCCCTTCGATTACGGCTACTTCGCCTTTGTCTATGACAAAAATAAACTCAAAAATCCGCCTAAAAGCCTGAAAGAACTTGTTGATAGTCCAGAGAAGTGGCGCGTCATTTATGAAGACCCGCGTACCAGCACGCCGGGTTTAGGCTTGCTGCTGTGGATGCAAAAAGTGTATGGCGATCAGGCACCGCAGGCCTGGCAGAAGCTGGCGCAGAAAACCGTTACTGTCACTAAAGGTTGGAGCGAAGCTTACGGTCTGTTCCTGAAAGGTGAAGGTGATCTGGTGTTGAGTTACACCACCTCGCCTGCTTACCACATCATCGAAGAGAAAAAAGAGAATTACGCCGCTGCGTCGTTTGCCGAAGGCCATTATTTGCAGGTTGAAGTTGCGGCTCAGCTTGCCAGCAGCAAACAACCCAAACTGGCGCAACAGTTCATGCAGTTCATGGTGTCGCCTGCCTTCCAGAACGCGATTCCAACCGGTAACTGGATGTATCCCGTAATCAAAACTGATTTGCCGGCAGGATTTTCATCGTTGAGCGTGCCAAATACTGCGCTGCAATTCTCATCGCAAGATGTCGCCGATCACCGCTCAGAATGGATTAATGCATGGCAACGCGCCGTCAGCCGTTAATTCCGCTCTGGTTGATTCCCGGTTCGCTCGCCACGCTGCTGCTGTGCAGTGTGGCGCTGCTGGCGTTTTCCTCGCTGTGGATCGCTGCGCCTGATACGGATTGGCGCAGCGTATTGCAGGACGACTATCTCCATCACGTTATCGGCTTCTCCTTTGGTCAGGCGCTGCTTTCTGCGCTGTTGTCGCTCCTGCCTGCGATTGCGCTCGCGCGCGCACTTTACCGGCGGCGCTTTCTTGGTCGCCAATTATTGCTGCGGCTGTGCGCCATGACGCTGGTTCTGCCGGTTTTGGTCGCGGTATTTGGCTTGCTTACGGTCTATGGTCGCGTCGGCTGGTTGGCGCAGTTGTGCCAGTTTTTCAATATCGATTACGCTTTTTCACCGTACGGCCTGCAAGGTATTCTGCTGGCACATGTGTTTTTCAATTTGCCGCTGGCAACGCGTTTGATGTTGCAGGCGTTAGAAAGCATTCCAGCCGAGCAGCGACAACTGGCCGCGCAGCTTAATTTGCGCGGCTGGCACCATTTCCGCCTGCTGGAATGGCCGTGGTTGCGCCGTCAGTTGCTGCCGACCGGCGCGCTGATATTTATGCTCTGCTTTGCCAGCTTTGCTACCGTGTTGTCGCTGGGCGGCGGGCCGCAAGCCACCACCATTGAACTCGCCATTTTTCAGGCGCTGAGTTATGACTACGATCCGGGGCGCGCAGCATTGCTGGCACTGATACAGCTCACCTGCTGCCTGACTTTAGTTTTGCTCAGCCAGCGTTTTAGCAAGGCCATTCCCGCTGGCATCAGTCAACTGCGCGGCTGGCGCGATCCGCAAGATTCCCTGCTTGCTCGCGTGAGTGATTTTGCCTTGATTGTGTTGGCGCTGCTGCTGCTGTTACCGCCGCTGCTGGCAGTCATCGTGGATGGATTGCATGGCGGCCTGCGCGGGGCGTTGGCACAACCGGCGCTGTGGCAGGCCACATTCACTTCGCTGCGTATCGCGCTGGGTGCTGGCCTGCTTTGCGTGCTGCTGACTATGATGCTGCTGTGGAGCAGCCGCGAATTGCGTATGCGCCAACGCAACGTGGCTGCACAGATCATAGATACCAGCGGTATGTTGATTCTGGCGATGCCCGGTATCGTGCTGGCGACCGGCTTTTTCCTGCTGTTCAACGCCACCATTGGCTTGCCCACTTCCGCTGACGGTTTAGTGATATTCACTAACGCACTGATTTCCATTCCCTACGCCCTGAAAGTATTGGAAAACCCCATGCGCGATATCGCTGAGCGCTACGCAAACCTGTGCAATTCGTTGGGTATCCAGGGCTGGAATCGACTACGTCTGATTGAACTGCGCGCCCTGAAGCGACCTTTAGCTCAGGCACTGGCCTTTGCCTGCGTATTATCGATCGGAGATTTTGGCGTGGTTGCGCTGTTTGGTAGCGCAGATTTCCGCACCTTACCGTTCTACCTGTATCAACAAATTGGTTCTTATCGTGGCGCAGACGGAGCAGTTACCGCCCTGCTGCTGCTGTTACTTTGCCTGTTGCTGTTCACTCTGATGGAAAAATTACCGGGCCACCATGCTGACTCTGAATAACCTCACTTACCTGTATCACCACTTGCCGATGCGTTTCAGCCTGACTGCGCAACGTGGCGAACGTCTGGCGATTCTTGGCCCCAGCGGCGCAGGTAAAAGTACGTTGCTGAGCCTGATTGCCGGATTTTTACCGGTCAGTCAGGGAATGCTGGAGATTGATGGCAAAGATCACACGCGCAGCGTGCCCGCAAAGCGTCCGGTTTCGATGCTGTTTCAGGAGAACAACCTGTTTCCACACCTCAACGTACAGCAGAACATGGCGCTGGGGCTGAATCCAGGCTTGAAGCTGAATGCCACCCAACAACAACAACTGGCGGCTATTGCAACACAGGTTGGGTTAAGCGATCTGCTTACGCGCTTGCCGGGCCAGCTTTCCGGTGGGCAACGTCAGCGCGTTGCGCTGGCACGTTGCTTACTGCGCGATCGCCCGGTTCTGCTGCTGGATGAGCCCTTTTCAGCCCTCGATCCCGCCTTGCGCGGAGAGATGCTGCAACTGGTGAGTTCAGTGTGTGAGACACGCAACATTACCTTACTTATGGTGTCGCACAGCCTGGAAGATGCACAGCAAATTGCGCCGCGCAGCGTGGTCATTGTGGATGGTCGGGTTTACTGGGATGGCGCAACGCAGCAGTTGCTGTCGGGAGAAACACGGGAAGCCGATGTGCTCGGCATCCCGCGCCGTTAATTAAAGAAAACTTGCCCTAACAAGTGCAGGAAAATGGGCATCATGGGGTGGAACTGAATCGCCACCAATGCGCCTACCGCGATAACAAATCCAAGCGGTGCTAACCAACGCAAGCGTTGTGGCGGCAGATACGCTGTTGCCCAATCCTGACTTTTACCGCTGCGCCACCAGCGCCAGCAGAGCCAAAATCCCAGCCACGCGACAATCGCCACTAACAGCAGCAGCCACTTAAAGTTACCGCCCTGCGCCGCTTTCGGCACGTCAATGGCCACGCCTGCTAAAATACCTGGCAGCAAGTACAGCGGCGGCCACAAAATACAGCCAATGAGATTGGGCGGCAGGAACTTGCGCACCGGCAACTCCAACATGCCTGCGGCAAGCGGAATCAGCGGACGCGTTGGCCCAACAAAGCGCCCCACCAGAATGGTGAACATACTGTGCTGATGCAGCGCATGCTCGGTTTTATCCAGCAATCCTTTGTATTTTTGAATATATTTCCAGCGATGCAGCGGCCCCTGAAATTTCCAGCCAATGCCATAGGAAACCCAGTCACCAATCAAGCATCCAGCAAAACCCGCCGCCCAGGCAGGATAGAGACCAATTTGTCCGCTACCCACCAACGCGCCGAGGCTGGCCATCAAAACCGTACCCGGCAGTAATAATCCCACAAACGCCAGTGATTCAAGAAACGTCACCATTGCAACGGCAAACAGCGCCCATTCCAGCGACTGTGTAAAAAGGTGTTGAACCCAGGCTTCCATAACCTTCCTTAAAAAAAGCACAAGGCTGGATTGTCCTGAGCCTGCATCAAAGCGTCAAGGCAAGAATTGTACGCTGATATTGACAAAAGCCAGCCGCGAGAACTGTATAAATATCCATGTTATACTTTGCTCACTGCCCATCCCGAATCCGGCTTTCTGGAGAGAGTGTGAATATGCCACGCGCAGGTTTCCTGCTCACCCGACACTGGCGCGACAGCGCACAAGGCACCGAAATCATTTTCTGGCTGGCAACCGATGACGGTCCACAGCGCGTTGTACTGCCGGTGCAAGAGTCGGTCGCCTTTATCCCTTGCGATTATCAGGCGCAGGTTGAAGCGCTGTTAAAGGATGAACGACACGTACGCATTCAGCCGCTGGAATTGAAAGATTTCCGCCGTCGCCCGGTGTTTGGCCTCTATTGTCGGCAGAATCGCCAGTTACAGTGGATTGAGAAAAAGCTGCGGGAAAACGGCATTCCAATTTACGAAGCGGATATTCGCCCGCCAGAGCGCTTTCTGATGGAGCGCTTTATCACTGCGCCCGTCTGGTTCAGCGGTGATCAGCAAGGTGAAAGCGTCGTGAACACGCGCTTGAAGCCGCATCCCGATTATCGTCCTCCGCTGAAATGGGTCTCGCTGGATATTGAAACCACTCAGCATGGCGAACTTTACTGCATTGGACTCGAAGGTTGCGGACAGCGTCAGGTTTACATGCTTGGGCCGCCCAACGGCGATGCCAGCCAACTCGACTTTGAGCTGATCTATCTGGAAAGCCGCCCACAACTGCTGGAAGCGCTTAATCATTGGTTTGCACAACATGACCCCGATGTAATTATTGGTTGGAACGTGGTGCAATTTGACCTGCGTATGCTGCAAAAACATGCCGATCGTTACGGCATTCCGCTGCGCCTTGGCCGTCAACAAGCCCCGCTGGAATGGCGCGAACATGGCTTTAAGCCTGGCGTTTTTTTCGCTCAGGCAACTGGCCGCCTGATTATTGATGGCATCGACGCGCTGAAATCCGCCTTCTGGGATTTTCCTTCATTTAGCCTGGAATCTGTCTCGCAACAGCTATTGGGCGAAGGGAAAGCGATCAACAATCCCTGGCAGCGCATGGAAGAGATTAACTGGCGTTTTGCCAACGATAAACCGGCGCTGGCGCGTTACAACCTGAAAGATTGCGAACTGGTGACACGCATCTTCCACAAAACAGAGATCATGCCGTTTCTGCTGGAACGAGCGGCGGTAAACGGTTTGGCGGTGGATCGTCACGGTGGATCGGTGGCAGCATTTGGTCATCTTTATATTCCGCGCATGCACCGAGCGGGCTTTGTCGCGCCAAACTTAGGCGACGTAGCCCCCGAAGCCAGCCCTGGCGGCTACGTGATGGATTCGCGTCCCGGCTTGTATGACTCAGTATTGGTGCTCGACTATAAAAGCCTTTATCCCTCAATTATTCGCACCTTCCTGATCGATCCGGTCGGGTTGGTGGAAGGATTAGCGCATCCAAACGATACCGATTCGGTTGCGGGTTTCCGCGAAGCACGTTTTTCACGCCAGACGCACTGTTTACCGGCAATCGTTGAGCAGATCTGGCAAGGACGCGAAGCGGCTAAAAAACAGGGCAACAAGCCGCTGTCGCAGGCGCTGAAAATCATCATGAATGCGTTCTATGGCGTACTCGGCACCAGCGCCTGCCGCTTCTTTGATCCTCGTCTGGCCTCATCGATTACGCTACGCGGGCACGCCATCATGCAGCAAACGCGTGAATTGATTGAGGCTGAAGGTTACGACGTTATTTACGGCGATACCGATTCCACCTTCGTCTGGTTGAAGACAGCGCACAGCGAAGAGCAGGCGGCCGCGATTGGCCGACAGCTGACAGAAAAGGTTAATATCTGGTGGCGCGAGCATCTGCAAAGCGAATATGGGCTTAACAGCGCATTAGAGCTGGAGTACGAGAGTCATTTTTGCCGCTTTTTGATGCCCACCATTCGCGGTGCCGAGCAAGGCAGTAAAAAACGCTACGCGGGATTGATCCGCGAAGGCGCTAGCGAGCGCATGGTATTTAAAGGTCTGGAATCGGTGCGCACCGACTGGACGCCGCTGGCGCAGCAGTTTCAGCAAGCGTTATACAGCCGCATCTTTCGTCGCGAACCCTGGCAGGATTATATTCGTGAAACAGTGGCGCAACTGCTGGCGGGTGAGCTGGACGATCAGCTGATTTACAAAAAACGCCTGCGTCGTCCGTTAAAAGAGTATGAACGTAACGTGCCGCCGCATGTACGCGCTGCGCGCATCGCTGATGAAGAGAATCGCAAGCTGGGACGACCTTTACAGTACCAAAATGGCGGGCGCATTCGCTACGTGATTGCCACTGCAGGCCCGGAGCCGCTGGAGGCGCGGATTACGCCACTCGACTACGATCATTACGTTAGCAAGCAGTTACAACCGGTGGCTGATGGCATTTTACCTTTCGTCGACGGCGACTTTGCTACACTTATAAACGGTCAGTTGGGACTTTTTTGACAGGTGACGAATGCCCTGCCATCCAGTACCATAGCGCCCTTCCCAAAACTCACCGCTCTGACACGTTCACCAGACCTTATCGTTTGGATGACATGCTATTGCCCTGGAGTTGGGAACACCTTCAAAAACGTTAAAAAATTCGAGCTAAAAAATATATGGTTTTTACATTAGGTCAGCGCTGGATCAGTGATACGGAAAGTGAACTGGGTTTGGGAACGATCGTCGCGATCGATACGCGCATGATTACGCTGCTTTTCCCGGCCACAGGCGAAAACCGCCTCTACGCCCGCAACGATTCGCCGGTTACTCGCGTCATCTTTAATCCGGGCGATACCATCACCAGCCATGAAGGCTGGCAGATGCGAGTGGATGAAGTCCGCAACGAAAATGACCTGATGACCTATATCGGCATGCGCCTCGATACTGAAGAGGCCGACGTGATGCTGCGTGAAGTGTTTCTCGACAGCAAGCTGGTGTTCAGTAAACCCCAGGATCGCCTGTTCGCCGGACAGCTCGATCGCATGGATCGCTTTGCCCTGCGCTTCCGCGCCCGCAAATACCACAGCGAGCAATATCGTCTGCCGACCAGCGGACTGCGCGGTATGCGTACTAACCTGATTCCGCATCAGCTTCACATTGCTCACGATGTCGGTCGTCGTCATGCACCGCGCGTGCTGCTGGCTGATGAAGTTGGCTTGGGTAAAACCATTGAAGCCGGGATGATCATTCAGCAGCAACTGCTGGCTGGTCGCGCTGAACGCGTGTTGATTGTGGTACCGGAAACCCTGCAACACCAATGGCTGGTTGAGATGCTGCGCCGCTTTAACCTGCGTTTTGCGCTGTTTGATGATGATCGCTACACCGAAGCGCAGCATGACAGCGATAATGCTTTTGAAACTGAGCAGCTTATTATCTGCTCACTCGACTTTGTTCGCCGCAATAAACAGCGTCTTGAGCTGCTGTCTGAGGCTGAGTGGGATCTGCTGGTAGTGGACGAAGCGCACCATCTGGCGTGGTCCGAAGGTGAGCCAAGCCGTGAATATCAGGTGATTGAGCAGTTAGCCGAAAAAACGCCGGGCGTGTTGCTGTTAACCGCGACGCCAGAGCAGTTGGGAATGGAAAGCCACTTTGCGCGCCTTCGCCTGCTCGATCCGGATCGCTTCCATGACTTCGCTCTGTTTGTTGAAGAGCAACAGCATTTCCGCCCGGTGGCCGATGCGGTTTCCTCATTGCTGGCAGATCAGTCCATTTCTCAAGAGCAGATGAACAGCATCAGCGATCTGGTCGGCGAGCAGGATATCGAACCGCTGCTGCAGGTAGCTAACAGCGACCGCGACGGCAAACAAGATGCACGCAAAGAACTGATTTCAATGTTGATGGATCGCCACGGCACCAGCCGCGTGCTGTTCCGTAACACGCGTAATGGCGTAAAAGGCTTCCCGAAACGCGAACTGCATCAAATTCGCCTGCCGCTGCCTGCGCAGTATCAAACGGCGATCAAAGTTTCCAGCATCATGGGAACCCGTAAAAGTGCCGAAGAGCGCGCCCGTGACCTGCTTTATCCTGAACAGATTTATCAGGAGTTTGAAGGCGACAGCGGTACCTGGTGGAACTTCGACCCCCGCGTAGAATGGCTGATGGGTTATCTCACCAGCAACCGCAAAGAAAAAGTGCTGGTGATTTGTGCTAAAGCCGCCACCGCGCTGCAACTGGAGCAGGTTCTGCGTGAACGCGAAGGCATCCGCGCTGCGGTATTCCACGAAGGTTTGTCAATCATTGAACGTGACCGCGCAGCGGCCTGGTTCGCCTCTGAAGAGAATGGTGCGCAGGTGCTGCTGTGTTCGGAAATCGGTTCTGAAGGCCGTAACTTCCAGTTCGCCAACCGTTTAGTGATGTTCGATCTGCCCTCAAATCCCGATTTGCTGGAGCAGCGTATTGGTCGTCTGGATCGTATTGGTCAGATGCATGATATCCAGATTCTGGTGCCGTGGCTGGAAAAAACCGCGCAGGCGGTGTTATTGCGCTGGTATCACGAAGGGCTGGATGCGTTTGAGCACACTTGCCCCACCGGTCGTACCATTTACGATAGCGTGCATTCGCAGCTGGTTAACTACCTTGCGGCACCAGAGAACAACGAAGGATTCGACGAATTTATCGTTGAATGCCGCAAGCAGCATGACGCCTTGAAATCACAGCTGGAACAGGGTCGCGACCGCTTGCTGGAGCTGAATTCCAACGGTGGTGAATCTGCGCAGGCGCTGGCGAATGCGATTGCTGAACAGGACAACGACACCGATCTGGTGAGCTTTGCGCTTAACCTGTTTGATATCGTCGGTATTAATCAGGAAGATCGCAGCGACAACCTGATCGTGCTGACACCATCCGATCACATGCTGGTGCCCGATTTCCCAGGCTTGCCAGAAGATGGTTGCACCATCACCTTTAACCGCGACCAGGCGTTGTCCCGCGAAGATACGCAGTTCATTACCTGGGAACATCCACTGATCCGCAACGGCCTTGATTTGATTCTTTCCGGTGATACCGGCAGCAGCGCAATCTCTTTACTGAAGAACAAAGCGCTGCCGGTCGGCACTTTGCTGGTTGAGATGATTTATGTGGTCGAAGCGCAGGCGCCCAAAAACCTCCAGCTGACTCGCTTCCTGCCGCCAACGCCACTCCGTTTGCTGCTGGATCGCAACGGCACCAACCTGGCGGGCAAAGTTGAGTTTGAAAGCTTTAACCGTCAGCTAAATGCCGTTAATCGTCATACCGGCAGCAAGCTGGTGAACGCGGTACAGCAGGATGTACACGAAATTCTGACGCAGGCCGAAGAGAAAGTAGTGAGTGAAGCGCGCGCGGTGATTGATGCTGCCCGTCGTGAAGCTGACGAAAAACTGGGCTCAGAGTTGTCACGTCTTGAAGCACTAAAAGCGGTTAACCCCAATATTCGTGAAGATGAGATTGAGGCGCTGGAAAGCAATCGTCAGCAAGTGCTGGAGCATCTTGATCAGGCCAACTGGCGCCTGGATGCGCTGCGCTTAATTGTCGTTACCCACCAATAAAAATTCAGGGGCCGCGCGGCCCCTTTTTTTGGAAAATAGCATGGAACCTTACAATCCACCGCTTGAGCCGTGGCTGCACATCCTTTATCAGGATGATTACATTATGGTGGTGAATAAACCCAGCGGCCTGCTTTCCGTGCCCGGTCGGCTGGAAGAGCACAAAGACAGCGTAATGACGCGCATTCAGCGTGACTTCCCGCAGGCAGAATCGGTACATCGTCTCGACATGGCCACCAGCGGCGTGATTGTGGTGGCCTTGACCAAAGCGGCTGAACGCGAATTGAAGCGTCAGTTTCGCGAACGCGAGCCGTCGAAAACCTATGTAGCTTGCGTGTGGGGGCATCCAACGGAAGAGAAAGGATTAGTGGATTTGCCGCTGATTTGCGACTGGCCTAATCGTCCGAAGCAGAAGGTCTGTTTTGAAACCGGCAAATCTGCGCAAACCGAATATCAGGTGGTGGAGTATTTCGCTAACAACAGCGCGCGCGTTTCGCTGAAGCCGATTACCGGACGTTCGCACCAGCTGCGTGTACATATGCTGGCGCTGGGACATCCGATTCTGGGGGATAACTTCTATGCGCACCCGGAAGCCAAAGCGATGGCACCAAGACTGCTGCTGCATGCGGAATCACTGACCATTACGCATCCAAAATTTGGTAACGCAATGACGTTTCGCCAGCCGGCGGATTTTTAACCTTTTGCGCACTGCGTTGGCCTCTGCGCGCTGTGTTGGCCTCTGCGCTGTCCCCCATCCCAACCTTCCCCCGCAAGCGGGGGAAGGAGATGCTGCCACATGCAGCTGTAATACTCACATAAAGCAGCATCTTCCTCCCCCACGTGTGGGGGAGGATTGAGGTGGGGGACAAATTACCTCGCACTCAAGAGAATTAAGGCGAGAACACAACGACTACTTAAAACCCTTTTCCTTACGAATCAAATCATAAGCCGCCTGGATTTCCTGCGCTTTCTGCTTCGCCATCTCCATCATTTCTGGCGGTAAACCTTTCGCCACCAGTTTGTCAGGATGGTGTTCACTCATTAACTTGCGATAGGCACGCTTGATGATGGTGATATCATCACTGCTCTTAACGCCTAACACACTGCACGCATCTTCCAGAGTCGGACCGCGTTGCTGCTGAAAACCGCCGTATGAAGAGCCTTGCCCACCACCAAATTGCTGACCGCCTTCCATCATACGAAGGAACTGATCAAACTGAGTGCGGGAAATACCCAGTTCTTCTGCAATGACATACAGTACCTGGCGCTCGTTGGGATGCAGCGATCCATCAGCAAACGCCGCCTGAATTTGTATTTCCAGAAACATCCGAATCAGATCGAAGCGGCCAAAACAGGCGCTGCGGAACTCACGCAGCTTACTGCGCAGCGGATAGTCGCCCTGCTTGCCTTCGCGAAAGGCGCGTTGCGCAGCGGTACGCGATTCGCCATGAAGCTGCATGCGCTCCATTAATAAAGAAGCAATCTGAATATCGGCTTCGGTCACGCGCCCTTTTGACTTGGTTAAATGGCCCATTACCTGAAAAGTGGTACTGAAGAACAGCGTTTGACGCGTTTGATTATTTGAGAAGTAAGCCTTGCCCTGAGCACCGCGAACTTTATCTATCATGTGGCCAATGATCAAACCGATCACAATGCCCCAAAAGCCTGCACCGGAAATCAATCCTAATAGCAGACCCACAACTTTTCCCCAGTAGCGCATAAACTCCTCAATTCGCCATGCTTGCGGCTGAAAATTGCATTATCATACCTGTCATTTATCTCAGCGCCTAACGGCAACGCGGGCAGACACGGATTAACACTGGCGCAACGCCGGGCAGTAAGTTAGTCTCTGACCGGATTGTCGGCATGATGCCAGTTTTCATGGAATTCTCGATACCGCGTATGAAAAAACGTATACCTACCCTGCTGGCCACCTTGATTGGTGCAGCCCTTACCAGTCAGCATGCCCTCGCCGACGATTTGATGTCGCAGTGTATGTTAGGCGTGCCGAGCTATAACCGTCCTTTGGTGACAGGCACCACCAATGAGCTGCCTGTGACCATCAAGTCGGATTCTGCCAAGGGTAATTATCCTGACGACGCGGTATTCACTGGCAATGTGAACATTGAACAAGGCAATGGCCGACTGCAATCGGATGAAGTGCAACTTCATCAACGCCAGCAAGATGGACAAACCACGCCGGTGCGTACCGTCGATGCCTTGGGTAATGTGCACTACGACGATAATCAGGTCATCCTGAAAGGTCCGAAAGCTTGGTCGAATCTGAACAGCAAAGACACCAATGTCTGGAATGGCGACTACCAAATGGTGGGACGTCAGGGCCGCGGCACCGCCGATCAAATGAAACTGCGCGGTAATAACCGTTACACCATTTTAGAAAATGGCAGCTTTACCTCTTGCTTGCCTGGCTCAAACAGCTGGAGCGTGGTCGGTTCTGAAGTGATTCAGGATCGTGAAGAAGAAGTGGCTGAGATTTGGAATGCCCGCTTTAAGCTGGGTTCCGTGCCGGTTTTCTACAGCCCTTATTTGCAATTGCCGATTGGCGATCGTCGCCGCTCCGGCTTCCTGATCCCTAACGCAAAATATGGCAGCAGCAACGGCTTTGAATTTATTCTGCCTTATTACTGGAACATCGCGCCGCAAGCGGATGCCACCATCACGCCGCACTATATGAGCAAGCGCGGCCTGCAATTGCAGAACGAATTCCGTTATTTGACACAGGCGGGTGCAGGCTTGGTTGAGTTTGATTATCTGGCTTCAGACGATCAATACAATAACGACAAAGCGGTACGCGGCATCGCGCAAAATGACAGTTCAGACCGCTGGCTGTTCTACTGGCGTCATTCTGGTGTTTACGATCAGCATTGGCGCTTCAATGCCAACTACACCAAAGTCAGCGATCAGTACTACTTCAACGATCTCGACTCGACGTACTACAGCTCAACCGACGGTTACGCCACGCAAAAATTCAGTGCGGGTTATGCGGATACCAACTGGGATGCGACGCTGTCAACCAAAGACTTCCAGGTCTTCGGTAACACCAACAGCAACAACGTCTACCGCGCAATGCCGCAGTTGGATCTCAATTTCTATCAAAATGATATGGGTCCGTTTGATGGGCGTATTTATGCGCAAGCGGTGAAGTTTACCAACGTCAGCGATCGCTATCCCGAAGCTACGCGTCTGCATATTGAGCCGACGCTGGATCTGCCGCTGTCTAATGGTTGGGCAAGTCTTGATACTGAAGCGAAATTCCTTGCGACGCACTATCAGCAGAAAGATGTCGATTACTACAACAACTCGATTGATACCACTCGCGTCAATCAGTTGAAAGAATCCGTCAACCGCACCATGCCACAATTGAAAGTCGATGGTCGTCTGGTGTTTGACCGCGATATGAATTGGGCGGAAGGCTATACCCAAACGCTGGAACCGCGCGTTCAGTACCTTTATATCCCTTACCGCGACCAAAGCGATATCTATCCGTACGACTCCACGCTGCTACAAACCGACTATACCGGTTTGTTCCGCGACCGCACTTACAGCGGCCTGGATCGCATCGCTTCAGCCAATGAAGTAGCAACCGGTGTGACGACGCGTATTTATGATAACGATCTGGTTGAACGTTTTAACGCTTCCGTAGGTCAAATCTACTCGTTTACCCCTTCACGCACTGGCGTTAATCAAACCAGTGAAGAAGATGACACCGGCAGCCTGATTTGGGCAGGTGATACATACTGGAAGGTTAGCGATCGTTGGGGCGTTCGCGGCGGGGTGCAATATGATACTCGCCTGGATAACGTCTCTCAGGGGAATGCGGTGCTGGAATATCGCCGTGATGCCGATCGTATGGTGCAGCTGAGCTACCGCTACAGCAGCCCGGAATACGTCGCAAGCGCGTTGAACAATGCCAACCTGATTACCAACCCGATCTACAAAAACGGGATTTCTCAGGTCGGTGCAACCGGCAGTTGGCCGATTGCTGATGCATGGTCTGTGGTAGGTGCTTATTACTACGACACGCGCAACAGCAAACCGGCATCACAGCTGGTTGGCCTGCAATACAGCTCATGCTGTTATGCTATTCGCCTGGGTTACGAGCGCAAAATCAACGGTTGGGAAAACAACGACAGCAAGTACGACAACCAAATCTCATTCAACATAGAGCTGCGTGGTTTGAGTTCCAACTATGGCTTAGGAACCAACCAAATGTTGCGTCAGGGCATCATCCCTTACCAGCGCGCTTTTTGATGTTGTGATGTTTGACAGGCAATCCCGCAGTGCGGAAACAACAATGGATAAAGTATGAAGAACTGGAGAATGCTGATTCTTGGTGTGGCGATAACTGCCAACACCGCGTTCGCAGCACCACAAGTGGTTGATAAAGTTGCAGCCGTGGTCAATAACGGCGTAGTTCTTGAGAGTGACGTGGATAGCATGATGAGCACGGTCAAATCTCAGGCGCAGCAGGCGAGTCAGCAATTGCCAGACGATAAAACGTTGCGCCATCAGATTCTTGAGCGTCAGATCATGGACAACATTCTGCTGCAAATGGGTGAAAAAGCTGGCCTGCAGATCACCGATCAGCAGTTGGATCAGGCGATTCAAAATATTGCTAGTCAGAACAAGATGAGTGTCGATCAGCTGCGTAGCCGCCTGGCTTATGATGGTATGAACTACAACACTTACCGTGCGCAAATCCGCAAAGAGATGCTGATCACCGAAGTGCGTAACAATGAAGTGCGCCGTCGCGTAACGATTTTGCCTCAGGAAGTGGACACGCTGTCGACGCAAATCGCCTCGCAAAACACCCAAGGCACCGAGCTGAACGTCAGCCATATTTTGCTGCCATTATCAGAAAACCCGACGCAGCAGCAGGTTGATGATCAAGAAACGCTGGCGAAACAGCTGGTGGGCGAGCTGAAAAGCGGTGCTGACTTCGGCAAAATGGCAGTAACCTACTCCGCAGATTCACAAGCGCTGAAAGGCGGCAACATGGGTTGGGGTAAAATTGAAGAGTTGCCGACCCTGTTTGCTCAGGCGCTGGCTACCGCCAAGAAAGGCGATATCGTGGGTCCGATTCGTTCTGGTGTGGGCTTCCATATCCTGAAAGTGAATGACCTGCGTGGCGAGAGCAAAAATATCTCTGTGACGGAAGTGCATGCACGCCACATCCTGCTGAAACCGTCTCCGATCCTCACAGAGGATCAAGCACGCGCCAAGCTGCAACAGATTGCTTCCGATATCAGCAGTGGTAAAACCACTTTTGCTGCTGCAGCGAAACAGTTCTCTGACGATCCGGGTTCTGCGAACCAGGGCGGCGACTTGGGCTGGAGTTCGCCAGAAGCGTTCGATCCTGCGTTCCGCGATGCGTTGCTGCGCCTGCAAAAAGGCCAGACCAGCCAACCGGTTCACTCCTCGTTCGGCTGGCACTTGATTCAGTTGCTGGACACGCGACAGGTTGATAAAACCGATGCGGCCCAGAAAGAGCGTGCTTACCGTCTGCTGTTCAACCGTAAATTTGCTGAAGAAGCACAAACCTGGATGCAGGAACAACGCGCCGGTGCTTACGTGAAGATTTTGGACAACAATGCTCAGTAATTTCCGTGTAGCGATTACTCCCGGCGAACCCGCCGGGATTGGTCCTGACCTCACCATTCAACTGGCCCAGCAAAACTGGCCGGTTGAATTGGTGGTGTGCGCCTCGCCCGATTTACTGCGTCAGCGTGCCGCCCAGCTTGGGCTGCCGCTGACCTTGCGTGATTATCAGCCTGGCGTTGCGGCACAACCGCAGCAGGCCGGCACGCTAACCGTGCTACCGATTGAAACGCCACAGCCGGTTAAACCCGGCGAGTTATGTGTTGCCAATAGCGAATATGTACTGGCTACGCTGGCGCGCGCTTGCGATGGGTGTCTGAAGGGTGAGTTTGCCGCGTTGATCACTGGCCCGGTGCACAAAGGCGTGATTAACGACGCTGGTATTGCTTTTACCGGTCACACCGAATTCTTCGCCGATCGCGCGGGGAGTCATCGCGTTGTAATGATGTTAGCGACGGAAGAGTTACGCGTTGCCTTAGCCACCACGCATTTGCCGCTAAAAGATGTCTCAGCTGCCATTACCCGTGACAGCCTGCACGAAGTCATCACCATTTTGCATCACGATTTGCAGCAAAAATTTGCGATTGCCCAGCCGCATATTTTCGTCTGTGGCCTTAACCCGCATGCGGGCGAAGGAGGCCATATGGGACGGGAAGAGATCGATACGATCATTCCTGCTCTCAACGAATTACGCCAGCGGGGCATGCAGCTTACCGGTCCTCTGCCCGCAGATACCTTGTTCCAGCCAAAATATCTGCAAAATGCGGATGCGGTGCTGGCGATGTATCACGATCAAGGTCTACCGGTGCTAAAATTTCAGGGGTTTGGTCGTGCGGTGAATATCACTCTCGGTTTGCCCTTTATCCGGACTTCAGTCGATCACGGCACCGCGCTAGAGTTAGCCGGGCTGGGACAGGCAGAACCGGGCAGCTTCATCACGGCGCTTAACCTCGCCATCACTATGATCAAGAGCAGTAATGAATAATCGCGTCCATCAGGGGCACTTCGCCCGTAAACGTTTCGGGCAGAACTTCCTGAACGATCAGTACATTATCGAGAGCATTGTCTCCGCTATTCATCCGCAGCGCGATCAGGCGCTGGTGGAAATCGGGCCCGGCTTGGGTGCATTAACCGAGCCAGTAGGCGAACGTCTCGATAGCTTGACGGTTGTGGAGTTGGATCGCGATCTGGCTGCACGTCTGCAGACTCATCCCTTTCTTGGGCCGAAGCTGACCATTTTTCAGCAAGATGCCATGAAATTCGACTTTGCCGCGCTGGCAGAAGAAAGAGGTCAGCCGCTGCGCGTGTTTGGCAACTTGCCGTACAATATTTCGACTCCGCTGATGTTTCACCTTTTCAGCTATACTGGTTCGATTAAAGACATGCACTTCATGTTGCAAAAAGAAGTGGTGAACCGTTTAGTCGCGGGTCCGGGCAGTAAAGCGTATGGTCGCCTGAGCGTTATGGCGCAATATTATTGCCAGATCATTCCAGTACTTGAAGTGCCGCCAGAATCGTTTACGCCGGCGCCTAAAGTGGATTCTGCCGTCGTGCGTTTAGTTCCGTATACTGAGCCGCAGCATCCGGTTAGTGACGTGCGTTTACTGAGCCGCATTACTACCGAAGCGTTTGGTAAGCGCCGTAAGACGCTGCGTAATAGCCTCAATCATATGGTGGCGGCGGGTGCACTAGAAGAACTCTCTATCGACCCGACATTGCGTGCTGAAAACGTTTCGGTCGCGCAGTATTGCCAGTTAGCAAACTGGCTGGCGAAACATCAGGATGAAGCGCAGGAGTAGTCATGAGTGAAACGGCCCGCGTGCATGTCCATGTGCAAAGCCTGTATGTGGAATCACAATCTTCCCCGGATGATGAGCGTTACGTCTTTGCTTACACGGTTACCATCCGCAATATGGGCCGTTCTTCCGTACAATTGCTGGGTCGTTATTGGTTAATCACCAATGGTAATGGTCGTGAAACCGAAGTTCAGGGTGAAGGCGTGATTGGTGAACAGCCACACATTGCACCGGGTGGTGAATATCAATACACCAGCGGCGCGGTGCTGGAAACGTCGATGGGCACCATGCAGGGCCATTACGTGATGGTCGACGAACAGGGCGATGCGTTTCACGTTGACATCCCGGTATTCCGCCTCGCGATTCAAACTCACATTCATTGATATGCTTTCACTTCGCCCGGTTCTGCCGGGCGAATGATTTTATTTCGGATAAAACTCTATGAGCACTTACCTGATTGGCGACGTCCACGGTTGTTACGACGAGTTACGTGCACTGCTGAAGCAGGTCGATTTCAATCCTGAGCAAGATACCTTGTGGTTGACCGGTGATTTAGTTGCGCGCGGCCCTGGCTCACTCGATGTCCTCCGTTACGTCAAGTCGCTGGGTGATTGCGTACGGTTAGTGTTGGGTAATCACGATCTCCATCTGTTGGCGGTCTATGCGGGAATCAGCCGCAATAAGCCTAAAGATCGCCTCACTCCCCTGCTTGAAGCTGACGACGCTGATACCTTGATCAACTGGTTGCGCCGCCAGCCAATGCTGCAAGTTGATGAAGAAAAAAAGTTGGTCATGGGCCATGCAGGCATCACGCCGCAATGGGACATCGAAACCGCAAAGAAATGCGCGCGTGAAGTGGAAGCGGTGCTCGCCAGCGACAGTTATCCGCTGTTTCTGGACGCAATGTATGGCGACATGCCTAACAACTGGAGCGAAGAGCTTACTGGACTGGCGAGACTACGTTTTAGCACCAATGCACTAACCCGTATGCGCTACTGTTTTCCGAATGGTCAGCTGGATATGATCTGCAAAGATTCGCCAGAATCTGCCCTACCGCCGCTGAAGCCGTGGTTTAACATTCAAGGCCCGGTTGCCCGTGATTACACCATTGTGTTCGGCCATTGGGCATCGCTGGAAGGTAAAGGCACACCCGAAGGGGTTATTGGATTAGATACAGGCTGCTGCTGGGGTGGCAATCTCACTCTGCTGCACTGGGAAGAACAGCGTTATTACGTTCAAGCCTCGAATCGAAAGGATGCGCTACCTGAAACGGCTTCTTCACAACAGTCAGCAAGCTAACTTTCTGCCGTTAAAACGGACATAAAAAAACGCCTTGTCTTCACCGCCAAGGCGTTTTTTTCAAGAGAAATTAACGACGACGGTCAAGAATCTCAAAGCAGTAGCTGTGTGAGTTCTGCTCGTCAGCATCATGGAATTCGCTGAACGTAGATTGCCATTCGTCCGGCTCGTAATCCGGGAACTGCGTGTCACCTTCAACTTCAGCGTCGATATGGGTCAGGTAAAGACGATCGGCACGGTTCAGCATCTGCTCGTATACACGACCGCCACCAATCACCATGATCTCTTCTGCATCACCGGCAGCCTGAACCGCTTCCTCCAGAGATGTTACCCACGTCACGCCTTCTGCGTCACCCGGCTTGCTGCTCACAACGATATTCAAACGTCCCGGTAACGGTCGGCCAATAGACTCAAACGTCAGGCGACCCATAATAACCGGCTTTTTCAAGGTATTACGCTTAAACCAAGCCAAATCCGCAGGCAGGTCCCACGGCATGGCGTTTTCCATACCGATAATGCGATCAGCTGCTAATGCCGCGATAAGACTAATCATGTTAAAAGACTCACTGGAAAAAATTGGCGCCATCATACGTAAAGGCGAAACTTTCGTCGATAGCGATAAGGGTCTATTTGCGTAAAGCTTTTTTGCCGCCGCATTTTTGTTACTGGACAGAATTTTAAACCGTGTTTTTGCGTTCTTTTGAATCAAGCCGCCAGTTAAGATCCGTTAGCGAGTACAAGGAGAAGGTTACAGCTTCTGGCCGTGACGTCGGAGAGAGAGCTGCATAGAATACACTTGGATTTACCTTACCAGGTCGCACCTACTGATCACGCAAAATAAGGAAATATGCTGTGAATGAATATCTCTCTGCGTTAAAGCAGTATGGCGTAATACAGGGTCGCTGCCGCCGCAAAACTTACTGGCTGTTTGTGTTAGTGAACATTCTCGTTTCAGTGGTTTTAACCGTGCTTGATACAGTTTTAGGCTTCAATATTTGGCTTGATGAAGGGTTACTCTCAACGCTCTACTCTTTGGCGATATTGATTCCTTCCATCACGGTTTCAATTCGCCGCCTTCACGATCTTGACCGATCCGGCTGGTGGTTGCTGCTAATACTTTTACCTTTCATCGGTACGCTGTTACTGCTGATTTACTTCTGCTTCAAAGGTAGCGAAGGGCCAAATCGCTTTGGCGACGATCCGTTGCGCGCGCCCTCTCATTCTTAAAAAAAACGGCTCCCAAAGGAGCCGTTACGTTTTGATTTTTTTCGCTTAGAAATCGTAGCGTAAACGTACCAGGTTCATATCACCCAGATTGTCCGTGCTTGAGGTAAATACGTGTTCGTAGTCAACACGGAAGCCGTAGTCGAGGAACAGCGTTACGCCCAGGCCATTATCGATACGCTGATAGTCACGACCATTCACGTACTCGAGACGATCGCCCATCACGTAAGGCTGCACAGCTTTCAGGCCATATTGCTTAACCGGGATCTTGTAACCGGCAAAGTATTCGATGCCCCACGCATCATCAGCAAAATAGTTGTTCACATTACTTTGCTTGGTCGGGATGAAGTTTTCGTACCAGCCGCCGCCGGCAGAGAATGTCCAGTTACCTGGCGTCCAGCTCAACGCGGTACCGAAGATATTCTGGTCGTAATCTTTGCTGTCGCCCGTCTCTGCGTTACGCATCGTTGCATGCGTGTAGTTCCACGCGGTGCCCCAAGTCAGATCGTCAGTGATGTGGTAATCAACACCCAACGAACCGCCGCCTTTACGCTTGTAGCGCAGGCTGTTACCCGGTAAATACTCGTTATCATTAAACAGATAAGAAGCATAAACATCGAGTGCGCCGAAGGTATTTTTATACTTCAACTGCTTGCGGGAACGGTAAGAGCCGTCATAGTCGCCGCTAATGCCGTTGCCTGGCGCCTGAGCGAGCATATCGTAATCCCAGATGTCAGTTTTAGCGCCAACCACATCGTAATAAACGCTGTTTTGCTGACCAAAGGTCAACTGGCCCCACGTTTTGCTTTTCAGGCCGGTATAGAGCTGGCGGCGAGTGGTGTTGTTTGCACCGTCAGCGTAGTGATCGTCCCAGTCAAACAGCTTAGGAATGTTCACACCCAGCTCGTAATAACTGACCCAGCTCACATCATCGAACAGGTAATAATCTGCACCAAAACGGAAGCGCGTACCGCCGTCGAAGCCGTCGCGTTTGTAAGATGAGTCGTTAACGCCAGTCTGGTGATTGACCTGAGCACGGATGCTGCCGCCCACGGCAAAATTCAGGCGGCTCAGCGGATCGCCTGCCTGTACATCTTGTTTCAGAATCGTGATTTCTGCCTGGCTGGCAAACGGTAAAAAGGTCATCAGTGCAGCCACTGCACTCAGTGAAAATTTATGCATTTTCATTTTTTATTAATATCTCTGTTAACGCTCCAATAATGAGCGAACGAAATATTACATTGTGAATTATTTAGACAGCTAGCTTTTGCTTTATAGATTTGTGCGGAGTAGGATAATTCGCATTATTCGCTAAAAATTAAGTCAAATCAGATACTTTTATAATCAAAGCTTAGAACATATTTTTCTTTATTGTTATATTTCAAACAACAAATACGCTGTCTGCATTCGAATAATTTAAAATAAATGGAAATATTTAAGTAAAAAAAACGGCTCCCGAAGGAGCCGTTTTTTACACGTGATGCTTATTTAATTTGCGCGTGCATTTCCTGCACGGAAATCACTTGCTCAGTCGGATCGGCATTCAACGACATTGCGGTAGCAAAACCACCGTTCAGCGTAGTGTCGTAATGCACTTTGTACTGCAGTGCACTGCGGCGGATTAACTTGGAATCTTCAATCGCCTGGCGACCTTCCGTGGTATTCACGATGTAGGTGTATTCGCCATTCTTTAAACGATCCTGAATGTGCGGACGACCTTCATGCACCTTGTTTACCAGACGTGGATTGATACCCGCTTCACCCAACACCACGGCAGTGCCGTGAGTTGCATCCAGTTCAAAACCAAACTTCTGCAGCTTCGCGGCCAGGTCGACGATACGTTTTTTATCGCCTTCACGCACCGACAGTAGTGCACGACCGGTTTTCTTCATGTTGCTCTGCGCACCCAGCATGGCTTTAGAGAAAGCTTCAGCAAAAGTACGGCCCACACCCATGACTTCACCGGTTGAGCGCATTTCTGGACCGAGAATCGGGTCAACGCCCTGGAACTTGTTGAACGGCAACACCACTTCTTTCACTGAATAGTACGGTGGAATCACTTCTTTGGTGACGCCCTGCTCAGCCAGCGTTTTGCCTGCCATCACGCGTGCAGCCACTTTCGCCAGCGGTACGCCGGTCGCTTTTGAAACGAACGGTACAGTACGTGCGGCACGTGGGTTCACTTCAATCAGATAGACTTCGTTGTCTTTCACGGCAAACTGGACGTTCATCAAACCACGTACTTTCAATTCAAAGGCCAGCTTTTCGACCTGCTGACGCATCACGTTTTGAATCTCTTGATTCAGCGTATAGGCTGGCAGTGAGCACGCGGAGTCACCAGAGTGAACGCCCGCCTGCTCGATGTGCTCCATGATGCCGCCAATAAACACGCGTTCGCCGTCGCAAATCGCATCAACGTCAACTTCTACCGCATCATCAAGGAAGCGATCCAGCAACACAGGCGCGTCGTTAGAGACCGATACCGCCGTCTGGAAATAACGCTTCAGGTCAGCTTCGTCATAGACGATTTCCATTGCGCGGCCACCCAAAACATAGGAGGGACGGACGACCAACGGATAACCGATGCCAGCTGCTTTCTCGACAGCCTGCTCCAGCGTTGCCACGGTGGCGTTAGCCGGTTGCTTCAGGTTCAAACGTTCTACTGCTTGCTGGAAACGTTCGCGATCTTCTGCGCGGTCAATGGCGTCTGGACTGGTACCAATTACCGGTACGCCAGCCGCTTCCAGCGCACGCGCCAGTTTCAGTGGAGTTTGACCACCATATTGCACGATTACGCCTTTCGGCTTCTCGATGCGAACAATTTCCAGCACGTCTTCCAGCGTGACCGGCTCGAAGTACAAGCGGTCTGAGGTGTCATAATCCGTTGATACGGTTTCAGGGTTACAGTTCACCATGATGGTTTCGTAACCATCTTCACGCAGCGCTAAAGAAGCGTGGACGCAGCAGTAGTCGAACTCAATACCTTGACCGATACGGTTTGGACCACCGCCCAGCACCATGATTTTCTCACGATCCTGATTTGGATTGGCTTCGCACTCTTCCTCGTAAGTTGAGTACATATAAGCGGTATCAGTTGAGAATTCTGCGGCGCAGGTATCAACGCGCTTGTAAACCGGATGTAAGTTGAACTGCTCACGCAGTTTACGGATTTCGCTTTCTGCCACGCCCGCTAACGTCGCCAGACGTGCATCGGCAAAGCCTTTACGCTTCAGAGCACGCAGGAACGTTTCATCAAGACTGTTTACCCCTTCGCGTGCAACCTGCTCTTCCAGACGGACTAACTCTTCAATCTGCACCAGGAACCAGCGGTCAACATTGGTCAGGTTGAAAACGCCATCCACTGACATACCTGCACGGAATGCATCAGCGATGTACCAGATACGATCCGAACCGGCGTCTTTTAATTCACGACGGATGCGGGTTAACGCTTCTGTATCATCAAGGCTGACTTTTGGGTCGAAACCGTTAACACCGACTTCCAAACCACGCAGCGCTTTCTGCATTGATTCCTGGAAAGTACGGCCAATTGCCATCACTTCACCGACCGATTTCATCTGCGTGGTCAGGCGATCGTTAGCACCGGCAAATTTCTCGAAATTGAAGCGAGGAATTTTGGTCACAACGTAGTCGATAGAAGGTTCGAATGACGCAGGTGTTAAGCCACCGGTGATGTCATTCATCAGTTCATCAAGGGTGTAACCGACAGCCAGTTTGGCGGCAACTTTCGCAATCGGGAAGCCGGTAGCTTTCGACGCCAGCGCCGATGAACGTGACACGCGCGGGTTCATTTCGATGATGATTAAACGGCCATTCTTCGGGTTTACCGAGAACTGTACATTCGAGCCACCGGTTTCTACGCCAATCTCACGCAGTACCGCCATCGAGGCGTTACGCATGATTTGATATTCTTTATCGGTCAGCGTCTGGGCAGGGGCGACGGTGATGGAGTCACCGGTGTGAATGCCCATTGCGTCGAAGTTTTCGATAGAGCAGACGATGATGCAGTTGTCGTTTTTATCACGCACCACTTCCATCTCGTACTCTTTCCAACCAATCAGCGATTCATCAATCAGCAGCTCATTGGTGGGTGAAAGATCGAGACCGCGTTCGCAAATTTCTTCGAACTCTTCACGATTGTAAGCGATACCGCCACCGGTGCCGCCCATGGTAAAGGAAGGACGAATAATGCAAGGGAAACCGACATCGGCAGCCACTGCCAACGCTTCTTCCATGTTGTGAGCGATGCCGGAACGCGCGGTTTCCAGTCCAATACTCTTCATCGCCACGTCAAAACGACGGCGGTCTTCAGCTTTATCGATGGCGTCGGCGGTCGCACCAATCATGGTGACACCGAACTCTTCCAGTACGCCATGACGCTCCAGTTCAAGCGCGCAATTCAGCGCTGTCTGACCACCCATGGTGGGCAGCACGGCATCCGGGCGCTCTTTTTCAATGATTTTGCGTACCACTTCCCAATGAATCGGCTCAATGTAAGTCGCATCAGCCATTTCCGGGTCAGTCATGATGGTGGCCGGGTTGGAGTTCACCAGAATGACGCGGTAACCCTCTTCGCGCAGCGCTTTACACGCCTGCGCACCGGAATAGTCAAATTCGCAGGCCTGGCCAATCACAATAGGACCGGCGCCAAGAATCAGGATGGATTTTATGTCTGTACGTTTTGGCATGATTAGCTCCTGATTACTTCGCTTTAGAACGGAATGCGTCAATCAATTCAATAAAGTGGTCAAACAGTGGTGCTGCATCACCCGGACCCGGGCTGGCTTCTGGGTGTCCCTGGAAGCTGAACGCAGGCTTGTCGGTGCGATGGATGCCCTGCACGGTTTTATCAAACAGCGAGATGTGCGTAACACGTAAGTTGGCAGGCAGGTCAGCTTCATCAACAGCAAAACCGTGGTTCTGCGCAGTGATCATCACGGTATTATTATCGAAATCTTTAACAGGATGGTTGCCGCCATGGTGACCAAGCTTCATCTTCACCGTTTTAGCACCGCTCGCCAGCGCCAACAGTTGATGGCCAAGACAGATACCGAAAACCGGAATTTCCGTTTGCAGGAAGGACTGAATCGCCTTGATGGCATAGTCACAAGGTTCTGGATCGCCAGGACCGTTCGAGAGGAAGACGCCATCTGGATTCAGTTTCAGTACGTCTTCTGCTGAAGTCTGCGCAGGCACCACTGTCAGACGGCAGCCGCGATCTACGAGCATGCGCAAAATGTTGCGCTTTACACCGTAATCGTAGGCAACAACGTGATAAGGCAGCTCTTCTGCTTTTGTTTGTTCTGGCAGGCCGCCTTCTAACGCCCAGCTTCCCTGTTGCCAGGCGTAGCTTTCGGTGGTCGAGACTTCTTTCGCCAAATCCATGCCTTTCAAACCCGGGAACGCCTGCGCCTTTTGCAATGCGAGTGCTGCATCCGGGTTATCGCCCGCGATGATACAGCCGTTCTGCGCACCTTTTTCACGCAGCAAACGAGTCAGTTTGCGAGTATCGATATCGGCAATTCCAACAATGTTATTGCGCTGCAGATAAGCGGATAGGCTTTCTTCACTACGGAAGTTGCTGGTAATCAGCGGCAGATCGCGAATAACAAGGCCTTGAGCGTGGATTTGACTGGATTCTTCATCGGCGGCATTAACACCAACATTGCCGATATGGGGATAAGTGAGGGTAACGATTTGGCGGGAATAGGAAGGATCAGTGAGGATTTCTTGATAACCAGTCATTGACGTGTTGAAAACGACTTCCCCCACTGCCGACCCCGTTGCCCCGATGGCCCGACCGTGGAATTGGGTTCCGTCTTCCAGAACCAAGAGCGCTGACTTAATCAAAACATCCTCCAGGGAATAAACAGTCACAATATCTGCATATTAATTCATAATAGCTGCCTGAATCAATGCAAAAACCGCCTGAATTATCGATTTTTGGCAAATTGCGCGCATTCTAATGATCGCCCTGAAGCTTGTCTACCCTATGAACGTATTTTTTTGCCCTTTTCAGGCTTCTGGATGTTAAAACGGGGATAAGCAGTAAAAAGAGGGGAAAACTCGGATAATTAAACGATTGCCAGAGCATGAAAATTACAAAACGGAGCCGCTATACTATTATTTTTGACCATTTGGTCAAAATTGGCATTTTTAGCGGTTTTTCCTAAGTCAAAATCCAAAAAAAAAGCATTTCGAAGTGATTATTAAACCAAGCTCTTATTTTTTATAAAATAAAGGGCAGCAAAAAAGCTACCCTAGTTCAATCAATAAGTTACCGATTGAAACAACCACATCACGATGGTTCACAACACTCACAACATCGACAAATCCAGCACATCACGCATGTCATAAAGGCCACATTTATTGCCCTTCAACCAAAATGCCGCTTTAACAGCGCCATTTGCAAAGGTCATACGGCTTGAAGCCTTGTGCGTTATCTCTACACGCTCGCCAATATCCGCAAACATTGCCGTATGCTCACCGACAATATCGCCTGCCCGCACCGTGGCGAAACCAATGGTTTGCGGTTTGCGTTCGCCGGTATGGCCTTCACGCGCATACACGGCATGTTCATCCAGATTCCAGCTCATCGCATCAGCAATGGCTTCGCCCATCGCTAACGCTGTTCCAGAAGGCGCATCAACTTTGTGACGATGGTGCGCTTCCACAATTTCGATATCCGCATAATCGCCCATGACCTTCGCTGCTTTTTCAAGCAGCTTCAACACCAGGTTGACGCCAACGCTGAAATTGGCTGCGAACACGATCCCAATCTCTTCTGCGGCAGTGCGGATTGCCGCTTTGCCCGCTTCGTCGAAACCGGTAGTACCAATCACCATCGCCTTTTTATGCTCACGACAAATTGCCATATAAGCCAGCGTTGCTTCTGGGCGGGTAAAGTCGATCAGTACGTCAAAATCATCGATGACACTAAGAAGATCGTCGGTGATAAGCACCCCTGTTTTACCTACGCCAGCTAATTCTCCAGCGTCGCTGCCAATCAAAGATGACCCCGAGCGGGCCAGTGCAGCACCCAGTTCAACGTCTTCCGCCTGCTGAGTTGCCTGAATCAGGTTACGCCCCATACGACCCGGCGCGCCGACGATGGCAATGCGGATATTTTTCATATTTATTCATTCCTAAGACAAAACTATGCATGCAAAGCGTAATCAGGTTAACGATGAGTTAACAACCACGCCACTATTAATCCAGGATAATAAGAATTTTATGCCAGCCGTGATCGATTATCAGTAAAAGCAATCTCATTGAGTGGAACCGCCGTTTTTTCAATCGGATAAAAACAAAAAAGGCCGAACTCAGTCGGCCTTTTTATCTTTTTTAGCATTATCGCTTTACTGAACGTTTCTTACATCAACACGCAGCTCTTTTGGCACTTCAAACACGATATTCTCTTCACGGCCAATCAACTCGATCGCCGCTTCCCCGCCCAGCTCACGCAGGCGCTGAATAACTTGCTGTACCAGAATATCGGGTGCCGATGCACCCGCCGTCACGCCAATGCAGTCAACGCCTTTAACCCACTCTTCCTGAATATCATCAGCGGAGTCGATCAGTTTCGCTAACTTTCCTGCGCGTTGCGCCAGTTCTGCGAGACGATTCGAGTTAGAGGAGTTTTTCGATCCCACCACTAACACCACAGCAGCATCGCGAGCCAACGTGCGCACCGCTTCCTGACGATTAGTGGTGGCGTAGCAGATGTCATCTTTACGTGGGCCGATGATCGCGGGGAAGCGTTGGCGCAGCGCATCAATGATGTCAGACGTATCATCCACTGACAGCGTGGTTTGCGTCATAAAGCTCAAATTGCTTTCATCTTTGACTGACAATTTGAACACGTCTTCTGGCGACTCGACCAGATACATGCCGCCATTGGGATTACTGTATTGGCCCATGGTGCCTTCAACTTCAGGATGGCCTGCATGTCCAATCAGAATCGCTTCTACGCCTTTACGGCTGGCACGTGCCACTTCCATATGCACTTTGGTAACCAATGGACAGGTCGCGTCAAACAGCATGGTCAGGTTACGTGCTTTCGCTTCAGCGCGAACAGCTTGTGAAACGCCGTGCGCTGAAAAAATCAGAATTGCGTTATCAGGCACTTCACTGATTTCTTCAATGAAGATCGCGCCGCGCTCGCGCAAGCTATTAACCACGTAGCGGTTATGTACCACTTCGTGGCGTACATAGATTGGCGCCCCGTACATTTCTAATGCACGCTCAACAATACTGATTGCCCGATCAACCCCAGCGCAGAAGCCGCGCGGATTAGCCAACAGAATTTGCATCGTTCGCCTCCAGTACCGGATCAATCTCCAGCACTTCTACATCAAACTGAACGCGATGGCCTGCCAGCGGATGGTTGAAATCAACGGTGATAGAATCGCCGGAAACCTCACGTATCACGCCTGGCATTTCGCTTCCGCCCATGCCGCTAAACAGCATGATAGCGCCGACTTCAGGTTCACCTGCGTCGATAAAATCGCGACGCGAGAAATACTGGATGAGATCGGGACTGATGCTGCCAAATGCGTCTTCAGGCGCCAACGTGAAGTTGCGCTTCTCGCCCACTTTTGATCCCAGCAACGCCTGTTCCAGCGCAGCGGAAAGGCTGCTATCGCCCAGACGAAACAGCGCTGGTTTGCCGTTTGCACGGGTCGATTCCGCCGTGGAGCCATCTTCCAGCTTCAGCGTAAAATGCACCAACACCGCGCTTTCGCGCTGTACAGACTCAGTCATGACTTACCCTTTCTGTTTTGCCTGTTTGCTGGTTGGGCTGAAAAAGCCCTCCAGCACCACCAACGCAGCACCAATACAGATGCCGCAATCAGCAATATTAAACGTAGCGAAATGCCAGTTGCCGACGTAGAAGTCGATAAAATCGACCACAAAGCCGTGATACGAACGATCAAACAGATTGCCCACCGCGCCACCCACAATCAGTGCGTAAGCGATGTTCGCGATTTTTTGGCTGGCGCGATTGCGATACATCATCACTAACAGCGACACGACGATTGCAATCGCAATACCGGCAAAGAACCAGCGTTGCCAGCCGCCTTTATCGGCTAAAAAGCTAAACGCCGCACCGTAATTGTGGGCGTAAAACAGGTTAAAGAACGGCATCAGTGGCTGCGTCTCGTGCAGCATCATGTTGTTCATCACCCATTGCTTACTGGCAAAGTCGACAACGATGACGATCAGCACCAGCCATAGCCAGCGCAGTCCGGTAGAGAAAATAGGTTTACTCATCAGGCAAACTTACGCTCTTCACCGTTACCGGCTACGTTGGTGAAACAGCGACCACAAACTTCTGCGTGCTCTGGATTTTGACCAACGTCGGTCGTGTAGTGCCAGCAGCGTGGGCATTTCTCGCCTTCCGCTTTATGCAGTGCCACTTTCAAACCTTTCAACAGCTCACTTTGCTGCGCTTCGTCACTCGCCAAGGCGTAATCTGCAACCTTCGCCCCAGACGTTAGCAGTACAAAACGCAATTCGTCGCCCAATGCTTGCAGCTTAGCCGCCAGCTCAGGGTCCGCATACAGCGTAACCGTGGCTTCCAGCGCGCCGCCGATGCGTTTATCGCCACGCGCCTGTTCGATCACCTTGTTGACTTCGCCGCGCACTTTCAGCAGCTCGCTCCAGTAGGCATCGTTCAATGCTTCGTTTTCTGCCAGACCAAACAGGCCGTCATACCACTCTTCAGTGAAGACATACTGCGCACGATCGCCCGGTAGGTAACCCCAAATTTCGTCAGCGGTGAAGGACATGATAGGTGCCATCCAGCGCACCAACGCCTCAACAATATGCCACAGCGCGGTCTGGCAGCTGCGACGCGCCAGACTATCGCCTTTGGCGGTATACTGACGATCTTTGATGATATCGAGATAGAAGGAACCCATTTCTACTGAGCAGAACTGCATCAGGCGCTGAATCACTTCATGGAAGTCATAATTTTCGTAAGAGGCAACGATATCAGCCTGCGCGGCTTGCGCACGACCAACAGCCCAGCGATCGACCACCACCATATCTTCTGGTTTTACCAAATCGGTGGCGGGATTAAAGCCACTCAGGTTCGCCAGCAGGAAACGCGAGGTGTTACGAATACGACGGTAAGCATCAGCTGAACGCTTAAGGATTTCGTCAGAAACGGCCATCTCGCCAGAGTAGTCAGTAGAAGCGACCCATAAACGCAGGATATCAGCGCCCAGTTTGTTCATCACATCTTGCGGCGATACGGTGTTACCGATGGATTTCGACATTTTGCGGCCTTGGCCGTCAACGGTGAAACCATGGGTAAGCACCTGACGATAAGGCGCTTTGCCTTTCATTGCCGTGGAGATCATCAAGGATGACATAAACCAGCCGCGATGCTGGTCTGAGCCTTCCAGGTAGAGATCCGGCGTGTGTCCCTCAAATTCTGAACGCGCATCAACCACGGAATAGCTGGTTGAACCGGAGTCAAACCAGACATCAAGTGTATCTGGCACTTTACGATAGTGATCGGCGTCATCGCCCATCAGCTCACGCGGATCGAGATCCCACCATGCCTGGATGCCATCTTGCTCAACGCGTTTGGCGACTTTTTCCATCAGCTCAAGCGTATCGGGGTGCAACTGCTCCGATTCATTATGAACGAACAGCGCCATCGGCACGCCCCACGTACGCTGACGTGAAATACACCAGTCAGGACGGTTAGCGACCATTGATTCAATGCGCGCCTGGCCCCAGTCTGGGATCCACTGCACACCTTTGATCTCTTTCAGCGACTGCGCACGCAGGCCTTTTTGATCCATGCTGATAAACCACTGCGGCGTCGCACGGAAGATGATCGGCGTCTTGTGGCGCCAGCAGTGCGGATAGCTGTGCAGCAGTTTTTCAACGTGCAGCAGCGCCCCTTTCTCTTTCAGCAGCTCAACGATCACATCATTGGCTTTAAAGACGTTGATACCATCCAGCGTTGGATAAGTACCTGGCAGGAAAGCGCCATCTGGCCCAACAGGGTTAGCGACTTCGATGCCATATTTCTGGCCGATGACATAGTCATCCGGGCCGTGGCCTGGCGCAGTGTGAACGGCACCCGTACCTGCTTCGAGCGTAACGTGCTCGCCTAAAACCACCAAGGATTGGATATCAAGGAAAGGATGCTGGAATTTTTGCAGCTCAAGGGCTGCACCTTTGCATTCGCCCAGCACAGTCCACTCGCTGACACCTGCACGCTTGAGCACGCTTTCGACCAACTCTTTGGCAAGGATCAGCGCACGGCCTTCGATCTGTACCAGCTGATATTCGAATTCAGGGTGCAATGAGATGGCACGGTTAGCCGGCATGGTCCAAGGCGTGGTCGTCCAGATCACTAAAGAAATGGGGCCGTTAACCTGTGATACGCCGAAAGCACTGCGCACCGCATCCGCATCGATGGCGTTAAACATCACATCAATAGATGGCGAGGTTTTGTCGTAATACTCAACTTCCGCTTCCGCTAATGCTGAGCGGCAATCCATACACCAATGCACCGGCTTAGCGCCTTTGTGTAGGTGACCATTGCCGATAATTTTGCTCAGCGCGCGAATGATATTGGCTTCGGTCTGGAAATTCATCGTCAGATATGGACGATCCCAGTCACCTAATACGCCTAAGCGGATAAAGTCAGCTTTCTGACCTTCTACCTGCTCAGCAGCATATTTACGGCAGGCTTCACGAAATTCAGCTGCAGTGACTTTCTCACCCGGCTTACCAATCATCTGCTCGACTTTATGCTCGATAGGCAAACCGTGGCAGTCCCAGCCTGGAACGTAAGGCGAATCATAGCCCGCCATGCCTTTCGACTTAACGATAATGTCTTTCAGAATCTTGTTAACTGAGTGACCAATATGAATGCTGCCGTTCGCATAAGGAGGGCCATCGTGCAGGATAAAGGTTTTTTTCCCTTTTTTGGCTGCGCGGATGATGCCGTAAAGGTTGTCATCATACCAACGTTGCAGCATTCCCGGTTCGCGCTTGGCCAGATCGCCACGCATCGGGAACCCCGTTTCCGGCAAATTCAGGGTAGATTTATAGTCACTCATCAGATTCTCGATTCCGTTTTTCGCTCAGGTTAAAGCCCAAAGAACTGCCGGGCCGTTACCACATCTTTCGCAATTTGTTCTTTCAACGCCTCCAGTGAGGCAAAGCGCTGCTCGTTTCGTAATTTTTTCTTCAGCACAACATCGATGTGCTGACCATATAGATTCATATTGATGTCAAGCAGGTGAACTTCAAGCTGCTGGCGCAAACCTTTTACCGTTGGGCGCGTACCAATATTGGCCACACCCGGCAGCGGCTGCGGCGTCAAGCCGTGCACCTCAACCGCAAAAACGCCTTTCACCGGCGAGACAGCGCGGCGTAAAGGAAGGTTCGCGGTGGGAAAACCAAGGGTGCGTCCCAGTGCATCACCGTGCACTACGCGGCCTGAAATACTGAAAGGATGGCCTAACAATGACTGCGCCAGCGCAAAATCATCATCGGCCAGCGCCTGACGCACAGCGGTGCTGCTAATACGCTTGCCGCCGTCACAAAAGGTCTGCGTGCTGACTACATCAAAGCCATATTCAGCACCCGCTTTCTGTAATAACAGGAAATCACCCAGACGACCAGCGCCAAAACGGAAATCATCGCCGACCGCGAGAAACTTCACATTGAGCTTTTCGACCAGCAGTTCAGCAATAAAACTCTGGGCTGATAATGCCGCAAAGCGGCGATCAAAACGTACGCAGACCACTTCATCAATACCGGCTTCAGCCAGATACTTCAGCTTTTCGCGCAGACGCGTTAAACGGGCCGGGGCTTTTTCGCCAGCAAACAGCTCCAGCGGCTGTGGCTCAAACAGCATCACCATTACCGGCAGATTACGTTTACGTCCCTCTTCGCGAAGCTGGGACATCAACGCCTGATGACCGCGGTGCACGCCATCAAAATTACCAATGGTCAGAACGCAGCCGCGATGCTGCTCTTTAATGTTATGAATGCCGCGGATAAACTTCATGGCTGACTCAACGCGATGGAAATCGGCGGATTATACCCTCGAAAGCCGCGAAGGTTAACCCGTCAGCACGCCTTTCCTGCTTTATGGCGGTCATTTCCTGTTGTCAGAGCGATACAGAAGAATTTTGTCGCGAAATACTGTATTCAGCGAGGGGAAGCTGGTAGAATCTTGCGCCATCAAATACGTAACCGAGTGTCGTCCGCGCTGTTGAATGTAAGCGACGCTTATTTGCACAAATCCATTGACAAAATTAGGTTCGAAAGGCATAGTCCTCGGCCTTTGATTTGTCTATATAGAACACATTTGGGAGTTGGACCTTGGCTAATATCAAATCAGCTAAGAAACGCGCCGTAACATCTGAGAAACGCCGTAAGCATAACGCTAGCCGCCGCTCTATGATGCGTACCTTCGTTAAGAAAGTATACGCGGCGATCGCTTCAGGCGACAAAGCTGCTGCGCAGAACGCATTCAACGAAATGCAACCAATCGTGGACCGTCAGGCTGCTAAAGGTCTGATCCACAAAAACAAAGCTGCCCGTTATAAAGCAAACTTAACGGCTCAGATCAACAAACTGGCTTAATCGCCTTTTGTTAATCGCTTTGTTGAAAGAACCGGCGCTAAGCCGGTTTTTTTTCGTCTGCTGATCGTGGCGCAAACAGCTCACTAAAATCGCGATGGCAGATACGCTGCACTGCCGGATGCTGAATCATCCGCTCGGCAAAAATAACGTGATACTCCTCCATCACTGAATCCAGCCTCCCCAGCTCACACATTCCATCGCTTTGATAGATATCTTGCCCGTACAGACTCGGGGCAACAAAAATGGCATTTTGCTGCGTACCGAAAGATTTCATCAGTGCTGCATCATCAAACTCGCCTAAAATTTCAACCTGCAATCCCTGACTATGAATCCAGTTAAGAATCTTGCGGCCCGGCATTGAACGTCGTCCTGGAATGAGTAATTGACGTGTCTCCAGACACGCAGGGAACGGTAATTCTGGCAGCGGCTGTGTACACCAAAAGCTCAACGGACATTCGCCCAGCTTCACCGAAAACAGCCCTTCCTGCTGCGTGGAATCAATCGAGCAATCCGACACAATCATATCCAACTTATGCTGGCTGAGTTGCTCCAGTAGCATTTCATGGGTCGATTCAAAACAGCGCAGATGAATCTTTTCACCCGATACCACCGCCGCTTCTAATATTTTACTGACGAGCTGTTTAGACAACGCATCCGCAACCCCGACATCAAACAACAGATGCGATTCTTTGCGGTAATTAACAATATCCAGCATTTCATGACTCAGCATAAACATGCGATCGGCATAGCGGAAAACCAGTTGCCCCAGTTCAGTCGGCACTAATCCCCTTCCCTGCCGCCGGAACAGTTTGCCTTGCAGGCGCTCTTCGAGCGCCTTGATTTGGCCAGTTATGGTTTGCGGTGTCAGAAAGAGTGCTTCTGACGCACCAACGATTGAACCTTCGCGGCACACATGCCAGAAATAATAAAGGTGGTTGTAATTGAGGTGCGGCATACCTACTTTCTCAACCTTTTACGCTGCACGGTTTGCCAGACGACGCCACAGAATGAGATAACCCAAGACAGCAGAGAGTATCGAGCCCATCAGGATGCCAAGCTTCGCGAGCGTAATAAGTTCTGCATTGTGGTCGCCATACGCCAGCGAGGCGATAAAGATCGACATCGTAAAACCGATGCCGCACAGCACACCGACTGCGGCGATGTCTTTCAAATCAGTTTTTTCAGGCAGTTTGGCCAAGCCGGTTTTTACCGCCAGCCAACAGAACAGCGTAATCCCCAAAGGCTTACCGATCAGTAATCCCGCCACGATGCCCAGCGGTAACAGTGAAAACAGGTGCCCGAATGAAACACCGTCTAGCGAGACACCGGCATTAGCAAAAGCAAACAGCGGTAAAATCAGCCAACGCACCCAAGGATGCAGCGCATGCTCAAGGTGAATGGCTGGAGAATGCCCATCCTTCTTAGCCAATGGAATCAGGAAGCCGACCACAACACCCGCCAGCGTCGCATGTACCCCTGATTTCAACACTGCAGTCCATAACACGATTCCTACAATCAAATAGAGTCCGGTATTACGCACATTCATCAGGTTCATCAGCCCCAATACAACAATGGCTGCAGCGGCAACGCTCAAGGATACCAGGGAAAGATCGGAGGTATAAAACAGAGCAATGATGACTATCGCGCCGAGATCGTCAATGATTGCCAACGCCATCAGGAATATTTTCAACGCGGGCGGCACGCGACTGCCCAATAACGCCAAAATACCCAAAGCAAAAGCGATATCCGTTGCGGTAGGAATGGCCCAGCCGCTGTGTGTGGCTGGATCTGCACCATTGAATAGCAAAAACAATATTGCTGGTGCGACCATGCCGCCCAGGGCTGCAATCAGCGGAAAAATGGCCTGTTCACGTTTAGCTAGCGCGCCCATCACTAATTCGCGCTTCACTTCCAGTCCAACCATCAGGAAAAACAGTGCCATCAGCGCATCGTTAATCCATAACAGTAAATTTTTGCTGATATCGAGATCGCCGAAACGGAACTCCACCGGAATAGCGAGGAAGTTGAGATAGCTTTGCTGCGTACCGCTGTTATTTGCTAAAACCATCGCCAACGCCGCAGCGATGATCAGTACGACGCCACCCGTTGCGTCACTATGGAGAAATTTTTTAAGTTGAATGTTCATGAACAAGCATCCTTTTCCAAAGGGAAAATTAAAGGCGTTAGATTATCGCCTATGATAGCTCGAAAAAAGCAGGTTATTCATGAGACATGGCTCGGAAATACCGAACATTTGAAGATAAGCATAAAAAAGCCAGCGACAGTGCGCTGGCTTTTTCAGAGAGTGAAAACTTATCGGGTCAAGTCATCAAAGAACTTCTTTACGCCATCAAAAAAGCTTTTTGAGCGCGGGCTGTTGTGCTCACCGCTTGGCCCGCCAAAGCTCTCTTCCAGTTCACGCAGCAGCGATTTCTGTTTTTCGTTGAGGCTAACCGGGGTTTCCACCACAACGCGACACAGCAAGTCGCCCACTGCACCACCGCGCACCGACTTCACCCCTTTGCCACGCATACGGAACAGCTTGCCCGTTTGCGTTTCAGTAGGCACTTTCAGCTTCACACGACCATCCAGCGTCGGCACTTCAATTTCGCCGCCCAGCGCTGCCATCGCAAAATTGATCGGCACTTCGCAATAGAGGTTGTTATCTTCACGTTCAAAGATCGGGTGTTTCTTCACCGATACCTGAACATAAAGATCGCCCGCTGGTGCACCGTGCTCACCCGCTTCACCTTCGCCAGTCAGACGAATACGATCGCCGGTATCCACACCCGCAGGGATTTTCACTGACAGCGTTTTCGATTTCTCGACGCGTCCATGACCATGACAGGCGTTGCACGGGTCTTTAATCACCGAGCCACGACCGTGACAGGTTGGACAGGCTTGCTGCACGGTGAAGAAACCTTGACGCATCTGCACCTGGCCTTGGCCATGGCAGGTAGAACAGGTTTGCGGTTTGGTGCCGGCTTTCGCGCCGCTGCCGTGGCAAACTTCACACTCTTCCAGCGTTGGAATGCGGATCTCTTTGGTCACGCCGCGTACCGCTTCTTCCAGCGACAGCTCCATGTTGTAGCGTAAATCAGCGCCACGGGATGCGCGCTGACGGCGACCACCACCAAAGATGTCGCCAAATACGTCGCCAAAGATATCGCTGAAATCTGCACCGCCGCCGCCACCGAATCCACCGCCGCCCATACCGCCTTGTTCAAAGGCTGCATGGCCATATTGATCGTAGGCCGCACGCTTCTGCGCGTCGGTCAGGATTTCGTAAGCTTCTTTTATCTCTTTAAACTTGTCTTCGGCCGCTTTATCCCCAGGATTACGGTCCGGGTGAAATTTCATTGCCAGGCGTTTATATGCCTTTTTGATTTCACGCTCGTCTGCGGATTTGGCGACGCCTAAAATCTCGTAGTAATCACTCTTCGCCATATTTATTTAGCCCTTAACATGATCGCACGGGCGTGGAGAAAACTCCTACGCCCGTGCTGGTTTCAACGGCTGTCAGGCCAACCGTCGCGCCCGGTCAGGGGCAATTATTTCTTGTTGTCTTTTACTTCTTCAAATTCAGCGTCAACCACGTCATCTTCTTGCTTCGCTGACGCGTCGCCTGCATCGGCAGCACCCGCCTGAGATTGCTGTGCTGCTTCCATCAGTTTGCTGGATACTTCCATCAGCGCCTGCATTTTAGCTTCGATCTCTGCTTTATCTTCACCTTTCAGCGCTGTTTCCAGCTCAGCCAGGGCTGCTTCGATCGGTGCTTTGTCATCAGCTGACAGTTTGTCGCCCGCTTCTTCCAGCTGCTTGCGCGTGCTGTGGGCAATCTGATCGCCCTGGTTACGCGTTTGAACCAGCTCTTCGAACTTGCGGTCCGACTCAGCGTTCGCTTCTGCATCACGCACCATTTTTTCGATCTCTTCTTCATTCAGACCTGAAGAAGCCTTGATGGTGATTTTCTGCTCTTTGCCGCTGTTTTTGTCTTTTGCAGAAACATGCAAAATACCGTCAGCATCAATGTCAAAGGTCACTTCAACCTGTGGCATACCGCGTGGCGCTGGCTGAATACCGTCGAGGTTAAACTGGCCCAACGATTTGTTATCGCTAGAACGTTTACGCTCACCCTGCAACACGTGAATGGTCACGGCGCTCTGGTTATCTTCAGCTGTTGAGAACACCTGGCTGTGCTTGGTTGGGATCGTGGTGTTCTTGCTGATCAGCGAAGTCATCACGCCACCCATGGTTTCGATACCCAGCGACAGCGGAGTAACGTCCAGCAGCAGGACGTCTTTCACTTCGCCGCCCAGAACACCACCCTGCACTGCAGCACCTACTGCCACTGCTTCGTCCGGGTTCACGTCTTTACGTGGTTCTTTACCGAAGAATTCAGTCACTTTAGCCTGAACCAGCGGCATACGCGTTTGACCACCAACCAGAATCACATCGTTGATTTCTGATACAGACAAACCAGCATCCTGCAGCGCCACTTTCAGCGGAGCAATCGAACGTGCAACCAGATCTTCAACCAGCGATTCCAGCTTAGAGCGCGTTACTTTGATGTTCAGGTGCTTAGGACCCGTCGCATCTGCAGTGATGTACGGCAGGTTAACGTCAGTCTGCTGCGCAGAAGAGAGTTCGATTTTCGCTTTCTCTGCGGCTTCTTTCAGACGCTGCATTGCCAGCGGATCGTTGTGCAGATCGATGCCCTGATCTTTCTTAAATTCTGCAACCAGGTAGTTGATCAGGCGGCTGTCGAAGTCTTCACCACCCAAGTGGGTATCACCGTTGGTCGCCAGAACTTCAAAGGTTTTTTCGCCGTCAACTTCATCAATTTCGATGATGGAGATATCAAAAGTACCACCACCCAGGTCATATACCGCGATAGTGCGGTTGCCCTGACCTTTGTCCAAACCATAAGCCAGTGCAGCGGCTGTTGGTTCGTTAATAATACGTTTTACTTCCAGACCCGCGATGCGACCTGCATCTTTGGTCGCCTGACGCTGGGCGTCATTGAAGTAGGCTGGAACGGTAATAACCGCTTCAGTCACTGGCTCACCGAGGTAATCTTCCGCGGTTTTCTTCATTTTTTTCAGCACTTCGGCAGAAATCTGCGGTGGTGCCATTTTCTGGCCTTTCACTTCCAGCCATGCATCGCCGTTATCGGCGTTAGCAATTTTGTACGGCATGATTTTAATATCACGCTGTACTTCTTCATCCTGGAAACGACGGCCAATCAGGCGCTTGATCGCGAACAACGTGTTCTGCGGGTTAGTCACTGCCTGACGTTTAGCCGGCTGACCAACCAGAATTTCGCCATCCTGGGTATAAGCGATAATCGAAGGCGTGGTGCGATCGCCTTCGGCGTTTTCCAACACGCGAGCTTTACCGCCATCCATGATCGCAACACAAGAGTTGGTTGTGCCCAGGTCAATACCAATAATCTTACCCATCTAAACGTCTCCCACTTAAATTCTTTGCCAATTTGGGTTGTGAACCTGTTATGCGGGCGGGTTGTTTACTTTCAACCATCACCACATGCTTTTTTCCAACGTTCACAACGCTCGATGACAAGTAAATGGGGCCGCTTCGAAGCGCATCAAGGGTTAAACCAAAAAAAAATTTCGATCTTCTTTCTACTCAGATCAAAGACGTTGCGTCAGCGCCTCTCTGTGAGCTGCTCCCAGCCATTGCAAACAGGGCTTTCGGACAAAAAACATCCCCTAAATCCACATTCGAGACATTACAGGAACAATGAGCACCATAACGTTGGCTAACCCCGCTCCACTCGGTTTAATGGGGTTCGGCATGACCGCCTTTCTGCTCAATATTAATATTGATCTGCCAGATGCAAAACGCGGAGCCAGGCTCCGCGTTTTTATTTTTAAAGCTGCTGCTCGTGATTAAGGCTGCTGCGCAACAGCCTCATGCACCGCATTTTCGTGGCTAATATCACTTCGCAACCAAATTCCCGTCACTAACCCAACCAGCGCTAATGCCAGCACATACCATGAAGGTGCCATCGATGAGACATTCATCAACAAGGTAACAAAAATCGGCGTTAAGCCACCGAAAATTGCGTAGGCGACATTATAAGAGAAGGAGATTCCACTAAAGCGCACCTCGGCTGGAAAAGCGCGCACCATCACAAAAGGCACCACGCCGACAACGCCAACGCTCAGGCCTGCTAACCCGTACAGCAGGAAAAGCTGCTGCGGATACAACGGCGTAAAGTGGTAGAACGCCCAACTGCACGCCGCCAGTAATACACTGCCTGTGATCAACGCTTTACTTGCACCAAAACGGTCTGCCGCTACGCCGGCAACGATGCAGCCTATACAAAGCATAATGGTTGCAAAACTATTGGCCTGTAAGGTTAACGCAGGCGCAAGGCCATGCTGCTTCTGCAACCAGACCGGCGACATCAGAATCACTACCACAATGCATGCTGAGAGCAGCCAGGTCAGCAGCATAGAAATGATCACTGACTTTTTATGGTTCACCACCACCGCTTTTAAAGGCAGTTCATCCGCCAGCGCTTTACGCTTTTGCATGGCAATAAAAACGGGTGTCTCATGCAGCCAACGGCGCAAATACATCGCAGCTAAACCAAACACACCGCCGATAAAAAACGGTAAACGCCAGCCACCTTCGCGAATGGCTTGCGGTGTCATTGACGTGTTTATTAGCGTTGCGACCACCGAACCCAACAGAATGCCCACGGTTAGCCCAGCGGTTAACGTGCCGCAGGCAATACCAATTCGCTTGTAAGGCACGTGCTCGGCGACAAATACCCAAGCGCCCGGCACTTCCCCACCAATTGCAGCACCTTGCAACATGCGCATCAACAGCATTAATAAAGGTGCCGCAATCCCGATAGTTTGGTAAGTCGGCAGTGCGCCCATTGCTAGCGTGGGCAGCGCCATCAATAAAATGCTTAGGCTGAACATCTTTTTGCGGCCCACTTTGTCGCCGAAGTGCGCCATGATAATCCCGCCTAGCGGGCGCGCCAGATAACCTGCCGCGAAAATGGCAAAAGTTTGTAGCTGGCGCAGCCATTCAGGAATATCAGGTGGGAAAAAGAGTTCGCCAATCACCGCAGCGAAAAAAACAAAAATGATGAAGTCGTAAAATTCTAAAGCACCGCCGAGGGCAGCGAGTGAAAGGGTTTTATAATCCTGGCCGTTCAGGCGTTGAGTCTGATTCGATTCCATAACATTCCAGAGGCAAAAGAGAAACGGTTGTAAAGCTGAGCTTACTATACCGTCAATCTTTCACCACACCAGCCAGGCTATAGCTTATGCCTGAAAATCGGAATATTTAGTTATTTATCTCACGTATCGCGCTTTTGGGGCGAAAAGCTGCTACGACTTGCGTATGCGTTTCAACGTAGGGCCCTTCCAATAACTGTAAACAATAAGGTACAGAAGCGAAAATTCCCGCAATGCTAACGTTACCCTGCTCATCTTTCAGGCCTTCCAGCGTCTCTTTAATCGATTTGGGCTGACCTGGAAGATTAAGGATTAAAGATTGCTTGCGGATCACGCCAACCTGTCGCGATAAAATGGCAGTCGGCACGAATTGCAGGCTGATTTGACGCATCTGCTCACCAAAACCGGGCATTTCACGATCGGCAACGGCCAGGGTGGCATCGGGTGTCACATCGCGACGCGCCGGACCGGTTCCGCCTGTGGTTAACACCAAATGGCAAAAGCGTTCATCCACCAGCTCGCAAATCGCCTGTTCAATCATCGGCTGCTCATCCGGCACTAAACGGGTTTCAATCTCAAACGGCGTGCTAATCGCACTGCTCAGCCAACTTTCGAGTGCGGGGATCCCTTGATCCTGATAAATGCCGTTAGCGGCGCGATCGGAAACGGAGATCAACCCAATGCGTAATGTATTCATCGTTTTGGTTCGCTGTGATTTACCGCGTTGCGGTGGAGTAGAAAGGGGGAACAGAGAGAGGATAATACAAAGCGAAAGGTGCGGAAAAGAGAAAACCGTGACGACATCTGCCGCCACGGTGCAAGATTACAGCAGTTCTGCCAGCATCTTCTCAAGTTTGCCTTGGTCAACAGCAAAGTTGCGGATGCCTTCCGCCAGTTTTGCCACCGCCATTGGATCCTGATTGTGCTGCCACAGGAACTCAGATTCAGTCATTTTAGCAGGACGCGCTTTCACATCGCCGCTGTAGCTGAGCTTACGTTCAAGAGTGCCTTCGCTTTCAGCCAGTTCTTTCAGCAGCGCAGGAGAGATGGTCAGTCGATCACAACCTGCCAGTTCAACGATTTCGCCAACGTTACGGAAGCTTGCGCCCATCACCACGGTTTCATAACCGTGCTGCTTGTAGTAGCTGTAGATTTCAGACACGGAAACCACGCCTGGATCTTCATGAGGTGCGTACTCTTTCTTGTCGGTATTCGCTTTGTACCAGTCAAGAATACGGCCCACGAAAGGGGAAATCAGGAACACGCCAGCTTCTGCACATGCACGCGCCTGTGCGAAGGAGAACAGCAGCGTGAGGTTACAGTTGATGCCTTCTTTTTCCAGCTGCTCCGCTGCGCGGATGCCCTGCCAGGTTGAAGCCAGTTTGATCAGGATACGATCGTTGCTGATGCCCGCATCGTTATAGAGTTTGATCAGGCTACGCGCCTTAGCGATGCTGCCTTCGGTGTCGTAAGAAAGGCGAGCATCAACTTCAGTTGAAATACGGCCTGGAACCAGTTTCAGAATCTCTAAACCAATGTTGACGGCCAGCTTGTCAGAAACCAACTGCAGCTGCTCTTCTTTGTTGCTGCTCTGCTCACGTGCCCAGCTAATCGCTTCATCGATCAGTTTGCGGTATTCAGGAATTTGCGCGGCGTTGAGAATCAAAGAAGGGTTGGTGGTAGCGTCTTGTGGCTGGTACAGCTTCATGGCTGCGATATCACCGGTGTCAGCAACCACAGTGGTCAGCTGACGCAAGGAGGTAAGTTTGTCCGTCATGTTCTTTTCTCTTAGTTAACTGTCAGGGTGAAAAAAGGCTGTTGCGATAATATCACGCAGCAACAGCGGTGCAAGGTCGAGAAATGCCGTTTACGATAGCGCTAACAAATAGCTGTGATTTGCCGATCTTTGCGGCTTTTTTGTTACACTGCGAGGCTAAATAATCAGCCAATGCCCTGTAAAAATAGGGGTTATATGAGGAAGCGAACATGTTGATGGTGATCTCTCCCGCCAAGACGCTGGACTATGAAAGCCCGCTGGCGACCACGCGCTATACCCAACCTGCGCTGTTAGAAAAGTCACAACAGCTCATTGAGGTAGCGCGCGATCTGTCACCTGCACAAATCGCTTCGTTAATGGGCATCAGCGATAAGCTGGCTCACCTCAACGCCGATCGTTTTAACAGCTGGCAGCCTGAATTCACGCCTGATAATGCGCGTCAGGCGATTCTGGCCTTTAAAGGCGATGTCTACACAGGCTTGCAGGCTGAAACCTTTAGCGACAACGATTTTGACTTTGCCCAACGGCATCTGCGGATGTTGTCTGGCTTATATGGTGTGTTGCGCCCACTGGATTTAATGCAGCCTTATCGGCTGGAAATGGGTATCAAATTCGCCAGTCCGGCAGGCAAAGATCTTTACAGCTTCTGGGGCGAGCTACTGACAGACACACTCAATGACGCTTTGGCTGAGCAAGGCGATGATGTGTTGATTAATTTGGCATCGGATGAATACTTCAAAGCGATTAAGCCGAAGAAATTGCAGGCGCAGTTAATCAAACCGGTGTTTTTAGATGAGAAGAACGGCAAGTATAAAGTGATCAGCTTCTACGCCAAAAAAGCACGCGGATTAATGAGTCGCTATATCATTCAAAATCAGCTGCAAAAACCGGAGCAGTTGAAGGCGTTTGATGTGGACGGTTATGCGTTTGATGCGGCCAGCAGCAATGACAGCGAGTGGGTATTTAAGCGCTCAGAGCAGGTTTAATTAACTCGATAAAAAGAAAAAGGGACGATGATCGTCCCTTTTTTGTGCTTACGCTTTCAGCAAGAAAGCGCGCAGTGGGGTAAAATCGGCTTTCATCGTATGAGACAGCAGCGGCAGTTCAGCGCGCTCGGCTAATTCAGCCGGCAATGCCAGTTTCTGATCCAGAATCGCTTCCACGCTCTCGATAAATTTCGCCGGATGCGCCGTCCCGAGGAACAGGCCATATTCGCCTTCCTGCAACTGATCGCGCAGCAAGCGCCAGGCAATTGCCGCGTGTGGCTCTGAAATATAACCTATGCCCGCCAGCTCACGCATGGCAGCTTTAGTGGTGTCATCAGTTACCGCGCCATACGCCAGATCGGTCAAGCGCCAGGTTTTACGACGGAATAACTCTTCTACGCGTGGCCAGTTATTGGGCTGGCTCACATCCATCGCGTTCGACAACGTTGCTACAGTAACATTTGGCTGCCATGCGCCGTTGCCCAAGAATCGCGGCACGGTATCGTTAGCATTGGTAGCGGCAATGAATCGTTTGATCGGTAAACCCAGCGATTTTGCCAGCAAACCGGCGGTTAAATCGCCGAAGTTACCGCTTGGCACGGACACCACCAGTTGATTACGTTTCTCCTGCGGCAGCTGTGCCACTGCTTCAAAGTAGTAGCAAATCTGCGCCAGCAGGCGGCTGATATTGATGGAGTTGGCGGAGTTCAGGCCAATGGCCTTTTTCAGCTCTTCATCATCGAACGCCTGTTTCACCAGCGTTTGGCATGCATCAAAATCGCCGTCAATGGCGATGGTTTCGATGTTGCCACCCAGCGTACAGAACAGTTTTTCCTGCAATGGACTGATCTTGCCTTGCGGATAGAGGATCACGACGCGCACGTTTTTCATGCCATAAAATGCGTGCGCAACCGCCGCGCCAGTATCGCCTGACGTCGCAGTTAAAATCGTGATTTGCTCATCGCTGCCGCTGAAATAGGAGAGCATTTGCGCCATGAAGCGACCGCCGAAATCTTTAAATGCCAGCGTCGGGCCGTGGAACAGTTCCAGACAAGCGATATCCTCACTGACCTGCTTAACCGGTGCAGGGAAAGCAAAGGCTGCTTTAACACGTTCAGCCAACTGCTGCGCTGGGATTTCGTCGCCGATATAAGCAGAAAGAATCTTGCTGCTGCGGCTAACAAAATCCATTTCCAGCATGGCGTCGATGTCGGTCAGTTCAAACTCAGGCAGCTCCAGCGGAAAAAACAGCCCTTGCTGCGAACCCAGACCTTGTTTCACCGCCTGGGCGAAGCTGACCTGCTCGTTGTGATCCTTAAGATTATAGAGTTTCATGCGTTATCCCAATTTACGTGCGCCAGCCGTATCCAGGCGGCAGATATGGACGAAGCCTTCATCATTTTGCAGATAGTGCTGGCTCAACCAGTCAGCCATCCGCTGGGCCGTTTCCATTTGATTGCAAACGGCGAAAAGTGTTGGACCTGAGCCGGAAATTCCGCAAGCCAGTGCACCGATATCCTGCGCAGCCTGACGCGCTTCGGCAAAGCCTGGTAACAGTTTGGTGCGGTACGGTTCCGCAATCACGTCCTGCATAAGTTTAGCTGCCAGCAACGGCTGACGCGTATGGCAGGCGTGAATGAATCCCGCGAGCAAGCGACCATGCTTGATGCAATCCTGCTTACGGTATTGTGCGGGCAGAATAGCGCGCGCTTCGGCGGTAGAAACTTTGATGCCCGGATACGCCATCACCCAGAGCCAGTCATCAAAACCCGGCACTTCCTGACTGATAATGCCGTTCTCTTCCAGCATCAGCTGGATACCACCAAGGAAGCATGGCGCAACGTTATCGTAATGTACGCTGCCTGAAATGCGGCCTTCAAGCTCGCCCATCAGCGTCAGCAGTTCTGTATCGCTGAGCGGTTTGCCGCAAAATTCGTTCATTGCCATCAAACCCGCAACCACAGAACAGGCGCTGGAACCGAGGCCGGAGCCAATCGGCATGTTCTTTTCCAGCGTCATCGCTACCGGCACGGTTTGGCCAATCGCTTCGCAAAAGCGCTGCCAGCATTGATATACGATGTTCTCTTTGGGATCGTCCGGCAATTTGCTGACGAAGCGGCCTGAGTTGGTCAGACTAAACGTGTCTGCGGCTTCGACTGAGACGCAATCGCCCAGTAACGAACCATCCACCGGCGAGACCGCAGCGCCCAGCACATCAAAGCCGACGCTAACGTTACCAATTGAGGCCGGTGCATAAATTTTTACCATTATTAAACTCCCAACTTCCATGACAGCGTACGCAACAAATCGGCAAATACACCGGCCGCAGTTACGTCATTTCCGGCACCGTATCCGCGCAGCACCAACGGAATCGGTTGATAGTAGCGGCTGTAAAACGCCAGCGCGTTTTCGCCATTTTTCACTTTATAGAGCGGATCGTTGCCATCTACGGCATCAATTTTCACTTTGCAACTGCCGCCCTCTTCAATCGCACCAACGAAGCGTAAGACTTTACCTTCATCTCGCGCTTTGGCTACGCGGGCAGCAAAGGCGTTATCCAGTTCCGGCAGACGCTGCATAAACTGTTCAACGTCTTTGATTTCAAGCAGGCTTTCCGGCAACAACGGTTCGATCTCAATATCACTCAGCTCAAGCTGGTATCCCGCTTCACGCGCCAGAATCAGTAACTTACGCGCTACGTCGGTGCCAGAGAGATCGTCACGCGGATCCGGCTCGGTGAAGCCCATTTCACGCGCCATGTGAGTGGCTTGCGACAGCGACACGCCTTCGTCCAGCTTACCGAAAATAAATGAAAGCGAACCTGAGAGAATACCGGAGAACTTGATTAATTCATCACCCGCGTTCAGCAGGTTTTGCAGGTTTTCAATCACCGGCAAGCCTGCACCCACATTGGTGTCATAGAGGAATTTGCGACGCGATTTCGCTGCCGCCGTACGCATCTGCTGGTAGTAGTTCCACGACGAGGTATTGGCCTTTTTGTTCGGCGTCACCACGTGAAAACCGTCGGCAAGGAAATCGGCATACTGATCGGCAACCGCCTGGCTTGACGTACAGTCAACGATGACGGGATTCAGCAAGTGATACTCTTTCACTAAACGAATCAAACGGCCCAAATTGAACGGCTCTTTGGCTTCGTTCATTTCGGCTTTCCAGTTGCTTAAATCAATGCCGTGCACGTTAGTCAGCAATGCACGTGAATTGGCGATGCCGCAAACGCGTAAATCGATATGCTTCTTCTTAAGCCAGGCCTGCTGACGATGCAGCTGATCCAACAGCGCACCACCTACCCCGCCAACGCCAACCACGAAAACTTCAATAACCTGATCGGTGGCAAACAGCATTTGATGCACGCCGCGCACGCCGGTGGTCGCTTCATCGTTATTCACGACTACTGAAATCGAACGCTCTGAAGAGCCCTGCGCAATCGCTACGATATTGATATTGGCACGCGCCAACGCTGAGAAGAACTTGGCGGAGATACCGCGCAGCGTGCGCATACCATCGCCCACTACCGAAATCACCGCCAGATTTTCGAGTACATCCAGCGGATCAAGCAGGCCATCTTTCAGCTCAAGATAGAATTCCTCTTCCAGCACGCGACGCGCGCGTGCCTGCTCGCTCTGCGGTACGCAGAAGCTGATGCTGTATTCAGAAGAAGATTGCGTGATCAACACCACCGAAATACCGGTGCGGGACATGGCGGCAAAGACGCGTGCAGCCATGCCGATCATGCCTTTCATGCCTGGGCCGGAAACGTTGAACATCGCCATATTGTTCAGATTGGTGATGCCTTTGACCGGACTTTCATCCTGATCGCCTTCGCCACCAATCAAGGTGCCGGGCGCTTGCGGGTTGGCGGTGTTTTTAATCAGACAGGGAATCTGGAACTGGGCAATCGGGGCGATGGTGCGCGGGTGAAGCACTTTGGCCCCGAAATAGGAAAGCTCCATCGCTTCTTGATAAGACATCGATTTCAGCAGGCGAGCATCTGGCACCTGGCGCGGATCACAGGTATAGACGCCGTCAACGTCAGTCCAGATTTCACAGCAGTCGGCACGCAGGCAAGCGGCCAATACCGCAGCAGAATAATCGGAACCGTTGCGGCCCAGCACTACCAGCTCACCGCGCTCGTTACCGGCAGTGAAACCCGCCATCAAAATCATATTCTCTGCTGGGATTTTACTGGCTTCAATACGACGCGTGGACTCAGTGATATCCACGGTGGATTCAAGATAATGCCCAACAGCCAATAACTTCTCGACCGGATCGATGACGCTAACGCCATGACCGCGTGCTAGCAGCAGCGCTTCCATAATAGCGATAGAGAGTTTTTCACCGCGGCAAATAATGGCGGCGTTAACGCTATCTGGGCATTGTCCCAGCAAGCTGATGCCGTGCAGCACCTGCTTCAACTGAGCAAATTCTAAATCAACGCGAGTTTTCTGACGGTCATAATCAAAACCCGGCTGCGCATCGGCTAAGCCACGCAGCAGGTCAGCAAAAATACGTTCGGCATCACTGATATTCGGTAAAGCATCCTGACCGCTGATGGTTTTCTCAATCATCGCCACCAAGTGATTGGTGATTTTGGCCGGGGCCGAGAGCACGGTTGCAACTTGTCCCTGCTGCGCATTGCTTTCCAAAATGTCGGCTACGCGAAGAAAACGTTCCGCATTTGCCACCGAAGTCCCGCCGAATTTCAGCACTCGCATGATATACACTCTCCTGAATTTGAGCCGAAAAAAAAGCCCGCACTGGTTAGGTGCGGGCTTTTTTCTATTTTATCCTGTATGCGTCAGCCCGCACCGTTACCTGTAGTAATGGTGGTGGTAATAATTGTGGTAATCAGGCTGAAGTTACGCATTTAGATTTATTTTCTGTCTGTCTTTGGTTGTCCGTCTGCCTTCCAGAAGTAAAGCAAAGGGCACTTTAAGTCAACGAATTTGTCGATTGTGTAAATTCTCAACGCTGCGCACAGTTTCGTCATCTTCTAAGAATCCAGAGTGGATCTTTCGCACTGGCGAATTCTGCTACGATCTGCCGCTAAAAAATCATACTTTTCCGGACGATTTATCTATAAGTTTTTTTTCTATGTCATGCAGCAAACGATGCAGCATCGCACTGTCGCGTTGCTCCAGCACGCCGATACGTTGATCGATCCAGTCCGCGAGTTTTTCATCATTGCTAACGTCCAGCTGAACCAACAGATGCTGGAATCGCTGATGCAGCGCTTTCAATTGCTGGGCATCGGCTATTTGAGGGGCCGGTGCCGCAACCTGATTCAGCGCTGACAGCTGATAGCTATACACCATCACCGCCTGCCCTAGATTTAAGGAGGGATAGTCGTTTGCCATCGGGATTCCGGTCAGCAAGTCGACCAGATCCAGCTCTTCATTCGTCAACCCGTTGTCTTCACGGCCAAACACCAGCGCCATGCTTTTCACCCACTGTCGTTTTTCCAGCAGCTGCGTTTCAACCTGCGTTGGCGTGGCGTAATGGCGGAATTTAGCACGGCTGCGGGCGGTGGTAGCGACTGAAAATTCGATGTCATGTAGCGCATCAGCGAGCGTGTCAAAGGTTTGCAGATTATCGAGTATCTCCCCGGCACCGTGAGCGACACGTCGGGCCGCTGGATCTTGCCACGCGTCGCTGGCAACGATTCGTAATTCACTAAATCCCATGGTTTTCATCGCACGTGCGGCAGCGCCAATATTTTCTGCCCGAGCGGGCGAAACCAGAATGAAAGGGAAACGCATGATTATTCCATCAGTTTATTAACATCGCGCCATATTGTAACACGCACGTTCATGACATCGCGGATCGATAAGAAACAGGAAAATGAAATGTTAACGATGTTAAAACCTATTAAAAAAAGCCACAGAGCAAGATTTCGCCACCAAGCGCGTTAAAACAGAAAGTAAAATAGAAAATCCTTTTATTTCAGCTTAGTGAAACATTAATTCCTGCACATTGCACTTTGTGTATCATGCAGTGAAATTGTAGCGAAAATGCTGCTTTTTGTGAGCTAAGCAGGCAATCTACGAGAAGTTTTTCACAAAAGTGTTAACGTGCTACACTTGCATTTGATATAAGTCAACGAAGCGTTGTTTTTATGCTTATCGGTTGTTGTTGGTGCTGTTAGGTTGCTGTTAATGCAGTTAGGATATGCGCCATCCCGGGGCATGCAAGTTTCATCCTGACTGGCTGAGCTAACACTGTTGTTGACGTTGATAGAGAGTTTATCAAAACATAATTTCGTACAACGGTTCAGCGCGGCACGCCGCTCTCCGTAAGGAGACCGAATAACCGCTGTACGCCCTGATTTCGATTTGTTGGCAAATTTTAGGTAGCGAAATATGCAGACCCCGCACATTCTTATCGTTGAAGACGAACTGGTCACGCGTAACACCCTCAAAAGTATTTTTGAGGCTGAAGGTTATGTGGTGTATGAAGCGACCGACGGTGCTGAGATGCATCAGGTTCTGACCGACAATGACGTCAATCTGGTGATCATGGACATCAACCTTCCCGGCAAAAACGGCTTGCTGTTAGCGCGTGAACTGCGTGAACAAGCCAACGTTGCGCTGATGTTTCTGACCGGTCGTGATAATGAAGTGGATAAAATCCTTGGTCTGGAAATCGGTGCCGATGATTACATCACCAAACCGTTTAATCCACGTGAGTTAACCATCCGCGCACGCAATCTACTGTCACGCACCATGAATTTGGCGCTGCCGAGTGAAGAGCGCCGTCAGGTGGAAGATTATAAATTCAATGGCTGGACGCTGGATATTAATAGCCGCTCGCTGATTAACCCGAACGGTGAACAATATAAGCTGCCACGCAGTGAGTTCCGCGCCATGCTGCACTTCTGTGAGAACCCGGGTAAAATTCAAACCCGTGCCGATCTCCTGAAGAAAATGACTGGCCGCGAGCTGAAGCCACACGATCGTACTGTTGATGTGACAATCCGCCGTATTCGTAAGCACTTTGAATCCACGCCGGATACGCCAGAAATCATCGCCACGATTCATGGCGAAGGTTATCGTTTCTGCGGCGATCTCGAAGACTAAATGAAAAAAACGCCCATTCGGGCGTTTTTTCTTTGCCTTAATGCCACGGCATAATCGGCACTGCGCTCAGCGCGTTCTTTGGTGAACCATCCACCACTTTGTCTGAATAGGTTAAATAGACCAAAGCGTTGCGCTTTTTATCAAAGAAGCGTACAACCTGCAGCTTCTTGAAAATCAGTGAAGTGCGCTGGCGAAACACGACTTCACCCTGCGCTTTGCCTTGGACAATTTTATCACTGAGTTCAACAGCACCGATTTGCTGACAAGAAATGGCTGCATCTGATGTATCTTCCGCCAGACCTAATCCGCCCTTAATACCGCCGGTTTTTGCCCGGCTGATATAACAGGTTACATTTTTGACGTCTGGGTCATCAAAGGCTTCAACCACGATCTTATGATCGGGTCCGAACATCTTGAAAACCGTGTCTACTGAGCCAATCTCTTCGGCGAGTAAAGGGCTGGAAAAAGTCACCGTGGCGACTGCGGCGATGAGAAGGCGAGATATTGTCATGGAGTTACCATTGCAAACGTAATAGATGAGAATGTAATGTACTGGCAATTGTCCACAAAGACCAAACCATAACGGGTCTAAACCCGCATTGATGTAGCACAATCATCCCAAATGAAACTGCCCACGCCCTTTGAGCAATTAGTGCTATTATTCGTCGACTGCGTTTAGCTGCGCCACCAGAAAGTATGAGGATGTTTTATGGACCAAGCCGGTATCATTCGCGATTTGCTTGTCTGGCTGGAGAGCCACCTGGATCAACCACTTTCACTGGATAATGTTGCCTTGAAAGCGGGTTATTCCAAGTGGCATTTACAACGGATGTTTAAAGACGTCACCGGGCACGCCATTGGCGCCTATATTCGCGCACGCCGCTTATCTAAGGCGGCGGTCGCCCTGCGCCTTACCAGCCGCCCAATCCTGGATATTGCTTTGCAATATCGCTTCGATTCACAGCAGACCTTTACCCGCGCGTTTAAAAAGCAGTTTAATCAAACACCTGCGTGGTATCGCCGTTCATCAGACTGGAATTCATACGGTATTCGTCCGCCGATTCGCCTTGATGACGATAAACAGCCAGAACCGAGTTTCGTCACTTTGCCTGAAACGGTACTGGTAGGGCAAACGCAGAATTACACCTGCACACTGGAACAAATTTCCAGCTATCGCGACGAAATGCGCATCCATTTTTGGAAGCAGTTCCTGCTGGAAACCGATACGGTGCCGCCGGTACTGTATGGCTTGCATCAGGTGCGCGCCAGCCACGATAAAGATGATGAGCAGGAAATTCTCTATACCACCGCCGTGCCAGCCGATAATGCCATCAACATGCATTCGGGCCAGAGCGTAATTCTGGAGGCAGGTGATTACGTCCAGTTCACCTACACCGGACCGCGCGTTGAACTGCAAGAATTTATTCTGCTGCTGTATGGAACCTGCATGCCAACGCTGGGCCTGACGCGTCGCCAGGGTCAGGATATCGAGCGCTTCTTCACCCACGGTGGTAAAAAGCGCAGCGAGCCGCCAACAGAAATTCGTTGCGAATATCTGATTCCTATCCGCCCTCAACAGGCGAGCTAAACAAAAATGCCGTCCTCGAGACGGCATTTTTTATCAACGTTGCCCTTAGCGCTGCAACTCGTCGAGTGCAGGGGCATCCAGATGTGAAATATCCCCCGCCGTTTCAACCACCCAACCTTTGGCCAGCCAGGCGCTTTGCTGATGATCAACGCGTGAAATTGAACAGTTACGCAGACGCAGACGACGTTCGGCATAAGCAGGCAATCCGAGGATGGTGCTCACCAAGACGCCCAACGCCATACCGTGGCTGACAATAAGTGGGCGGCTGCCTGCAGGCAGATCAAGACAGGTATTCAGCGCATCATGCATACGCTCCGCCATTTCCGTCATTGATTCGCCATCCGGGATACGGCCGCCTTCGGTGCCATTAACCAATCCAGCACGCCATGTTTCCTCTTCTGCCGTCAAACCGTCCAGTGGGCGCTTCTCCAGCACGCCCATGTTCAGCTCACGTAGACGTGGATCCAACGTAACGGCACAACCGCAGGCATCGGCAATGATCTCTGCGGTGCGACGCGTGCGGCCTAAGTCGCTGGAAATGATATGCGTGATGCCCCAATCTTTAACGCGCTCGCCCACTTGATGGGCTTGTTGTTCACCTTTTTCCGTCAGCGGACTGTCGGATTGACCTTGAATGCGTCGCTCCGCATTCCATACCGTTTCACCGTGACGAACAAGATAGACCTGTAACATGCTTAGTTTCCGTTATACTGCGACCAAAATTGCCTTAATCACTCAAGGGTTCAACCAATTATGTACCATGTTGTCGCAGCCACCATCAACCCAGCAAAAATTCGCGCGATTGCACAAGCGTTCAACGACGTTTTCGGCGAAGGATCCTGCCATATTGAAGGGGTCGAGGTCGATAGCGGCGTGGCGGCTCAGCCCTTAACTAATCTGGAAACGCGAACTGGCGCACGTCAGCGCGTGATGAATGCGCGTCAGGTCCGACCAGAAGCGAACTTTTGGGTAGCGATTGAAGCCGGCATTGAAGACGATTGCGCCTTCGCCTGGATGGTAGTGGAGAACCAAAAGCAGCGGGGGGAATCGCGTTCAGCCAGCTTTACCCTGCCGCCGGTGGTAATGGCAGGTTTACGTGAAGGACGTGAACTGGGCGAAGAGATGGCGCGATTAACTGGCGAAGAGAATATTAAACAAAAAGGTGGCGCAATTGGGGCTTTTACCCATGGTTTATTGAGCCGTTCAAGCGTTTATCATCAGGCTTTGATACTGGCGCTGTGCCCGTTTACTCACCCTTTGTATCAGCAGTAATCAGCCGCGCCTCCAGCCAGCGCTTTAGCTCTGGCGGCGCCTCTTTTAAGCTATTTGATCCGCGCGTAATGGTCGCAATACCCACGCCAAGCTCATTCTTCAGCTCGCGTTGGCTCATTTCTCCCGTCATCAACTCTTCGATAATGCGCAAGCGCGTACCAAAGGCTTCGCGTTCATCTGGCGTCATCATCAACTGCATCAGCGGCAGCGCATGGCCATTAGCGAAAGCTTCTTGCATCAAATCGACAAAGCGCAGCCAATTATTGTCAGCAGAACCGGTGTGGGTCGAAGGGGCAAAAGATTGGGTCATGAAAGGGCTTCCGTACTCGCTAAAGAGTACGGAAGCTTAGCACAGCTAGTAACGGCGATTCCACTCACCATCCGAAAGGATCTTATCCGGCTGGCCCATAAAGTGACGATAGTACGCATCATAAGCCAACACGTTCTTCACATAGCCACGCGTTTCTGAGAACGGAATGGTTTCAATAAACGCGACCGCATCCAGATTTCCTGCGCTGGTTTTCTGCCAACTTCGCACACGGCCTGGGCCAGCATTATAGGCTGCTGAAGCAAAAATGCGGTTCTGCCCAAACTGCTGGAAAACATACTCCAGATACTGCGTACCAATCTGAATATTGGTTTGCGGATCCAGCAACTGGCTGTTATTCACGTAACCGGGAATGTTATACATCTTCACGGTATGGGTAGCCGTACCCGGCATAATTTGCATCAAACCGCTTGCGCCCACCGGTGAACGAGCTTTAGGGTTCCACGCACTTTCCTGACGAGAAATCGCCATCGCATAGCTTTGCGGAATGCCTTTATCGCGGGTGTATTGCTGATAAAGACTTTGCCATGCTAGTGGGAAACGCTCTTTTAAGCTGTCCCACATTTTCGCGGTGATGGTGGCTTGTACACTGAGATCCCACCAATCCTGCTCGTTGGCGTAGCGCGCCAGCATCTGTTGCTGCACGTGCGTTCTGCTCGCCACCAGATTCGCCCACTCGCTACGCGCTAGGTTATCCAGTCCCCAATACATCAGCTCACGCACGCGCGCCAACTCCGCGCCTTGCAGCGTGGTACTGTCGGGTTTCGGAGCGGCATCGACCTGCAACGGATAATCCACGCCTAAACGCTGCGCTGCGACCATCGGATAATAACCACGTTGCTTCATCAGCTTACGCAGGATCTCTTCCGCCTCTTCTTTGCGGTTTTGTGAAAAGAGCAGGTCAGCTTGCCAATATTGCCACTCATCTTTCTCTTTGGCTTCCACCGGCAGGCGGGCAATCCAGGTATTCAGGCTACGACGATTGTTTTCGCTTAAGGCCAGACGCACGCGACGTTCCACCAGCGCCGTTGATTCGCTGTTCATCACTACCGCATCACGCCAGCGCGCCTGCTCGGAGGTCAGATCGCTGCCCATCATGCGCCACACCACAATCTCTTTCAGCGCCTGTTCGTCGGCCGCTTCCATCTTTTGCGCACGCACTAAGATCGGAATCATGCTGCGGGCATTTTCCATGTCCTCACGCGCTACACGCGTAAAGGCGTAGATTGTGGCCTGGCGGGTAAAATCGGTTGGGCCGACTGCGCTGGCAAAGGTGGTGACCGAAAGCGGATCTTTCTGCAAAGCCAACACGGCATCGGCCATGGTTTGATAATCGGCAGGCAGCATTTTTGCCAGATAACTGACCAGGCTGTCATTGCCCGCTTTCATCGCGAGGCGAATACGCTCCAGAATAGTGATTGGCGAAAGCTGACCGGACGATTGCCATGCCGAGAAAAGCGCGTCGCAGTCATTAGGCAAGGCGGTGCCGCGCAGCCAAATCGCTTTCGCGCCCTCAAAGGCGGCTTGCTGCTGCCCGGTTGCCCATTTGGCGTAATACCAGTTACAGCGCGCCTGTACCGGTTTGGGTTCAGTCGGGCTGAAGGTCAACACACCTTGCCAGTCTTGACGATGTGCCAGCACATTGACGAAGCGCGTGCTCAGCGATCTTGCGGGCGGCAAGGTAGGATATTTTTGAATGAAATTCTTTACCGCCAGGCTGGTCTCCTGATCGAGATCCTGCGCCAGCAAACGATATTCCAGATACGGATACAGAGGGTAATCCTGTAGCGTGGGCAACAGTTGATCCACCGTCGCCATCTGATTGCTGTCCCAGGCTTGCTTAATTTCTTGATAACGTTGCCGTTGTTGATCGAGCGAGTCAGCCCATACGCTGCTGGCCGTGCTGACCAGACAAATCCCTATCATCCAGTTACGCCACTTCTCCACGTAAATCTCCTCTGTTTCTGGGCTCCGGCTACGTGCCAGACTTTCTTCATGCTAACCAGGCCATTGCGCTCTTGCCATGTTCTTCACAAAATTTACTCAACGTGAGCCAAACGCACTGCAATTGCGCAAACCCTGCGCTGCGGTTGTGCATTTTATCATCAGTTAAACTTATGACTGGTGAACTTTAACCCTCAGATCATAGCGTTAAAAATCTGGCACAGCCTTTGCTCTGTTGAATTCCATCTTGTATACCAGTTGGAATTCATCGCATGGCTTCGACATTTGGCTTGACCCTTAACGAGTGGCAGCAGCGCTACCAACAGGAACCGCAACAGATCTACACGCTGCTGCAAACGCATCTGGCAGCGCTTAATACCCAAGACAACGCCTGGCTCTATTTGGCGACACCCGCCCAGCTTAACGCCCAGATCGAGCCGCTGCTGGCCAGCTATCTTCGCAACCCTGCGGCGCTTCCGCTGTTCGGTGTGCCTTTCGCCGTGAAAGACAATATTGATGTCGCGGGCTGGCCCACCACCGCCGCCTGCCCCGCTTTCACTTATACTGCCGAAAAAGACGCCTTTGTTGTCGCGCAACTTAAAGCCGCAGGCGCGATTGTGATCGGTAAAACTAATCTCGATCAATACGCCACGGGGTTGGTCGGCACACGTTCGCCCTTTGGTGCGGTATGCAACACCTTTGATGCCGACTATGTCAGTGGTGGTTCCAGTTCCGGCTCGGCTTCAGTACTGGCGCGTGGTTTAGTCGCGTTCTCATTAGGCACCGATACCGCCGGTTCAGGTCGCGTTCCCGCCGGATTCAACAATATGGTGGGCTTGAAACCGACCAAAGGCTGGTTTTCTGCCAGCGGCGTTGTTCCGGCCTGCCGCCTGAATGACACCATTTCGGTGTTCGCCTTAACGGTAGAAGATGCCTTCATCGTTGCCAGCGTAGCGGGCGGTTACGACGCTGATGATGCCTATTCACGTCACAATCCTCATACCGCGCCCGCCAGTATGAAAGCGCATCCCGACTTCTCCATTCCGGCTAACCCAGAATTTTTTGACGATGCTGCGGCTGAAGGCGCGTGGGATCAGGCGTTGGAAGCATTATTGGCCAGCGGTGCAACATTGCATCCTATCGATTTCACCCCTTTTGAAAAATTAGCTGAACAGCTCTATTACGGCCCGTGGGTCGCAGAGCGCACCGTGGCCGTCGGGGAGATGATTAATCGCCCGGAAGAGATGGATCCGGTGGTTCACGGTATCGTTTCCAGCGGCCTGAAATACAGCGCGGTTCAGGCTTATGAAGCGGAATATCTGCGCGCTGAATTGACGCGTCAAATTCAGCAAACGCTGGCGCAGTTTGATGCGCTGGTGGTGCCGACTTCACCCACCATTCACACCCAGGAAGAGATGAAGCAGGAGCCGGTGCATTACAACTCGCACTTTGGTTATTACACCAACTTCACCAACCTGGCCGATCTTGCTGCGTTGGCGCTGCCTGCGCCGTTTCGCAATGACGATTTACCGGCAGGCATCACGCTGATTGCACCGGCCTGGCACGATCGTGTACTGGCGGACTTTGGCCTGCGCTGGCAGCAGCAAATGGCGCTGCCGCTGGGCGCGACCGGTAGAGCTCAGCCCGCGGTTCACGCCGCTCTGCCCGTTTCAACCGATCACGTGCGCGTCGCTGTGGTGGGTGCGCACCTTACCGGAATGCCGCTCAACTTCCAGCTCACCACACGTCAGGCCGTTTTCGTTGAAGAGACGCAAACCGCCCGCTGTTATCGCCTGTTTGCGCTGCTGGATGGCCCCATCAAAAAGCCGGGCCTGATGCGCGCTGAGCAAGGCTCTGCCATCACCGTCGAGTTGTGGGATATCCCACTGGCGCGCTTCGGTGAATTTGTGGCGGAAATTCCCGCGCCGCTGGGCATTGGCAGCCTGACGCTGGCAAATGGCCGCGTGGTGAAAGGCTTTATTTGTGAAGGTTCCGCGCTGAACAGCGCGCTGGAGATTACCGAATTTGGTGGCTGGCGTAACTGGCTCGCTGCTCAGGGGAGTAACTAAACCATGTTCAGTACCGTGTTGATTGCTAACCGTGGCGAGATCGCCTGTCGCGCCATTCGTACCCTCAAACGCCTCGGCGTAAAAAGCGTCGCGGTCTATTCCGATGCTGACCGCAATGCGCAGCACGTAAAAGATGCGGATGTGGCTATTGCGTTAGGCGGTGACAAAGCCAGCGACAGCTATTTGCGTATCGACAAAATTTTAGCGGCTGCCAAAGAAACCGGTGCGGAAGCTATCTGGCCTGGCTACGGTTTTCTCTCTGAAAGTCTGCCGTTTGCGGATGCCTGCGAGCAGGCCGGTATCGCCTTTGTTGGCCCCACCGCACAGCAGATTGGTGAGTTTGGTTTGAAGCATCGCGCACGTGAACTGGCGGCCAGCGCCGGCGTACCGATGACGCCAGGCACGCCGCTGCTGGCTTCGCTGGACGACGCGCTGAGCGCCGCTGAAGAGATTGGTTATCCGGTCATGCTAAAAAGCACTGCCGGCGGCGGTGGCATTGGCCTGACGCGCTGTGCCGATGCCGACGCGCTTCGCAATGGCTGGGAAAGTGTGCGGCGTCTCGGTGAGCAATTTTTTAGCGATGCCGGTGTGTTTCTCGAACGCTGCATCGACCGCGCCCGCCATGTAGAAGTGCAAATCTTCGGCGACGGCAGCGGCAAAGTCGTGGCGTTGGGTGAGCGCGATTGTTCACTGCAACGTCGCAATCAAAAAGTGGTAGAAGAGACCCCTGCTCCGAATTTGCCACACGCTACGCGTGACGCCCTGCTCTCTTCAGCGGTGCGTCTTGGTGAGTTAGTGAATTACCGCAGCGCCGGTACAGTGGAATATATTTACGACGCCGAACAGGATGCTTTTTACTTCCTCGAAGTGAACACGCGTTTGCAGGTAGAACATCCGGTCACTGAATGCGTCACCGGTCTCGATCTGGTGGAATGCATGCTGAAAGTGGCAGCAGGCGAAAGTATCGATTGGGCGCGTCTGCAACAGGATCCGCAAGGTGCATCCATTGAAGTGCGCCTGTATGCCGAAGATCCGTTGAAAAACTTTCAGCCTAGCCCCGGCGTTTTAACCGGCGTTAGCTTCCCGGAAGGCGTGCGCATTGATGGCTGGATCGACACCGGAACTGAGGTCTCCAGTTTTTACGACCCGATGGTCGCCAAGCTGATTGTTCACGCCGACACACGTGAAGCCGCGCTGGAAAAGCTGCAGACTGCGCTCAACGCCACGCAGTTGCACGGCATTGCCACCAACCTCGACTATTTGCGCCAGATTATTGCAACGGATGCCTTTCGCAGCGGCAAAGTCTGGACGCGTTTCCTCGACAGCTTCACGCCAGCCGCCTCGGTGATTGAAGTGCTGCAACCTGGCACCTTTAGCTCGATTCAGGATTTCCCTGGCCGCCTCGGCTACTGGGATATTGGCGTGCCGCCCTCCGGGCCGATGGATGACTTCGCTTTTCGCCTGGCGAACCGCATCGTCGGCAATCATGAAGCCGCTGCCGGTCTGGAATTTACCTTGCAAGGCCCGACCCTGCGCTTTCACAGCGAAGCAACCATTGCATTAACGGGCGCCGATTGCGCCGCCACGCTGGATGGCGAAGCAGTAAATTACTGGCAACCACTGACGGTCAAACCGGGACAAACATTGACGTTGGGTCGTGCGCAGAGTGGCTGCCGCAGTTATCTGGCGGTGCGCAACGGTTTTGACGTGCCGGAATATCTCGGCAGCCGATCGACCTTCTCGCTGGGTCAGTTTGGCGGTCACGCCGGTCGTACGTTGCGCGTTGCAGACATGCTGGCCATTTCTCAGCCGCAGCTTGCCGCCTGCACCACACCGGCACCGGTTAGCGAACCGCAAGCGCTGGATGACGCGCTGGTGCCGCATTACGGCACGGAATGGCGTATCGGCGTGTTGTATGGCCCACACGGCGCACCCGACTTTTTCACTCAGGCCGCCATTGACGCGTTCTTCGCCAGCGACTGGCAAGTGCATTACAACTCCAACCGCTTAGGCGTGCGCTTAGTGGGCCCGAAACCGAGCTGGACTCGCGCCAACGGCGGCGAAGCTGGCCTGCATCCTTCGAACGTGCATGATTGCGAATACGCTATCGGCGCGGTGAACTTTACTGGCGACTTCCCGGTGATCCTGACGCACGACGGCCCAAGCCTTGGCGGTTTCGTCTGCCCTGTGACCATCGCCAAAGCGGAATTATGGAAAGTCGGCCAGGTGAAACCGGGCGACAAAATTCGTTTCCATCCAATTGGAGCCAGTGAAGCGCTAGCGCTGGAAAAAGCGCAGATGCATGTGGTAGAGACGCTGCGCCCCGAACACGCGCCGAAATTTGATGTGCCTTCGCTGGCAGAAACTGCGTTTGGCTCAGCCACTATTCTGGCTGCTATTGATGCCACCGACCGCACACCAAAAGCGGTTTACCGCCAGGCGGGCGACAAATATGTGCTGATCGAATATGGCGATAACGTATTGGATCTGGCGCTGCGTTTACGGGTCCACTTGTTGATGAATGCGCTGCGCGAACAGGCGGTGCCGGGTGTGAAAGAGCTTTCGCCAGGCGTTCGCTCTTTGCAGGTGCGCTATGACAGCCGCATCCTCAGCCAGTCGCAGCTCATGCACGTGTTGTTAGGGCTGGAAGCCACGCTTGGCGACGTCAGCACGTTGAAAGTGCCGTCACGTATTGTCTGGATGCCGATGGCGTTCGAAGACAGCGCCACCTTAGGCGCGGTCGAGCGCTATCAGGAAACGGTGCGCGCCAGCGCGCCGTGGCTGCCCAATAATGTCGACTTTATCCAACGCATTAACGGCTTAGCCAGCCGCGAAGCGGTGCGCGATACGATTTTCGATGCCAGCTATTTAATTCTCGGCTTGGGCGATGTTTACCTTGGCGCACCTTGCGCGGTGCCGATAGATCCCCGTCATCGCCTGTTGAGCTCCAAATACAGCCCGGCGCGCACCTTTACCGCGGAAGGCACCGTGGGTATCGGCGGCATGTACATGTGCATCTACGGCATGGATTCACCCGGCGGTTATCAGTTGGTAGGCCGTACGCTGCCGATCTGGAACAAATTCCTGAAAAACAGTCAGTTTGCTGCTGACGAACCTTGGCTGCTGCACTTTTTCGATCAGGTACGTTTCTATCCGGTGAGCGAAGCGGAGCTGAATCAGCTGCGCGATGACTTCCGTGAAGGCCGCGCCACCCTCCGTATTGAAGAAACGCTGTTCGATTTTGCTGAGCATCAACAATTCCTGGCGAATAACGCCGAATCGATTGCCGACTTCCGTCAGCGTCAGTCGGCCGCTTTCGAACAGGAAGTCACGCTCTGGGCGCAGGAAGAGCAGAGCGCGCCGCTGGCCAGCGAAGAGACATTACATGTCATGGAAGAGGACGACAGCGCATTCGCGGTGCAGGCCGATATGAACGGCAACATCTGGAAAGTAGTGGTGCAGCCGGGCGACGACATCGAAGCGGGTCAGACGCTGATCATTGTGGAAGCGATGAAGATGGAGCTGGCGATTGTCGCGCCGCAAGCGGGTCGAGTGAAACGCATTGCCTGTCAGGCGGGTCGTCCGGTCAGTCCCGGCGATACGCTGCTGTGGCTGGAATAAGGAGCGTTGATGTCATCCCCAATGCAACGCGGTAAAGGACGCCCGGAAGCGCTGGCAGAGCGCGTTTATCAGGCGTTGAAAAACGATATTTTCGAGTTCCGCCTGATGCCCGGCGATCGTTTTAGTGAGAATGAAATCGCCGAGCGCATGGAAGTGAGCCGCACGCCAGTGCGCCAGGCACTTTTCTGGCTGGAGCGTGAAGGCTACGTCGAGGTCTGGTTTCGCAGCGGCTGGCAGATCAAGAACTTTGACTTCGAATATTTCGAAGAGCTGTACGACCTGCGCACCGTGCTGGAGTGCGAGGCGGTAAAACGCCTGTGCGCCTTGCCATCTGAACAGTGCGCCGCGCTGTTAACTGAACTCAAACAATTTTGGATTCAGGCGGAGCGGCTAGAAGAGGGAAAAACCGTTTCGCAGCACGATGAGGCGTTTCATATGACGCTGGTGGCGTCGGCGGGGAACCGTGAAATGGCGCGTATCCACGCGGAGTTAACCGAAAAAATTCGCATTATCCGTCGTCTCGACTTTACCCGTGATGATCGTGTTGATGCGACTTACCAGGAACACGCTCAGATTTTACAGGCGATCTTTCAGCAACGGACCGAGGAGGCGCAGCGCATCCTGACCAACCATATCGCCGTCAGTAAGGCGGAGGTCAGGAAAATCACCTTACACATGTTACAGCAGGCCCGGCTTCAACCCATTGAATAACTCAAAACACATTTAGGGGTTCTAAAACGATGAAAAGACGTTCGTTGCTCAAGGCTTTCGCACTCTCCGCTACGGTTGTCAGCATGGGCCTTTCCTGGGGCGCTCAGGCTGCCGACACCATAAAAGTGGGGATCATGCACTCCCTTTCCGGAACCATGGCGATTTCAGAAACACCGCTGAAAGATGTGGCGCTGATGACCATTGATGAGATCAATGCCAAAGGCGGCGTGCTGGGCAAAAAGCTGGAACCGGTGGTGGTCGATCCCGCGTCTAACTGGCCGCTGTTCGCCGAAAAAGCGCGTCAGCTTCTGACACAGGATAAAGCCGCAGTGGTGTTTGGCTGCTGGACGTCGGTATCGCGTAAATCGGTACTGCCGGTATTTGAAGAGCTAAATGGCCTGCTGTTCTATCCGGTGCAGTATGAAGGCGAAGAGATGTCGCCCAATGTCTTCTATACCGGTGCAGCGCCAAACCAGCAGGCGATTCCCGCAGTGGAATACCTGATGAGTGAAGATGGCGGCAGCGCCAAACGCTTCTTTCTGTTAGGCACTGATTACGTTTACCCACGCACCACCAACAAGATTCTGCGATCTTTCCTCCACTCGAAAGGCGTGCAGGATAAAGATATCGAAGAGGTCTACACGCCGTTTGGTTATAGCGATTATCAAACTATCGTCTCTAACATCAAGAAGTTTGCGACGGGCGGCAAAACAGCGGTGGTCTCCACCATTAACGGTGACTCCAACGTGCCGTTCTACAAAGAGCTGGCAAACCAAGGCATCAAAGCTACCGATATTCCGGTTGTGGCTTTCTCGGTGGGCGAAGAGGAACTGCGCGGCATTGACACTAAACCGTTGGTCGGCCAGTTAGCGGCGTGGAACTACTTTGAATCGGTTGATAACCCAACCAACGCGAAGTTTGTGGCGGATTACCGTGCCTATGCCAAGGCGCATAATCTGCCGAATGCTAACTCTGTTGTGACTAACGATCCAATGGAAGCGACCTATGTCGGCATTCATATGTGGGCGCAGGCGGTAGAAAAAGCGGGCACCACCGATGTAGATAAAGTGCGTGCAGCGATGGCGGGCCAAACCTTTAAAGCGCCGGACGGCTTTACGTTGACCATGGATCAGACCAACCACCATCTGCATAAACCGGTGATGATCGGTGAAGTGGAGGAGAATGGTCAATTCAACGTGGTGTGGCAGACCGATCAACCCGTACGTGCGCAGCCGTGGAGCCCGTATATCGCGGGTAATGACAAAAAGCCTGACCATCCGGTGAAAACGACGCAGTAGGTTAGGCGTCTGCTGCCTCCAAACTCTGTAAGAGGTTAGGTGGCTGCTGTCCCCCACCTCGGTCCTCCCCCACCCGTGGGGGAGGAAGACGCTGCTAAATGTTAGCCACTAAGCCGCGTGCAGCACGATCTTCCCCTTCCCCCGCGTGCGGGGGAAGGCAGGGATGGGTAGGTTAGGTGCCTGCTGTCCCCCACCTCGGTCCTCCCCCACGCGTGGGGGAGGAAGACGCTGCTAAATGTTAGCCACTAAGCCGCGTGCAGCACGACCTTCTCCTTCCCCCGCGTGCGGGGGAAGGCAGGGATGGGGGACCGCACGCACCTTACCCGCATTTTTATCAGACCAACGAGGCCCAATCCTATGAATCTTCGCCTCTGCCTGTTTAGCCTGCTGCTGTGGCTGCCGCTGTTTGCCAACGCCGGACCGGCAGCGGATTTCGCTGCGGCCAGCCGCACCCAGCAGGCAATGCTATTACAACAGTGGGCCGCCGCGCCGGAAGCCAGTCGTTTGCCGCTGCTGCAAGCACTGAAGGCCGAAACCGTGGTCATCGATCAGAAAAAACAGCCTTTCAGTAAAGTCGGCGACGCTCTGCTGCCGTTAGACGCCAGCCCGCAGCCTGACGGCGACGTAAAAAAAGTCTTCATGAATAACCGCTTACGCGTTCTGGTTACGGGTGCACTCGCCGCTCACCAGTTAGTCAGCGACGATGCAAATGTCCGCCTGCGCGCCGCTCAACAACTGCAGAATGACGGCGTCGCTGACCAGCTACCGCTGATTGAACAACGCCTCGCCGCTGAACAAGAGAGCCGCGTTCACGCTGCGCTGGCGATGGCTATCGCTAACCTGCAACTGGCCGATCCTCAACCGTTGGTGCGTCTGAAAGCCGTGAAGCTGCTCGGCGATTCCAGCGATCCTAACACCCAAGCCAGCCTGCAACGTTTAACTCAGGCAGCTAACGAACCTGACGCGACAGTGCGTGACGCCGCTGCCGAAAGCTTGCAGCGAATCCAAAAACGGTTGATGTGGGGCGATCTGCTGGGTCAGGCGTTTAGTGGTCTTTCGCTCGGATCGATTCTGCTGTTAGCTGCGCTGGGCCTGGCGATTACTTACGGCCTGCTCGGCGTGATTAACATGGCCCACGGCGAAATGCTGATGCTGGGCGCTTACGCCACCTGGTTTGTGCAAAACCTGTTTCAGCAGTTTGCACCGCACTATCTGGCCTGGTATCCGCTGCTGGCGCTGCCGGTGGCTTTTTTGGTCACCGCCTGCATCGGCATGGCGCTGGAGCGCACCATCATTCGTCATCTGTATGGTCGCCCGCTGGAAACCTTGCTGGCGACATGGGGCATCAGCCTGATGCTGATCCAACTGGTACGCGTGTTGTTTGGGGCACAAAACCTGGAAGTTGCTAACCCGGAATGGCTGTCGGGCGGCTTGCAGGTGCTGCCAAATCTGGTACTGCCGTGGAACCGCATTGCAGTGATCCTGTTTGTCATTGGGGTAATGGCGCTGACCTGGCTGCTGTTGAATCGCACCCGCCTTGGCATGAATGTGCGCGCAGTAACGCAAAACCGCGCCATGGCAGATTGCTGCGGCGTGCCCACGGGTCGTGTGGATATGCTCGCATTCGGCTTAGGTTCCGGCATTGCCGGTCTTGGCGGCGTGGCGCTGTCGCAGTTGGGCAACGTCGGCCCGGAACTCGGTCAGGGCTATATCATCGACTCGTTTCTGGTGGTGGTGCTGGGCGGCGTCGGCCAACTGGCGGGCACCGTTGTCGCGGCCTTCAGTCTTGGCATTCTTAACAAAGTGCTGGAGCCGCAAATCGGTGCCGTGCTGGGGAAAATATTGATTCTGGTAATTATCGTGTTGTTCATCCAGAAGCGTCCGCAAGGCCTGTTTGCCGTTAAAGGAAGGGTGATTGACTGATGACGCAACCCATAACCTTAACCGTGGCGCGTAGAGCGCCGCGTCTCACGCTCAGCATCGGTATGCTGCTGACCCTCGCGCTGCTGGTGATGCCCTTTCTGGCGCTGCTGCCCGCCGCACATCCGTTAGCCATTTCCACCTACACGCTGACGCTGGTGGGCAAAATCCTCTGTTATGCCGTGGTAGCGGTAGCGCTCGATCTGGTTTGGGGTTACGCCGGATTGTTGTCGCTGGGCCACGGGCTGTTTTTCGCCTTGGGCGGTTACGCCATGGGCATGTACCTGATGCGTCAGGCATCAGGTGATGGCATGCCCGCTTTTATGTCATTCCTCGCGTGGAATGAGATGCCGTGGTTTTGGGCAGGTACCCAACATTTTGCCTGGGCGCTGTGCCTGATTGTGTTGGTGCCCGGTTTGCTGGCGCTGGTGTTCGGCTTCTTCGCCTTCCGCTCAAAAATCAAAGGTGTGTACTTCTCGATCATGACGCAGGCGCTGACTTACGCGGGCATGCTGCTGTTTTTCCGCAACGAAACTGGCTTTGGCGGCAACAACGGTTTCACCGGTTTTACCACCCTGCTCGGCTTCAATGTCACCGCCACCAGCACGCGCATTGGGCTGTTTGTCGCCACGGTCTTATTGCTGCTGCTTAGCCTGGCAGTGGGTTTTGCGCTGGCACGCAGCAAGTTTGGTCGGGTGTTGACGGCCGTTCGCGATGCCGAAAACCGCCTGATGTTTTGTGGTTACGATCCCCGAGGTTTCAAGCTGTTTGTCTGGACGCTCTCTGCAGTGCTTTGTGGCCTGGCGGGCGCGCTTTACGTGCCGCAGGTTGGCATTATCAACCCCAGCGAAATGTCGCCCACTAATTCAATTGAAGCCGCTATTTGGGTGGCGCTCGGCGGTCGCGGCACGCTGATTGGCCCGCTGTTGGGCGCTGGCATTGTCAATGGTGCCAAAAGCTTCTTCACCGTTGCTTTCCCGGAATACTGGCTGTTTTTCCTCGGCCTGATGTTTATCCTGGTCACGCTGTTTCTGCCGCGTGGCGTAATTGGCCTGCTGCGTCGGAGGAAAGATGACTGAACCTTTACCGCTGTTTACCCAACCGCACCGCGCGGATCGCCACCGTGCGCAAACCGATCCGATCCTGCAGCTGGAAAAGATCAACGTCTCGTTTGATGGCTTTCGCGCCCTAACCGATCTTTCCCTGCAGATCGGCGTAGGTGAATTGCGTTGTGTGATCGGCCCCAACGGTGCCGGTAAAACCACGTTGATGGATGTGATCACCGGAAAAACCCGGCCCGATAATGGCCGGGTAATCTACGACCAGAACAGCGATTTCACCCAGCTTTCGCCAGTAGAAATTGCGCGCGCGGGGATTGGCCGCAAGTTTCAAAAACCCACGGTGTTCGAGGCGTTGACGGTATTTGAAAACCTTGAAATCGCCCTGAAAGCGGATAAATCCGTGTGGGCCAGCTTGCGCGCCCGTCTGAGCGGCGAGCAGCAGGATCGTATTGATGAAGTCTTAAAACTGCTGCGTTTGGGCGGTGAGCGCCAGCGCAAAGCGGGTTTGCTGTCACACGGACAAAAGCAGTTTCTGGAGATTGGCATGTTGCTGGTGCAGGAACCGCATCTGCTGCTGCTGGATGAACCGGCGGCGGGCATGACCGATGCCGAAACTGAGTACACCGCCGAACTGTTTCGCAGCCTGGCGGGTAAACATTCGCTGATGGTGGTGGAACACGACATGGGTTTTGTTGAAACCATCGCCGATCACGTCACGGTATTGCATCAAGGTCAGGTTTTGGCTGAGGGATCGTTGCGCGAAGTACAGGCCAACGAACAGGTAATCGACGTTTATTTGGGACGCTGAGATGCTACAGGTTTCTGAACTGAATCAATATTATGGCGGCAGCCACATTCTGCGCGGCCTCTCTTTTGAGGTGAAGATCGGGGAAGTGACCTGTTTGCTGGGCCGTAACGGCGTAGGCAAAACCACGTTGCTAAAATGCCTGATGGGATTGATTGCCGCGAAGTCAGGGGAAATTCGCTGGCAGGATAAAGTGATTAATTCACGAAAACCGCATCAGCGCGTGCAATCCGGCATTGCTTACGTACCGCAGGGCCGCGAGATTTTCCCCCGTTTGACGGTGGAAGAGAACCTGCTGATGGGACTGTCGCGCTTCTCCGCGTCGCAGGCGAAACAGGTGCCAGATGAGATCTATCAGCTTTTCCCGGTGCTGTTTCAGATGAAATCACGTCGTGGCGGCGATCTTTCTGGCGGTCAGCAGCAGCAATTGGCGATTGGCCGCGCACTGGCGTGTCGCCCGCAGCTGTTGATCCTCGACGAGCCCACAGAAGGGATCCAGCCTTCGGTGATCAAAGAGATCGGCGCGGTGATCCGCCAGCTGGCACAGCGCGGTGATATGGCGATCTTATTAGTCGAGCAGTTCTATGACTTTGCGGCGGAACTGGCAGACAATTATCTGGTGATGTCGCGTGGCGAAATCGTTCAGCGCGGGCGTGGCGATAACATGGAAGCGGAAGGCGTGCGCGGGTTAGTGGCAATATAGCCGCGATTTAAGGCAGCCTTGCGGCTGCCTCATTGACCTTACAGCAGGCCGGTTTCAACCGAAAAATGCCGCTGCTCGCCCGGCGCCAGTTCGATCAGCGTGCCGGCCTGTTTCGCTGCTAAAAAGCCTTCTGGCCGACAGGTGGCGGGCAGGATATAGGCTGCAACCTGCTGATCGCGATTATGCAGTAACCAGCGCGTGGCATGCGGAAACTGCGCAGTGGAAAAGCGCGTCATCAAGGCGTAATCTTCTTGCGGCGAATGCAGTTCAAACTGTACTTCCTCACCATATTGCGCCAGATCGTCAGCAAAAAAGACGATCTCAGGATCGCACATCTGCGGTTGATCCAACTGCTGTAAAGATTGAGGATCCCGCGCCAACCGATCGGTATATTCCCGCCAGGCTGGCGTAGGCCGCACATGCGCTGGGATGGTGGTGCGCAGCTGGAAAGCATCATCAGGGATCGACTGCTGGAAACGTCCCTGCTCCACCCATGCGCTGTTGAGATGGCACATGTACTGCAGCGGCATTGGCGCACCCGCAAGATTGGTGACTGTCATTTCGATATGCAGTCGCGCGTGATTGGCCTGCAAACGCACCGCCGGTGCCGCCAGATAATGATGACCAAATCCTTTCACATATTCGGTTTCACCTTCCAGTGACACTCGCCCCTCTTCCAGCACGATCCAGGCGTTGTCCATGCGGGCGCACGCCATTTCGCCGTGCAGCGGATGATCATCCTCCGCTGAAGGACAGCCATTCGCCAGCAAACCGGAGTGAAAGGCGAAACAGCCGTAAGTATCAATAATTGAACTGCCCGGCAGCGGCTGCTTAAAGCTGTGGCCCATGGTCAGCGAATGCCCATCAAAGCTTGCTTGCCAGATCATCTGCCCGTAAAAGGGCAGCACGATCACCGTACCACGCCGATTGTGGATGCGTACCGCTTCGATGCCCGCAGGATAGCGAAACAGCTCTACTGTGAAATCTTCATTTTGCAGCAGCACGCCTGGCGTGGCGTGAAACTGCTCACGATGCAACGGTAAACGGGTTTTCATGGCAGCTCCTCCACTAAACGTCCCGCTGCGTTAGCCTGTTTTTTATGACGCAGTTCGCCCCAGAAATAGAAGCCAACCCAGGCAAAACAGAGCAGCGAGACGCCAAACGCCAGCTGCATTGAACCCAGATGATCAGAGACGAAGCCTTGCAGCGCAGGCACAAAAGCCGCGCCAACAATCGCCATGACAATAAACGCCCCCGCCACTTCGGTATATTTATTATCTACCGTAGCGAGCGTCCCGGCGTAGATGGTGGCCCAGCACGGCCCAAACAGCACGCTGACAAACACGGCGGCGTAAACTGCCGTGAAGTTAGGCACCAGCATCACATAGGCTAAAGTCAGCACCCCCAGCACCGAATAGGCGATCAAGACTTTTTCCGCCCGGAAGCGTGTCATCAGGAAGTTAGCGACGAATTTACCGATGAAGAAGCAGATAAAGCTGTACATCATAAAGTTGGAGGCGTGACGTTCATTAGTTGCGCCCAATGTTAACGCCAGGCGAATAGTGAACGACCACACCGCAACCTGCATACCAACATAGAGAAACTGCGCCACAATGCCGCGTTTAAAGTGGCGATTATTCGCCAGATAGCGGAACGTTTCGCGCAGGGAAGGCTGCGATTTTTCGCTGCTCTCCGGCTTGCAGCGCGGATAACGCGTGAACATAAACAGCAACATCACGACCACCAGCACCATGACCAAATATTTATAGGGTTCTAAGGTGTGCTCCAGCATGGTCAGGCGAAATGCATGAGCCTGCTCGACGCTCATTCCCGCCATCTGGCTTTCCAGGCTCTCTCCATCCTGAAACACCAGATATTTACCCAGCACAATGCCCATCAGCGCACCAATTGGATAGAACGTCTGGCTGACGTTCAGACGCAACGTGGCGTGATCGCGGTGGCCAATCATCGAGCTGTAAGTATTGGCAGCGGTTTCAAGAAAGCTCAGACCAATGGCGATGGCAAAGATTGCCGCCAGAAACATGGTGTATGTCGCCATGTGCGAGGCGGGATAAAACAGCATGCAGCCGACAATATAGAGCGCTAATCCCATTAAAATCGCCAGTTTGTAGCTGGCTTTACGGATCACCAGTGAAGCCGGGATCGCAATCAGAAAGTAGCCGCCGTAAAACGCACTTTGCACCAGCGCGCTGGCGAAGTCGCTCAGGGCAAAGACGCTTTTGAACTGGGTGATAAGAATGTCATTCAGGCTCGCAGCACAGCCCCAAAGCGGGAACAGGCAAGAGAGCAAAATAAACTGGAACAGCGGCGTTTTATTTAGGTAGCCATCAGATTGCTGAACAATATTCTGTGGCATTGCGTTCTGTTGCATCGTTTTAGTTTGCAGGGTTTTGGGTTGCATAACAGGGCCTCATTGAACGTTCAGAAAACGCTGGAAGCTGTCCGCGTCGGGGTAAGAGCGCTGGGTGCCGCGGCCGGTCACGCTACAGGCGGCATAGGCAGATGCCTGTGACATCGCTTCAGCGATATCACCGGTTTTCACTAGCACATAAGCAAAGCAGCCAATAAAAGCATCGCCCGCTCCGCTGGTGTCCACTGCCTTGACCGGCGTAGGTGCAACGTGGTGCAGATCATCGCCGGTCATCCACAGCGAGCCGCGACTGCCAAGGGTAATGATCAGGTTTTTCAGCCCACGTTTTAGCAGCGACTGCCCTGCAAGTTGCACCTCTTCATCGGTGCTAACGGGCATACCGGTCAGAATCTCCAGCTCGGTTTCATTCGGCATGAAGAAGTCGCATTTGCAGGCGTACTGAATATCCAGATCCGCGACTGCGGGCGCGGGATTAAGAATCACCTTGATATTGTGCTGGCGGGCAAAATCGATCGCGTAATAGACGGTTTCAAGCGGGATTTCGAGTTGCAGGATCATCAGTTTGCAGGATGTTAGCGCCTCAGCGGCATCATCAATATCTGCCGGTTTAAGCTGCTGATTAGCTCCTTTGATGATCAGGATGCGGTTTTGCGACTGATCGTCGACAAAAATAGGTGCCACGCCGCTGGAGGTGCCCGGTGCAGTGGTGACGTAGCGGGTATCCACGCCTTGCTGTTGCAGATTGGCGACGGTGTTAGGCGCGAACAGATCGTCCCCCACTTTACTGATCATCATCACGTTGCCGCCCAACTTTGCCGCCGCCACGGCCTGATTAGCGCCCTTTCCGCCGCAGCCGATAGCGAAATCGGGCGCTTCAAGGGTTTCGCCCGCTTTCGGCAGGCTGTTGGTATAAGTAATAAGGTCCACCATGTTTGACCCGATAACGGCTATCTGCATCTTTTTCTCCTGGCTCTTTTTTAACCTTAAAATGTTATTAAAATAACAATAACAATTCGCATAAGTTAAATATGTGATAAAAACCACATCCTGAGCGCGTGGCAACAGCCGTCTTAGCGAGCTTTATACATAAATATCGTGTTACTATTTTAACAAAGCAACATCAACCCTCAGACAAAGATAGCGCTCAGGGCTGGGTTAAAGCGTGATTATCTGGTGGAGAAGCGTGCTGATCTCGCGGCGCGGCGCGAAGTTTGCGGGCCGTTTCTATTACGGGTAAGATTGAAAATCCATCTGCAAGATGAGAGGCAACTCATTAAAATTCGGGGGGATTTGTCCCGATTGGCAGGCCGAAAGAGTGAAACCTCATGCGGAACATCAGGATACTAATAATACAGAGATGAACATGGAAACCCGGCGCGACGAACGTATCCACAAGCTGGCTCAGGCGCTGAAACGCACTGATAAACTGCACTTGAAAGACGCAGCGCAACTGCTCGGCGTCTCAGAAATGACTATTCGCCGCGATTTAACGGAACCCGCGTCCACAGTAGTGCTGCTGGGCGGTTACATCGTTAGCGATCCCAAAAGCCACGCTGGGCACTATTTCATCTCCGATCAGCATGGACAAAATGCCGCCAGAAAGCAGCGGCTGGCGCAAGCTGCGGCCAGTTTGATTGGTGAAAACGACACCGTGTTTTTTGATTGCGGCACCACGCTGCCGTACATCATCGATGCCATTGCCGACACCTTGCCTTTCACCGCTATTTGCTGCGCCATGAATACTTTTTTGGCATTGAAAGAAAAACCCGCCTGCAATGTGATCTTAAGCGGGGGTGAATTTCATGCGGATAACGCGCTGTTTACGCCGATTGGGGCACATTCGATTCTCGACGATCTCTGCCCTACGCTGGCGTTTATCTCAGCCGCCGGAATCGATAAGGATCAGGGGGCAACCTGCTATAACACCAATGAACTGGCGATGAAGCATCACGCAATGCTGCGTGCCCGCCAGCGTGTGCTGGTGGCGGACAGCAGTAAATATGGCAAAGTGCTGCCGGTGCGAATTGGAGAGCTGCGTGCTTTCGATTTGCTGGTCAGTGACAGCGCACCCGAGCAGGCTCTGAATAACTGGCTGGCACAACAAAACATTCCGCTGCGCCTGCCATAGGCCATTATGCCCAGCGGTTGTCCACCGCTTCGCCATCACGTAACCGGCGCAAATTTTCGCAAACGCCTGCTACATTTCCGGCTAAAGAGATATCGGTTACGCCACCAATGTGCGGCGTAGCGATCACGTTGTAGTTAAACACGGCATCGTTGGGATCGGGCGGCTCCTGCCAGAACACATCCAACCCGGCTCCCGCCAGCGTGTTGTTTTCCAGCGCAGCAATAAACGCCTCTTTGTCGATCAAACCGCCCCGTCCCAGATTGATCAGGAAACTGTCAGGCTTCATCTGGCTCAACGCTTTTTCGTCGATGATATGGTGCGTTTGCGCATTATCCGGCAGGCTGAGGATCACAAAATTGGCTTGCTCAAGCAGCTGCGGCAGTTGCGCCATATCACCGACCCAATCCAGACCATACTTTTCTGCAAATGCCGCGTCAGCCTCGCGCTTCACGCCAATCATGCGCATACCAAACGGTGCCAGGCGTTTCGCCAGCGCTTTACCGATGCCGCCCAATCCCACCAGCCCCACGGTTTTTCCCATCAACCCCATCCCCACCGGCTGACCGAGCCGCTGCTGCGCCAGACATTGCGCAATCTCCTGATGACGACGCGCCAGACCAATCATCATCCAGATACCGAGTTCAGCCACGGAATCTGCATTGCCCGACGTATGAGAGGGCACGTTCGCGACCATAATGCCCTGCTGTTTTGCCGCCGCGATATCCACGCTTTCCAGGCCGGTGCCCGCTTGTTGAATCAGCTTTAAGCGGTCAGCGGTGGCTAACAGGCGCGCATCGACTTTGCACATGCCGGGGATTAGGGCGTCAAAGCCCGCCAGGCTTTCTGCCGCATGACCCGCCGAGGCGACAAATTCGACATCCGGCATGGTTTGACGAATCGACTCAATCAATCCGCCCCAGGCGTTTTCATCCGCTGCGATCAGCACTCTCATCGAACCTCCTCCGTTTTAAGGCAAAAAGGCAGCATAGTCTCGAGGTTGTGCGTAAATCAAACAGTTATCCCAAACTGCGGCACACATCAGAAGAATCCCCGTGCGTTGGCTGTGATTAGACGGTGAAAAAGGCTAAACTTCGACATCATCCAAACGACAAACAGACCCAGAGGCTCAATACAACGTGGCTCAATTCGTCTATAGCATGCATCGCGTCGGCAAAGTGGTTCCGCCGAAGCGACATATCCTTAAGAACATCTCCCTTAGCTTCTTCCCTGGCGCCAAAATCGGTGTGCTCGGCCTGAATGGCTCGGGTAAATCTACGCTGCTGCGCATCATGGCGGGCATCGATAAAGACATCGAAGGGGAAGCGCGCCCGCAGCCAGGGATCAAAATTGGTTATCTGCCGCAGGAACCGCAGCTCAATCTGGAACACACCGTTCGTGAATCGGTGGAAGAAGCGTTGTCAGAAGTGGTTGGCGCGTTAAAACGTCTGGACGAAGTCTATGCGCTTTACGCAGAAGAAGATGCTGACTTCGATAAGCTGGCTGCTGAGCAGGGTCGTCTGGAAGAGATTATCCAGGCGCACGATGGTCACAATCTCAACACGCAGTTAGAGCGTGCCGCTGATGCGCTGCGCCTGCCAGAATGGGATGCAAAAGTCAGCAACCTGTCGGGTGGTGAACGTCGCCGTGTTGCGCTGTGTCGCCTGCTGCTGGAAAAGCCAGACATGCTGCTGCTGGACGAACCTACCAACCACCTGGATGCCGAATCCGTGGCCTGGCTGGAACGCTTCCTGCACGACTTCGAAGGCACCGTTGTGGCGATTACCCACGACCGTTACTTCCTCGACAATGTTGCGGGCTGGATTCTGGAACTGGACCGCGGCGAAGGTATTCCGTGGGAAGGCAATTACTCATCCTGGCTTGAGCAGAAAGATGCACGTCTGGCGCAGGAAGCCTCTTCTGAAGCGGCGCGTCGTAAGTCAATTGAGAAAGAGCTGGAGTGGGTTCGTCAGGGCGCGAAAGGCCGTCAGTCCAAGGGCAAAGCCCGTCTGGCACGCTTTGAAGAGCTGAACAACACCGATTACCAGAAGCGTAACGAAACCAACGAATTGTTCATTCCACCTGGCCCACGTCTGGGCGACAAAGTGGTAGAAGTGACTAATCTGCGCAAATCTTACGGTGACCGCGTCCTGATCGACGATCTGACGTTCTCCGTGCCGAAAGGCGCTATCGTCGGCATTATCGGCCCGAACGGTGCGGGTAAATCCACCCTGTTCCGTATGATGTCTGGTCAGGAACAGCCTGATTCCGGCAGCATCGTGCTCGGTGATACCGTGAAGCTGGCTTCTGTCGATCAGTTCCGTGACAGCATGGATAATTCCAAAACCGTGTGGGAAGAAGTCTCCGGCGGCCAGGACATTATGCGTGTCGGCAACACCGAAATGCCAAGCCGTGCCTACGTTGGCCGCTTCAACTTCAAAGGGGTTGATCAGGGTAAACGCGTGGGTGAACTCTCTGGTGGTGAGCGTGGTCGTCTGCACCTCGCCAAGCTGCTGCAGGTTGGCGGCAATATGTTGCTGCTCGATGAACCGACCAACGACCTGGACATCGAAACCCTGCGCGCCCTGGAAAACGCCTTGCTGGAGTTCCCAGGCTGCGCCATGGTTATCTCGCATGACCGTTGGTTCCTTGACCGTATCGCCACCCACATTCTGGATTACCAGGATGAAGGCAATATCGAATTCTTCGAAGGTAACTTCACCGAATACGAAGAGTACAAAAAACGCACGCTCGGCGCAGAAGCGCTGGAGCCGAAGCGCATCAAGTACAAACGTATGATTAAGTAAGAGAAATGGCGGCAGAAATGCCGCTATTTTTTTGCCCGTTTTACGGGATAGCGTTAGCGGTAAAACGCCTTAAACACCGTTGACTGCAGCGCAAATTCAATAAACTTTGCCAGCGCAGGCGAGTTCAACTTGCGACTCGGATAGACCAGCCACAACTCGTTCCCCTCCATTTCCCACTCTGGCAGCACAGGCACCAAGCGGTCATCCGCCATTGCGCCCTCGGTTAAAAAGCGCGGCAGCTGCGTAATACCTGCATCACCCAATGCGCATTCGCGTGCATACACCAAATTATCGGTCAGATGACCCGGCGGCAGCAGCCAACGGTAATACGCATTGTCCTGCTTCAGCACCCACTCATTCCACGCGTGATGGGCAATGCAACGATGCTCCGCCAGCTGTTGCGGATGCGTGATGGGCGCGTGCTGTTCAAGGTAATGTTTCGACGCCACCAGCGTGCGTTCGCAATAACCGACCCGACGACCAATCAACGACGAATCCTGCGGCTGACCGGTGCGCAGCGCGATGTCGAATCCCTCTTGAACCAGGTCGCGTATGTCATCCGAAACAGAAACATCTAACGTGACGTCTGGATAAAGCTGCAAAAACTCAGCATTACAGCGTGCCAGCAACGTCGCGCCGATGCCTGCCGGGCTGGTAATGCGCAGCCGTCCGCTGGGGTTGTCACGCAAATTAGCGATGGCCTGCTCGGCACGTTCACTGGCCTGCATCATCTCCTGGCAATGCAGCAGATAGCGTTCACCGGCAAACGTGAGATTGAGCTGGCGCGTAGTGCGATTCATTAAACGGATTCCAAGCCGCTGTTCCAGTTGGCTAATGCGCTGGCTGACGCTGGATTTAGGCAATCCCACCCGCTCAGCCGCTGCGGTAAAGCTGCCACATTCGGCGACTAAGGCAAACAGCGCCATATCCTGCCATTGACGAAATGCCATTGTTCACCTCAGACGAACACGCTATGAAAGATTGTCCATCTTATCATTGGCAAAATGGGGTTCTACACTTAAGTCATCAAAACAGGAGAACCCCATGACTATTCGCGCTATCGCTATCAATCCAGAAAATCCACACACTTTTATTGAAATCACCCCAGAAACGCCAACGCCGGGCGAATATGATCTGCGTGTTGAAGTCAAAGCGGCCTCAGTGAATCCGGTTGATACCAAGGTTCACAAAGGTGCCATTAAGAACGGCTTGCAGGTGCCACGCGTCTTAGGCTGGGATGCCAGCGGCGTAGTATTGGAAGTGGGCAGCAAAGTCAGCAACTTTAAGCCTGGTGATGAAGTGTTCTACGCGGGTGATCTGACTCGCCCCGGCAGCAACAGCAGCGAACAACTGATCGATTCCCGCATTGTTGGTCACAAACCAAAGAGCCTGGATTGGGCAGCGGCAGCGGCAATTCCGCTGACTGCGTTGACCGCCTGGGAAGGGTTATTTGAACGTCTTAATCTGCAAAATGCCACAGCCGATCAAACCCTGCTGATCGTGGGCGGCGCAGGCGGCGTAGGATCGCTGGCGATTCCATTCGCGAAAATGCGCAGCCAAGTCAAAGTGATCGCCACCGCGTCGCGTGAAGATTCCGCACAATGGTGCCGTGATCGCGGAGCGGATCTGGTGATCAATTACAAAGACATGATCGGTGAACTGGAAAAGCACGATCTCAAGCAGGTGGATTTCATTTTCTGCCTGAACGACACCGATGGTCATTGGGAAACCATGGCTAAGTTGATTGCGCCGCAGGGACACATTTGTACCATCGTGGAAAACGAACAGCCGTTGGCGATGGATCAGCTGAAGCTGAAAAGTGCCGCACTGCATTTTGAGTTGATGTACACCCGCAGCATGTTTAACACACCCGATATGGCGCGCCAGGGCGAGATTCTGAATGAAGTGGCTGAACTGCTGGATGCTGGAAAACTGCAAACCACGCTGAATGAAACCTTACAGGGATTGAGCGTTGAGACATTGCAGGCGGCGCATGCGCGTGTTCTGGAAGGCCATATGCGTGGCAAAGTGGTGATGGTTTACTGATTTTTTGGCGGGATGGGCGTGGGTTGGCGGCGTTTTTAGCGTGTGTGGCTTGTCCCCCATCCCAACCTTCCCCCGCTTGCGGGGGAAGGGGCAGCTCGCACTATTCCGCAAGTGGGGAAACGGGCAGCTCGCACTGCATGCGCCAATTCATCCTTACCCCACTAAACCTGCGCCATTCCGCCATCAATGCACAGTTCAGCCCCCGCAATGTATCGGCTTTCATCTGAGGCTAAAAACAGCGCAGCAGCGGCCACCTCTTCCGGTTTCCCTAAACGCCCCAACGGAATAGCTGACGTCATTTGTGTGCGCATTTCATCGGATACGCTAGCAAACATTGCTGTTTCTATCGGACCAGGACTCAACGTATTGACCCGAATACCCAGCGGCGCCAGCTCTTTAGTCCAGGTTCGCGCGTAAGATCGCAATGCCGCTTTACTGGCGCTGTAGGTCCCATAACCTTCAGTCCCGATAAAACCTGCAATGGATCCAATCAATACCATCGAACCGCCTGTTGTCATCAACGGCAATGACTGCTGCACGCTTAGCAGCGCTGCTTTGACGTTAAGATTGAATGTGCGATCCAGATGCGCGCTGTCACTGCTTGCCAGCGTGGCATATTCAGACAAACCGGCGTTTACCACCACGCTGTCTAACCGCCCTTTTACCTCATGAATGGTTTTAAACACGCGCTGGAGATCGTCGCTGTCTGTCATGTCTGCCTGAATAACACAGACGTTATCTTTTAACTCGCGCTTCACCTGCTCTAACTCAACCTGCCGACGTCCGGTCACAAACACGAATGCGCCTTCGGCCACAAAACGTTGGGCGATAGCGAGACCAATGCCACTGTTGCCACCTGTGATCAGCACGATTTTTGCTTTTAATAACGACATAAAAACTCCACTCTTGGGCTAGTAATACTTTCGCAAGATAAAGAGTTGAACGGTTGCGTCAATGACGCACTTTGTCTATCCCAGATATCCTCAAGGAAACCGACGTGGAAATAAATGACGTAGAATCAATGACAAATAGCGAGATCGCTTTAACCAAACCGATCATTGAAGAGATTGCAAATAAGTGGTCAGTGCTGATTCTGAATGTGCTTTGCAGTGAACCGACGCGTTTCAATGAACTAAAGCGTCGTCTGGGTAGCGTGACACATAAAGCGTTAACAGAAGCATTGCGACGACTTGAACGGAACGGGCTGCTTTCTCGTCGCGTATTGGCCTCGTCGCCGGTCGCAGTAGAGTATTCTCTTACGCCGTTAGGACGCTCGTTGCAGGAGCCTTTCAGCGCTATTTATCTTTGGGCGACACGGCATCAGGGAGAAATTGAACGGGCTCAAAAGGGTTACGACCGAGCGGCTAAACGGGTGGAATATGCCGAGAAATGAGGCGTGCAGGCGCACGCCTCGTCGGGATTACGGATTATTTTGTTCGCCCAACATCCCTTTCACCAGCTCGATGCAGCGTAGAAAACGCGCGTCGTAATCGTCCTCTTTAACGTGCAAAAATTCGATATTGTTCTCTCTCAGCATGGTGATCAACATCGATTGAAACTCACGCCGATCAACCGAACTGCCCAGGCTGCGTAAGCCGTCCGCCACCCAAGGCACATTGTTTTCAAGCAAAATGACTAAATCGAAGCGATATTCGTCGATCAAGGCCTGAACAAACGGATGTTCGCGCCCTTCGTACTTTAAACAGAACGCCTGCGTGGTGACAAAGTCGGTGTCGATGAAAGCAACTTTGTTGGCGTACTTCACCGCAAAATCAATGTACTGCGCCTGACCCAACGCGATTTTGTCATAGTCAGAATATTGCAGCGCCATTTCGTCACCGCCAAGATGCGAGAAGACGTAATCGCGACCATATTCCCAGGCGCTGGTGGTGTTGAAAATATTGGCGAGCTTATTAACCAGCGTCGATTTGCCGCTGGATTCACCGCCAAGGATCGCCACGGTACGCACAAAGAACGGCTTCACTTCGGTGGGAATGTATTCCCAGAAGCGGAACGGATCCTGGCGGATCTGCGCGCCGCTAATGCTCATGAACGATCGATTGGGATCAACCACTACCGTTGGTATGCCAAGATGCTGTTCATACATCTCTGCGTCGGGCGCTTCGCTGGTGTAAATACAGTCGGGCGCAATACCCTGTTCACTGAGGAATGATTTTACCCCTTCGCTCCAGACATCCCAGCCATGCGGGTAAGGCTCAATGCCCTCTTCATTAAAGGAGTGAATACGAATATTTTTTTGATATTTAAAAGTTTGCAATAACCAGCGTAATCGGTCGCTGACGGTAGGCTGCTGCGACATGGCGCTGTTTTCGAACAAACCGCGATCGCGCGGCTCGTCGTAACCCATGATGATGTGCAGTTCATCAACCTGGCTACAGGCGCGCTGAATCAGATAAATATGGCCGGTATGCAGCGGATAGAACTTACCAAATACCACGCCAACCGTTTTATCGCGCCGTGGAAATTCCAGGCCGAGAAAGCGGTGTAACGCTTCTAATTTTTGTGCGCTGGGGCTTTTGATTTTGGCGTTGAGCAGCTGGCTCAAATACCCTTTGGTCATGCCGCTGGCATCGGCGACTTGTTGCAGCGTGTGGCCCTGCTGGCGAATGGCCGTTTTTAGATAATCAAACGACGACATGTCGTGCCTCCTGCGTGAATAATATGTGGCGTAAAGAGAAAAGGCCCTCACGCCAACTTTCGCCTGCAAGCGGAAAAAGCGATAACCCGCTGCGGCCCGGCATGTTAACTTTCATGCCGGATGCTGAATAAACATAGCCCTTTAGCAGAATTGTGCCCTGCTCCCGCCAGCGGAAACAGGGCAGGTAAAGCTTAAAGCTCTTCTAAAATAGCCAGCGCATCGGCCAGTTTTTTCGCACTGTAAACTTTCATGCCATCGATCGGTTTTTTCGGCGCGTTTCCTGCCGGAACAATGGCGCGTTTAAAGCCGTGCTTCGCCGCTTCAGAAATGCGTTCCTGTCCGCTTGGCACCGGGCGAATCTCACCGGCTAATCCTACTTCACCAAAGATCACTAAATCCTGTGGCAAAGGGCGATCGCGTAGGCTGGAAACCATGGCCAGCATCAAGGCTAAATCCGCACTGGTTTCAGTGACCTTAACGCCGCCGACTACGTTGACGAATACATCCTGATCCGCCATCTGTAATCCGCCATGACGATGCAGCACCGCCAGCAATATCGCCAGGCGATTCTGCTCTAACCCCACCGCAACGCGGCGTGGATTGCCCATCATGGAGTGATCCACCAGCGCCTGAATCTCTACCAAGAGTGGACGCGTGCCTTCCCACAGCACCATCACTGAACTGCCGGACGTCACTTCTTCGCCACGTGACAAGAAAATAGCGGAAGGATTACTGACTTCACGCATGCCTTGCTCAGTCATAGCAAACACGCCCAGTTCGTTAACCGCACCAAAACGGTTTTTATGGCTGCGCAGCGTGCGGAAACGCGAATCGGCATCGCCGTCCAGCAATACCGAGCAGTCAATACAGTGTTCCAGGACTTTTGGGCCGGCCAGCGAGCCATCTTTGGTGACGTGACCGACCATGATGATCGCCACATCGCGCGTCTTGGCAAACCGCGTCAGGTAAGCGGCGGTTTCACGCACCTGTGCCACGCTACCCGGCGATGACTGGATATCAGCCATGTGCATCACCTGAATCGAGTCGATAACCATGAGCTGCGGCTTCTCTTGCTCGGCAATCAGGCAGATTTGTTCGATGCTGGTTTCCGACAACATATTCATGTTTTCTGTCGGTAATCCCAGACGATGGGCGCGCATGGCGACCTGTTGCAGCGATTCTTCGCCTGTGACGTACAGGGTTTTCATCCCTCCCGCCAGCTTACACATCACCTGCAACAGCAGCGTTGACTTCCCTGCGCCTGGGCTACCACCAATCAAAATAGCGCTTCCCGGCACCACGCCGCCGCCCAATACGCGGTCAAACTCTTTAAAGGTGGTCGAGAAACGCGGTAGCGCTTCAAGACTAATTTCAGAGAGTTTTTGTACCCGGCTGGGGCCAGCGCTGCCTGCGTAGCCGCTTAAGCGCTCGTTGCGCGCAGCAGTAGGCGAGGCAGCAATACGCACCTCGGTGATAGTATTCCAGGCATGGCAGGCGCTGCATTGCCCCTGCCAACGTGGATAATCTGCGCCGCATTCATTACAGACGAATGCGCGTTTTGCCGCTTTGGCCAAATCAATACCTCTGTTAACGCTCTTCGTGAATCAGACTGCCGCTGAGGATGCAGAAAACACCCATCAAATCGGCGTGGCGAATGGTGACTTGCGTCTGCTCATTCACCTTAGGTTTAGCATGGTAAGCAATGCCCAACGCCGATGCTTTAATCATCAGCAGGTCGTTAGCGCCATCGCCCACCGCCACGGTTTGCTCCGGGGCGATATCAAAACGCTGTGCCAGCTTCTTCAGCGTGTCCGCTTTATATTGTGCATCAACAATCGGGCCGATGACTTCACCGGTCAGCTTGCCGTCACGAATTTCCAGTTCATTGGCGACGATCGCAGCCAGATGCAGCTTATCGCGCAGATATTCAGCATAATAAGTGAACCCACCCGAGGCGATAGCCACCTGCCAGCCCAGCGCTTGCAGCTTCTGTACCAACGTGGTTAAGCCTGGCATCAACGGCAATTCATCGCGCACCTGTTTCAGAATATTGGCGTCCGCGTCTTTTAATGTCGCTACGCGCTGACGCAGGCTGGCGGTAAAATCGAGTTCACCGCGCATGGCGCGTTCAGTCACTTCGGCAACCAGCTCGCCGCTGCCGGCTAACTTCGCAATTTCATCAATGCATTCGATTTGGATGGCGGTGGAATCCATATCCATCACCAGCAGACCTGGCGTTTTCAAATGCGGGATTTTGCCCAACGGCGCCACATCCAGCCCGGCGTCATGCGCCAGTTTGCTGGCGAACGGCGTTAGCGAACCCGCCAGGCGAATCACCTGATACTCATCCACGTTCCAGGCGCTGACGATCACCATCGCCGCACCGAGTTTATGCTGATAATCGGTCAGCTGTTGTTTATCCAGTCCGCGACCGTAAAGCAACCAGCCGGTTCGGCCAGCGCGGTAATCCAGCGGCATGACTTCATCACCGCTCAGAGAAAGGGGCAAACCCGGCCAGAGTGAAACATCGGCGGGCAGATCGCACCAGGTAAGACGATTTGGCATTAGAGCTCCTGTAGGCACAACAAAACCACGCAAGAGGCTACCTTGTCTGCGCTGCTTCTGGCAACATAATCTCCAGGCTTTCTGTTGTGACGTGACACGGGTTATCGATGGCTAAAACTGCACTGAAATTTCGCTTACATCGTACGGTGATTGTACTCATCTCGATGGCGCTGTTGGTCGTCCTGATGCAGGGCGCGTCCTGGTTTAGTCTCGGCCATCAAATGGCGCGCTCGGAACAGGTAGAAGAGCTGGCGCACACGTTAACGAATCAGGTGGCTTTCAGCCTGCAACCGTTGATGGACAACAGTGAAAATAATCGTAATAAGATTGAGGGCATCCTTGATCAGATGACCTCTAATAGCCGCATTCTTGATGCGTCGGTTTATGATGACGATGGCAGTTTGGTGGCGCACAGCGGCGAAAATATCAATGTCCGCGATCGTTTGGCGCTGGATGGTAAACGCGCTGGTAGCTACTTCAATCATCAAATCGTCCAACAGCTGAGGAACAGCGACGGCCCGCTCGGCTTTCTGCGTGTGACGCTGGATACGCATGTGTTGGTAACAGAATCACGCCAGGTCGATAACACCACCAATATTTTGCGTTTGATGATGCTGCTGGCGTTAGCGATTGGCATCATTCTCACCCGTACTTTGCTGCGCGATCGCCGTACTCGCTGGCAACAATCTCCTTTCCTGCTGACAGCCAGTAAACCCGTAAAAGAAGATCGGGATGAAGAAGAAGCCAAGGCGGAACGCGATGAAAAAACCGAGGAAAAGCGAGTTTAAGCCGTTAACGCTTTTGCTGATTAAGGGAGGACCTGGTTGCGCAAGCAAATTGACAGGGCTGATATGTTCCCCTCGCACGCTATCTGCTTAGCACGGCGGTGATTGACCGAATGATGACGTATTCCAATCCGATAACGCGTAAATAAAAAAAACCACCCAACGCGATGACAGATGGTTTTTATAACCCGTTTAATCATTAAAAGCAGCGTTACGCTTTAAGAATGATTTCCAGTTCTGAGAGACGTTTGATTTGCCAGTCAGGCGTGATATGCGCGGGTAACGGGCGCGTGCCATGATCCAGCCAGCAGGTTTTAATGCCTGCATTCATACCACCAAGAATATCGGACTCCGGTGTATCCCCTACCATCATCACGCGATCCCGCGGCGGATTTCCCAACAATGAAAGCGCGTGATCGAAGATCTGCGCATCCGGTTTTGGCACGCCAACTTGCTCAGAGATCACTAAGATGTCGAAGTAATCGCGGAAACCGGTACGCTCTAATCGGGTTTGCTGTAACGCGGTGAAGCCGTTGGTGATAATCCCCATCTTAACCTTACCGTGTAGCAGGTTCATCAGGCTGACAGCCCCTTCCAGTGGCGTACAGATCTCAGCCATTGCAGAGAGGAAACCGCTGTTGAGAATTTCAGGTGAGATACTGAGTTTTTCACTCCAGCCGTTAAAGCGACGCGTTTGTAGTTGCAGTGCTGAGATGGCGCCGTTCTGATAATCGACCCAAAGCGGCTTATTAACCGATTGATAGTCAATATAATCCTGATCGGTAAACTGCACATCGTAGCCAGCAAAAAGGCGCTGCAATCCGGCATACGCATCAAAATGGAAAAGGGTGTCATCGGCATCAAACAGGATGCAATCCCAGTTCTCTAACATCAAAGCTCCTTTAAATTCCTTACAGCGTCAGCGCCATGATCAAAGCATCTTCACGTCCGCTAGCGGTGGGATAATAGTTAGGGCGGCGGCTTACCTGATTAAATTCGAGCTGTTCATAGAGCGCGATGGCAGGCAGGTTTGAGGCGCGAACTTCCAGCCAAAGCGTCATGACATCACGCTCAATCAGTTGATCGATTAAGTGCTGCAATAACTGGCGACCTAAGCCACGCCGCTGATAAGCGGGGTCGACAGCAATATTGAATAGTGAGGCTTCATCCAATACGACCTGCGTAATAGCGAAGGCAGCCAAATTGCCTTCTACTTCAAGTCGGAGATTTAAAAAACGTTCGCCCTGATTGCTGGCAAAAGTCTGTTCGCTCCAGGGAAAAGCATGGCTACGACGTTCAATGGCAAAAGCCTGCGCCAGATCGTCAGGGGTGAGAAAAGAGATGGCTGTCATGGTTACACATCTGTTGCCAGAGCGCGCGTTTTGCCGCGCCGCTGCTGATCAGTTCATTGAAGGAGGCGCTCGATAACGCGACGCCATTAAAGGGCTGTTCACTTTCAACGCCCAGTAGCCAGCCCGCACAATCCAGTTTTTCCGGCAGCATTTCCAGCTGTTCCGGCGTCACCATCATGACTTGTGAGCTTTGCAAATTAAGCGCATGCAGCACGTCGCGAATGATCGGCTCCTGTAAACCGGGCGCTGTTTCAGCCACAATAACTAAGCGTGTCTCCGCTGCCAGCGTGACGGCAATTTCGCCCTGTAGCACGCGCGGTCGGCGCAGTTGGTACTGCGTAATTCCCATTTGCTGTAAAAGCCAGTCGCGCCTGGACGTCATGGTGTTACCTGCTCTGCTGCCTGAATGCGACGCTATGCTAGCAAACCCATCGTACATGCGCCAACAAACCACTATAATCCCCGCTCAGATCTTACAGGAGCCCTACATGTCTGCTTTTACCCCGGCCAGCGAAGTTATTCTGCGCCACAGTGATGAATTTACCGCCCGCCACGTGCTGTTTGCTGGTGATTTGCAGGATGACCTGCCCGCTCAGTTGGAAACCGCTTCATCGCGCGTGCATACCCAGCAATATCATCATTGGCAAAACCTGAGTCGCCGAATGGGCGAGCAGGCGCGTTACGGGATGGTTGCACAAGCAGAAGACGTGCAGGGCTGCGATACGCTGGTTTACTTCTGGACCAAGAACAAGCCGGAAGTGCAGTTTCAGCTGCAAAATCTGCTGTCAATGTTGCCGGTAGGCTGCGATGTGTTTGTGGTGGGTGAAAACCGCAGCGGCGTGCGCAGCGCCGAAGGCATGCTGGAAAAGTATGTAAAACTGGAAAAGATCGACAGCGCACGCCGTTGTGGTCTGTATCACGGTCGTCTGGAGACGCAACCCGAGTTTGATGCCAACGCGTTTGGCAATACTTATCAACTCGATGATTTGACCATTCATACGTTGCCGGGCGTATTCAGCCGTGATGGTCTGGATGCTGGCAGCGCGCTGCTGATGTCAACGCTGACGCCGCACATGAAAGGCAAAGTACTGGATATCGGTTGCGGTGCCGGTGTGATTGCCGCATCCCTGCCGCGTCATTCTCCAAAGGTGCGTCTGTGGCTGTGCGACGTCCATGCCGCCGCAATCGAAGCCAGTAAAGCGACATTGGCAGCGAATGGACTGGAAGGTGAAGTGTTCGCCAGTAATGTCTTCTCAGACGTGACTGGCCGTTTTGATCTGATCCTCTCCAACCCGCCTTTCCATGAGGGTGTTCAAACCAGCCTGGACGCCGCACAAACCTTGATTCGCGGTGCGGTAAAACACCTTAACAGCGGCGGAGAGTTACGTATTGTTGCCAATGCATTCCTGCCCTATCCACAGGTGTTAGACGAAACGTTTGGCAACCATGAAGTGCTGGCACAAACTGGCCGTTTCAAAGTTTATCGTGCCGTTTACGGTCGCGGTGCGAAAGCCCGTTAAAAACCTGTTTTTGCGTTAACTTTGCTTTTGCGGTGGTGAAAACGTTGCTTTTTGCAGCGATCGTTTCATCACCGTGAAATATCTATTGACGCAATGGGTAAAATCTCTAAAATGCGCCTCCGTGGTTGTAATACTATCAAGTGTTACGGGTATGCGAAGGTGGCGGAATTGGTAGACGCGCTAGCTTCAGGTGTTAGTGTCTTAACGGACGTGAGGGTTCAAGTCCCT